>NZ_JMKP01000008.1 GCF_000685805.1 Psychrobacter phenylpyruvicus DSM 7000 = NBRC 102152 | reverse complement strand
GCATTACTAGCCCATAGCGTTTGCAGTCCTCTCGACATCCTTGTAAGCTGTTTTCAAGTAACGGCTTACTAAGCTCTTGATAGCTGATGTTGTCATTATGCACAAATCGCCATAACGCTTGGGTCTGAGCAAAACTGCTTTTAGTATCCATAGTTGCTTTCATACCAGCATGTAGATAACCGTTTGGGTGAGTGTGATTGTGTACGAGTTGTTGATATCGTTTGATGAGCCTCGTATCTAGCTCCATTTTATCTATGCCATACTGGAAGATTCTATCATTCTTTTTTGCTCTTTTTAAGTTGTGTAGATACCTATGCCTTTAGCTTGTAGCAGAAGTACCACTTTGCGTGGGTTAGGCGCCATACGAGTTAAGTATAATTTTTTCATTTCAAACTCCTTTTGATTTAGTTTTATTTTTAGTAGCTATAATTTTAGTTATCCCTACTTCGTCTTTTATCATATCAAACTGAAGCAATAACACCATATCATTATTTGTTAATGGATTGTTCTTAGCACGATAAGTCCATATTAAACAAGCCAATAAAAAAGCCCCCACAACTAGAGTTATGAGAGCTTTTATAGCTTACTAAGTTTCTGGTTTAAACCTTAAACTCAAAAACCCAGCTTATTTATTTGGCTGAGGTGTGGTACGTAGGTAAGGTTTAATTTCAGTGAAGCCTTTTGGATAGTCTTTTTCTGAAATATCTTCGGTTTTGATGCTTGGTGGAATAATAACGTCATCACCATCTTTCCAATCAACTGGAGTAGCTACGTTATACTCATCTGTTAATTGTAACGCATCAATAGCACGTAGGATTTCATCAAAGTTACGGCCAACACTTGCTGGATAAGTTAAAATTAAACGTACTTTCTTTTTTGGATCGATAATAAATACGCTACGTACTGTGTGAGTAGTTGCCGCATTAGGGTGAATCATGTCATATAATTCGGCTACTTTTTTATTTTCATCGCCAATGATTGGGAAGTTTAACTCAGTACCTTGAGTTTCACCGATATCACTCGCCCATGCTTTGTGGTCTTCTACATCATCTACAGAGATACAAATTGGCTTAACACCACGCTTTTGAAACTCACCATTTAGAGCGGCAGCACGACCTAATTCAGTGGTACATACTGGAGTAAAGTCAGCTGGGTGTGAGAAGAATACTACCCAGTTGTCACCTGCCCAATCATAAAAATTAATATCACCCTCAGTAGTTGGGGCGTCAAAGTTTGGAGCATCATCACCTAAACGTAAATGTGCCATAATAAAATCCTTATTTATAATTAATTTATTTAACTTAACCACTATCATGCACAGTAGTGCTGTGCAATTGATAATATACTATCAAAATAAATATATTAAAACTATGCCATATTGTAAAGGCGTTATACCGTTTTAGCGTTTGCCTGTAACTTTTTATTTTATTAATCTGCGCTTTTATCTTATTAATCAAGTCAAAAAAAACCCGCCAGCAACCTGACGGGTTTCAGAAACAATATTAATAGACTTTATCGTCTATTTATTAATCAAGTATTTATTAATCAAGAATGCAGGGTCAAAACAGGGCTTATTTTTGAATCCACTGACGAATTTTTTCACGCTCATCAGGAGTTGCTTGTAACCAAAGCTGCATAAAGTTATCTAAAGTATCAGCTTTAGCACTATTACTAGTAGCTTCTAATGGAGCAATAGCTGTAGTTGAGCTGGTTGATGAGGAGCTGTTGACCGCAGCAATTGCTTTTTGGTTTTCTACCTGAGCATCATTACTACCAAATAAAGAAGACAATCCTGAGAACAAACCCCCTTCTTCAACAGCGCCGCTGGCCTGTGCAATAACAGTTGAGCCTTGCATAACTGCTAATGTTGGAGATTTGGCATATTTTTGGGCTTCATGATATCTCTCTGGTTGACCTGGCATCGCTAAACGATAGGTTTGATTGTCTTTCAAATCAGCAGTTACCGTCACATTACCAGAACGCAAGTAATCATGGTTATCCCCAGGCAGATCATCATACAAACGATCATATTTAGCAGTAATTACGTGCTTACCTGGCTGTAAGACAAAAGTCTGTTGTAAAGGTTGAAATAAGCTAGTGTTGTACTGCTTACCGTTTAAAACCGTTACCTTGATATTGTCATCTACTTTTAAAGTCACATCAGCATGTGCCAATGATACTGAGAATAAGCCAATACCTGCGAAAGTTAGTAGTTTGTTTAGCAAGGGCTTGTGGATTGTATCAGTCATGAGCTAGCCTTAAAGAGTATTGGAATTAAATGAGTATTAATTTTAATAAAAAAAATAAAAATATGCCGTAGCATAACCGGAAAAAATGACAATTTAAAGATTATCTGATGTTTTTTTAAAAATTCAAAGTCATATTATCGCGGTAAGGATTGCTCTCTTCTGATTTAGATAAGAAATCTTCGTGAGCTTCTTGATGAATATCCTCAAGCTCCGCCATAAGTGTCTGCTCATCAATCATAGTAATGGCCTGATTGATCACAGCCTTCGATACATGAGAGCGATTTAGGTTAGAGAATAATGGCTGTATAACATTTAAGATATCAAGCATACCGCCAATACGGTGTGGCCCTTCATTTAGCAGATGCTCGGTGATACGAGGATCAAACTGCCAACCGCGTCGACGCATTACCGACTCAAGCATGGCTTTTCTGTCTGCAATATCATGCCCCTCTGGCACTCTAAACGCTGGAGACTGAATTAATCGGGTTAATAAGTCAGGAAGCTCAAAAGGTAGCTCTGTGGCCGGTGTTTTGGCTGCAAAGATTAATTGGCCCTGACCTTCACGGCTGCGGTTGATTAAATGGAAGATGGCTTCCTGCCACACACGACTTTTACTAATGGCTTCCAAATCATCAATCGCCACCAAGTCAAAGCTTTCAAGCGAAGCCAACACCCCTACGTCTGTGTTTACAAGCTCTTTTAAAGACAGACAGATAGCAGACTTATCCATCTCTATATAAGATTCGCAAATAGCTGAAAGTAAGTGAGTCTTCCCAGTAGCAGCACTGCCATAGATATACATCTGTCCAATTAAGCCAACATGCAGTTGACGAACAGCATCGATTAAAGTCGACCAGCCCGGTCCCGAAAAATCGCTCAGGCTAGCATCTCTCCTTACTTCTAGATTTAAACTTAATTGATTTGTCATCAGGCTAGTATCTCGGCTCGACATAACTTTGTATATTTATATCACAATTTTATGAACAATAATATGACATTACCTTGCAATAAGCCAGTAAACCCTAACAAACACTCTGTTATCTGCTTACTGACTATTAGTCAACCTATACTTAATCAAACAACTTATACTGCTTTCTACCTTTATACCAATCTGTCTTTTGATAAGCAGCGTAAGCATGACGGAATAAAACATTAATAATGGCCGAAACCGGTAACGCAATCAACATGCCTACGAAGCCCATTAAGCTGGCACCCGCTAGTACAGCAAAGATAACCCACAATGGAGACAGTCCAATTTTATCACCCAATAGTAGTGGCTGTAACACATAACCCTCTACTGCTTGTCCTACCATAAAGGCACCTACGATAAGGCCTAGCTGTAACCAGTCCATACCGAATTGGAAGATACCAGCGATGATAGCGGCAATAAAACCAATCCCGAAGCCAAGATAAGGCACAAAACTGGCTATGCCTGCCACCATCCCGATAATCAGTCCAAGCTCTAATCCAATCAATTGTAACTGTACGGCATAGACCACACCCAATAAAATCATGACTAGCAGCTGACCTTTAATAAAAGCCATTAATGCTTTATCACAGTCGCGCGCAATTTCAATAATTTTGCTGGCGCTGGCAGCCGGTAAGGCTTGTTTCCAAGTTTCTAAACGCTTATCCCAGTTAAATAAGAAGTAGAAAGTTAAAATAGGTACTAGCACTACCAGACCGGTATTATTAATAACGGCAAGTCCTGAGTTCATGATATAAACTAAAAATGACTGAGCATCTGCCACATTATAGTTTTTATTAAAATAATCCATCAGGGTTTCTGAGACAATTTGTGACTCTAATGGGGGTAGATTAAAGCGACTATTGTCATTGACCCATATGCGAATATCATTGTTGTACCACTCAACTAATTTGGGTAAATATTCCCAAGCCGATTCAATTTGAATCCATAATGTAGGCAACAACCACCATAATAAAGCACCAATTCCCAAAATAATGGCGGTATAAACAATCAATATTGAAAGCCACCTAGGCATAATACGAGCCAATCGAGCAACAATAGGATTAAGAAGATAAGCCAGTATAAATGCACTTAAAAAAGGCAAAATAACAGGAATTAGCAAATATATAAGCCATAAACCAATTCCTATGGCAATAACGGCAAATAAACGCTTAAAAAAAGGGTCAATTCTTGCAACTTGCATAGACAGTATTCTCTATAATTTAAAAGCTTTAGGTAGGAAATGAGGTTATTTTTTTGAGATAAGTAATAACTTAACTGTGAAAAACAAAATAATAAATCAAAATTAACTCTATAATAATCTACAACAGCGTGATGATTAACTGAATTTTAGTCATTTTTTGTTTTTATCATCAATTAATACACGTTAAATTTTGCGAGCCTTGTGTTTTTGCGTATAATGCCACCAGAGAACTGATGTTTGCTATTCGATAGTAATCTAACTTGAGTAACCCAACTTAGCTTACTCTACCAATTTGAGCACTCAGTTTTATCTTAATCTTCTATTATTTTATTCTCACATTCGCTTATTAAGGTCTGCTGCTACCATGAGCCATCCAAATTCTAATGCATCTGCTAACTCGTCCACTCAAGACAAGCCAACTTCGCTAAGCTATAAAGACGCTGGTGTAGATATTGATGCAGGTGATGCCCTAGTTCAACGCATTAAATCTATTGCTAAATCAACCACTCGTCCTGAAGTTGTTGGTGGTCTTGGTGGATTTGGCGCCTTATGCCGTATCCCTACAGGCTATAAATCACCTCTATTAGTCTCAGGAACAGATGGCGTGGGCACCAAGCTTAAGCTAGCCCTTCAATTAGACCGTCATGATACGATCGGTATTGACTTAGTGGCTATGTGTGTTAACGATCTATTGGTATGTGGTGCTGAGCCGCTGTTCTTCTTAGATTACTATGCTACTGGCAAGTTAGATGTAGATACTGCAGCCTCAGTTGTGGCTGGTATCGGTGAAGGCTGTAAGCAGTCTAACTGTGCTTTAATCGGTGGTGAGACCGCTGAAATGCCAGGTATGTACCAAGATGAGGATTATGACTTGGCTGGCTTCTGTGTGGGCGTGGTTGAGGAGTCTGAAGTTATTACTGGTGAGAATGTCGCTGAAGGCGATGTCCTAATTGGTATCGCTTCAAGTGGTGCTCACTCAAATGGTTATTCTCTAATCCGTAAAGTGATCGAAATTAGCGGCGTAGATATTGCCAACTCTGATGAGACATTAGACGGTCAGCCTATTGCTGATGCGCTAATGGCCCCTACTAAAATCTATGTAAAATCTATCCAAGCCTTACAAAAAGCACTGGGCAATAACAAACTACATGCGATGTCACACATCACTGGGGGCGGCTTTACCGAAAACTTACCTCGCGTATTGCCAGAGAATTTAGCAGCTAAAATTGATACCCAAAGCTGGGAGATGCCTGAGTTATTCAACTGGCTGCAAAAGCACGGTAACATTGAGCAGTCTGAAATGTACCGTACTTTCAACTGCGGTGTAGGTTTCGTGGTTGTGGTTCCAGCTGAAGTAGCTGACCAAGCCGTTAGTCTCTTAAATGATGCCGGTGAGAAAGCTTTCATCTTCGGTGAAATTATCGCTCGTACTGATGATGCGGTGGTGTACTCGTAACATGACTGATTCACAAAAATTGTCGCAAAAACCGTTAAAGGTTGCTGTCTTAGTTTCAGGAAGTGGTAGCAACCTTCAAGTACTTATTGATGCCATGAACTCAGGTAGCTTGCCTATCGAGATTGTTGGTGTCATTAGTAATGTCAAAGAAGCTTATGCGGTGACTCGAGCACAGCAAGCCGGCATAGCCACAGCAGTATTTTCTCATATCACTGAAGGTGAAAATGCTGGTAAGCGTATGGGAATCAAAACCTTCGAGCGTCATGCCAGCGCTCAGCTGAATGAGTGGCAACCTGATTTGGTGGTGTTGGCAGGCTTTATGCGAGTACTTAGTGATGAATTTATTAGCGGCTCGCCTGCGCCAATGATTAATCTACACCCCTCACTGCTACCTAAGTATAAAGGGTTAGATACCCATCAGCGTGTCCTAGAATCTAGCGATATCCATCATGGCTGTAGCGTACATATCGTAACCGCTGAGCTGGATACCGGCCAAGTATTGACTCAGGCTATGCTTACTGTCGATCACAGCGAGTCTGCTGAACAGCTACAAGCCCGCGTCCAAAAGCTTGAACATCAGGTACTGCCTTGGACCGTCTTACTAATTGCTCAAGGTGTATTAAATCTTGATGCCATCAACAAGCAGAAAGCAGCAACGCTTTATCTACCACAGCTACCACTAAAGCTTTGGTTAGATAACTAATAGATAGGCTTTTAGCTAGCAGTCAGCTGCTTTAACAGTCAAAGCTCATAATGGTTAATTTAAATAATAAAAAGCCCAAGTCTTAAACTTGGGCTTTTTTATGTTATACAGTTTATAAAATAAAAATGACTTTCAAAGCAATTAAAGACTTGCAAGCTCTTCAAGTTACTCTTGGATCGCTTTTAGAATCTGTTTTTTTAAAATCAAATATTGTCGACTCTCCATGAATCCTTCGTCTTTAGGTATTTCAAATTGCTCAGTAAACTGTGCGGGAGAACCTTTTAATACATATAAGTGATTAGATAAATAAATCGCCTCATCAATGTCATGAGTAATAATTAGGCAGGTTAACTCTAAGCGTTTTTGCAGTTGACTAAACCAGTGGTACATCTCATCTTTGGTCACAAAGTCTAAAGCAGAAAAAGGCTCATCGAGTAGCATAATAGGATTATCACTCAAATAAGTGCGCAGTAAAGCTGCTCGCTGCCGTTGACCACCAGACAAGGTCTGTGGATACTGCTGTTCCAAGCCCTGAAGACCAAAGTGGGGCAACTGTGGCCTCACAATCTCTTCAATTTTTGCCTTACTATAACCCTTTAACGTTAAAGGCAGGGCAATGTTATCAAACACACTCTTGAAAGGTAATAGCAGGTCTTTTTGAAGCATATAGCCTACTGTACCCGCCTGCCCTGTGGTCTCAACCCCCTTTATCCAAACTTGCCCTGAAGTTGGCATCAATAGACCGGCTGCGATATTAAACAGAGTGGTCTTACCGACACCACTGGCGCCAACGATGCTCACCACATCATTTTTTGCCACGGCCATATTTAAATTTTCAAATATAGGCTTTTGGTCAAAGGCATGGGTAATTTCTTTTAAAACCAGTATCTTATCCATTATTGAGACAACTCACTTTTTCGGGCATTGGTCAGGACAGCGGCTATAAGCAACTCAAACACAAGTAATAGCAACTAGCTTATTAAAGATAGTCATTAGTGACACCAGCTTGAGGAGGAAGTGGTTTTTCTAACAGACCATTTTTATAGACCCAATCATAGAATCTATCCCAGCGGTCATAATCAAACTTACCCCAGTCGCCCTCTTCATCTAGATACTGAGTAGAAATGTATTTTTGGCTCGCCAACGCCAGCTCTTTATTGGTTTCAGGAGCATGCTTTATCAAGATCTCCGCACTTTCTTCAGGATTTTTTGCCGCATAAATATAACCCTGCTTCATCGCTGCTAAAGTCTTCTTTACCAACTCAGGCTTAGTTTCCAACAATTTATTATTGGTGATAATTACTGGCGCATAATAATCAAAGATTGGCTCATAGTCTCTTAAAAAAAAGAAATTGGTATCCACGTTTTTTAACTGGGCGTGAATGCCATCCCAACCATAGTAGGCAAGAATATAGTCAAACTGATTCATTCTTAACGCGGCCGTGGCGTCTGTGGCTTCGCCTGGGATTTTTACTAAGTCACCGCCCACGATATGCGCTACAGTAGCATCGTCAATAGGGTCTTCCCAAGTAGAATAACGCTTTCCACTTAAGTCTTTTGGCGACTTTGCCCCCAATGATTTTAAGCTTAATAACCCCGCTGGATTGTGCTGTAAAATGGCAGCTACAGCAGTAATGGGCACCTCTTTTGCCAATCTTGAGGTCATATTCGGCTGAAAATAAACCCCAAAATCTGCTCTATCGTTGGCCACTAGGGTTGAGGCACTGTCTTCACTTGGTTGGACGATTTTGACCGCCAAGCCTTGGTCCTTAAAGTATCCTTTTTCTTGCGCTACATAGAGACCAGTATGATTGGTATTAGGCACCCAGTCTAACGAGATAACCACTTCAGTAAGAGCCTCGTCTCCTTGCTTGGCACTATCTGCTTTTGGCTGGCAAGCGGCTAAGCTTATCACCATAATCGCCAATAACGACAGCAGCACGATGGAGTAAACAGCGCTGGTCTTAATTCGACTTGAGCTTAGAATTTCCACTATAAATCCTCTTTAAAATTGTTTTATAAAAGTTGTTTGATTAAAGGTTACTTTATAAATAGTTATGACGTAGCACTCGTCTCTCTAGCCACTTCACCAATCCGATGAGCAAAATAGTTAGGAAACTAATCAAAAAAATTACCGCAAACATGCTGTCTAAATCATAAGACTTGCGGACCCGTGTCATATATACCCCTAGCCCGTGATATCCTCCTAGCCATTCAGCAATGACTGCTGAGATGAGGGCATAGGATAAAGCCACTTTCAGACCAGTAAAAAACGACCCCATAGCTGAAGGAATCTTCAAATGGCGATACAGCTGATACTTTGAAGCTTTCATCGATTTAAAAAGGTTCAAATGCTCTCGACTTACAGACTGATAGCCATCTACCAAAGCAATGGTTATTGGAAAAAATACTGCTAAAACCACCAAAACTACTTTCGGGGTGATTCCATACCCCAACCAGATAATTAATAAAGGAGCAATGGCAATGGTGGGGATGGTTTGGTTTAATAAAATGACAGGATAAATCAGCTCTTTCATAGTCTTCGATAAATCCATAATTATCGATAACACAAAACTGATGATAAGACCTATCGCTGTTCCAATAAAAGCAGTCGCTAAAGTGTATTTAGCATGCTCCATTAGTAAGGGAAAATCTTCAATAAAGGCTTCAACAATCTGCAGGGGTGATGGTAATAAATAATCAGGAATAAACCCTAATGACACACACAGCTGCCAGAACACCAGTATTAAAATGACTAAGATATAACTTTTTATTAGACTAATAATCTGTCTACTAACTTGCGGTCGCTTTTGAACAGGGGTCATTATTGGGAGTCTCAGTAAAGCTAACAAAAAGAAAATGACTATGCATTAAACAACAATTATTAATTAAACAACAACTATTTATTAAACAATAACTATTAACTAAAGAACAACTATCAATTAAAGACAGTAACTAGTCGACTAAAGATAATCATTAGGATTCTAACAAAATAATTTGGCGATTGGCGGATTTTAAAAAGCTTTTAGCCTTTTCACTACTCATTAGATAACACTAGCGGATTACCATGAATAAAAAAGCCCTCAGCAGTTGGGTGCTGAGGGCCTTTTGATTTACTGAAAATTATAGCTATTGAGAATTAAGCAGGAGCTTTTCCTACCACGTGCAACGCTTTAACGTTAACAAACTCTTTCACGCCAAAGCCACCGTGTTCACGACCAAAGCCAGAGTTTTTCACACCACCAAATGGCAGACCGGGTTGTACTAAGCTATAACCATTGATATATACCATACCCGTATCGAAGTATTTCGTTGCTAAACGGATGGCTTTGTCTTCATCTTTTGAGAACACACCACCGCCTAAACCATAGCGGCTATCATTGGCGATACGGAAGGCATCCTCTTCATCTTTGGCACGAATTAAAGAGGCCACCGGGCCAAATAACTCATCTTTATAAGCAGGCTGGTCCTCAGTAATGTTCTCTAAAATAACTAAGGGGTGGAAAGCGCCTTGTTCAGACAAGCTTGAATCCAACTCGCTGCTATAGGCTATCTTCGCCCCTTTATCAATACTCTCTTGCATTTGCTTCTGTAGAGTATCCCGCTGCTTAGTGCTAGACATAGGGCCAACATTAGTAGATTTCTGCATTGGGTCACCTACCGTATATTCCTTAAACTTATCAATGAGTAGCTCTCGGAATTTATCGTACACAGAGTCTACAACCACAAAGCGTTTGGCGGCCACACAAGTTTCGCCATTATTATACAGTCTTGCATGAGCACAAGTTGCTGCGGCTAATTCTAAATCGGCATCCTCAAGAACGATAAAGGCATCGTTTGAACCCAGCTCCATTACGGTCTTCTTCAGAACCTTAGCTGCTTGCTGCGCCACAACAGCACCTGCTTTATCGCTGCCTGTTAAAGTAACTCCACGGACTTTATCATTTTCAATAACTTGCTCAGACTGATCATGGCTAATGATTAGCGCTCTAAATAGATCTTTTGGCAAGCCTGCCTCATGCAGAATCTTTTCAATAAGTAAGCCTGAGCCGGTCACATTAGACGCATGCTTTAATAAGATGCTGTTACCAGCCATTAAGTTAGCAATTGTATAGCGGATAACCTGATAGGCAGGATAGTTCCATGGCTGAATACCATAGATAATACCAATCGGTTGATAAGTTACGATACCCTTCTTAATCCCTTCAATCTCACGAACATCATCTGTTAAAGCCTCAATGCCGTTATCAGCGGTAAAGTCACATATACTTTTACAAAGGTCTACTTCCTGCAAACTATGCTTGTAGGTCTTACCCCGCTCTTGGGTCATTAAGCGTGCTAATTCTTCTTTATATTCGACCAACTTTTCGCCGATTGAACGAATGACTTTGGCCCTACTCTCTGGAGTCTCTTCTCTCCATTTCAAAAATGCTTGGTGAGACGCATCAATAATGCTATTAACTTCCGAATCACTCATATAGCTATATGAAGTAATTTTCTCTCCAGTGGTGGGGTTTATAGTAGTAATGTCTGACATATTGCTATCCTTAATTATTATGCTAGTTGTGTTGTATTGCGAGTGATTTTAAGATTGTGACACTTTATATTATGTGAGCTTATCTCTTATGAGTATTCACATTAATTTTTACTATTAATATTCACATTAATTTTTAGTATTAACTAGTCACTTTATTTATTCACTCTGTTTTTAATCAACAGCTCCTAGCATAACAATTAATAGGAACTTTAACTTTGTAAGGATGTAAACAACTGTCCACTATCTGTTAAAACAAGTTAACCTAACTGCCTGATATATTTAAAATAAATGGCTTATTTTATGCACCTCATCATCACTGGCTTCTTCATCAGCCACTACTTGACGCGCGACATGCATAATTAACTGACGCAGCCATCTGTGTGCCGGATGATGCTGTAATAAAGGAGACCAAGCCATAGTCAACTCAAACTCTGGGATAAAGAAAGGGGGCTCTTTTAATATAATTTTGTCATTATTGGCTTGCATCCGTGCCACTCGGGTCGGCAAAGTCGCAATCAAATCTTTGTTTGCAGCAAGCATCGCTGGCATCTGGTAGTGACGAGTGAACACACTAATCTGACGTTTTTGGCCCAGACGTTGCAGCGCCTGATCGATAGATCCTAGACCACCTGACTTATCTGGATTCACCCCAAAACCAACTCCCATGCCTGTTTTTGAGACCCAAACATGTTGTGCTTTTAAATAATTTTTTAGATTGAAGCGATTGGCATAAGGGCTTTCAGCTGACAATAAACAACTGAAAGTATCTCGCCATACCAACACTTGGTGGAAGCTTTGTGGTATCTCATTAAAGCGGTTGATGGCCAAATCCACTCTGCCCTGCTCCATATCTCTATAAGAGACATCTGATGGCGTTAAGAAGTCTAAAATAACATTGGGAGCCTCCGAACGCAGAGCCTTAACTAGTCGAGGTACTAAGGTCGCTTCGGCATAATCAGAGGTCATGATTCTAAACACACGAGAGGTGGTATAGGGTCTAAATTCTGTACGTGGCTCTAACAATTGCGAAAGCTCAGCAAGTATTTCACGCACTCGAGGCTGAAGCTCTAATGCCCGTTCTGTGGGAGTCATGCCTTCTGAGGAGCGCACCAATAACGGATCATTAAATAATTTACGTAAACGACGTAGGATGTTACTCATTGCAGGCTGAGTTATGCCCAATTGCTCGGCTGCACGAGTAACGTTTTTTTCTCGCAATAGTACATCTAAATTAACCAATAAGTTTAAATCAACCCTTTGTAAATTCATAACACTCTCTGTGATGGGTACTCCTAAGAACGCCATCTAAAAATCAATTATATTTGCAGGGTTTGCGATTAACCTCTAATAGTATTTTTTAGATTTATTATTAGAGCTGATAACCAATCAAACATAAGCAAACATAAAATAATGACTTTTATTTAGACACTTAGTAAGTAACTTTAGTGACATAAAAAGTTAGTATATTAAAAAAAGGAGTATTGAACTAAGGTGGAAAAATCGCTAATTTCTTTCTAATTAGCTGCAACCAACCTCATTCAAATACTCCATTGTTTAAGGTCTATATAGTAATTAAAAAAGGGTGGAAAACCCCCTTTAAACCTATATATTCATTATACTATAATTTAAATAAATACCCAAGATAACCTTCATAAACTAGATAAATTCAACCAATGTGGTTATAGTGTTTATCAAGTGTTAAGGGCAAGTGTTATTACACTACAATTTAAGTCAATCTCAATAAGCTTCATGGAAGATTATAAAGAAGACTTAAGAAACAAACATTTACAAAATACTCAAATTTATGCTGGAGTTATTGCTACAGTAGCTATCGCCTAGCATTTAAAAGTGAGTTAAATAAAGACTTCTTTAGTAGTTTTAGTAAAAAAACAAATAGTAGAAGTGTTTATTTCACCTAACCCATCCCAATCAAGGAGACAATTGATGTCAACTTATAAGTCAGCTATTGACCATATCCGTGAAATCAAAGCAAAACATGGCAACTGGCAGAACATCAGTGAATCTGATGCTGCACGTATGATGGTTCAAAACCGTTTCAAAACTGGTCTTGATATCGCCAAATACACTGCTGCTATCATGCGTAAAGACATGGCCGAATACGACGCTGATCATTCACAGTACACTCAGTCTCTAGGTGCATGGCATGGTTTTGTTGCTCAACAAACTATGTACGCTAAGAAAAAATACTTTGGTACTACTTCAAAAACTTACATCTACCTATCAGGTTGGATGGTTGCAGCACTTCGTTCAGAGCTAGGTCCTTTACCTGACCAATCAATGCACGAAAAAACTACAGTTCCTGCTCTTATTGAAGAAATCTACACTTTCTTACGTCAAGCAGACGCTAAAGTATTAAACGATTACTTCCGTGAGCTAAACGCTGCTAAAGAAGCTGGTCAAGATACTACTGAAATCGAAGAAAAAATCAACAACTTTGATTCACACGTTGTGCCAATCATTGCTGACATCGACGCAGGTTTCGGTAACGAAGAAGCAACTTACCTACTAACTAAAGCGATGATCGAAGCTGGTGCTTGTGCTATCCAGATCGAAAACCAAGTATCAGACGCTAAGCAGTGTGGTCACCAAGCTGGTAAAGTAACTGTACCACATGAAGACTTCATCTCTAAACTAAACGCTATCCGTTATGCGTTCTTAGAGCTTGGTGTTGACGACGGTGTTATCGTTGCTCGTACTGACTCAGAAGGTGCTTCACTAACTCAGAAAATCCCAGTATCTGAGCAACCAGGTGACTTAGCTTCTAAATACATCGACTTCATCGACGTTGAAGAAATCGACATCGCTGACGCTAAAGAAAACGATGTACTATTAAAGCGTGATGGTAAACTAGTTCGTCCAGTTCGTCTACCAAACGGTTTATACCAGTTCCGTGAAGAA
This sequence comes from Psychrobacter phenylpyruvicus DSM 7000 = NBRC 102152, assembly GCF_000685805.1. Taxonomy (GTDB): domain Bacteria; phylum Pseudomonadota; class Gammaproteobacteria; order Pseudomonadales; family Moraxellaceae; genus Psychrobacter; species Psychrobacter phenylpyruvicus. Next base: position 101,439 of record NZ_JMKP01000008.1, on the reverse strand, counting down.
ACTAACATCGACCGCGTTGTACTTGACTGTGTAACTGCTCTAGAAAACGGTGCTGACCTTCTATGGATCGAAACACCTACTCCAGACGTTGAGCACATCAAAATGATGGTTGACCGTATTAAAGAGCAACGCCCAGAAGCGAAGCTTGTATACAACAACAGCCCATCGTTCAACTGGACTCTAAACTTCCGTAAGCAAGTTATCGCTAAGTGGGAAGAAGAAGGTAAAGACGTATCAGCATACGACAAGAACAACTTGATGAGTGCTGAGTATGATGGTACTGAATTAGACGCTGCTGCTGACCAAGCTGCGAAGAACTTCCAGAAAGATGCGTCACGTGAAGCGGGTGTATTCCACCACTTAATCACTCTACCTACTTACCACACTACTGCTCTTAGCGTTCACGAACTTGCTAAAGGCTACTTCGGTGAAGACGGTATGCTTGCTTATGCAGCTGGCGTACAACGTAAAGAAATCCGTGAAGGTATCTCTTGCGTTAAGCACCAAGCAATGGCCGGTTCAGACTTAGGTGATGATCACAAAGAGATCTTCTCTGGTGAAAACGCACTTAAAGCTGGCGGTGAGAAAAACACAATGAACCAGTTCTAAGACTTCTTTATAGAAGATTCTTAGCACCTCATTAAAAAAAATCGCTCTAACTTCGGTTAGGGCGATTTTTTTTAGTAGTGTTATCCTAAGTTTGCAAGTACCATGCTCAATCAAATTGAAGAACGACGTATCTCTTCCCCCTACCTATGTCATCAATCTGTCACGTTAATCCGCTTGTTATTATTCTTAACATATCCTAGGATATTCAATACCTATTATATAGCTTATATATAATCTTTCAGATTAAAAAATATTAATCACAATAAGTACTTACATCCCCCTTCTATGAGTTAAAGCTCGAGGACAGATCATGCAAGAAATTGAACTTAAGTTTTTGGTACCCGAATATAAAGTTGACTCACTTATGCGTCAGGCCAAGATAAAGTCATCAAATACTACCCAATTAGCTGCACATTACTATGATACCGCTGACAATATCCTAGCTCAGTCTGGTATGGCTCTAAGAATTCGTAAAGAAGGCGATACCTGGGTTCAAACTTTAAAGTCTAATGGAGATGGCATGGCTTCTCGCGGGGAGCAAAACAATATCCTTGACGAAAATCAAGTTAATGAAGCTATCCAAGCCGATGCTTTATATCCTGATCTCTCTGTTTATGAAGATCTAGGTATTGAAAAGATGATATTAAGTTCGAGCCAAGAACAGGTTTCTGATAAATTAAACCGCCTTTATATTACTGATATTGAACGCACCACTCGGCTTATCAGAAGTGAAACAGGGCTGGTTGAAATGGCTTATGATGAAGGCTTTGTCATTCATGGTGAAGACCCACAAATTATTAAGCCTATCTTAGAGCTAGAGTTTGAGCTTATTGAAGGCGACGTCTCATTCTTATTTGAAGTGGCTAAAACATGGGCGAAGCGTTATAACCTATGTTTATCAACGGTCACTAAAGCAGAACGAGGTGGCTTAATGCTAGCAGGTAAAGAACATGCTGACGCTACTAAAGCTGATTTGAAGAAATTAGATTTAGATAAAAAAATGAGCCAGCCTCAGTTTATACGTGCAGTCATTCATAACTGCATGCTGCAAATCCTACCTAATGTTAGCGCCATAGCTGCAGGTAGTACTGATGGTAGCCACGTGCATCAGTTGCGGGTAGGCATTAGAAGACTGCGCACTGCTTTAAAATTCTTTAACGATTTTTCCTCACAGCTAAACCCTGAATGGGGACCTATCTTAAAACAGACCTTTGGCTTATTGGGTGAATACCGCGACCATGAGCTACTCCAAGTAAGAACTCAGCCTATGTTAGAGAGCAAAGGGGCTCCTTATGTCGATTGGTCATCAGAACGTGAGTCTATTAAAATCAAACCTATTGATGCCCTTAGAGCCCCTGATTTTCAAATAACATTGCTTGAATTAATAGAATTCACAATGAGTCCTGCTAAAAAGGATAAGCCACTAAACAAAGGCAGCGCTAAAGATCAGACTATCAAAATTCTAGAATCGTTATATAAAAAGATTAGCAAAGCCAGTGAGAATTTTGCCTCATTAAACATCGAAGCACAGCACGATGTGAGAAAACGCCTAAAAAGTCTGCGTTATATCAGTGAGTATGTTAGCCCTATGTTTAAAAAGAAAAAGACCAAAGCTTTCTTAAAATACCTAGAGCCGGCTCAAGAGATCTTAGGTGAATATAATGATGATATCGTCGGTCAATATTTTTATAGATTAAAGACAGAATCTGACCCTGCAGCTTGGTTTGCTGTAGGTTATTTTACTGCCCAAGAACGTCATGCCGCTTTAGAATGTGCAGAGAGCCTAAAACTAGTAAAAGATGCTCCTAAGTTTTGGTAAAGGGCTGATTTGTTAATAAATAGACAAAAGCTTGCTGTTAGTTATTGCTAACAGCAAGCTTTTTTTTGGCAATCCTCTTTTATTAAATGCTAAAAAGTACCTTATCCGCTGTTGTCAATTAACCTGCAATAATCTCAACTGGTGTTCCCTCCTCTACCTGCTCAAATAACCACATCAACTCATCATTGCGCATCCGCACACAACCATGTGACAACGGTGTTCCCATAGGCTCTGTATCGGGAGTTCCATGAATATAAATATAACGTTGATAGGTGTCACAGCAGCCTTGGTCATTTTCTCCTTTATTGAGTCCCTCTTCACAGCCGCTTAACCAAAGAATACGACTTAAGATCCAATCTCGATTGGGGTACTGCTTATCTAGGTCCTCATCATATATCTCACCAGTCGGCACTCTACCCACAAAGACACTATTGATGGGAGTATTTGCTCCTATTTTTTCAGCAATAAAATGCTTTCCTAACGGAGTACAGCCACTGCCTTCTTGACTGCCAATCCCATTTTTTGCAGTTGAAATGGTAAATTCATGGCTGTCAAAATCCCCTTGCTCATTAGGTAGGGTTAAAGTCAGCGTCTGCTTGGCAATATTGACAACAATCTTAGGAGTCAGCTTCTCAAATATTTTTAAATTTGGCATAGCTCGGGCCTTATTATCAGATTATTAAAGATTACATTCAGAAGTATTTAGGCAACTTATGTGCAATAGACGGTTGTAACTGAAGTAAATCGCCCTTATGATAACTACAAATAATTCATAGTAGTAGGTCTTATGACAGCTCTTTTACCCACCCGCGTGTCACTTTATGATTTCCTATTTGAAGATACCTTACCAATCGATTCTATCTTTGCGGATATAGCGGGCATTTCAATACCTCAAGCTCGAGTGCTTATTGAAAATGGCATTCAAGCTATTATTAGCGGGCTTATGGCTTACAACCAACAACATGGTGGGGACGCTGTACTAAAAAAGTTATTGAGACGCAGCCAAATAAAAGAGCTGCGTAAATATAATGCTTTTAATCTAAAAAGCATGAACGCCGCCTATCAAAATGGCCATGCTATAAATGACATTCTATTTGACTCCACTGAAATACAAAAGCTGGTGTGCCAAAAGCTGGCTGATCAAACTCAAATATCAAGCGGTCAACTGCGTCTTTTATTAGGAGCTTTGAGCTTACTTTGCTTACGAGAGATTGCTATATTAGCAGATTATGCACAATTAGATGCGCAAGAGATAGATTGCTGGTTTGGATTGCAGCCCCAGTTCTTTCAGCTAGACCGTACTAATGCTAATGAGATAAATCATAGCAATAATCCTGTGCTAGATACCCACCAATTGCCTAACTTTGATAATAGTTGGCATCAAATAACTGGCTATCAGCAACCTACTGTATCCACCTCTACTCCCACAGAACAAATACCTCATTATGCCAAAGTTATTGGGCGTACCCATCAAGCTAGCTTAATTAATAATGTCTCCGCTAACAATGGTCAGATTATTGTCGATAATTTGAACAATAGCGAGGTATTAACCTTTGCCACGATACCCAACATTTGTTTGCCTTATCAGCGCTGGTTATTACAACTGGCCAAAATTTCAGACATTTATCTAAGTCGTAAACGATTAAAAGTGTCACCAGAGCCAGTACAACCGCCTTCAAGACCGTTTGTTAACTTTGGTTTTTTGGATAAAGATAGCAAGAAAAATAAGCAAAGCGTTGCTAATAAGCTAGAATCTGCTGCAGGCAATACTCCTTTTTGGAAAAATCCTGTGCTAATTCTATTGGTATTGGTTATTGGAGGATTAACCTTAATGGCCATTGGTAAATACCAATATAAAAAATCTCAAGTGATAGATACCCCAGTTCAAACCCATAAAATAAAAGCCTAACTAAGCATTAGCAACTTTTAAAGACAATAAAAAAAGCGCAAGCTATTAAGCTTGCACTCCACGTTACTTTTAGGATTAGGTTGCTAAGATAGAGGGATCACAGTTGATCAATGGCCATTTGAGTCAACACACGGCCGCGTGCGGTTCTTAGTACATAACCTTGCTGGATTAAGTAAGGCTCAATTACATCCTCTAAGGTGCCTCTGTCCTCTGCCATTGCAGCAGCAATTGCTTCTACCCCAGCAGGGCCTCCATCAAAGCGGGCATGAACCATTTCGATATAGCGTCTATCTAAATGGTCTAAACCTCGCCTATCTACCGCCAGCATATCTAAGGCACTGTCAGCGATATCACCGGTGACCATCCCATTAGACTTCACTTCAGCATAATCCCGAACTCGGCGTAACAAACGGTTGGCGATACGCGGCGTACCGCGAGAACGTCTAGCCACTTCAACCGCACCCTCAGCTGTCATTTCAACATTCATCAAGCGTGCTGAGCGACTGACGATAGTCGTCAAATCCTCAATATTATAAAACTCTAAGCGCTGAACAATACCAAATCTATCACGTAATGGAGAGGTCAATAGCCCCGCCCGTGTCGTCGCAGCCACTAAAGTAAAGGGCGGCAAATCCAGCTTAATAGAGCGCGCAGCCGGTCCTTCACCAATCATGATATCCAGTTGAAAGTCCTCCATTGCCGGATATAGGATCTCTTCAATAACTGGGCTTAAGCGATGAATCTCATCAATAAATAACACATCCCCTTCTTCGAGGTTGGTCAACATAGCGGCTAAGTCGCCAGCTCGCTCCAGTACTGGGCCTGAGGTCGAACGTAAGTTACCCCCCATTTCACGAGCAATGATATTGGCTAATGTGGTCTTTCCTAAACCAGGAGGACCAAAGATTAGAGTATGGTCCAAAGCCTCTTTTCTCCGTCGCGCCGCTTCGATGAAAACTTCCATTTGCTCACGTACAACTGGCTGACCAATATACTCTGCCAGTGTTCCTGGGCGAATATTACTATCCACCACATCATCTTGACGCTCTAAAGGATTAATTAGTCTATTTTCCATAATCTATTATAAACAACCTCATAAAATAACTAGCAGATAGCGCATCTAAATTTATCTTAAGTTTAGATTTATCAAAAACATAGGGACAAAAAAATACGCTGAAGTAGTGTTTCAAGATATCAATTATATATCATTAACACTACTTTAGCGTAAGCCTTAAAGTTAGAAAATATTTTAAGGTTTTAAATAGGCTGCAGCATGGAAGTGCTTTTTCAGAACTTCAAGGCAACGCGTAATTTTTGCAGGTTGTTGTTCACGATCTAAGGTGACCGCATATAAAACAAAGTGCGGTAATGAATACTCAGGAATTACTTCTACTAATTCGCCAGAAGCCAATTCTTTTTGAACATCAAGAGACATGACGCGTACTAAGCCATGACCTTCTTTGGCTAGAGTAGTTGCTAAGAATACGTTATTGGTCTGAATTCTAGAAGGAATTTTGACTCGATTCTTCTTACCAGTCTCAATGCTACTGAAGTCTAAGGTACTTGGATCTTTCATTAAATCAATACTGATAAGCTGATGATTAACCAAGTCTTTTGGCTTAGTAATCTTCTCATGCTGTCTTAAGTAGTGTGGTGAAGCTACTAGCATTTGCTTAACTTCAGCTAAAGGATAAGTGGCTACAGAGCTGTCTTTAATCTGTGGACTCATGCGAATAGCAATATCAGCACGCTCATCAATCATATCAATATAATGGTTATCTGCTAGGAAATGAATGCTTAAATCATCATGAGCAGACATCCAAGTAGATAAGGCTGGAAGGATAAGATTAACCCCCAATTCAGGAGTGGTTGCGATTCTCAAGCTACCAGCTAATTCATCACGTAACTGGTTAACTTTAATACGCCCTTGATCTGCGGCTGCGACCACATCTTTAGCGGACTCATAGAAGCTAGCACCCGCTTCCGTCAAACTAAGCTTTCGAGTAGATCTATGTAGCAATACTACACCTAAATCTTTCTCAAGCGATCTGATTTGTTGGCTTACAGCACTGGTGGTGATACCCAACTGCCTAGCTGCCCCACTAAACGAACCATGGCCGACAACACTGGCGAAAACCGCCATGCCTCTTAAATTGTCTAACATCATTCTTAACACCTAACATATAAAGTAAGTAGCATAGTATAACGCATTTAAACGGACAAATGTTGAGAAATTACAGACAAATGTTAAGTATTCCCATTTTTTAAGTTTACTTTTTGTGAAAACTGACTGTAGGAACATTACAGCAGTTATAAGTAAGATATAAATGACTACTCAGCGTCGGTTAAAAGCTTCAAATTGACTATCTCCCCTTTAAAATCACGGATTAGCCTTTGCATAACCGGACTTTGAGTAAGGAGCTGTTTGGCATAGTCTTTGGCTTGTACTTCCCGTACCTTCTGTCTGTTTTGTGGAAGTAGACCTTGATTATCCGAGTTAAGAGAAGTGTCGACAGCTATCGATACTTGCGCCCCGAATTGCTGACTTAAATGATTGGCTAAATGTTTGAAAATACTTTGCATATTTTTAGTATCAAAGGCAACTTTAAAGACACTTTCACCAGAGATTTCACCTGTCATAACCCCTTGTCTTGCCATAGCAAGCTGGTCATAAGCCAATGCACCAGACTCCCTAGCAGTCTGTAACCAGTAATCCCACTTCTCAGGTGTCCACTGTCCTACCAACTCTATTGGAACACACTTTAATAGTGAACGTGGATCTTCTGCTGCAAGCTGTGAATGGATTTCGCTATTCGCAGGCTGGTCAGTTGGGGGCTGATAAGAAGACTGATTTTGATTAGAATGGGTTTCACTTGTCTCTAAAAAAGTTTGTCGTTCAACCGCTATACCGTCCGATTCCGCATCTACTGACTGCATAGAGTCAGCGTTATTATACGAAACGGAAGATTGTAAATCACTTTCGCCTGTAAATAAAGCATTTAATTGATAATCAGACTCAAACTCAATATTATCAGTATTATTTTGAGTAGAATTGTCTAAATTCTGGACATTACTCTCTACCTCTATTGTTTCAGAACCAAACTTACTTAAGTCGTCTAAGCTGCTTGCGCTAGTTAAATTATTGGGGTTATCTAAGCCGCCATTGTAATCATCAGCTTGCTGCAGGCTGTTCGCATTCAAGCTATCGGTCGTTGACGGTTCAATGACTGTATCAGTAGCAACTTTAGTTTCTAGCTCGGCTTCAACGGTTGAATACGGTTCATCAGGTTCTGGGTCAACAGTACCAGTACTCATCTCATGCTCTCGGGTATCTTGTGCGGGTACTGCAGCTTGCGCCTGCTGTGGTACAGTAGCTTCATTTGTTGATGCTACGGCGGGTCGCGAATCAGAAACCGTGGGCGTAGGGACCTCATTTATAGCCAATGGCCTAAAGGCTAACAACCGCAATAAGCACATCTCTAAGGCTTGTAGCGGGGTATTGGCCAGCTTAATTTGCTCACGCCCTTGGACAACAATCTGATAGTAAAGCTGCAACACATCAGCAGTGATAATGCTGGCTAACTGCTTAATTTGCTCAGCTTGCTTATCATTGACATTTAATGCCACATTTGGCAATAGCTGTACCATAGCTATTTGATGCAATAGCTCTGCTAACCCATCAAACATACTGCCAGCATCGACCATTTGCGCCCGCATTTGTTCAATATGGGCGGAGACCGACTCTGTATCGCCTTGATAAATATCAAGCAATAGCTGCACCAAGTCTGCATTATCAATTAGCCCCAACATATCATTAACCGTTTCATCGGTTAACGACCCTTGACCGAAGGCAATGGCTTGGTCCGTCAAAGACAGAGCATCACGCACCGAACCTTTGGCAGCATTGGCCAACTGCCACAGTGCTGGCTGAGTAAATGCTATACCTTCTTGAGTCAATAAGTGGGCAATATGATCACTTAGCGCCTGCTGTGGTAAAGGACGCAGCACAAACTGCAAACAGCGACTGATAATAGTGATCGGTAACTTTTGCGGATCTGTTGTGGCTAACAAGAATTTTACGTGCGAAGGAGGCTCCTCCAGCGTTTTTAACAACGCATTAAAGCTGTGCGTAGACAGCATGTGCACTTCGTCAATTAAGTAAACTTTATAACGACCTTGGGTAGGAGCATAAGGCACATTATCAATAAGCTCTCGAGTATCCTCAACTTTGGTACGTGAAGCCGCGTCAATCTCAATAAGATCAATGAAGCGACCCTGATCAATCGCCACGCAGCTACTGCACACACCACACGGAGTACTAGTGACTCCAGTTTCACAGTTTAAGCATTTAGATAAAATACGGGCAATAGTGGTTTTACCTACCCCGCGAGTCCCGGTAAATAAGTAAGCATGGTGTAGCCTATTATGATCTATGGCGTTAATAAGTGCTTTAGACACATGGGTCTGCCCTACCAACTCATGGAAGTTTTTTGGGCGATATTTACGTGCTAAAACTTGATATTGCTGCGACATAATGGACAACCAGACCTATAATATGTAATGTAATTTAAAAACTTAAAAAAGCAAACAAATGTTTGCCAAAACAAGGGACTAAGGTTTGAGCTTATTTATGGATTCCTACTAAATATTACTACTAACTATGTATTTTATTAATACTAACTATTAGCACTAAAACACTTTTTTATTCTCAAATACTATCAGACAATACTGAGCCTGACTGATGATAAACATCCATTAGGACGGTCACATTACCCTTACCATCATCGTTAGACATATCAAATCCTAAAATAAAGTATTCTTTCATGGCTGGGTCTTGAAGTTGTGCATTAATATCAGACAGTAAGTCTTGATAATTGTGCTGTAGCCACTGCTTTGAATACTGCGCTTGTTGATCTAAACCATAGACAACGATGACATAATGATTACCAAAGTCATTATAAGAATGCTGATGGCAAATATAGCCATTGAAGCACTCTTCTCTGGATCTATTTTCGTAATCCATCATCTCTTCAATAATATTCAATCGAGTGTACATAGACTCAGCAACTAAAATCTTCACCTCTTCAAGAGGGATAATCTCTCCTGCTTCATGACGACGTTTGGTAGCTCCATTCAGCAGCTTTTGGAAAATAGTAGCATGAGACTGCAGCTTCTGAGTCAACCCTTTTAGCTGTTGAGATAACTGCGGGCTGTCATGATTAATAATGTTTGTTAACCGAGTTTCAACCTTCTCTAGCAATCCTATTTCAACCAACTTTTGTTGTACAGCTACTGCTCTTTGATAGAAATCAGGGCTATTTAAGAACTGTTTCGCCAGCTCTAGCCCCCCTTGAAAGTCATTGCGATTGACTAAATGAGCCAAGTGATAATCAAAATAACTCAATAAATCATTTGGGGTTTGCAGCAGCTGAACCAGTTGATAGAAGCTATTTAGACTAAATAACTGTAAAACCTTAGTTTTATTTTCTAAATCAACAGCAGTCTCTTCTTGAAAGAAGTCACTGCCATAGTCATGCTCTAGCTGATAGCCTGTATCTTGGTGCACTAATGTTAGCGAGGTAAGCCCAATATAATAAATATTTTGTATCTCTTGAACGTCATCTACTTCAGGCAGTTCCACACCACTCACTAGCTGCTGAAAGCGCTTATTAATATCAGTGGCGGCCTGCTGTCTTATTTCAGCAAGCATAGACTTTTCAATATTAGGACTATCAACCGTCACCATCTGTTCATGAGTCAGCACATATAATAGCTGTTTGCCTACTTTGAAAGCATAGTCAAACTTATCTTGACCGACTAAAGGATCATTGTTATTTAAATAAATTGATAAAAAGGTGTGATGGAACATAGCGTTCCAGTCAAAATTCGGTACTTGTTCTACATGTGATTTATTATTTGGCATAGACTTCGGGTAAACTCCAGTTTTTTATACAGAGCTAATAAGAGACCTAGGATTCTCTTGAGTTGGATTTGAGTGCTTAGCCGAACTGTATTTTTATAAATATGAACTGTATTTTTATAAATATGAACTGTATTTTTATAAATATGAACTGTATTTTTATAAATAATAGTATTTTAATGGTTATTACTATACCGTTTTTTTGGTTCCGATGCACATATGTTGGTGTCATTTAAAAAAATATAGGACTGCTCTCTCGGCAGTCCTATATCCTTACTTTATTGCATAAAACTTAGTATAAAGTTAAGTATTCACTTAGTGCTTCATACGCATGTGTGGGAATAAAATTACATCACGAATACTGGCCGCATCGGTAAATAACATAACTAGGCGGTCAATACCAATACCCTCACCCGCTGTTGGTGGCAATCCATAAGATAAGGCTTCAATATAATCGGCATCAAAATGCATGGCCTCATCATCGCCGGCTTCTTTTTCTGCCACTTGATTATGGAAACGTTCTGCCTGATCCGCTGGGTCATTAAGCTCACTAAAGCCATTCGCAATTTCACGACCACCAATGAACAGCTCAAAACGATCAGTGATTTCTGGGTTTTCATCATTACGGCGAGCTAGTGGCGACGTTTCAGCTGGATACTCAGTAATGAAGGTTGGTTGACGTAATTTATGCTCAGCGGTTTCTTCAAAGATAATGGTTTGTAACTTACCCACACCAAAGCCTTCTTTAACCTGCTGTTTCAAAACATTCTGTGCATAATCGGCTAAATAGTCTCTGTCGTCAATTTTACTCATATCAAAGTCTTCAGCGTACTGAGCAATCGCATCTTTCATACTTAAACGAGCAAAAGGGGCTTTAAAGCTAATGGTTTCGCCTTGATAGGTAAGCTCTGTCGTACCCAAAATATCCATCGCTAATTCATTAAACAAGCGTTCAGTTAAGTCCATCAAGTCTTTATAATCTGCATAGGCTTGATAGAACTCAATCATAGTAAATTCAGGGTTATGACGTGTTGATACCCCTTCATTACGGAAGCTACGGTTAATCTCGAACACGCGCTCAAAGCCGCCCACAACCAGACGTTTTAAATATAATTCTGGGGCAATACGCAAATACAATGGCATATCCAAAGCGTTATGATGCGTCACAAACGGACGGGCTACTGCCCCACCTGGGATAGGATGCATCATTGGCGTTTCAACTTCCATAAAACGCTCGTTTAGCATAAATTTACGGATACCGCTAACAACCTGACTACGGATCATAAAGGTGTTACGGCTATCTTCATTAGTCATTAAATCTAAATGACGGTTACGATAACGGGCTTCAGTATCCGCTAAGCCATGGAACTTGTTAGGCATAGGACGTAGAGATTTAGTTAATAAGGTAATCTCTTCGATGTGAACGTATAAGTCGCCTTTGCCCGAACGACCGATGAAACCAGATACACCAACAATATCACCCAAATCTAGTGATTTAATTAAATCAAGAGTTTCTTTATCCAACTCTTTACGAGCTACATATAACTGAATGCGGCCTGTCATGTCTTGGATAACAATAAAGGCACCACGGTTCAGCATAATGCGTCCCGCAACGTTTACTTGAGTTTTGTCGCCCTTAGCTGCTTTTTCTTCAATTTCTTCTTTAGAGATATCTTCAAACTGCTTTTGTAAATCCTCAGCATAATCAGTACGTTTGAACTGGTTGGGATAAGCCACTTTACCCGAGGCAGTAATCTCATCAAGCTTAGCTTGGCGCTGAGCGATAAGGTCATTGGTTTCATCGATTGATGGGGCTTGATCTTGATTGTTTTGATTAGACATAAGACTCTCAAATTATTTATGACAATGATTTTTATAAAACAGCTAAAGAAGATATTGCTCTAAACTTTTTAGATTTAGACCGTTACTCGCCGCTCACACTGGCCATCAAGTCGGCTTGGTGCTCACGGGTTAGAGCATCTAACAGCTCGTCTAAATCTCCCTCCATAATTGCGTCTAACTTGTATAAAGTTAGGTTAATACGGTGATCAGTTATGCGACCTTGAGGGAAGTTGTAAGTACGGATGCGCTCACTGCGATCCCCACTACCTACTAAGTTGCGACGTAAAGCATCGGCGCTATCTACTTGCTCTTGCACTTTGGCTTGCTGAATACGAGCAATTAGCATCTGCATCGCTTTGGCACGGTTTTTATGTTGGCTTCGTTCTTGTTGACACTCGGCAACCACACCCGTTGGAATGTGAGTTAGACGTACCGCAGAGTCGGTAGTGTTAACGTGCTGACCACCCGCCCCACTTGAGCGGAAAGTATCCATACGGATATCTGCAGGATTCAATTCAACCGTATCATCAATCTTAACCTCTGGCATTACAGCTACTGTACAGGCAGAAGTGTGAACACGGCCCTGGCTTTCTGTTTCAGGGACACGTTGTACTCGGTGTGCACCAGACTCAAACTTTAAGCGGCCATAAACATCATTACCCGAAACACGAGTAATGATTTCTTTGTAGCCGCCATGCTCCCCTTCGTTGGCAGACAATACTTCAATGGTCCAGCCCTGAGACGAAGCATAACGCTCATACATACGGAATAGATCGCCTGAGAATATCGCAGCTTCGTCACCGCCTGTCCCTGCACGAATCTCTAAGAAGGCAGGTACCTTATCGTTAGGATCTTTTGGTAGCATCATAACGTTAAGCTCTTCTTCCATCTTTTCGATATCAGCAGCAGCCGTTTCGATTTCTTCTTGCATCATCGCCTTCATATCAGGGTCAGCGGCTTCATTTAGCATCTCTTCGGCATCTTTTTTGTCAGTTTCAGCCTGCAAGTAACGCTGCCAAAGAGTCGTGATTTCGGTCAGATCACTGTGCTCCATAGACAGCTCGCGAAACTTGTTGTTATCACTAATGACATCGGGGTCAGAAAGCAGGGCAGTCACTTCTTCATAGCGATCTACCATCTGATCTAAGCGTTCTCTTAACGACTCTTTCATAAGTTATCTTTTCTTGAATTTGGTTATAAATGATATTAACTATTGAATGAATAGTTAATAACTAAAAATGGGAACTAATTTTTTGGTAAATTTTTGATATAAAAATAAGGTGGCTAATTATAGCAAATTTTAAGCACAATACCGAGACTAGTCTCGTCAAATATATGCCTAACCCATCAAGCAGGCTTCCCTTCAGATCATTTGCAAACCTTCACTCTGTCTAAAGGTCAAGCTGTCACTATAAGAAGCTCTGCTCAATTTATTTAAGATTAATCAGCTTAGCCCAAGAGTGGGATTAAACCTTTCTGAGCAAGACAGAGCCAATTGAGTAACCTGCGCCAAAGGAACACATCACACCCAGGTCGCCTGATTGTAGTTGGTCTTTGAAGCGATGGAATACTATAACAGGACTGGCTGAACTGGTATTGCCAAACTCATCAATCACGGTTGGCGTGATGGCTGGATCCGCGTCTTTACCAACCACACTTCGCAAGATCAAATTAATCATATTGATATTCGCTTGGTGCAACCACATCATCTTGACTTCACTGGCAGGCAAGTTATTTTCTGCTAGATGCTCACTGATAAGCTCCGAGACTTTTGGGCACACTTCGCGGAATACTTTACGACCATTTTGCAAAAATAGCTTATCAGAAGTCGGCTCTTGTAAATCTCCATACAGCTCAGCTTCAGCAGCCAAATATTCACCTTTATCCAAGAAGCCGTATTCGTTTTTGATATTGGTTGAAAACTGGGTAAATAGCTTACTGTCTATAATCTCATAGCCTTTTGGGGTGTCAGAGGCTTCAATAATAGAGGCTGTGGCAACATCCCCAAAGATAAAGTGGCTGTCACGGTTGCGCCAGTTAAGATGGGCTGTGGTAATCTCAACGTTAACCACGGCAATCTTAGTACCTAGCCCGCCTTTAATAGACCCTACTGCTTGAGCGATACCAAAAGTTGCTGCACTACACGCCACGTTCATATCATAAGCAAAGCCGCCTTCCATGCCAATGGCGTGTTGTATCTCAATAGCCAGCGCTGGATAAGGGCGTGGCAAGTTTGAGCAAGCAACGATAATGCCGTCCAGCTCTGTAGCCTCAATACCCGCTTCAGTTAAGGCTTGCTGCAAGGCATCGACACCCATTTCAGCCATCACTGACAGCTCTTCACCCAATTTACGAGCAGGAATAAGTGGGGTCATGATATTGGGATCTAAAATACCTGACTTCTCCATCACATAACGTGATTTGATACCAGAAACCTTTTCGATAAACTCAGCTGATGAAGGCTGTAATGCTTCTCGAGTACCTGCTTCGATTTCACTGGCATATTGACTATTGTAGTTGTCAACATACTGATTAAACGATTCAACAAGCTCTTCATTACTGATGCTATATGGCGGAATATATAGACCTGTCCCTGTAATATATGTTTTCATGTTGCTTCCTATTTCTCTTAGCAAATAAGGTGTTTAAAGCGGTGTAACTTTGATAGCTTTAATAATTAAATAAATAGTTAGGTTACCTCTACAGACTGTGCAACACGCACATTCTATAAACTAATACGTCTAACTCAATATGTTGCATCAATATCTTGCATAATGGTGCACAGAGTCATAATTATTTATGAATTAAATAACCCAAGTTATAAATTAAAAAACTCAAGCTATATATTATGCCTGTTTTAGCGAATTATTCCTAATTTTGAGTGTTATAAATTCTTTACCCCTACTTTCCTACAATTTTTTGCGTCTAATATTTGCGTCTGAAATAACCAACTAAACAGCATTAACTAAAATAGCCCACCAGTATTGCTGGTAGGCTATAAAATCTATCACTTGCTAAGCGAATTATCGCTAATTTTCGTTATCGAGAAGATTAAAGCGTCACTTTGTCTAAAACAAAGTCAATATCCTTATCTCCGCGACCCGATAAATTCACTAAAATGGCCTCATTCTCAGGCATATCTTTGGCAATCTTCATCGCATAGGCCACAGCATGAGAAGATTCTAAGGCTGGAATAATGCCTTCTAATCGCGACAATGCCATAAACGCATCTAGACACTCTTTGTCAGTCACGGCCTCATAAGTGGCTAAATTACTGTCACGCAAATGCGAGTGCTGAGGGCCTACTCCAGGATAGTCTAGGCCAGATGCAATCGAGTGAACTTGGGCAGGCTCGCCTTTTTCATCTAGTAGAACATAACACTTGAAACCCTGAATTTCACCTTTCACCCCTTTACTCATAGTCGCCGCATGGTTTGGGGTATCTAGGCCCTCACCTGCTGGCTCTACGCCAATCTTTTCAACGTCAGCATCAGTCATAAAGCCACTGAACATACCCATCGCATTTGAGCCACCGCCAACACAAGCCACTACTTTATTTGGTAATTTACCCGTTGCTTTTAAAAATTGCTCCCGTGCTTCATGACCAATGACCGACTGAAAATAACCCACCATCTCAGGATAAGGCGCTGGACCTACCACAGAGCCAATAGCAAACATACTATTTTCAATATCATTTAAGTAGGCATCAAAAGCACTGTCAACGGCTTCTTTTAGCGTGCCTGCCCCTTGTGATACAGGAACCAGTTTCGCACCCAAGATTTTCATGCGACTGACATTAGGGTGTTCTTTTTTTATATCTACAACCCCCATATGTATTTCACATTCTAAGCCCATTAAAGCCGCTGCTGTCGCTAGTGCTACCCCGTGCTGTCCTGCCCCAGTTTCTGCAATAACCTTTTTCTTACCTAGTTTTTTTGCCAGAAGCACTTCGCCCAAGCAGTGATTTATTTTATGTGCCCCAGTATGGTTTAAGTCTTCACGTTTAAGATAAATCTGAGCACCGCCGCAATGCTCTGACAGACGCTTAGCATGATAAATAGGACTGGGTCGACCGACATAGGTCTCGCGCAGTCGTTTCATTTCAGCAATAAAATCATCTTCTTTGATAATTTCGTGAAAACCCGCTTCAAGCTCATCCAAAGCTTTGGCCAATTCGGGATGAGTAATTTTTCCGCCAAACTCACCAAATAAGCCCTCTTTGTTAGGTAGAGTTGAGGCATGTAACCCGTAACTATTTTTAATTTCAATCATTAGCTGCACCCTGTCTTCAATAGATTTGTTTTTGCGTTCTAGTACAATGATACAGATTCTAAAATAACTTTTTTATACGGTCAAGCACTTAAGTTATAAACAAGCTCATTTATTAAATCGACCTAACCTCTTGAAAACCAACTTAATGTAACTTTGCTTATAACCAATAGGAATAACTAGTTGAGGATTAACTGTTAGACCTTTTAGCAAAAATCAGGATAATAGTACGTTTTCTTTCTGCGCGGAGTTTCTCATGCTATTACTATTGCTAGTAGTCATATTTATAGCTTTGCTATACGGATTATGGCGATATCACCGTCAGAGCGATTCACTGAGTCGTAGTGTATTTTTGGGGCTATTATTGGGGGTGGTCTACGGGCTTATCTTATCTGCCTTAAATGTCGATACTGAAAGCTTCTTACCTTGGGTGAATATCGTTGGCAATGGCTATGTAAATCTATTAAAAATGATTGCTATGCCACTAGTATTCATATCGATACTGGCAGCTATTGCCCGCCTTGAGAAAGCTTCCATGATTGGCTCAATGAGCTTTTGGATTATCAGCACCCTACTTATCACAACCGGTATTGCGGCTTTAGATGGCGCTATTATTGCCAATCTATTTCATCTAGATGCCAGCTCAATTGTCGCTGGTGAAATGGAAATTGCGCGTGGTCAAAATATTATTGAGCGTAGTGGTGATGTCGCTGACCTCACTATTCCAGGTCTGATATTAAGCTTTATTCCAACCAGTATGGGGGGCACTTTTGCTGAGCTTGCCAGTACCTCCATGATTTCGGCTGTAGTAGTCGCCAGCTTGATGGGAATTTCAGCTCTGGCTGTTAATAAAAATGACCCAGAAAAAGGGGCTATTATTATTCGTGCTATTGATGTGCTACAAACTTGGATTATGGCTTTAGTGCGCTTCATTATTCGCTTAACCCCATACGGTATCTTGGCGTTAATGATTAAAGTTATCGTCACCACAGATGCAGATGCTATTTGGCAGTTGGCGAAGTTCTTAGTGGCGTCCTATGTGGCCTTATTTATCATGCTAATTGTCCACGCCTTTATTATTATGCTAACTGGCAGATCGCCTATTGAGCACTTTAAGAAGATTGCTCCAGTATTAACTTTTGCCTTTACTTCACGCAGTTCAGCAGCGACCATTCCATTAAGTATCGATGCTCAGGTAAATAAATTAGGTATTGCCAAACCTATCGCTAACTTCTCAGCCTCATTTGGTTCAACCATTGGACAAAATGGCTGTGCAGGCGTCTACCCTGCTATGTTAGCGATGATGATTGCCCCAACTATGGGTATCGACCCGTGGTCTATCGGCTTTATCGCCTCAGTAGTTGGGGTGGCTATGATTGCTTCATTTGGGGTGGCAGGCGTTGGTGGTGGGGCAACTTTTGCCGCGATTATCGTATTATCCACCTTAGGCATGCCGTTAGAGCTGGCAGGGTTATTAATCTCTATCGAGCCTCTAATTGATATGATGCGCACGTTAGTTAACGTAAGTGGTTCTATTACCTCTGGTGTGGTGGGTAATAAAATCTTAGGGGATAAAGTTCCTCCCGAAAGCTTTGATAATACTTCGACCCAGCTTAACTAATTCAATCCATCAAAACCAAACCCTAGTAATGAAAAAGCCCTTTAAGTTATGACTTATGGGGCTTTTTATTACTTAGTAAGTTTTGTCGTTAACTCTGGCTCAAATCAATCCTAACTCTTAATCCTCTTTTTATCTATTACATTTCACAATAACAGCCAATAATTTAAAGCTCTATAATAAAACTTGATGCTAACCCTTTATTTATTTTGAAACTTAATACAGAGCATAAGATGGACCTTAATAGACTTATATTAAGTGGCTTATTGTTGGTAAGTATAACTAACCTAGCTGAGGCTGCTGCTTTTGGCAATCCTGATGGCTCTGGCGGTACAGTATATGCCCTAGGCTCCGATATTATTATTGCCTCAGATAGCAACGACTTTAAAGAACTCTACATCCCCGAATATACCAATAGTGACTGGCGTGCCAAATACCCCTCTATCCTAAAGAGTAACTCTAGTCCAAATATCCAGACTAGAAGATATTATGAGATAAAAGAAAAAAAGTGGCTACAGGCTAAGTTTTATATTTTTGAAGCAAGCTATGAGTTTGGCCCTAAGATTGAGGTACAGGTAAGCTATGACGATGGCAAACGCTCATGGCAACAGGCTTTTTTAGTAGGTTCTATCTATGCTGAACAATTGGGATATATACCCCCTGATCTGAGAAAAGCCACTCATACGATAACCATTCATAATTACTATAATGGCCTAATGGGCGGAAATAATAATATCATTATCTTTGAGAAACGAGGCGCTGAACACATAGAGAAAGGTTCGATTGAAGAGGCATTATTCCATGAAGCGACTCACAACTACTTTAATACTATGCTGTTTAAAAAAGAAAACCCTTTTTATGGACTTTGGAAACAAGCGCAATCTAAAGATAATGACTATATTTCTTACTACGCCAAGACCAATGATTTTGAAGACATTGCCGAAAGCTTTATTGCCTATTACGCAGTAAAATACAAAAAAGAACGGGCAGGTAAACTTAAAGACAAGGTGCTAACTGCCATACCCAATCGAATACTTTTCTTTGAGGGGATAAATCTGAATCTAACCCACCTACCCACTCCTCTTAATTCGATTCACAAACCTTCTCAAGCCTATCAAATCATCAGTTCTGCGGATCAAAGAGCTGTTGATATTACCAACAATGGTCTTTTAACTTTGAAACCTGCATCCACAGACAATAGTCAGCTTTGGCAATTGATTCCAAAAGCGGATAGTCAGTATGGAAGTTCCAATAGATACCACATAAGAAGTATGCAATCCAATGACTATGACTATAAATGTATAGACGTTATCAACGGTGGTAGAGATGATCAAAGTCTACATTTAACAAAATGTGGCAACTATTCTGGCCAACTTTTCTCTTTAAAACCTGTAGGTTCTCAACAATACCAGCTCATGCCCTTATGGCAAAAAAACCTAACCAAAAGCGCTGCACACCATTCACCCACTTTGAACTGTATGTCTGTTATCGATAATAAGGGTTTACAAAGACTTATTATCACCCCGTGCAACGACTCATTGGAACAATTTTTTGTACTGCGTCCCTATTGAGCAATCGTGTTATATGACAATCAAACACATCCCTGATAAAAAAAGCCAAATTATCACTAGTTGGGGCCTTCCCTCTTCTACATATGATACTTTTAATGTTGAATATAACGATCAGGGGACTTTTGCCAGTGACATATCGCCGCTTCCAATTCTTGATAACCCACATTGAGATAATCTGCTAGACCAATGGCATGATCATCGAGCTTAGCATCGTCTAACATACCAAATAACAGCTTAGCACCACGCTTAGGTCCGCTAGCTTCAGCAATGTAGCAGCTGTCGGGCTCTACATCTGCTAACCCCATTTTTCCTAACAAGCATAAATACTCAAAAGTAGACAAGCGTCCAAAGCGATAAACATTTTTGCGGATTAAAGCATATAAAGTCTGAAAATACGTTGTCTTATCTATGGTTGGCGGCTCAGGGCAAAACAATGCTTGGTGGCCACCCTGCTTATTAATAAAATCAATGTAACTGCTAAACGTTATGGGCAAATGGCTTAACGATTCATAAGCACGATGATGACCAAATTTTGGTTTCGGATCACTAAGCGCTAAACTCGAGGACAGTTGCTCTAATAGCGCCGTACGCTGATCAAAAGATTTATTGACTTGTTGCCAAGTCAATGCTGTGTTTAAGTTTAAACCTACTCCCCCATATAGCTTTCGCATAAATGCCCAATCAGTTTGTTCACTATCATTGGTATATATCAATAAAAAACTTAGCCAACAAGCCTCATCATAATCTTTATCTTTAAGATAAATAATGGCTTTTATTGGATTAAATTCTTCTGACTTAGGATCACAACACTGCTCCCTTATATTACTTTCTAGAAGGGCTTTAATGGCAGCTTCCTGTTCAATACTATCAATAAGCTGTAACGCAAGTACTTCATAGGTAATAGCGGGTAAATTATCATTCAGGTTGTTTGACTGTAGATAACGGCGTATATCATCGGCAGTTTGGATTGAAGGATCACTAGTACTTGTAGATTCCATATGAGGTAAGTCTCAGCTTTTATATTGTATTAAGTTTTAGATATAGTTCATTGTTGTGTTTAACAACCGGCAACTTATATAAACCATTGATAATTTTTCTTTTATTAAATAAACACTAAGAAAAACCACTAAAAACGAAATGTCATAAAGCTTAGATTATACTGACACTAATATTGATAGAATGGCATGTGCAAGCCAACCCTATATTGATGAATGATTAACCAGTTTGAAGAATGTTATTAATAATGAACTTAATCTAGATAAATATCTTTATAGGATTGCAAAGTCAATGGCAACTGTGGCTATGATGCATTTCGGTAGTAGTCAGGCTAATTTTCCTCACCTATGGTGTCATATTCCTGCTTGTCTTTATTTGGGTAGTGGTAAGGATGATACATCGGTCATTTTAGAGATGGTTGGAGAATGTCTGGTTGATAGTTTTAATCATTAAACTACAAAGTATCTCCATGTATATAGTGGCTGATATTTAAAATATCAGAGTCAATTTGCTGAATTACTTTAAGTCTTGCATTTTTCGTCTCTTTATAAATTTTTGAATATTCTTTTGCTTCATATATTTCTAAATTTCGTATGTCCTTTTGATCAGATGCAAATTCACTATTAACTTTTATTTCATCTTCTAAATCGTATATTTTATTTACTATTTCAGATTTAAAACTATTAACTTCTTGAAGAAGGCTTGGTGTTATGTATAAAGCATTATTATCTATGTGAGATATAATTTTTTGAAATTTTTTGAAAATTAGAAAGTCCCTGTTATCAACCCCTTTGAAATCGATTTGATAAATATCATAAGCTACTGGGGTTTCATAATCTAACTTAAGACCAATAAGCTCTTTGTAAGTCTTAACTTTCATCTCAAACAATCGTTGGTAGGTTTCCTGCGAAATTCGATGAAAATGTTCATTCTTAGCTAATAGCTTTTCATGATCTTGCTCTAGAAGTTTAATGCGCTTTTCAAGTTCAGTTGTATGTTCACGTGCTTGAGTGTCTATGGAAGCTTGGTCTTTACGGGCAATACGTTCAATATAAACTTTACCGATAAAACCTGCTAATCCAATTAATAATGTATTGCCTGCAAGCGTACCTAAAAGCTGTTGCCAGAAATCACTCATAATCTATCCCTTCTATAATATGTTTTATTATAAACGAAGGCGCTTAAACTTGCGATTTAAGCGCCTTTGATGTGTAGATGCGGTAATGGTAGTGATGTATCGTTGAAAGTGTTTATAAAAGTTTATAAATGGGTTTAATCCCCTTCTAAGAGCCTTGTCTTCGGTTCTCCTTCATCTAAATAAAACTCATATACATCATTTGAAGAAGTATCCGCATATGAATAGTTAACTATGAATATTGCCCATTCAAGTTTTTTAATAATTAGTTGCTTGTATTCGGCTGGGCTTTTCTTTTTGTCACTGAGGTCTATCAACTTAAAAGTTATATATATTCTGTTTTTTCATTCACTTTTTTCACGAATGAATCTGTATAAGTACCACCTCTAAGTTCAAGTTTAGGATAAGTATTGATAGAAAGGTCTGAATCAGATTGTAAAACTTGAACGGATTTAACAATACAGTCCGCCTTGTGGTTTGCCAAGATGACACGGAAAAAGTCAGGTAGCTCTTTTGTAGTCAGATATTGATCTTTTATAGGGTCATAGCGGCCCTCTTCCTTAATAAAGAGTTGATAGTCTATAACCTCAAATAGTGGCTGTTTAGCCCCTTTTTCTTCTAAGTAATATTGAAACTGCTTAGCTGTTATGTCTAACTGCTTTTTTAAGGCTTCAGACTGTTCTTTTAGTGCTACCTCCGACCCTTGCTGAGCTTGTACGGAATGTTTTAATTCTTCAACTTGAGTTTCTAGTGCCTGACGTTGGAGGGTAAGTTCCTTGCGCTGTAACTTTAACTCGCTACTTTGAATAGCATAACTGGCTAAAAACCAGACCCAAGCTATGGGTGCAAAGATACCTGATAAAAAAGCGCCTATATCGGCCATACCATTGACTTCTGAATAATGTAGGTGTGCATAGAAGGCACCCATAATTAACATTATAATTGTAAATAAGCCTGCAAAAAATACGACTAAATTGTTTTTTATAAATTTCATCCTCGCCGTCCGTTTATCTCTATCTATTTGATTGAGGTTTGTAACACCAAAACACCCCTTGATTCAGTTAATAATATGACACCTGCTGAATACAAACAGGTGGCTTAATTAATCCACGATGATTTTGTGTTAAAAATTGGGTGTTTACAGGTTTTCCATCATTAAAAGCTTGGTCGTATGGCGTTACCCTCCACTCAACATACTTTTTGGATAATAGCTACTCATTTTGCCATTGAACCTCATGCAACAATAAATGGCCGGCGTTTTAGTTTGTATTAAGTCTAAAGGCTTGTATTACTACCATAATTTAAGATTTTAATTTAATGCTATAAGTTTCTAACTCTCAATACCGCCCCACCCTGCATCAGGATAACGCTCGCCTGCAATATTTTGTGGATCAAAAAGACTATCCAATGTTTTAATTTGTTTCGTTGTCAGTTTAACATCGGTAGCTTTAGCGTTTTCGATAAGATATTTTTCACGCCGAGTTCCAGCAATAGGAATTATATGAGGATACTTATTTAACATCCAGGCAAGACAAAGCTGAGCATTGCTATAGCCCCACGCTTGGGCCAACTGACTGAATTGATCAACTATTTTTTGATTTTGGATAATAGCTTCACCCTGCAATCTGGGTAATGCCTGACGAAAGTCGCCTTCCTCTAAGTTTGCAGTATTTAAATTCCCTGTAAGAAACGAACGTCCAAGAGGACTATAGGCCACAAAGTTAATGCCTAGCTCTAAGCAAGTTTCAAGCAGACCTTCTTCAGGTTCACGTGACCATAACGAATATTCACTCTGTACTGCAGTGATAGGGTGAATGGCATGTGCTTGACGCAAAGTTTCACTATTAACTTCAGATAGCCCTATTCCCCGAACTTTACCTTTAGCGACCAAATCACTCAAACTATGCATCATATCCTCAATAGGGGTTCCATGATCACGGCGATGACAATAATACAGATCAATATATTCAGTACCTAATCGCTTTAGTGAGTCATTACAAGCCTGCTGAATGTATTCAGGACTATTATCTAGTCGACGCTCGTACTCTCCTTTATTACGGACAATACCAAACTTAGTCGCTATCACTATCTTTTGGCGATTGGATTTATGACTGGCTAAAAATTGCCCTAGTAATGTTTCATTATGACCTAAGCCATAGGTATCCGCTGTGTCAAAAAAATTAACACCTATTTCAAATGCTTTATCTAACAGCAGTAAAGATTGACTGTCGTCACTCGCTCCATAAAATTCACTCATACCCATACAGCCAAGCCCAATCGCTGAAACTGGCAGATTGATTTGTTGCAGTAGTCGCTGTTGCATAATAGTCCCATTTTTTCATGGCAATTTTAATTTAGTTAGATAATTTAGTTAGATTGGGGCTTATTCCTTTATAACTTCTCTATAACTACTTAATGCATTCATACAGGCTGGCACGCCTGCGTATACCGCCATTTGAATAACTATCTCTAGCAACTCTGACGGGGTTACACCCACGTTTAATGCAGCACGCATATGTAATTTGAGCTGTGGTTGTGCATGACCTAAGGTAATCAGGGAAGCGACAGTAATCATTTCACGAGATTTTAAGTCCAGTCCGGGTCGTCCAATTACCGATCCAAATGCATAATCAGTAATTAAAGCAGGTAAATCAGGATCTAGCTCTGCTAGACTGTTAGTCACCCTATCGGCCATACCCTCTTGTAACTGGTTCATAATATATTTGCCATGTTCAGTTATCGCACTGTTTGTCATAACTTCCTACCTTATTAATATTGTCTTAACAACTTACAGCAGTTTATTGCATGCATCATGGACATAACAGACGACAAAAAAGTAGTTACTGTGCAATAATGCACAATAACTTTGATAGTTAGTAATACTAGGCCTTTCGACCTATAAAATTGCTCATTATTAGAGATTAATAAAAAGAAGACAGAAAAAAGGAAAATTGAACAATGGACTGGGATGATTTGTCATATTTTATTTTGTTGGTACAACAACAAACTTTAACCGCTTGTGCTGAAAAATTAGACGTTCAACACAGTACGGTATCTCGGAGAATTGCGCGTCTTGAAAAATCACTATCCTTGAAGCTATTTAATCGTTTGGGTAAACGCTATAGCTTGACGCAAGAGGGAGAGCAGCTTTATGTTCAAGCTATAGAAATACAAAAAGAGATGTTAACCTTCGAACGCATGGCAATTAATCAGAACACCATGCAAGGTAAAGTGGTGGTATCAGCACCGCCGGTATTAGCAAATGAACTATTAATCAAAGCATTACCTGCCTTTCGTCAGCAGTATCCTGATATTGTGATACATCTTCGAGGCGATCTACATATCAGGACTTGCATAGGAAAGAAGCTGATATTGCCCTACGCTTGCAACGCCCTACTGAAGAAGACTTATTGATTCGGACACTAGCACATATACGTTATGGCTTTTTTGCCCATAAAGAATATTTTGAGAGTACACCTACCAATCTATGGCAATTGATTGAGTTTCAAGCCAATCAAAGGATAATGAACTGGACAAATAGACTGGTAAATGAGCATGACTATCATATAGTGCTAAGTAGCAATGACTTTTATGTGACTTATAGCAGTGTGTGTGAAAAGTTGGGTATTGCTGTACTCCCCTTTTTCTTAGCTAATAAAGACTCAGACTTGTTACCGGTTAACCCTATAACCAAAACTATAATGACTGCAAACGATATTGAGAATGCAGAAAAGGATTATCTAACCGACAATAACTTTATTAATGATGATTTATTCAGTAAAGATAAAGGGGTTGAGAAAGCTATTCCTTTAATTCATTCAAAGCCCTTATATTTGGTAATGCACCCAGACATTCGCCGTTCAGCAAGAGTCAGAGTGGTGGCTGAATGGTTGGGGGCTATATTTTAAGCTCTACCATATAATGTATTCAAAATTTTATTAAACTTGCTCACATACAACCTAAATCAAACAGCAAATAAAGTTAAAGGTAGACTAACTTTCATTAGCCTACCCTTCAAAAATATTATTTGTCTGCTTATCTATCGCCGTGCATTCACCTTCTCCCACATGTTATTAAGGCGCTTCTGCGACACCGCTTGACGGGTCTTCATCGGCTGAGCAAACAGCTGAATACGAAACTCCTCAACCAGCCAGCGATAGTCACTGATGGTCTCGTCATCGGCTCGTCCTGCCAAGCGCTCCATATGCACATCAAGCTCGTATACTGCATCAAGGTCACCGTCAAGGTTGTGTTCCAGACGCTCAAGACGAATCTCTAACGCTTCAAGATAGCGAGGATACTGCTGCCAGTGCTCATAATCCATGCGATAAACGAAGTCTGATAAATGCAGATCGTCAAGCTGATCCTCAATATCATCAATAGACTCGCCAAATATTTCACGATCCAACATCAACATGCTACGGCGAATACGTTGCCAACGCGTATAAACCTCTTTTAGCAACTTAAGGACAGTCTGACCTTCGAGCAAGAACTGACCGAGCACAGCTTTTGAGGTTTGTTCAAACTCAGTATCATCTAACGGTAACTGCTTGACGAGCCTATAGGCGACATCATCAGCATTATCTGACAACTCTTCATTGTGGTCTTTAAACTTCGGTGCATGGACTTCTAATGAGGCATCAAGAGTCGCATCTACAATGATGGTTTTCAGCTTCTCCATATCACCCAGTGGGGCAAAAGCAAGCTTGAAAGCTTTGTCTATTTGACTGGTAAGCTGTTTTTGCTTGGCACCCAATTGCAGCTTAATAAGAGTCAACACCCCTTTACGGTGCGCTTTAAGTGCTGCAGTGACATCGGTAAACTGGTGAATGGTAACTGCCTCACCTGCTTCATCCGCGACCAAAGCAGAGAACTCCTTCATCACAATACCCGCACTGTGACGATTTTTGCTAAATCTAAAATGCTCAGGGAAGTGTGTATGCACCCCTTGCGAATCACTGCCTGTCGAGACTGCTTGACTGGTCTCACTGGCGTGGCGCTGTTGTAAAGCCTTTAAATCACGCCCTTTTTCGATAACCCGCTTTTTGTCATCAACCACACAGATTTGTGGCTGTAGATAGCGATCAATCGCTGCAGGATTAAAGTCACTAGGCTCAACCCCAGTCACACCACGGCGATGTAAGGACTGACACAGCTGTTTTAGCAGGCCAACTTGATGGTTTTTTTGTAGCTCATCATAAAGGCTATCGGCAGTATCTGGAATGGGCACAATCTTACGACGAATGTCTTTTGGTAATGACTTTAATAGCTGTAATACCAACTCATAACGCCACCCAGGTACGCCCCATAATAGCTCAACAGAGTCTAACTGCGGTAAAGCCGCTAGTGGTACACGGATAGTCACTCCATCATCTTCACTGGCAGGGTCAAAGACATACTTAAGTGGCAGCTTTAAGTCGCCTAGCTGCCATACTTCAGGGAACTCGCCTGTGGTTGGTGCCGCTTCTTTCAGTACATCTTCATCGGTGAAGAACAAGAACTTAGGGTCTTCTTTTTCAACTTCCGCTCGCCAGTCTTCAAAGGCTTTACGACTGGCAATATGCTCAGGGATTTTACGCTCATAAAACTGATACAGGTCTTCTTCATCGACCAACAAATCCCGGCGACGCAGCTTGTCTTCAATACGCTCTACGTCAGCGATTTTCTCCATGTTGTGCTGTAAAAATGGTGCTTGGCGACCTAGATTACCAGTGACCAGACCATCACGGAGAAATATTTCACGTGACTCTTCTAAGTTAATCTGCTCATAGTTAGTCAGCTGCTTAGCAACGACAATTAGCCCAAATAAACTGATTTGAGCATAGGCACGGACGCGCCCTGTCTTCTTCGACCAATGTGGCTCGAAGTAGTGATATTTCAGTAAATCACCACCTGCAGACACAATCCACTCTGGCTCAATCTTAGCCACAGTACGCATAAATACTTGCGACGTCTCTACTATCTCAAATGCCATCACCCAAGGTGGTGACTGTTTAAAGACCGTACTGGCTGGGAAAATCTTCGCTTTTTGCTGACGAGCAGCTAAGTACTCCCCGCGTTGATCGGTCTTATGAGCAATAACCGATAACAGCCCGGTCAACAAGGCACGGTGAAGATTGGCATACTTAACCGCACGCTGCTCCTGATCAATTTCGCCATTATCTTTATCAACAATTAGATCACTGGCAACACTTTTAGCCACTTTAACGGCTTGATTGGCTTTACCTTTATTTTTGCCGTTTTGTGATTCAGGTTTGTTTTTACGCTCGGTACCAGAGTCGGTCAATAACTTAAGATCAGTGACCATCTGCTCAAGCTGACGGTAGGTCTTCTCCCACTCACGTAAGCGAGGGAAGCTCAAGTAATGTTTTTTAGCAAATGACTTGCGCTGACTGTTACTCAGTTTATTGCTACCACCACCATATAAGGCGTTCCACAAACTTAAATAAAATAAAAAATCCGAGTCTTCTTGGCGGAAGATGGCGTGTTTTTGGTCCGCTTGAGCCCGCTTTTCTGCAGGACGCTCACGGGGATCTTGCACGGCCAAAGCTGCAACGATAATCAGCATCTCTAGCATACAATCAAAGTCGCTACCGGCCACCAACATACGTGCCAGCCTTGGGTCAATCGGCATACGTGCCATTTTTTGACCAATACGGGTCAGTTTAACTTCGTTTAAAGTTTGTTTCGATAGTGGCTTATTACTGTCCGGGTTTTTGGGTGTAATTGCCCCTAGCTCATCAAGTAATTTACGCCCATCTTTCACCAAACGGCTATCTGGCGGCTCAATAAAGTCAAAGTTCTCAACCGTGCCCAGGCGGAGGCTCGCCATTTGCAAGATAACAGACGCTAAGTTAGTACGTAGAATCTCAGGCTCAGTGTATTCTGGACGACTTTCAAAATCTTCTTCTGAATATAGTCGAATACAAACACCAGGAGCAACACGACCACAACGGCCTTTACGTTGGTTGGCCGCCGCTTGCGAAATGGCTTCAATGGGTAAACGCTGCACCCGTGAGCGGTAGGAATAGCGTGAAATACGGGCAAAACCTAGGTCAATTACATAGCGGATACCAGGAACGGTTAGCGCCGTCTCTGCAACGTTAGTGGCAATAACAATACGTCTGCCACGACCTGAGGGCTGAAAAATTCGCTGCTGTTCAGCATAAGTCTGACGCGCAAACAGAGGCAACACTTCGGTATGACGTGGCCCATGCGCAATCAATACCTCTTGCATCTCTCTAATTTCAGCCTCAGTTGCGGCAAATACTAAGATATCTGCATGCTCAGGGTGACCTTTGGCAGTAGCATCTTCAAAGCACTCTTCTACCGCTGCTACTAAAGCACGTGGTAAATTGTCTTCAAAATCATCAAAGCTGTCATCATCAGAACTGGACACCGGTGTATCTGTTAAAGGACGATATCGAACCTCAACTGGATAACCTCGACCCTCTACATCGATAACCGGTGCAGGCACCATACGCTTTTTGGCTTTATCATACTGGGCAAAATACTCACTGAATCGGCCGGTATCTAGGGTTGCCGAGGTAATGATAACCTTTAAATCTGGACGCTTAGGTAGCAGCTGCTTTAGGTAGCCCATGATAAAGTCAATATTTAGACTACGCTCATGCGCTTCATCGATAATGATTGTATCATAACGGGTTAAAAATCGATCATGTCCCAGCTCCGCTAGCAAAATACCATCGGTCATCAACTTGACCACAGACTTCGCCGTACCCTGCTCATTAAAGCGGATCTTAAAGCTGACCGTCTCCCCTAGTGGCTCACCTAATTCTTCAGCAATACGGTTTGCCACACTTCGTGCTGCCAATCGTCTAGGCTGAGTGTGACCAATTTGACCGGTAATACCACGCCCCGCCAACATTGCAAGCTTCGGTAGTTGCGTGGTTTTACCCGATCCAGTTTCACCCGCCACAATAATAACCTGATGGTCACGAATCGCTTCAATAATATCTTCGCTACGTTTACTGACTGGCAATTCTTCATTTAACGTTTCTGCCAAATTAGCAGGAATACTTTCAACGCGCTCTTGAACCGCTTGCTGCGATCGTGACTTAATTTTGTCAAAGGTAGCTTGTTTTTCCGCCAAAGCTTTGGGATTGGTGTTTTTTGCAGGACGGCTTAGCTCACGTTGTAACCGGCTTAAAAAATGACGGTCCTTGGCCAATACTGGCAACTCGCCGATTTGTTTTGCCGTTTGCAGATCATTGGAGGCATTGACAGCAACTTCGGATGCTGTATGAATGTCATTACTGTCTTTTGTCATATATATTTTGGCTTTATTAGCGATATTATAGTTAAGGAATATTATAAATAAGGAATATTATAAATAAGGGGTATTATAAATTAAGTGGGCTCTAACTGCCGTAACCACAGTCAGCATTGTCATCAAAGACAAAAACCCGTTCAATCAGGATTTTAATAGGAATTTGATGAGAGACTAACCAATAAGGGCCACGAATTCTAGCTTAGGCTATTTATTATAGCGAAATAAGTGACCCTGCATTAGAGGTTTATGAGGGTTTACAAGCAGTTATCAAGTTTGGAAGATATAACTAAACTCGAATAACTGCATATTTCGTTGTTTAGAAGTTAGCTTAAAAGCCTATAAGTCCAATGCTTTGAGCTTTTTGATACTGAGATAGCCAACATAGGCCTTATCCTCGACTGGTTCATTATCTTCATATAGGGGCTCTATAATTAGCCTGCCTGCGTCAATCAAGCCTGATACATTATAGATTTCATCGAAATCTACACACAGTTTATCATCAATGTGTGAGGCACCATTAAAAGGAGTCTCTTTATCACTGTAACTGAAGTCTTTATAAAACCTTGTCTTTCGGGCATAGGCCTTAGCAGCCGACTCTGTAGGCGCAACGACCAATAACTTATGATGAAATTCTTCAATACTACCCTGCTGGTAACCGCCTAAATTAATAAAATATAACTTAGATGGTTCATGCTGCTGTGCTTCTTCTTGAGTGTAGTCACTTAGACCATCGGCTCTCCAAGATATTTTATAATACCTCCCGTCTACACCGATTACCTGAGTTACCACTTGGTACGAATCAATGTGCCACTTATTTTTAACCTCTGGCCAATGACTATTTATGGCGGGAATAAGAGCGCCTAAACTATCACCCACCCCAAAAAAAATATCGTGTTGCTCGATTAGACGCCCTTTTGGACGAGCACCTAGTTGCACCATAAATAACGTTGGCATATCGCATCCTATATAAAAGCCTAAATAAAATATTGTCCGGTCTATTTTGACTGCTGTAAGAACTGTTTTACGACAGCTACAGTGGCTTTAGGGTCCTCTTCGTGAGGCACATGACCTAGATTATCAAATATAACCAATTGACTGTTTGGTATGGCCTCCTTAAATTTATAAGCGCTATCTAGAGGAATTAAATCATCTTTTGCTCCCCAAAGGATGAGAGTTGGCTGTTTTATATTGCCGATTTGCGCTACCTCATTTTCAGCGAATGACTCACGCATGCGCTGGGTTAAGGCTTTACGGTTGCCCTCGCGTCTGGTTAACTCATAATATCTATTAACCAGATCATCACTCACTTTAGAGTCATCAGCATAAACGCTCTCGACACTTTTGCGCACCAAGCTCTTGGGCAACACTTTTGCTACTAATGGGTCCAAAACGGGGTACTGCGCCAGTTTAAAACCTATTGGAATATGTCTCGGTATAAACGGGAACCCCGATGCGTCCACTAAAATCAGACGATTGATTCTATCAGGATGTCGCAATGTGGTTAGCCAAGCAATCCCGCCACCTAGCGAGTTGCCCGCAATCGTTGCTTCACCAATTTTCATTTGGTCCATTACACCTATAACTGTATTGACATAATTATCCATCGTGTAGCGTTTGTTAGAATTGGTATAAGGTCCGGTTAGACCAAAGGCGGGCAAGTCCATACGCACCACACAATATTCTTTATCAAGCTCTGACACCCAGCCATTCCAAGTGTGTAGGCTGGCAGATGTACCATGAATTAGTACAATATTTTCAGGCTTACTGTTCTCTTTACCGGTCTTGGCCTGTGCCTGGCATAAGTCAGACTGCGCCACATGAACTTTCAATCCCTCTAAATCCACGTAAGAGCTGGTGGGCAATTCCCAATGTTGTAGCTGAGCTGGTGCTAAATCTGGCTTCCATACGCAGCCGGTTACTAAAGCCATTGAAGCTGCTAGCATTACAGCCTTCGTCAGAATTTTGACTATTGAGTGACTTGCTTTATAAACAACTGACTTCTTATTCATTGATAACCTATCCTTGGTTTATTAATGCTTAAACGGTTTATTAATGGTTAAACATTGTTACTTTTAGCAGTTTCTAACTACTTAGCTTTTAACTCAATAATGTAACTTAGAACTTAGCCCTTATTGTTTAGAATTCTGAGCAATAACTCCATAAAAAAAAGCGACCTAAAGGTCGCTCTTATCAAATACAGCTTAAAAACAACTAACTATCAGACCATTATATTGCCTTACTTACTATTTACATAATAGGCTTTAAGCGGAGCTTTTATAACAACCTGACTGATGATAAACGCACTTAAAATTTTAAACGCTTATCTTGTTCAATTTTGTTCATCACTTCTGGTAGCTTATCACCAAGCGCCGTCAATGCAGATTTAGTAGCGGTACTTACCATACCCGACACTGCCGAATGTGCCGCATTTGCCAAGCCTAACTTCTCTACCAAAGTAGGCTTTTGACGCGACAGTAATGCGTACGCTTGATAATCTTCCATTTGCTTCAGTAGATAAGCATCTGAAGTACTAAGCTCGTCTACCAAGTTTAATTTCAGCGCGTCTTCTCCATACCAATGATCGCCATTGGCCACTTTTGATAGGTCAAGCTGAGGACGATAAGTAGTGACAAAATGCTTAAACAACTGATGAGTTTGTTCAAGCTCCTCTTTGTATTTAGTGCGGTCTTCGTCATCATTTTCACCGAACATCGTCACAGTACGCTTATACTCACCAGCGGTGAACATTTCATAGTCGATGTCGTGTTTTTTTAGCCATTTATTGAAGTTTGGCATTTGTGATACCACCCCAATAGAGCCAACGACTGCAAAAGGCGCTGCCAAAATCTTATCGGCAACACAGGCCATCATATAGCCGCCACTGGCTGCAATTTTGTCAACACAGATGGTAAGCGTCAGTCCTGCTTCTTTTAGGCGTACCAATTGCGCTGCTGCTAAACCATAGCTATGTACCATGCCGCCACCAGACTCTAGGCGTACGACCACTTCATCTTCTTTGTTCGCGGTGCTAATAATGGTGCTAATTTCCTCACGCAAATGTTTTACTGCAGAGGCTTTGATATCTCCATCAAAATCTAACACAAAGACTCTTTTCTCTTTTTTCTTTGATTTGGCCTTGTCTTTTAATTTCTGTTTCGCTTTTTTGGCCAGTGCTTTCTGAAATTGCTTTACCGCATTTTTATCTTCTGTCGCCTCAATTAAACTTTTGCGACGTTGGTCTTGGCTTTTATTTAGATGAATGACTTTTAGTTCAACAGGATTTTTAGCAGGATGAAACAACATAGACTTTCCTTAATAGATAAAACTACAATAGGTAAAACAACTCAAAAACAGGATTGATATAATAACGGTATATCGGCACTATATTTTTATAATATTGTTATTAATATGCGTTTGCATTTGAACATTTCAAGGGTGCTTGGTTGTAACAAACGCCAAGATTAGGCATAATGAGCGTTTGATAAAAATTCTTATTGAGATAACCTTCTTAATTTTATAATTATTCTTTTTGATAACTGATAGGTAGTGGACAGTTTATGAAGCGTACCGAGTATTGTGGGGCAGTAACCGAAGCGTTGCTAGAGCAAACCATCACTGTAAAAGGATGGATTCACCGTCGCCGTGACCACGGTGGTGTAATCTTCTTAGATATGCGTGACCGTGAAGGTATCCTACAGGTTGTAATTGACCCAGATACACCAGAGGCTTTTGCAACGGCTGATGCAGCCCGTCCTGAGTATGTATTACAAATCACTGGGCGTGTGCGTAAGCGTTACGAAGGTACTGAAAACCCAAACATGACCAGTGGTCAGGTAGAGCTATTAGCCAAAGAAATTGAAGTATTGGCTAAATCAGAAACACCTCCATTCCCTCTTAATGACGAAAATACCACGGTAAACGAAGACTTACGTCTTAAATACCGTTATTTAGATATGCGTCGCCCGCAAATGCTAGAGCGTATGGTATTCCGTGCTAAAGCCACTTCTACTATTCGTCGTTATTTAGATGACCATGGCTTCTTAGACGTTGAAACTCCAATCCTAACTCGTGCTACTCCAGAAGGTGCTCGTGACTATCTTGTACCCTCACGTACGCGTCCAGGCAACTTCTTCGCTCTTCCGCAGTCACCACAGCTATTCAAACAATTGCTAATGGTGTCAGGCTTTGATCGCTATTATCAAATCGCTAAGTGCTTCCGTGATGAGGACTTACGTGCTGACCGTCAGCCAGAATTCACTCAGGTGGACATCGAAACTTCTTTCTTAACTGAAGAAGAAATCATGAGCATCAATGAAGGGTTAATCCAAAACCTATTCAAAACTATGCTTGATGTAGACTTAGGTGAATTCCCTCGCATGACTTATGCAGATGCGATGCGTGACTATGCTTCAGATAAGCCAGACTTACGTATTCCACTTAAGTTAGTCGACGTAGCTGACTTAATGCAAGGCGTTGAGTTCAAAGTATTCGCCGGCCCCGCTAACGATCCTAAAGGTCGCGTGGCAGCATTACGTGTACCAAATGGTGGCTCACTAACGCGTAAACAGATTGATGAATACACCAAATATGTAGGCATCTATGGCGCTCGTGGTCTGGCCTACATCAAAGTGAATGATATCACTAATATCAATAATGGTGTGGATAAAGAGTCTGGCTTACAGTCACCAATTATCAAAAACATGAGCGACGACGTATTGGTAAGTCTGATTGAACGTACTGGCGCTCAAGACGGCGACATTATCTTCTTTGGTGCTGATAAAGCGAAGATTGTTAATGATGCCATGGGTGCATTACGTGTCAAGATTGGTCTAGACATGAACATGGAAACCTGTGAGTGGGCTCCACTATGGGTAGTTGACTTCCCAATGTTTGAGGAAACCGATGATGGTAAGTGGACCTCTATGCACCACCCGTTCACTATGCCTAAAGGTTCAGTTGAAGAGTTAAAAAATAGCCCAGAAACTGCGCTATCTATCGCTTATGATATGGTATTAAACGGCACTGAAATCGGTGGTGGTAGTTTACGTATCAACACGGTAGAGATGCAGCGTGCGGTATTTGATGCTCTAGGTATCTCTGAAGAAGAAGCCAATGAGAAATTCAGCTTCTTACTAGACGCGCTTAAGTTTGGTGCGCCTCCGCACGGTGGCTTGGCATTCGGTCTAGATCGCTTAATCATGTTGATGGTTGGCGCAAGCTCAATCCGTGACGTGATTGCTTTCCCGAAAACCAAAACAGCTGACTGTCCATTAACACAGGCTCCTGCGGAAGTAGATAGTCGTCAGCTTCGTGAATTGGGCATCCGTGTTCGTGAAAAAGCTCAAGCTGAATCAAAAGAGTAATTTATCATTAATTAACACTACTCTTTTAAACTATTTACTGAGTTCAAATCAGTGAGTTTTACTTGTAAGGCGATAATGGCTAAATTAATAACAACCAGTATCGCCTTACTTTTGGGTGTTTTAATATGAATCCATTTAATGTTTTTAAATACGTGCCATTGTCCGTTATGCGGGCCATGGCACTTTTTGTAGTGGCCGTTGCCAAATACATACCGAATTTGACCATCAAAGAAGTCACTATGGTTAATTTGCGTTTGGTTTACCCTGAGCTGAGCGATAAACAAAGACGCAAATTTAAAAGCACCATACTACGCAATCAAGCACTTAGCACTGTTGAGTCTATTAAATGTTGGGCAATGCCACCTGAATGGAGCATTGAACAGATTGATAATGTATTCGATAAGGAGATACTTGAAGAGGCTTTAGCTAACCCAAATGGTATGCTGGCCATTGTGCCACATCTTGGTACATGGGAAATGATGAATGCCTGGCTAAATCAATTTGGCTCCCCTACTATCTTATACAAACCAGTCAAAGGAAAATTAAGCAATGACTTCGTTTTACAAGGTCGGCAGCGTTTAAACGCCACTTTAGTACCTACAGATGCCAGTGGGGTTAAAGCTCTATTTAAAACCTTAAAATCTGGTGGATTTAGTATTATCTTACCTGATCATGTCCCTCGGCCCTCAGGGGGCGTTACCGTCCCATTTTTTGGGATAGAAACTCTAAGTAGTACCTTAGCGCCTAAACTTGCTAGCAAAACAAAATGCGCTCTCGTGGGTCTTACCTGCTTGCGTAACAAAGATAATAGATTTGATATTTATTGTACAAAGCTTGATAATCCTGAGCTTTATTCGAAAGACCTTATGGTATCGACCAAGGCATTAAATCAAGCAATGGAAAATATGATAAAAGCGAGTTCTGAACATTATATGTGGAGCTATAAACGTTTTAAACGTATCCCTACTATTGATAACCCTTATAATGCCACCGAAGAACAATTACAAAGTTATATAAACAACTATATAATATCGAAATAAAATCACTAAAATAAAAGTCACTATTACTTAAGTTAAGTGCGAGTATAAAATGATTAGCAACTCTGATTTACCAAATCGCTCAACTCCAAGTCATAACGTTGAAGACTCCGAAAATAAGCGTTATGTTATCTGTATGAAATGGGGCACCAAATATGGTCCAGAGTATGTCAATCGCTTATATAATATGGTTAAGCGCAATCTAACTCTAGACTTTGAAATGGTATGCTTAACCGATGATGAGACTGGCATTGATCCTAATGTTCGCTGCTACCCTATTCCTGAACTTAATTTGCCCGATGGTTTGCCTGAGCGTGGTTGGAAGAAGCTAACTACTTTCAAACCTGAG
The DNA here is from genome assembly GCF_000685805.1 of Psychrobacter phenylpyruvicus DSM 7000 = NBRC 102152. Classification (GTDB taxonomy): domain Bacteria; phylum Pseudomonadota; class Gammaproteobacteria; order Pseudomonadales; family Moraxellaceae; genus Psychrobacter; species Psychrobacter phenylpyruvicus. The sequence continues at coordinate 64,709 of NZ_JMKP01000008.1, read as the reverse complement.
CTATACGATTTAAAGGGCACTGCCTTATTTTTAGACATTGATATTGTCATCGTCGATAACATTGATGCTTTTTTTGAATACGAAGCAGAACATGAAGACAGCGTAATTATTATTCGTGATTGGAAAAAGCCGTGGCGTATGATTGGCAATAGCTCAGTATATCGTTTCAAGGTCGGTCAAAACACTTATCCTAATTTATTAAGTAACTTCGAACATAATTTTTCAACCATACGCAACGAAGTTCGCCATGAGCAAGCTTATTTATCCAATTATTTACGTAAGCACCATCATTTAGAATATTGGGATAAATCTTGGTGTGTTAGCTTTAAATACCAGTGCATGGCGCCTATTCCCTTTAACTTTATTAAATCGCCTAGCTTACCTGAAGGTGCTAAGATTATTATTTTTCATGGCGAGATTAATCCACCTGATGCCATTAAAGGTGGTGGCGGTAAATGGTACCGTCATGTTAAACCGAGTCCTTGGTTAAAACAGTATTGGCAGTAGCTAAACCAAACTAAATTAATTTAGACCGTTATTCTATCCATATTAAAACTGACATCACAAAGACTTGGTTATGCTGACTCCTAAGTACATCGATATAAAAACTTCAAATGGCAGTTATTCTATCAAAACCTTTGATAAGCAAAACGTATCACAAAGCCTCAAAGGCTTGTCAGTAAATATCTTTGCTTCTGGGCCTTCTATCACCAAAGTGAAATTTGAAGATGATTTATTGAGTGGTCCGAGTATATTCGTTAATGGTAGTCTTACCCTTACTGCAGAGCATGATTTCACCAATATTGTGGCTTATGTGATAAGTGATGAAAGATTTATCAAACACAATTCCGAGATTCTAGAGCATTTTTATGCTGGCCAGCCTTTATACATCACCAAACCAGTGATCGAAGCGATTGCCATAAAATTACCTCATATTATTGAAAAATATCAGCACTGTATTACTATCATTTACCCAGTAGATAGACCAATAGTCTCTACTAATAAGGTTGGTTTTCTTAATTCTCTACCTTTAGTCAAGAAGATAGGCAATAAAAAACTATCATTAGCTGACTTTAAAGACCATCCCGACTTCGTCATTGATACTTCAAGTTATTCTAAACCTATAGGGGTTTCTTTAAATATTGAGCGAGGGTTTGTTGAAGCTGGTACTGTCGCTTTCGTGGCAGCCCAACTAGCCTATACATTAGATGCCAATCAAATCAACTTATATGGTATAGATTTAATAAACAGTAACCAACCTAGATTTTATGAAAAACAGGACAACGCTGCGCCCTGTAAACTTGATAAAGCGATAACAGATCGTATTGTACCTTCCTTTGATTTATTGGGTAAAGTTTATGGAATACATGGAACACAAGTTAACAATAAATCAAATATTTCCAAGTTTTTATTTAAAAATATCTAGTCTTTTTTTAAATAATAGATACTATTAATACGTAATCATAATACGTAATCAAATTTCATTAGAGTAAAATTATGCAACGCAATAAAACTAAATTAGAAAAGCTACTATCGTTTAATCGTTATAGAAAGAGAAAAGGTGCCTCAGAGCATGCACCTGAAACAGAATTTGTTGATTTTGAAAAAATGAAATCCAAGTTAATTGATGGTGAAGAAATTGAAAAATATGAATCTGAAGCTTTTTCTGATTTAGATAAGCATATGGATCATCTGAAATTATCTTTCCAGGGTAAACCAGAACTGCTTTTTTATCATGCTAAACTAATTGTAATGATACGTCGTGAATATAAAGTAAAGAAGCATTATAAGGCATTCGAAGAACTTTGGAATAAAGAGCATGAGTTTTTACTTAGTAATCTAAACTTACGTTGGATTATTTCAGCATGTGATACGTTCATCGATTATAGCGATGATGATGCTTTGAGTGGAATATGCCTTGCAATTGTAATGTTAGTTAACACTGTAAATATGTATGAAAGTGAGCGTCATTTTTGGGATACGGATAAACTCACAAATGTAAACTATAAAGAAAATAAAATTCCTGAAAATGCTCTTCATTTATTATTATTTGATGGATTAGAAGGTATCTTACCTGAACGAGGCGACACTTTACGTAACATGCGGTGGCGCATGGATAGTATGGGCAAAAAAAGTAAACTTGGAGGATCTATACTATCTGAAGTATTCTATCGCCTAAACAACAATTACAGTGTTTACTCAAGATTCAAACCCTTGCATCAGAAACAAAGGACTCAATGGTGGGATTAATTTTCTATTAATAGCTAGATTTTGTTAATATGTTTTATGAATTCAATATATCGATTTGCTATATTAACTGGCTCTAAATTATAGGGCGATTGTGTATTAAACTTTTGTGGTTCCTGTATAGCTTCAATTAATTTGCATGTCATAGCATCAATATCGTTTATAGGTGTGAGATTGGTTTTAGGAAGTAGCTCTCTAGGACCATATGGACAATCAGTGCTTATTACAGGAACTTTCAAAATCTGTCCTTCAGCAATTACATAACCAAAACCTTCAAAGTTTGAAGTTAATACCATCAAGCTTGCATTAGCAATTAAAGGATAAGGATTTTTTATAAAACCAGCAAATTTAACCTTATCTTCAATACCTAGTTCATTAACTAATTTTTTAATTTTTTCTTCAAGCTTACCTTTTCCTACTAATACTAAAGGTAACTTCATATCTGTTTTAGCAAAAGCTCTTATGAGTAACTCATGATTTTTCACTATGTCAAACGATCCAACGTGGATGATAAACTGTTTTGGCTCGATACTTAACTTTTTAAAATCGAAAAATTCATAGCTTTCTGAAATAATCTTCTCACTGTCACAAGGATTGAAGATAGTTACAGTAGGTGTAATATCTCCGATTGTATCTATCAAATCTAATCTAGCACCTTCACTGACTGAACTACAAGGATGTTTACCATAAACTTCTTTTAAATGCTCAAGTGTTTTTCTTGGACTAGAATGGATCTTTTTTTCAAACTGTTTTGATAAAGCTGTATGTAATATGTTTACAATATTGGGTAACCTACTATAGCTCATGATCCAATTAATCTTATACAGATTAGCTAATACTAAGCTTGGTACACCTACATTAGTTAAAATATAGCGATCTATATCTTTTGCAAATGCTTTATATTTAGTAGATCTATTCAATTTTAATTTATATTTCAAACTACTGTAATTAAGAACATGCAAATTAATTCCTTCATCAATAGGTATTTCTATAGTATTGTCAAGCATAACAATATGTACATGCCAACCAAGTTGCAAAAAGCCTGAAGCTAAAGTAGAAACGGAACGTTCAGCGCCTCGGCCTTCTAATGACTTTACTATAAGTACTACATTAAAATTTTCTGATTGATTTACAATACTTGTCATTCTTTTACCCATTTAGAATTTACAAATCGTTTATAGTAAATATTCACTTTACATATAAGTTGAAGATACTTTATGTTAGAACTTTTAGAGCAAATGATTTTAAATTTTTAGAAGCGATATTTAATCATTATACATTCATAAATTCTAAGTATTGTCTTGCTATATTTTCAGGTAGTAACTCTTCATTGAAATTTGATTTATAATTTTCAGGATTTTGCATTAAGTCCTCAATTTTTTTTGATAGTGAGTCGATATCATTAGTTGGTGTCAAACATTTCTCTGGTAATATTTCTCTAGGACCAGAAGGACAATCTGTACTAATAGTAGGTATTTCCAACACCTGAGCTTCCACCAACACTCTACCAAGACCTTCATAGTGTGAAGATAAAACTAATCCTTTAGCATTTTTTATAAATGGAAAGGGATTGGATTTAAAACCCATAAACAATACCTTATCTTCTATACCTAACTCGTAAGCTAACTTTTTAATTTCTTCTAGCAATTTCCCTTTACCAATTAGCATAAGTGAGTATTTTTTACTCGTTTTTGCATATGCTTTAAGTAAATCATCATGCGCTTTTACTTTATAAAAAGAGCCCACATGGATAATATATTCAGATTCTTTAGGTATAAACTTATCAGCAAGTAATTTGATTGAATCTCTATCAAATGCATTGTAAATGGTTCTGATATCAGTAACATCACCAAAATATTTTCTGAAATCCTCTTCAACACCCTTACTCACACAAATACATGGATGTTTTGAATATATACGTTGATAAAACATTATTGTATTATAGTCTCTATGACCAGGCGTCAACCAAGGCTTTAACGTTTGAGAATTAATATCCATATTGTTAGCATATGAGAAAGTACTATGAATAACATAAGCCAAATTTTTTATCTGACTATAAGACATAATTAAATCACTTTGATTTAAATTAGATATAGCCAGAGTCACATCGCCTATATTCTTTTGAATGTATTTATCGACTTTCTTAGCGAAGACTTGGTAACGTATTTTTTTAGGAAGTATACGATATTTTTGAATATCAATTAGATGGGTATGCACCCTTGAATCAACAACTAATTCCACTTTATCGTAAAAGTATAGGACATGCACCTTGAACCCTAACTTTAACATACCTTTGGCCAAATTTAAGCAGGCTACTTCTCCTCCGCTTGCAGCTAATGAATCTATTATTATGAGGATATTTTTTACTGACATTTTATTTTCGCCTTAATCGAAAAATCAAAACCTAAATAATTTTATATTATTATAGTAACATTTGACTACTACCTTCCCATAGACTATTAAAATCTGAGCGAGTTTACTTATGCCTCTTAACTCTTTATTTTCTGCTATAAACCATATTCCTAGCTTAAAGCAACGTTATTCAGGGATTGCAACCATTTTTGCTTTGCATAGAGTAGCTGAATACGAAGCTGATTCAGTAAATAATAGTTTGAATGTATCACCAGAATTTTTAGATAATTTTATAATATCGCTTAAAGCTAAAGGCTATAGTTTTATAAGTATTAATGATCTTTATGAGATTTTGGTTAATAAACAGGATGCATCAGATAAAATAGTTTTTACTTTGGATGATGGGTATTTAGACAATTATACGACTGCTTATCCAATATTTAAAAAACATAATGTTCCTTTCACAGTATATATTACTACTAGTTTCCCAGATAAATCAGCCATATTATGGTGGTATATTATTGAACGCTTAGTAAATACCCATACTGAAATTCGACTTAATAATCATGAACTCATATATTGTAGAAGTAAATCAGAACGTAAAGAAGCTTTTAGTAATATACGAGAGAAAATATTAAATCTTGATCAAAACAATCTAGAAGAAGGTCTGAATAATATGTTTCAATATTATGAAATAGATTGGTATGAAGATGTTAATAATCTTGCTATGAGTTGGGACGATATTATTAATATGAACAAAGACCCGCTTACTACAATTGGCGGTCATACAATGCATCACCCAGTTACAAGCAAACTATCTAATGAAAAGTTGTATGAGGAAATTACACTGGCTCACAAAATAATTGAAGAACATTTAGGCGCTCCAGTTGAACACTTCGCATATCCTTATGGACGAAAAAAGCATGCTAGTATTAGGGAATTCGAATTAATTAAATCTTTAAATCTAAAAACAGCAGTGACTACACGTAAAGGTAATATTTTCCCAGAACATAGTGAATATTTATCTTGTTTACCAAGACGTATGTTATCTGAAAATTACCCTTATTATAAAATGATTAAGCCATCAAAGGTACGTATAGCAACTGATTAAATATTAGTTAGCAAATATTCAGTTAATAATATTGCTACCTATGACTGATAAGTTTTGGCCCTTATTATTATAATTACGTTTATTCTTTCCAATTTTCTCTGACCCATTCAACTGGTAATATGAAATGACGCAGATGACGTAATGGATGTTTTAAATTTTTTGGATCTTTAATCTCTTTTAAATGCTCTATAGCATTGTCAGCAGATTGAGGGGAGTATTGACCATTTATTGCATTCTCAGGATATAACCCGCCTGGGAAAATGACTATACGAGCTCCTTTAGGGATTTTAGGAGGTATAAAATAATTTAGCGGGAAAGGCTGGCGGCACTTACGTCTAAAGTGAGCCACCCATTGCTTCGGAAAGATCTTGACACCACCTGGGACGTTGCGGGTGACAAAACGCTGTTCAAAGCGATATTTATCTGCAATGCCTTGTGGGTCAGCTTTAAATTTTTCTTGTAAAGACACCAGCGAGCCGACCTGAAATCTAAAGCATGAGGTCTGACCAAGTTTTTCTAAAGGATTGCTTGGGTTATAGGACAAGATAACATCTTCTGGCTCACCATATTCGAAGAACGGATCTAAGCTATCTACGATAACGACATCTAAGTCCAAAAACAGCACTGTACCTGTAAGATCACCTAGTTTTTCACCCCAAAGTCGAGATTTAGGCCATTTCCCTAAGGTATTGGTTGGCATAGTCACATCTAAAGGTGGCAGCTCTTGGCATTCAATCTCTGGACGAACGCCTGTCGTATCGTCTGTAAAGCACACAAATCTAAAAGGTGGGGTTATATTGCGCGATACCATGCCATAAAGCTTATTGGCATAATGAGCCCCATATTTAGTTCCCCATTTGATACAAATGATTTGCTTTATTGGTTGTGACTCAGATGTCGAGTTTTGATTCGCCATAAATAACCCTTGCCTTAAAATTGGATAAATAATATTGGTATTATTTTAGCACAAAAAAAGCCGAACACTCAGTGCCCGGCTATGTTTATAAACAAGTTACTAGATTAATCCACAAAGCTCAACCAATGCAGGTAATTCTCATTACGGCCATGCACTACATCGAAATACAAGCTCTGTAACTTCTTAGTTAGTTCACCACGCCCGCCATTACCGATAGTACGGTCATCATACTCGCGGATTGGGGTAACTTCAGCCGCAGTACCCGTCATAAACACTTCATCTGCCAAGTAGAACTCATCACGAGTGATACGGCGCTCAACTACTTTAATACCCAAGTCTTCAGCGAACTGAATAATAGTACGACGGGTGATACCATCAAGAGCACCACCACCTAAATCAGGTGTATGTAGCTCTCCATTCTTAACTAAAAACAAGTTCTCACCTGAGCCTTGACACACATAACCCTGAGGATCCATTAAGATAGCTTCGTCATAGCCACTCCGTGTTACTTCTTGGTTGGCCATAATTGAAACTGGGTAGTTGCTGGCCGCTTTTGCTTTGCACATGGTCACGTTGGTCATGTGGTGCGTGTATGACGAGGTCTTAACCCGAATTCCTTTTTGGATACCCTCTTCACCCAAATAAGCACCCCACTTCCAGGCGGCAACCATGGCATTAATACTATTGCCGCGAGAAGACAAACCTAACTTTTCAGCCCCTACCCAGATAAGTGGACGCAGATAGGCTGAATCAAAGCCGTTTTGTTTAATCACATCTTTTTGAGCTTGATCCAAAGTTGCCTTATCATAGGGCACATTTAGCTGAAATATCTTGGCTGAACCCAATAGACGCTCAGTATGATCATCTAATCTAAAAATAGCAGTTCTACCGTCCTCTGTTTGATATGCTCGGAGGCCTTCAAAGACTGCCATGCCATAGTGCAAGCTGTGCGTTAGTACATGTACTTTAGCATCAGGCTGATCAATCATCTCGCCATTAAACCAAAGTTTGCCTTCTGTCGTTGCCATACTCATAATATTTATTCTCTTTAAAGCAGTTGTAGCCAAAATAGATGGACCATTTTAGTATATCACTGTGCCTTAAATTGACCATCAATTTATAGTTTTGTCAGGCATTTGATTTGGTTATATACCCTTGATGAGGCTACACCACAATCTCATTCCACTTGGATATCACGTACTCTCGGGTCTGATCCCAGTGCGAGGATTCTACTACGATAGACTCATTAGCTAAGGCAATTTGGTGCATAGCAGCCCTTAGCAGTAGATAAGATTTAGTAAGCCCTTCACAGGTTTCAGCTTCCCAGACTCCAGCTTCCGCTAAGCTTTCAAAGATTCTGACATTATCACTCCACTTTGTCAGTTCAGGATGGTCATGAGCGTGGGCCAAGACGGCATACTGTGCCATAAACTCGATATCGACAATACCGCCTGCGTCTTGCTTAAGATCAAATTTACCCTCTTGCTGGGCTTGCTGATTACTGCCTAAATGGTCTTTCATTTTTGAGCGCATCTCAATGACATTTTGTTTTAAGTCATTAATGTCTCTTTTTCGAGTTAATACCTGATTTCGGATATGGTTAAAGGCACTCATGACTCGTTTATCACCACAGATAGCACGAGCACGCACTAAAGCTTGATGCTCCCACACCCAGGCTTTTTCTAACTGATATCTCTCAAAGGAGCGGCTAGAAACCACCATCATGCCAGCATTACCTGAGGGGCGCAGTCGCATATCAATCTCATAAGCACGGCCATCACGGGTCTGAGTGTTTAGATAAGTCATAAGCTTTTGGGCCAAGCGCGCAGTAAACTTCATACCACTAACTGGCTTAGCCCCTGTGGTCATCGCCTGCTCATTAATTTGATGAATGAATACCAAATCAAGATCGGAGGTATAAGACATCTCAATACCCCCAAGCTTGCCATATCCAATAATGGCAAAGCCGTTATGGGCCTCATTCACTGATTCCCCTTGCTGATTAATCGGGTAGCCATGACGCTTGACCAATTCTGAAAATGCACGCTCTAAAGTAAACTCAAGCACTACCTCAGCGATATCTGTCAGCGAATCTGACACTTTCATAATGGGCCGCTCAGCCAAAACATCGCTGGCTGCCACTGCCAATACCTGGGTATTTTTGAACAGGCGAAGTACGTTCAGCAGCATTTCCTCATCATCAGGCTCTACCCGCAATAGTCGCTGACGTAGAATATCAGCAAGCTCTTCTTTATCTGGTAAGTGACGGTAACGCTGCTGTAAAAATGAATCTAGCAGTACTGGATAGCGAGTTAGCTCGCCTGCAATCCAAGGACTGGCTGATAACATGGGAATTAAACTGACTGTAGCATTGGGGTTTTCGGCCAACATAACCAAATAGATAGAGCGGCGACAAATAGCTTCTACCAAATCCAACAGTCGCGGGAATGCCACATTAGCCAAACCCTGCGTCTTTTCATGTTCTAGTAGCGCATGTACCAATACTGGATAAGCATCATCGAGACGCCCTCTAGCCTCCTGTGAGAGATTAGCCACCATCTTGCTGTTCCAAAACTGCTCGAGCTTGGCTTTATTCTCTTCATTTAGTACGCTATCCAGACTTTCCACCTCTGCATCACTGGCTACAGTGACATCTTTTGGAATCTGACGCTCTGTGACCATTCGATCGAAGGGTATATTGACGTTTTGACGGTGCTCATCTAAGCGCTGTAAAAAGGCTGGCCAATCCTTGAAGCCTAAGGTCACTGCCAAATTATTCTGATACTCGGCACTGTTCGGTAGGCGCTGTGTCTGCTGATCATGTATCGCTTGAATACCATGCTCTACTCTGCGTAGGAATCGATAAGCGTCTGCTAGCTGCTGATGAGTTGTATCATCAATAAAGTCAAACTCATTGAGCGCTTGCATCGCTTTTAAGCAGGACTTGACCTCAAGCTGCGGATGACGGCCACCATAGATAAGCTGAAAGGCTTGCACCACAAATTCAATATCTCGAATGCCCCCAGCGCCCAGTTTGATATTATCCAAATCCTCACGCTGTGCCACTTGATTTTGAATCAATGATTTCATTTCACGTAAGGCAGCAAAGGCACTGTAATCTACGTAATATCTAAAGACAAAGGGTCTGACAATGTCTTCAAGCTCATCTGCGAATCTCTGATCCACTTCATTGACGATACGCGCCTTTAACCAAGCAAACCTCTCCCAAGCACGCCCATGAGCAGAAAAGTACTTTTCTAATGCTGACTGATGAATGACTAAGTCACTGCCCTCACCCCAAGGTCTTAGGCGCATATCGACTCGGAACACAAAACCTTCTGCGGTACAGGTATCCAAAATCTTGATAATGCTTTGACCCAAACGGATCATAAAGCGCTTGTTATCGATGCATTTAGTACCGTTCGATTTGTCTCCATCGGTTTCACCCCGAGCGCGGTGCACGAAAATTAGATCAATATCACTGGATAAGTTCAGCTCTTGCGCCCCAAGCTTACCCATAGCAAATATCGCCATATCGTCATACTGACGCTGTCCTTTTTCATCGATATACGTCGGTCTACCGTAGCGCGCAACCAATTGCTCCCAAGCATACTCTTTAGCGAAAATAAGACAATTATCGGCAAAGTTAGACAACTCGCTAATCAGTTGCTCAAGTGGAATAACACCCAAAGCATCCTGCCATATCCAGCGCAGCATAAGCAGCTCACGCAGTCGGCGCAGGCCTCTCATTACCCCCGCTTCATCTGCCCGCTCAAGCTCTCCCTCTAGACCATCATCTAAAGTGTAATCATCAATCAGATCACAAATCTGTTGCCGAGTTAGTACCTCCCCTAAGGGATAGCTGGTTAAGAAGTTTTGACAAATGGTGGGTTTGCTCTCCCAGATTTGATAAGCAAAGGGACTGGCTATTTTTAGCTTTTGTATGTGCTCTGCCGTTATCTGGTTGGCTGTCAGGGGGGAGTGATCTGGAGTCAGCGAATTATTAAAGCTATGTTCAGAGGGCATGATAGGGCACGGCTCCTTAAAAGTACTAGTATGCTATAAGCCTACCACATTACAAGCCGTTAGAAGGTGACTGTTCATATTAAATTTATATATGCTGATAGCAACAAAAGTGGTATCTAATTCACTCTATTTCAGCGTAATATATAGGGTTATCTACGATAGGCCAGGCCAGTTACTCTGCACCAACTGATAGATATTAGGAGCCCATAGCGATAAACCATAACCGATAGCACCGCCAACCAACACATCGGTAGGATAATGTAGTCCCAATACCATGCGTGACAAAGCAACTAACAACGCAAAGGGCAGCATAATAGGTAACAGCTCAGGAAAGTAGCTACCTAGGGTTGCAGTAAATAACACCGCTTGTAGAGTGTGACCTGAGGGAAAACTAAAGACATCGAGTGGGCGCTCTCCTAGCACAATTACCTGATGTACCTGATACGGTCTAGGGCGTACCGTTTTTACCTTCAACACTTTATAGATGGCCAAACCTAAGCAACTAATTAAAATGACCGTTGTTAGAGGCACCACTGCCTCCCAGCCTTCGGTCATAAAAGCCCCTAGCATCATGGCATACCAAAACCAGCCGTCCCCTAACCTACTGATTATCTTAAAAAAAGTTGCAATAGCATAATTGGTAGAATAACGATTGATATGAATACAAAGACTGGTATCCCAAGAAACAAATTGATTCACATAGACCGCTAAAGCTCGGTTGCGGGACATAAAGGTAAATATAGGGCTAGGCACAACCTCAGAGTTCAACTTAGTGACCGACAATTGCCTCGACTTATCTGTTTTCAAGACTTATCTCCCTTATCTAGTAGCTTAATTGAATCAGGCAGGGTGCTATACCTGACTGTGCTCATAAAACTATATCCCAACCTCATTTGATTCTGTCTCTGGCAGTTATGCAAACAACCATAGACAGTATAACTTATTGATATTATTATAGTTTACACTTACCATGACCTTAGGGTTTGCCTTTGAACTTTATACTAGGCTAAATACTGTACTAATTTATACTTTGCTCACTCCATTACGCTTTTATTACTAATAACCCCTAGGTAATTAATGTGACAGTTCGCTGTGATGAATCGCATCATAAAACATAGTTAGCATCTGATCTGCTGGACGCTGCCATGAAAATCCAGCCACGCTTTTAGCAGCCTCTGCTCCTTGCTCTTTAAGTACCTGCATTTTGGGTAGGTTAGCCACCTTCTCCACAAATTCTTTTTTATCTCCAAAGCTAACCAGCACGCCACTTCTTTCAGTTACTAACATACCAGCGGCGGCATCGTCAAACGCATATACCGGCAATCCACTAGCCATTGCCTCGACCACCACATTACCAAAAGTCTCTACTTGACTGGCGAAGACGAAAACATCAGCACTGGCATAATGCTCTGATAACGACTGTCCTGTCTTAGCTCCAGCAAAAATGATGTCTTCTTTATTACCTGCTGCCAGTGATTCTAGGCGTTCTTTGTCAGGTCCATCCCCTACTATCACTAATTTAACAACCCGTTGCAATTGTTCTCGTTGCAAAACCTTAAAGCTTTCAATAACCAAATCCACTCCTTTTTCAGGAGACAAGCGACTGACCATAAGCAATACTGTGTGATGACTATGGGCTCCCCATTCAGCTCTTAGTTTCTCGCTACGGTGAGTAGCATTAAAGCGCTCTAAGTCTACACCTCTACCCACTTCATACAGACGTTTGAAGCCTAATGAATTTAAATCGTTGAAAGTCTTTTGGCTAGGAACACAAGTGGCCTGTGATGCATTATGAAACCATTTAAAATACGCCATCATAGGTCGAGCTAATATACCTAATCCAAAGTGACGACTAAAGTCATGGAACTGAGTATGATAGCCAGTTGTCACTGGTATATTTAAAGATTTTGCTGCCCACAAAGCGGCGAACCCCAGAGGCCCTTCTGTAGCAATATGCACCACATCAGGCTGTAGCTGCTGAAACTTCTTCTTGATCTTAAAGTATTCTGGCGCCCCAAACTGTAACTCTTTATACTTGGGTATCGACATCCCTTTTACTTGAAGATCATGCTTGATATGCTGCATCACCTTCAGGTAGGATTCTGAGTTATTAGATTGGGTAGAGTTGGGTGATTTAATAGGCATTTCGGCAGCATAGACAGTTGAGCTATGGCTAGGCTTAGGTCGCAATAAGCTGATTTGGTGGCCTTTTAGATTAAGCTGGTGCATCAGTTGCCCCAGACTCATTGCCACCCCATTAACCTCTGGTAGCCAAGTTTCAGTCACCAATAAAATATGCAGCCGCTTTGCTTGCCTGACTTGTATATCTGGGTAGTGTATATTCCCAATGACTCCAATATTTGGCATACCCTGGCCATCACTGAAACTTTGCTTTAGCATAATATCTCCTGCCTACTCTTTGTACCTATTTGTACCTACCAATTTGTACCTATCTATTTTTTAGCTACCGATTTCACCTACTGGTTAACTCACCTTACACCCTAAAGCAAAGAGTTGACATTTTTATGGCGTTTTAATCACATTTTTGTGACAGTCGCCCTTTAACAGCTACTAATTGCTACCCTGGTGCAAAATACGGCATAGCTTTAATGGTGTATAATTGGCGTTGTTAATTATCCACAACGCTTATAAATTCATTTAGATTGATACCCTTATGACGACTGCAAATACGCTACTATTGATTCATGTCGACCCAAGCCAAAGCATTGCTTGGCATGCCTACCGCTATGCCAAAGCTTTTTTGGAGAATTGTTCAAGCGGTGATGAATCATCTCGCGCTAAACTAAATATTTTCTTTTATGGAGAAGCTGCTAATACAGGCAACGCTTTACGTTGGCAAACTGCAGACCGAGCAAACCTCACTCAGCTGTGGAGTCAGTTAAGCCAAGAGCATCAATTAATACTGCCTGTTTGCGTTAGCACTGCGTTGACACGCGGCATAACCGATGAAGATAACGCTAAGCGTCATAAGTTAGAGGGGAATAATTTGGCAATAGGATTTGAGCTAGTGGGTCTAGGCGAGCTTGCAGAGCAGCTATCAGCGGCACAAAAAGTAATTACTTTTTAGCAAAAGAACATTTAGTTTGATAATAAAAACAACTCTAATATTTACACTCTAATATTTAAAACCTAAACCCAGATATTTAAAAATAAAAAGGATACGCTGTGTCTATACTCATTCGTTTAACCACAGGGACAGAGCTTGCGACGTATGAAGGCTGCGCTTTGGCGTTAACCCTAGCAAGCTTTGGCCAACAAGTTCAACTGATGCTTGGCAGCTCGGTCTTTGGTATCTTAATACAGCCTGAGAGCCGACTGCATGGCATGATTAAATCTTTAGATTTGTACGATATCCCGCCCGCCTGGCTTCCAGATGATGTCTTTAGTAGTTGGATATTTGGTATGGTACCTGAAGAGCTATCCGCCCAGATAGATTTCATACCAGAAGATTTTGATTCTAATCAATTTGAGCAAGTGTTTTCTTTTTAAGCGCAATTACTTCATAAAACCTAACACCTTCATACGACCTGATTTATACCCTCTAATTTATACCACCTGACACTTTATAAGACCCAACAAGAGCCAAGCTATGTCCACTTTATTTCAACTACATGCCCCGATGAATACTCTAAAAGCTATGGTCCGAGAAATGGCACCGCTTTGGCATTCCGGAGACAGTATCTTGCTATTAGCAGAGACTGTCGCCGCTCTACCCTGGCTAAAAACGTATATTGATGACATCAATTATGATGATGAGCTACTATCGCAAATCACTGATATTGACACTATTTACATATTAAACGATGACCTTGCTCAGCTAAACGAACAAGCCCGAGCAAACTTAGACTTAAGCCAAGTCAGTGTCATAAATGATATGCAGTGGGTTCATCTGACCCAGAGTGTTGACAGAGTGATTACTTTAAATTCTTTAAGTTAACTGACTCTCAACTTCAACCGACTCCCTTACTTCTTTTTTATGATTTTGTATCAATTCGAGTGACCAATGAGCCCATCTTCTACTTTTGATAGCAATAACACTCCCGATAACACCCACGCAGCCAATACTGAGCTTAATAAAGATTTAGCAAGTCAAGGTTTGGCATTAGAGCTGGATGAAGAAGGCCATTTACTGGATCATACGTTGTGGACTCCTGAGGTGGCACAGCAGTTGGCCGACACATTGGCCGTTACATTAACTGACGAACACTATCGCATTTTGCAGCAAGTGCGTGCATTCCATGCAGAATTTAATCACCCACCCTCTACCCGGCCTTTGATTAAATATCTGATGAAAACATTACCTGAGATGCAAATTAGCAATCAATTACTACAACAAATGTTTAACACCGGGTTGGTCGCCCGCCATGTTAATCGCATCGCAGGCTTACCAAAGCCACCAAATTGCCTGTAAACTGTTTATTGTAAGCTGAACTACAAGTTATAGTTCGTTAGTTAGCTATTTGGGGTCGTAAGGTGTTAATTCGGTATAACCGGTACTGCGGCCCTCATCTCCAAAGAACCCTTGCTGACGCCAAACTTCATACAAGCAAATGCTGATACTATTGGCTAGATTCAAGCTACGTGAATCAGGCAGCATGGGCAGCCTTAGCCAGTTTTCGGCGCCTATATCTGCACGGATATCATCGGCCAGTCCGGCTGTCTCAGATCCGAAAACCAAAGCAATGTCTTGCGGCGTCCCATCAGGCTGGTTTGAGCTAAAATCATAATCATAAAAAGGCTGGCTTAGCTTAGTGGTTAGCGCCACCATACGCTCACAACCCGCTTCTTTTAGCGCCTCTTTTGCCGCCTGCCAATTTTTATGCACCTTCATCTTAGCGTACTCGTGATAATCGAGACCCGCCCGGCGTAACTTCTTGTCTTCTAGGTCAAAACCTAAAGGTTCAACCAAATGTAATTGTGCTCCTGTATTTGCACATACGCGAATGGCACTGCCTGTATTATTTGGAATTCTAGGATGCACAAGTACAATGTGAATTGTCATAAGATTTCGCCCTTAATCAAAGTGTCTGAAATTTCAATGAATTTAGATTTCAAATTTACAATTCTATGACAGTTTTAGCCAAATTACACACATTAATATGTTGTCGCCTCCCTTCCAATTAATATATTATGTAATTAAGGATAACACTTATGTTTCTAAGACTTTTTAATTGAACTTAAACAGCTAAACCTCAGTTCTTTAACAAGTTTTACATTAGCTTAAGCTTAAAAACATGACTTTATCCTTATCACTTAGTGATAAATATTTAACATTTTATTTATATTTTTTGGTTTATATTAAGGACTCAATATGAAAAAGCTAGCTTTCGCATCTTTAACTGCATTAATCGTATTATCTGGTTGCAACACTTTCAAAGGCTTCGGTCAAGACGTTTCTAAAGCAGGTGAAGGCGTTTCAAAAACTGCTGATAAAGTAGAACAAAAAATCTAATAGTTTTTGACTTAGGTTTTTATACACCCAAAGTTAAAAGGCTTGGAGTTTAAAACCAGGTTGGTTTGAAAGATGCCAGTTTTAAATTTCATGCTACACGGGGTGTATAAATAAGAGCTCACTTTTGTGGGCTCTTATTTTTTTAGGTCAATATTTTGTAAGCAATAACCACCTTTTTTCTGAGTAATAACAACGCTCTTGTTAACCAAAACAGCCCTAAAATGGCTTTTTATCTGTGCCAAATGTTAATTTGGAATATTCTCATAACTTGGCATTCAACTAAAAGTTGTTATAATCAGCATGAAACTTAAAACTATTACAATTCAACGCTCTTTATGAGCTCATAACGGAGAAAAAAATGGCAGATTTTAACGTAATTTTAGATGCAGGTGATGTTGACGGCGGCGAGATTAACGTTGTAGTTGAAATTCCAACGGGCAGTAACCACAAAATCGAATGGAACCGTGAGCTGGCTGTATTTGAATTAGACCGCGTAGAGCCTGCTATTTTCGCTAAGCCATGTAACTATGGTTTCATCCCACAAACACTTGATGAAGATGGCGATGAGTTAGACGCTCTAATCATTACCGAACAGCCATTAACCACTGGTATCTTCCTAAAAGCGAAAGTTATCGGTGTGATGAAATTCGTTGATGACGGCGAAGTAGATGACAAAATAGTAGTAGTGCCAGCTGATGACCGTAACAACGGCAATGCTTACAATAGCTTAGAAGACCTACCAAAACGTCTTATCGAACAAATCGAGTTCCATTTCAGCCACTATAAAGACCTGAAAAAAGCAGGCACTACAGTTGTTGAATCATGGGGTGATGTAGCGGAAGCTAAAGAAGTTATCAAAGAAGCCATCCAGCGCTGGAAAGATAAATAATTTATAAAGCCCTTGGCTATATCAATAGCCAGTTAAGCTGATCAAAAAAAGCACTTTGAGTCCTATTGCAAAGTGCTTTTTTTATGCGTTAAATTTCACTACAGTTTTGCGATATAATTGGTCTGTATTACTAGTTTACGACCGTTACTTTATCCTCCCTACTTGCCAATGCTTCAATGAGACTGACTATGTACGATAAAAAAATATCCGATAAGAATATGTCCAATAAATTGCCAAAACACATTGCCCAAATGGTCGAAAAAAACAACTTAGTGTTGGCCATAAAGTCATTATCTGAAGAGCAAAATATTAGCATGAGCGAGGCCAAAGACTTAATTGATGATTATGAGCAGAGCTTAAAACAACAACAAAGCCAAAAAGTTGCCGCCATTAGTCATAAACAACAAAAGAAACAAAGCATCAAGCCGCACAGACAGCCCATTAAAGACAACCCCGAACTGCAAGCTCTAAATAATGGCTTGGACAATCGTCTAAACTCAATGGGTTATAAACCGCCTATGGTCCCTTACTGGGTCAAGCGTGTCTTTGTCATTTTGTTAGTTATCACTATTTTAAGTCTTTTATTTTGGCGATTAATGCCTCAATGACACAGCTTACCTTGAGTTTGATTAACCGCTTTATTGGGACTGATTTTTAAACTGCTCATAGCCTATCAAGCGTTTTTGCTCATTGTCACTAAATAACTTTTGCTCCAAAGCTACTATCTGTTGCTGTTTCTTAGAAGGTGAAGCATTAGAGGCTATGATCTGTTGCTTTTGTTGTTGATAGCTTTCAAAACGGCGGTCAAAATCTTGAGTCTGCTTATCTAATTCTGCCAGTCTATGTGCCGCCTCTATTCCTACCAGTTCGGTACGCATCTCAAGCAATTGTTGCTCATCAGCGCCTCTTTTTTTCATCTGTTCGGTTCGGCTCATAAGCTGCTGCAAATTAGCCTGTTGCTCAGCTTGCTTTTTGGTCAAAGAATCCGGTAAATTTTGCAGATATCTTTGTTTGGCCTGTTGTTTTTCAGCATTAGATAATGACTTATCTTGAGCTATTTTTAACATCTGCTTGTTGTAAGCTTGCAACTGATCCTCTGTCCTAAAAAAAGCCGCTTCGACCTTAGGATTGAACAGTTGACTTCTAAGCGCTCTTACTTGTTGTTGCTGCTTTTCTATGTCCTCTATATTCAGCTCGCCTTGCTCCACTTTTTTTAACGCTTCATTGAAATTGGTAGGCTTATTAAACTGGATTTGAATGGCATTAACT
Source organism: Psychrobacter phenylpyruvicus DSM 7000 = NBRC 102152 (assembly GCF_000685805.1). Taxonomy (GTDB): domain Bacteria; phylum Pseudomonadota; class Gammaproteobacteria; order Pseudomonadales; family Moraxellaceae; genus Psychrobacter; species Psychrobacter phenylpyruvicus. Next base: position 46,426 of record NZ_JMKP01000008.1, on the reverse strand, counting down.
TGCTTTAGATAGGTTTGGTATTGATAATACAGATTGATGGCTTCATTGGCGGCAGGCTGCGGCGTAGTATTTAAAATATAGGCTTCCACCCGAGCATCAATGGTCTCACTATCCTCCTCTCCTAAGGCAGAAAGAAAGTAATCATACAAGCGCCTTAGCCCTCGAGTAGCCACCAACTGTGCTTTATCATTGATGATAATCTCGCCATCTACCTCAGTGCCTTGTAATGAGCGAGGCAAATTCTCCACCCCGGTTATAAATTTATCAGGGCTATAAGGCAAGTCTTGTATTGAATACTCAGAGTCCTGTATCAATTCACGAGTCTCTATAGTCTCAGAGACAGAGGTTTCAGACTTAGTATTGGTGAGCTGTTTATTAGCATTAAGCTTCACCATCAGCACTAACAGAGCCAATACTGCCAACATAATTAGCCCAGCCAGCAATAGCCAAAACCCTTTACGATTCGGCTTATTTGTCATCTTTACTCTCTCTCATTCGATTGTCTACCTAAAGACCTTCATTTTTTAAACGATTGACTTGACTGCGATAAACCGATACCGGATTCACCTCTCCCCAGCCAACCAGTCCCAAAAACTGATTGACTGAGTCTAAATGATTCATCTTATAATCATCACGAATGACATAACCCAACCGACTGGAGCAAGCAGATACCAAACCATCGTTAGGGTCATCTTTACCAAAAGTAAGGCCCGTTAATGCCAAGATATAATCACTTGGGTCTAAACCATTGGTAATGGTACCTACTCCTGAAAATGAGTAATAAGGAATGCCATTGACCACGTATTCCTGCGGTGGCTGTCCACAGTACTCACTGGGCATAGCTGCCGGGTACTTCGGGTTATAATACTCAGCCATATAGTCGCTGGTCAGACCGGTCACTGCTCGTAATGAATCTTGCTGCTGTAGCTGCTTTAGACTGATGCCAGAGCCCACATCCATAAACTTACCAAAAAACTTATGGTAAGAAATAAGCGCCCTACCTAACAAATTATACTCGCCCTCAGGATAGCCGGATCTTGCACTGCTTTCAGTAATTATCCTTAGTACCCAGTCTGCCATTTTTGAGCCTTGCTCTGGGCTTGCCACGGCAGTGACTGAAGCCACATGCTCAGGCGCTACCGCTGCGACGTAGCGAATGTCTATCCCGCCCAAGCTGTGTCCAATCAGGTTCACTTTCTGTTTACCCGTCACTGCTGCTATGGTTTGCACTTGCTGTAGTAGCTGCTCACCTCGAAATTCAGCATCATGGATGGCAGAAGTTTTGGTGACATAGACCTCAGTGCCTCCTTGCATCAAAGCTTGGGGGATGCCATTAAAATAGTTCAATATACCAAACAGAGTATTAAACCCACCTAATCCGTGAACCAATACTACTGGATACTGGGTAGCAGTCGAGTCATCTTTTGGCTTAACGCTAGAGATTAACTGACAGCCATTAGGGTTGGAGCAATTGTAATACTCAGCGGCCACAGCAGGCTGCATCAGGCCCAAAAAGCTTGCTAGGCCCAAGCTTGCAGCTACCCAGAGATTGGCCACACGCTTAGTTGGCCTGTGCTGTCCTCTATGATAGCCTGCAGTATGTCGATAGCCTGTAGTATATCGATAATTAAGTAAGCCCACAGTATTTACAGCACCTTAGTTAGCCACTGCCCAATGGCCTTAATTTGCGGTAGGCAAACTTGGTGTGCCATAGGGTACGTATTAAACTCCACTTGATAGCCTTGATTGGTTAGACTCTCATTTGCCATCTGACCCAGTGCTACCGGCACCACAGGATCTTGGGTGCCATGGTCAATCCTGATTGGCAAATCTTTATTGATAGCGGTATATGTTGATGGCTCATCAATGGCCAAATAGGTGGATAGAGCCATTAAGCCTGCCAGACGTTGCGGGTAAGTTAGCGCCACTTGATAGGCTATTGCTCCGCCTTGTGAGAAGCCAGCGATAACGATATTTTCTGGATTAACGCCGCGTTCAATCTCACGCTGTATCAGATCTGTAATGGCCTGTGCAGACTTCTGAATTTGCTCCACATCTACCTTACGATTCAAGCTTATCTCCAAAATATCGTACCAAGCTGGCATTACCATTCCGCCATTTATGGTGACTGGGATTTGCGGCGCATGTGGAAAAACAAAGCGCACTGCCATCTCAGAGCTCAGTCCTAGCTCAGGCACTACCGGTTCAAAATCATGGCCATTAGCCCCTAACCCATGTAGCCAAATTACTGACTTATCAATGGTTTTGTTTGAAGGGTTGTGCTCTACGGTTACACACTCTAAATACTGCGTCATAATTATCCTTTACTGTTTGTTATCTATGTCTTGTTATTGAAAATCAATTGAAAAAACAGATTTCATAAAACTGTCAATTATTTCAGTTACTTTACAGGCTAAAGTTATCTCTTAGTTGCCAATATTAACACACCCATTTAAAAGGAAGCTTGAATGTCATTTTATAACAATAAAGCTATTAATAACTTGGATGTCCGCTGTAATAACAATAACTATAATGCACCTGCTGTTAAAAACAAAATAATACTAGCTACGGGTCTATGTTTTGGCCTATCCAGTCTATTATTATCAGGGTGTAGTAATGTTTTGGCCGAGTCTAATCAGAACTCTATGGCTTCAAGCAGCTCCCAGTCAACTAACAATCCTTCAGCTAAGCCAAAGACAATAGTAGGCTATAGCTATGGTAGCCGTCCACTATACTTAATAGATGATATGGACAATAGCCCCCTAAAAACACAGTTAAAATCGTGTGAAGGTCAAACTGCTACCAAGTCTGATTTCTCAATCTCTCACCGCGGCGCCCCTTTGCAGTACCCTGAGCACACCTATGATAGTTACCTGGCTGCTGCTCGTATGGGGGCTGGCATCTTGGAGTGTGATGTGGCGTTTACCAAAGATAAGCAGCTGGTTTGTCGTCATGCCCAAAACGACTTACACACCACAACCAATATTCTAGCAACACCTTTGGCAAAAAAATGCAGCACCCCACCAAAATTTGACGCTAAAGGTCAATTAACCAATGCCGACAAAATCGAGTGTCGCACCTCAGACATTACTTTAAATGAGTTCAAATCCCTACGCGGAAAAATGGATGCGGCCGATACCAAGGCCAAAACCCTTGAGCAATATATGAACGCGACTGCCCCTTGGCGCACTGACTTATATAGCCAAAATGGCAAACTAGTGAGCTTGGATGAGCATATTAAATTAACTGAGAGTCTGGGCCTAAAACACACCCCTGAGCTTAAAACCCCTGCTGAAAAAATGCCTTTTGGCAACTACACTCAAGATCAGTATCGCAAACAGCTTGTCGATACCTATAAAAAAGCGGGCGTGCCAGCAGACAAAGTCTTTGCTCAGTCATTTGATATTGAAGACATTAAGTATTGGCTAAAAAACAATCCGGACTTCGCAAAAAATGCAGTGTATTTAATAGACGATAGCAATGAGACAGCACAAGGCAAGACTTTTGATAAAAATGACCCAACAACTTGGAAGCATTCAATGCAACAGTTAAAAGCCATGGGTATCAATATCATTGCTCCGGCCACATGGCTGTTGGTCACTAGTGATGGTAAAGGCCAGATGATGCCTTCTGAATACGCCAAAGAGGCAAACAAGGCGGGCCTGAAAATAATTACTTGGTCTATCGAGCGCTCAGGTCCTTTAGCAAATGGTGGCGGCTGGTACTACACTGGTCTAGAGGATGCTATAAATAATGATGGCGACTTAATGAGCTTTATTGACGTCTTAGCACAAGAGGTAGGCGTTATGGGTATTTTCTCTGATTGGCCTGCCACCGTTACTTATTATGCTAACTGTAAAGGCCTATAGACAACCAAAGACTATTTAATATAAAAAGCTATTTAATATAAAAAGCTGGGTAATATAATAGCCATATACTCGAAGCTCTATTATAGTCAAAGCTACCTATTGTAAGTATTGATCAAAGCTTTAGTCTAAAATACTTTAGGCTAAAGCTTTTTAGGTTAAACTTAGCTCAACTATGCCATTAACAGAGGGCCAAATACTGATGTTCATTGATTTCACAACCCTGATTCATTCCATTCCCATTTGGCATCTTGCTTGCTTATTTATACTAGGTACCTTAGCCTTCATTATCTCCACAATTTCCGGAGGTGGTGGGGCGCTGATTTTAATTCCGGCTACGTCAGCTTTAATTGGCGCGCCTGCCACTCCCCCCGTCATTAATCTAGGTACTTTCATCTCTCGCCCCTCGCGTATGATTATGTTTTGGCACGACATCGATTGGGGCCTTATCAAATACTATGTTCCCAGCGCTGTCATTGGTACTTGGCTAGCTGGGCTTCTATTTAGTAAACTTAATGCGCAGTGGATACAGCTATTGGTCGGCGTATTTTTGGTTTCAACGATTTTTCAATATAAATTTGGCAAAATAGACAAAACCTTTAACATGCCCAAATCAGGGTTTATACCGTTAGGATTTATTGTTGCATTCGTCAGTACTTTAGTAGGTGGGTTAGGCCCCGTACTCAACCCATTTTATATGAATTCTGGGCTAACAAAAGAGGACTTAATTGCTACCAAAACCGCTAACTCCTTCTTTGTCGGTATCGCACAGATTGGCAGTTACGCTTTTTTTGGAGTATTGACCGCTAAGCTTTGGGTTTATGGCTTAGTGTTAGGACTGGGAGCTATACTCGGCAACTACATAGGCAAGCAGTTTTTGGCAGGCATGACGGTAAAGCAATTTCGACTGTTGTTATTGATACTTATGGTGGTTAGTGGCGCTTATATGATTTATGACAACATAACTGTGTTTTTTTAACTTTGATGTAAAACCTAACAACCTGTAATATAAAATCCAACAGCCTATTGCCTACATTCATTAATTTTCCATAGTCTGACCATCTGAAACACATCTCTTTTTAGGCTAGCTGTGCTAGCATTAGCAGTGCATTTTGATAGCATATTATTTACTTTACGACAGCCGTTTAGTTAATTAACTGTATTTGGCTGCTTGTATTAAGTTAACTGTATTTAGTTAATTACCTTTAGCTGTCAACCAACCCGTGTATTTTCATTATTGTATCTTGCTTGTTCTATCCTGCTTGTTCTATAAATTGGTATCCCTCATGACTGCCTCGCAAAACGCATTAGCTTCCAACTCACCCGTCCCTCACATCTTAATTGTTGAAGATGATCCGGCCATTGCCACATCACTTAGAGTGACCTTCAAACGTGAAGGCTGGCAAGTGACTTGGCTAGATAATGCCAGTAGTGTTATCCCCACTTTAAAGAGTTTTAATGATCAAAACCAATTGGTTTCAGGTATTGTACTGGATGTAGGTCTGCCCGATGGGGATGGCCTAAATCTATGTCAAGACATTCGTCATAGCGATAGTATTGGCTCTTTAAAACAGCTGCCTATCGTATTTTTGACTGCCCGAAGTGATGAAGTGGATAGAATCTTGGGCTTAGAGATGGGCGGTGATGACTACTGTCCTAAACCCTTCAGTCCTCGCGAATTAGTGGCTCGATTAAAGGCCATTTGGCGCCGAGAGCAATTAACCGCATCTAGTGTAGACAGCCAAACACTAGATTCTAATGAGATGACAGAGCCGCAATTTTTCGAGCTTGAATCTGGAACCTGGCGTTATGAGCCTATGACCTACACCTTATATTGGAATGATAATAAATTAGAGCTAAGTAATACTGAGCGCAAGTTGCTTTTGGCCTTACTGGCAAATCCTGAACGCGTTTTTAGCCGAGAACAGCTGTTAAATTCAATCAGTGACTATCCTGATCATCGTTTGGCACGTACCATTGACAGTCACGTCAAATCCATTCGTAAGCAGTTGGCTCAAGTGAGTGACCAACAAGACTTAGAAATTATTCATACCCATCGCGGCTTAGGCTATGGACTTTGTGCTTCATGAGTGACCCCAAAGACAGCGACCAAAAACCGCCTGTAAATTCCAATAACTGGTACGCTAAGCTGCACCCTATCGGTAGAGAGGTTCCGCCTATCGTGCCAGACACCAAGCCCAAAAAAATCCTAAATCTAAGTCTATTTTTTAGAATTTGGATTGCGGTGGGTGTCATCGTCATCATCTCAGGCATTGTGGTATTCAATCAGCTATTTAACTATGTACGCCCTATCACTCAGCAAGTTATTGAAGACACCTTAGTTGACACCTCAAAGCTATTAGCTGCCAGCCTACAATCTGCCGTTGAATCGGGAGAGATTTATGACAAGCACTATCAAGCTATGTTGGATAAGGCTTTTTTAGCACCTGAAACCGCAGCTAGTAATGAAGCAGCGCCTAATAATACAGCGCAGCAATCTAAACAGAAGCCATCTAAACAACAGTCTGAGCAGCCATCTAATACGCAGCACCCTAAAGATAATGATTGGTTAGACTCCTCATTGTCGACTGACTCGTGGTATCACGAAAAGACTCACAGCAGCTTCCGGGTTTACATCACCGATAAACATGGAATGGTTATCTATGACTCACTTCCCAAAGACAGCAGTAGTACCAAGGAATTTGTAGAAAAAAATGCGGAAGGTGAAGACTATTCAAGCTGGAACGATGTCAATCTAACCTTGCAAGGTAAATATGGCGCCAGAACCACACGTACTGACCCAGAGGACTCTACCTCCTCCATCATGTACGTAGCTCAGCCCATTTATAGTTCAGCAGATAATCAACAAATCATTGGAGTGGTTAGTATCGGCAAGCCTACGGCTACTATCTTGCCGTATCTTAATGCCACCCGTCAGCGCATGCTAACTGCCTCACTAATCATCAGTATTCTAACTTTATTTATGGCAGGGCTTATTGCCTGGTGGCTGCGTCAAAGCACTTTATTAGTGACAAAATATACTCAGTCTTTAGCACAAGATACCAAAAAGCCTTATTTTTATTTAGGCAAAGAGCTTAATGAGCTAAGTGACACTATTGAAAGCATGAAGCACCGTTTAGAAAACCGGGCTTACGTCACCGATTATGTGCACACCCTTACTCATGAGTTAAAAAGTCCCTTAACCGCTATTAGAGCCAGTGGTGAGCTGCTTGAAGAGACCGACTTGGACAGTGAAGATCGGCTAATGTTGAGTCAAACCATTACTGAGCAAAGCATCAAACTACAGTCTTTAATTGATAGGCTGTTATTACTGGCCAAAATTGAGCAGCCGACGTTTAAGCTTACCATGCAGCCCATTAATCCAGATGCTTTGATAAAAACGTTAATCTCAGGTAGTGAGATGCAGCGTCAAAACCAACATGTTCAAATTGACTATCAGTGCCAAATTGCTGACCCTGAGACTAAGTTTATACTGGCCGATGAGTTTTGGATTACCCAAGCCCTGCAAAACGTATTAGACAATGCCTTATACTTTGCCAAAAGCAAAGTTATTGTCCATCTAGGCCTGCAAAGCTTTAATAAGATTAACTATATTCAGCTATCTATCATCAATAATGGCGACTTAATTCCTGAGTATGCTTTAGAAAAAGTCTTCGATCGTTATTTTAGTTTATCGCATCAATACCATAGACAGCCTAGTGGTAATATCAATGCAGAAGGCAATACCATTCAACCTGCCAATAATCCGCAACCGCAAACACAAGCAAAAAAAGGCACAGGCTTAGGGCTTACCCTAGTCAAGCAAGTTATTGAGCGTCATGGGGGCATGGTTACTATTCACAATCTGCAATCCTTTCCAACTGAGTCCAGTGAAATAGCTTCTGATGAAATTGCCTCTGGTAAAATTGAAAGCACTGCAGTTGAGCTAACCCTTTATTTACCGGTAACGTCAGTTAATCCTTAGACAGTCAAACCCTTACCACATACAGTAAAGATTATTGGGTCTTCTCCAGAATCTTATGAGTCAGCTTCTGTACCGGTTGACCAATGATTAATACAATAATGAAAGCGGCTGGCAAAGCTATCTTCCAAGCATTAAAAAAATTACTAAAAAAACTATCTGACCAGCCCAAATTGATAAAAGTAATGAACATTGTCATTATGCCAGACAATAGTGTAGCCATTATTGCCGTATTAACTAAGCGAAATTTAAAACCCATGTTTAACCTCTTATTGTTATTAACTATTATTGGCTAAATAAGTCCTATTTTTGACTTTCTGTTATTATTATATATAAATATATATTATTTTATAATTAATAATACAAATAACTGAAATTCACTTTAAGTAAGTGAAGAGTTTTTTAACACTATTTCTCTGAGTTACCTATAGAGCCTAGGTTACAGCCACTTAGGATTTGATAAGCCTAAATATTAGCCAAAAAAAAGCTGCCAGAGATATCTGACAGCTCTTTTTTGAATCTAGTATTTAATATAACTTAGTATTAAATCTAGACAATAAACTTATTAAACTATTAAGTTATTGAACTATTAAAGCATTAAACCAAGCTATTTACGGCTTCTATCAAGGCTTCTTCAGTGATACCAAACTCTTTAAACAGATCAGCTGCTGGTGCAGACTCACCGTAAGTGGTCATACCAATAACTTTACCGTCTAGACCCACGAACTTGTACCAGTAATCTACGTGAGCTGCTTCTACCGCTACACGGGCACGGATGTTTGATGGCAATACTGACTCACGGTAGTCGCTGTCCTGAGCGGTGAATACTTCAGCACATGGCATCGATACCACACGAACGCCCACGCCCTGCTCGCTTAATGTGTTGTAGGCATTCATAGCTAAGCCCACTTCAGAACCCGTAGCAATGATGATCGCTTGTAGCTCAGACTTCTCTTTGGCTAAGACATAACCGCCTTTCGCGATATTAGCTACTTGCTCGCTATCACGCTGCTGGTGCGGTAAGTTTTGACGACTAAAGATAAGAGCCGATGGGTTGTTCTTAGCTTTTAAAGCTTCAGTCCAAGCTGTCGCTGACTCAGTGGTGTCACAAGGACGCCATGTGTGCAGATTTGGTGTGGTGCGTAAGCTGGTTAACTGCTCAACAGGTTGGTGCGTAGGGCCATCTTCACCCAGACCAATAGAGTCGTGAGTATAGACATGGATAACACGCTGTTTCATTAACGCGCCCATACGTACCGCATTACGAGCATATTCCATAAACATCAAGAATGTAGCTACGTAAGGGATAAAGCCGCCGTGGATAGCAATACCATTGGCAATAGCCGTCATACCAAATTCACGGACACCATAGTAGATGTAGTTACCATCAGCGTCTTTCTCAATACCTTTTGCGTCTTTAAATAGCGTTAGGTTTGAGCCTGCTAAGTCTGCTGAACCGCCCATAAGCTCTGGTAATAAAGGCTGGAAGGTATTGATAGCATTAAAGCTGGCTTTACGGCTGGCTACCTCTTCCCCTTGCTCTTGGCACTGCTGAATATAAGCTTGTGCTTGCTGCTCAAAGTCAGCTGGTAGCTCACCTTCTAAACGACGTAATAGCTCTGCGGCAAGCTCTGGATAGGCTTTTTTGTAAGCTTCAAAGTCAGCTTGCCAGTTTTTCTCTAAGGCCTCACCTTTGGCTCTCGCATCCCACGCTTCATAGATTTCATCTGCCAATTCAAATGGCGCATGTTTCCAAGCCAACTCATTACGAGTTAAAGCAATCTCATCATCACCTAATGGTGCACCATGACTTGAGGCTTTACCTTGCTTGTTCGGGCTACCTACACCAATGATGGTCTTACAAATGATCAAACTTGGCTTGCTGGTTTCGGCAATGGCTTCTTCAGTAGCTTGAGTAATGGCATCGGCATCATGGCCATCTACTTTAAGTACTTGCCAGCCATAGCTTTCAAAGCGTTTTTCAGTATCGTCAGTAAACCAACCTTCTACATCACCATCGATAGAGATACCATTGTCATCATAGAAGAATACCAATTTACCAAGACCTAAAGTGCCTGCTAAAGAAGCTACTTCGTGGCTGATACCTTCCATCAAGCAGCCATCACCTAAGAAAGCGTAGGTGTGGTGATCGATGATATTGTGGCCTTCACGGTTAAACTGCGCCGCTAAGGTTTTCTCAGCAATAGCGAATCCTACTGCGTTTGCAATACCCTGACCCAAAGGACCTGTGGTGGTTTCAACACCTGGAGTATAGCCAAGCTCTGGGTGACCAGGCGTTTTTGAATGCAATTGACGGAAGCTCTTTAAGTCATCAATGCTAACGTCATAGCCAGTTAGATGAAGTAATGAGTAAATCAGCATTGAGCCATGACCGTTAGATAACACAAAACGGTCACGGTTATGCCAGTTTGGATTTGAGGGGTTATGCTTTAAAAATTTACGCCACAATACTTCGGCAATATCAGCCATACCCATTGGTGCGCCTGGGTGCCCTGAGTTGGCTTTTTGTACCGCATCAAAAGAAAGCACACGAATGGCGTTAGCTAGTTTGCGCTCAGATATAGGTGTTGACATAAAAAATCCTAGGTTTTGGTAGTCAGTTAAAACTAAATAAGTTGTTGCCAGGTTAACTAGATAAGCTACAAGCAAGTCACTTACAGCTTATCCTCGATAAAATATTAAAAGATAAGGTTAAGGGTTAACTAGACAGTAATGGTTTCTGCCCCGCCCATAAATGGACGTAATACCTCAGGGATAGTGATACTACCATCAGCATTTTGATGGTTTTCCATGATGGCTAGTAAGGTACGACCCACAGCCAAACCTGAGCCATTTAAAGTATGCACAAGCTCTGTCTTCTTACCATCTTTGACTCGAGTGCCCATGCGACGTGCTTGGAAATCACCACAGTTTGAGCAGCTTGAGATTTCACGATAAGTATCTTGGCTAGGTACCCACACTTCAATATCGTAAGTGCGTAGCGCACTAAAGCCCATATCACCAGTACACAGCTTAACTACACGGTAAGGCAGCTCTAACTGCTGTAAAATGTATTCGGCTTGAGCAGTCATTTGCTCTAAAAGCTCATCAGATTGATCAGCAGTAGCAATGTTTACCATTTCTACTTTTTCAAACTGATGTTGACGAATCAGCCCGCGGGTATCGCGGCCATGTGAGCCTGCTTCACTTCTAAAGCAGGGAGTATGGGCAGTCAATTTCAAGGGTAGTTGGCTGGCTTCCAAACGTTCACCACGAACTAGGTTAGTCATGGGCACCTCAGCGGTTGGAATTAAATAAAAGCCCATACCTTCATTATTAGTGTGGTTGGTTAATTTAAATAAATCTTCTTCAAATTTAGGCAGCTGACCCGTACCCTTTAAGCTATCAGAGTTAACAATGTAAGGCACATAACACTCGGTATAGCCATATTTTACAGTATGGGTATTGAGCATGAATTGAATCAAAGCTCTATGTAATTGAGCCAACTGACCTGTTAATACATTAAAGCGACTACCCGTTAGTTTGGCTGCAGCAGCAAAGTCTAATTGACCTAAGCCTTCACCTACATCAGTATGATCTTTGATTTCAAAATCGAATTGACGTGGTGTGCCCCATTTACGTACTTCAAGGTTGTCTTCTTCTGACTCACCTTCTGGAACATCATCGGCTGGGATATTTGGAATTTGTAATGCCGCTTCATTGATTTTATCTTGTAGTGCTTTTAAGTCTTCTTCCGCCTTTTTGATATCACCGCTTATCGACTGCATCTCAGCCAGTAATTCACTAGCATCTTCGCCATTTTTCTTTAGAGCACCGACTTGTTTGGCACCGGCATTACGCTTAGCCTGTAAATCTTCGGTTAATACCTGAAGTGACTTACGCTGTGATTCCATTTGCTGCCAAAAATCCACATCCAGCTCATAACCTCTTTTGGCAAGCTTCTGCTTTAATTCGGTCAAATCTTGGCGTAATAACTTAGGATCAATCATGCGACACCTTTTATTAGAGTATTAGTATTAGAGTATTAAAAATTAGAATATTAAAATATGAAATAGTAGAGACTTAATTTGAACAGATAATAGGTTTAAATAAATAACAATTTAGCCGATAACCAGACTAGGTATTCTTGAAAATAGGCATTCATTTCAATTAGTAATCAATAGCAAATCTTAGCCACAAAGTTAAGCGTAACTTACTGCCGTTTTTATCATAAATATAGATTGCGGTTATCTATGAAACAGCCCAAAAGCTGAATGCCTAAATAATGTCACCTATGATACCAAGACCAAGCATTTTTGACCACGTCAAAACAGCTATATACTCCCAAAATCTTTATAAAATTATACAATTTTCTAATCTATTTGCTTCAAATAACTATTTTTTAGGGTCAATTTGTTTCAACCCGCCAACCTACGTTTGCAAATAATCAAGCAGAGCCTAAAATTCGACAGTCCACATTGAGTTTTGAAGTTTCAATTAGCCCCAGTTTTCGGTAAGATAGCAACACTATCTCAATTATCTCAATGACATCGTACTTTTACCAAAACCATGTCATTTTAATTTTACTTTTTGTTCAATTAACTTCCTATTCGAGTAATTATATGGCTCTTTACCCTTACACCCTTCAACCCGTTGATATTAATTTAACTGTAGAAGAGTTTCACCAAGCACAATTTGAGTTATTTGAAAAAACCAATCCCTCTTTTGGCCTAAAAAACATTAAGATGAAAGAATGGATCATTATGGCCATTGTGGTAGCAGTGTCTATCGCGGGGCTTATATATGTCAAAGGCTACTCAACCTTTATCTTTTATTTGATGCTAATTTTGGTGGTGGTGTATTTGTTGGTGCGTACCATTGGCATGAAGTGGTATGTACAAAGAGAGTTTGAAAAGCAGATGGCTGAGCAGGAAATGCCTGATGAGATGAAACAGCTCAAGCTTGGGGTACAAAAACATGGGTTAATCATGGCAATGCCTTCACCAAACGCTGGTATTCAGCAAAACAAAGCCATGCGCGGTATGCAAGTGCGAGGCTCAGCCACCCAGCAAGCGGTTATTCCTTGGACTGCAGTAAAAAGCTGGGAAGAAACGGACGACTATATTTTTATGCTGTTTGAAATGCAAGGTCAGCAAGGTAGCCAAATTATCCCAAAACGCCTACAAGCGCAAAAGTTCCCTATTGACACAGTGCGCACCCATTTACAAGAAGTGGTCCCTATTAAAGGGTTACAGCCACAAGCTATTAGCCAATAATATTCGACAAATATTTGTTCAATAGCATTTGGCTAGTGACAAGCTTTACTGCTGTGTCACAACAATTAAATATTCTTCTAGTAAAATGACCCTGCTTGGGTCATTTTTTTTGGCTTAAATTGTAAGCAGTCTTTCTCCTACTCACTCAACGACCAAGCTATTTATTTTACTCAACGACAAAGCTGTTTATTCGCAAAGAAATCTAGCCACCACTGTAAGTAAAAGTTAATAAATTTACAAAACCTATCATAAATATTAAATCTTTATATTTAACTAATCACACTTTATTTGCTACTATAATAGTTACTAAAAGCAAGGGGTGAAGCCCGATAACTCCCCAAATAAAAACATAAACTACAAAAGGATAATTATTATGACAACTAATCAAATCGGTTTAGAAAAAAAAGACATGTCAGCAGTAATCGAAAAACTAAATGATCTGCTTTCAAGCTATCATATTTTTTATATTAACGTACGTGGCTATCACTGGAACGTAAAAGGTGAGCACTTCTTCTCACTACACCAGCAGTTTGAAGAGCTATACACCAATCTTCAAGTGCAAATCGATGAAATTGCAGAGCGTGTTCTAACCCTAGGCGGTACTCCATTACATGCTTATAGTGACTTTGCTCAGCACAGCAGCTTAAAAGAAGATAAAAATGTGTTTGCAGGTACAGACTGTGTACGCGGCGTGGTTTCTGGCTTACAAACACTTATTGAAGAGCAACGTAAAGTTTCTGCTGTGGCAGAGGAAGCAGAAGACCAAGGTACTGCTGACCTAGTGGATGATTATGTCCAAGAACAAGAAAAACTAATTTGGATGTATAACGCTTTCCTAGGCTAATTGTTTAGACACCTTGTTTAGATAACTTATTAGACAACTTGTATATAAAATCATCCATTTAACTTAGCCATAAAAAATCCCCCGTATAGTTGCGGGGGATTTTTTTGTGTCACTCTTGTGTAGATACTTTTAGAGCTTATAGCAGGAAAAAATAAGCCCAGCAAGCGACCACTAATGACGACACGATATTCAACACCATACCTACTCGCACCATCTCAGACTGTTTAATCAGACCCGTACCAAAGACGATAGCGTTTGGCGGTGTGGCCACAGGCAACATGAAGGCACAAGAAGCACCGATACCGATAATCATTACTAATACTTCAGTAGGTAGACCCATTTGCTCTGCAATTGCCACGAAAACAGGCACTAATAACGCTGCTGAAGCTGTATTTGACGCAAACTCTGTTAAGAAGATAATAAAGGCAGCAACCGCTAACATGACTAAGAACAAAGGGGTTGTCATCAATGCGTTGGCGACAGTTTCACCCATAACTAATGAGGCACCTGAAGACTTAAGCACATTAGACAGAGCGATACCACCCCCGAATAACATGAGCACGCCCCAGTCGGTGTTGTCTGAAACTTGTTTCCATGACACTAAGCCTAAGCTTACAACGGCAACCGCAGCACATAGTGCAATAATGGAATCAATATCACTAATTTCTAGTATCTCACCTAGTTTATTACCAAATATCCACGATAAAGCTGTTAGTATGAATACGATGATGGTAATTATTCTTGGTGTGGTCCAAGGAATCTCAGGCTGATCAATACTACTAATACGCACATTCAGGTTTGGTTTTAACACCAGATACATCGCACCTAATAACAGTGGCGTCAACACAAAAGTTAGCGGTAGACCAAACTTCATCCAATCCACAAATGAGATATCTAAAGCTTTAGCAGCAATAGCATTTGGGGGAGAACCGACGATAGTTCCTAGCCCGCCCAAACTCGCAGAATAGGCGATACCTAATAGTACAAACACAAAGGTACCACGATCCTTTTGACGATCAACTTGTGACAACATACCAATTGCCAAGGGTAACATCATTGCTGCTGTCGCGGTATTTGAGATCCACATTGAAAGCATGGCTGTAGCAAAGAATATCAAGACTACTGCGTTACCAAGTTTACCCCCTGATAATGAGATAAGCTTTAACGCAATTTTTTTATCAAGTTGCTGCACATGCAGAGCGGCCGCTAACGCAAAGCCGCCAAAGAACAGGTAAATAGTTGGGTTAGCAAAGCTCGATAAGGCTGACTTAGTATCAAACTCAGGAATACCAATCGCCACCCCTATAATCATCACCAATATTGCAGTAATCGTTACATGCAATGCTTCAGTTAACCATAGCGTACCAATAAATACTAACATTGATAGGCCTTTATTAACGTTGGTCTCAAACGGTAAAACATTAAAAATAATTAAGCTGATTATGGCTGCAATAGCAGTAATAATTAGCCCTTTCCCTGTGCCTTTAGGAAAAGTATCGGTGAATAAGTACTCATTACCATCATGAGGAAGATGGCTGTCTAAATTTTTATTTGCACCCGTAGGTGGCGTCTGATTGTATTCTGACATACAACACCCTTATTAAAAAACGACTCACTGTCACTGTGAAAAACACCGTAAAAGTTAACGGGATATTTCCTATAATACCAACTCATTGTAAATTTGTTATATTAAAAAGTCACTAAACACTTCTAAAAAGTTAATTTATTAAGGTATTGTATAAAAATTTATAACTCATTAATATGAGGCTCTAAAAGTCAAAAGCTGTTAATTTGGCTTATACTAACCTTCTTATGGTTCTCTTTGCCTTCATCGAAATTGTACAAGCACCTTATAACACTGCTAAGTGATGAACTAAAAAATCAGGAAATCATGTGACTACTCAATTAAAAGATACCCCTGTAACACAGGGCAATCATACTGACTGGGCAGAAGGATTCAAAAAAAGCCTTCCGGTAGCAATGGGCTATCTTCCTGCAGGTATAGCTTTTGGTGTTCTGGCCCAAGTAGCAGGAATTCCAGTGTGGGCGACGGTTATGCTAAGCATTGTGCTATATGCTGGGGCTGCCCAATATGCTTGCATTCCCATGCTCAGCGCGGGCTTACCGATTGGTACTATAGCCACCAATATCGCCGCTATCAATTTACGTCACATTTTTTATGGTATGCCGTTACTACAGTCTTTACCTGATAACAAGTTAGCCAAAACCTACTGTTTATTTGCGCTGACTGACGAGACCTTCTCAGTAATGACCAGCTTGCCTGCTGAGTCAAGAAAGGCTTTAATATTACCCATAAGCTTCTTTAATCAAATGTGGTGGGTAATAGCAGGTGCTATAGGTGTACTAATAGGAGGCACTCTGAATGAATTAATACCGCATTTAGATTTTGCTTTGGTGTGCCTATTTGCTATCTTGGCTTACGAGCAATTTCAAAGCGTTAAGCGGTATTTTCCTATTGGCATTGCCATTGTGTCTTTGATTATTGCCTCTTTATTTACCAGCAACTGGGTATTATTAATGGCAATTAGTATTTGTATGCTCCTTATTTTAGCCCGTGGCTATTGGATACAACGCGATATGAAAGGAGTGAATAGTGACCAGTAGTTATCTTATCCTCGCAACATTCGCTATGGCTGGCGTCACTTTTATTACTCGCGCCCTCCCCGCTTTAATTCCAAGAAGGCTACTAGATACGCCATGGCTGCACCGACTCAATGAAAGTCTGCCTTTATCAGTAATGGTGCTGCTCATTTTGACCAGTTTATCGTATCAAGACCTATCTACCACAACCGGTCTGCACAGTAGTGAGTTGCATTTATTACTAGCACAGATTGGAGCATTATTAGTGACCTTCCTTGCTTATCATTTTAGCCGCCAACTGCTGGTCAGTATGATTGCCGGGATTGCTTCCTTAAATGGCTTCTTATGGCTACTCAACAACTTCTTAGGTTAACTTTCTTAAACTTACAGGCTAGGTTGACCTGTTAAATTTTTTCCTCCGTATCAACCTAAAAAAGGTTATAAAATTACTATAGTTTCTAGTAACTTATAACCTTTATTTGTGCAAGCTATCAAAAGTATTCAATCGACTTAATTTTTACGATATCTATGCTATTGTATTAGGCTTAAAACCCATAACCTTGATAATAGGAATAAAACAAGTATGAATTCATCCACTAGAAATGAGCATGATTTACTTGGTGATCGTGATATCCCTTCTGAAGCATATTATGGTATTCAAACCCTGCGCGCCTATGAGAACTTCAATATAAGTAAAGTACGCCTCCATCAATTCTCTCCATTCATTCGAGCATTTGCTACTGTTAAAAAAGCTGCAGCCATTGCTAACCATAAAGTTGGTGTCCTAGAAGAAAAAAGAAAAGACGCTATTGTGGCAGCTTGTGATGACTTAATTGCCGACAAGTTACACGATCAGTTTATTATCGATATGTTTCAAGGTGGTGCCGGTACTTCTACCAACATGAACGTCAACGAAGTTATCGCTAACCGTGCCTTAGAAATTATGGGTCATGAAAAAGGTGAGTATCAGTATTTACACCCTAACAACCATGTCAATTTATCTCAATCAACCAACGACTCTTATCCTACAGCGCTAAAACTGGCTTTAGACTTCTACTGCGAGCGTCTACTTAGCAAAATGGACGTATTAATTGATAGTTTCTTAAATAAAAAAGAAGAGCTAGGCGATCGATTAAAAATGGGCCGTACTCACCTACAAGATGCGGTGCCTATGACGGCAGGACAAGAGTTCAACGCTTTTGCTACCATGATCAAGGCGGAGAAAAAGCGCATTGAACAGGTACGTGAACTTCTTTATGAAATTAATATGGGTGCCACAGCCATTGGTACCGGTATCAATGCCCCAAGCAGCTATCCTGAAACTTGTGCCGAAGTGTTACGAGAGCTAACTGGTAAGCCTTATTACACCTCTGATGACCTAATTCAAGCCACTCAGGACACCAGTGTCTATGTTGCTTTATCAGGTAACTTGCGCCTATTGGCCACTCGTTTATCAAAAATTGCCAACGATATCCGTTTACAATCTTCAGGTCCTCGTGCAGGTTTAGGTCAATATCGCATTCCACAAATGCAACCAGGCAGCTCTATTATGCCAGGTAAAGTAAACCCCGTTATCCCAGAAGTGGTGAACCAAGCTTGTTTCCACATTATGGGTATTGACCATACCATCGCTATGGCCTCTGAAGCAGGTCAGTTACAGTTAAACGTGTTTGAGCCGGTGATGGCATTCAACCTCTTCACGGGCCTTGTAATGTTAAGCAATATCTGTGAAACCTTTGCCACACGTTGTATCGACGGTATCGAGATGAATGAAGACTATTGCCGCGAGCAAGTGTTAAGCAACATTGGTCTGGTAACTGCCTTGAACCCACATCTTGGCTATGAAGTCTCTACCCGTATTGCCAAAAAAGCCCAAGAAAGTGGGGGTAGTATCTATAATATCGTTTTAGAGGAGAAGCTATTGGATCAAGAAACGCTAGATCAAATCATCTCTCCTGAGAATATGGTTTATCCTCTTTTTAAGCGTAAGGCTTAAAAGGTATAAAAAAGAGGCGACTTAACAAATACAGTTCAGATAAACTATAAGTTACTAAACCTCTATTTTTTAAGTAGCCCATTTTTCCCATTCAAGGATCAATCCATGAAAAAACTATTAGCTGTTTCAGCTCTGATGACCTCGCTTGCCCTATCAGGTTGTGCTACTACAGGAACCGGTACCGATGCAGGCAATGCTGTAGGTACTGCCACCAATATGGGCATGAACATTTTCAAAACAGCAGTAGATGCTCAGTGCCGTAGCGAACTTGAAAAACAAAATGCTTGGCGTATTGCTCGTGTGGCAATGAACTCTGAGCAAGAAGAAGCGGTCAAGACTAAGATTTGTGGCTGTGTTAGCGAACAAGCTCCTCAGCAAGTAACGGTTGTCGATATCACCAATGCTGCCATAGACCCTCAGTACCGTGCACAGCTGGTAACTAAAGTGGTTGCCAAATCACTTCAGACTTGTTATGCCAGCTTTACTAAGTAGTCTAAAAAATAAAAAAAAGAGGGCGCCAGTTAAATGGCCCCTCTTTTTTTATACCTATAATCTTTTAATCATCATTACGTAGCTCATTAAACAGCTTGTAAAACAAGCAATCACTAAGCCACCGTTAAGCAATTAACTCTGCCTGTTTTTGCTGTAGCATAAATCTATGCTGAACCTCTTCATTGGCTAAATTATAATCAGAGAGCTGCTGATGCAAATTAACCACATCGCCCATAATTAATAAAGCGGGTGTCGGTAACTTTGCCATTAATTGCTTAGCTGCAATGTCAGCAAGCGTGCCCATTAAAACCTGTTGTGTCGGCAGACTGGCATGGCTTACCACCGCAAAAGGAGTATCCCCCGCTCGGCCCGCTCGTATTAACCCCTCAGTTAACCCCGCTAAGCGATTCAATCCCATATACAACACTACGGTTTGCGTCGGGTCCAACATTTCACTGAAGTCCTCAGTGGGACAATTGGTCTTTTTAATGGCAGTTACGAACTTGACCGATTGAGCACAGTGACGATGTGTTAATGGAATTGAGCTACTACTGGCCGCAGCGCTGGCTGCAGTGATGCCTGGAATAGACTCAAAATATACACCGTTTTCTACGACAGTTTGTAATTCTTCCCCACCTCTACCAAAAATAAAAGGGTCTCCGCCTTTTAGACGCACCACGCATTTGCCGGCTTGAGCATGGGTCACCAACAGTTGGTTAATCTGCTCTTGTGGTAGCGCATGGTTATCACAGCGTTTGCCGACGAAAATTTTGGTTGCTTGTTGCGAGCACATATCTAGGATATCTTCGGAAACCAAGCTGTCATAAAGCACAACATCCGCCTGTTGCATTATCCGATAAGCTTTTAGAGTAAGCAGCTCAGGATCACCAGACCCAGCGCCCACCAGATACACCACCCCTTTTTTGGCTTGTTTTACCTCATCTTCCGCTTTAATTATGGGTAATTTATGGCCATAGTCATAAGGGGTTAAAGGTAGCTTTGAGCGACCCTTTATTACCTGTGCAGAATTTAGGGTCGGAATATCAAAATGGGTCATGCTTGGTGTGCTCCTGGCATCATGTATTTTAGCAACCGGCTGATTTAACTGTTGTTTCACTCAGTTCTAAACCGTGCTGATAACCAATACGTTGCAAATGACATGCCAGCGTTACTCTTTATCTTAATCTTTATCTTAAGTTCGAGCTAAGCAATGCCTACCATTTAAGCCACCTCTACTGTTTTATCGGAACGACATTTCTTAATAAGCTCATTAATTTGACCCACACAAGAGCCACAGTTGGTGCCTGCCTGACATAATTTACCAACGCTAATGGCATCGTCACATCCGTCAGAGATAATGGCATTAATAATGGTATTTTCACCCACACCCATGCAAGCACAAACTAACGGGCCTGGATCAACATAGCCATTAGCGGGTTTACCGGCCAATAGCCACTTCACAGAAGGTACGTCACTTAAATCAGCAAAGCAGCTATTCAGCCAATGTATACTAGGCAACTGCTCCGATTGCGGTGCAATATACACCGCCAGCATTAGCTGCTCTTCAAGTTGAGGAGAAGACGATGCCAATTCTATGGTGACAGGTTGACGAACGACATAGCGCAATTGCTGAGCGGCTTCATAAATCATAATGCTGGTGTCTAGTTCAGCCAATTCACTATTTAATCTATCAGAGCTATGAGGATTATCTGGGCTAGCCGGGTTATCTAGGTTATCCAATTTATCTGAGCTATATAAGTTTTCTGTATTAGAGCGCTGAGGTGTGTTCACAACCGAAGCGACAAACTGCTGCCAGAATTCGGCAGTCAACCAAGCGTCGCTCATCTGCTCAGTGCCAGTGGCTAAATTAATCAAGATACTGTCTTGCTGGCGACTGATACTCCATATTAAATTAGGCACTGATACTTCTGCCTGTAATTGATCAGAGGTCAATTCTGTGAGTTGACGCAACTGCACCAAGGCAGCATCTAGCCAGTCAGGATGCACCAAAATACGGCCAACTGATTTTATAGGCAATGCCTGAACTACTATGGCCGAATTTTTTAATTCAGGTTGTGCCGATATAGGGTCAACTTTAGTGGGAATAAGCGTCCCCACTCGGGCCAAGCTGGCAAAGGCATCACTCCAGTGCATCGGCATAAAGCTATCGCCTAGACGCATGTCTTCGCTAACCTCCACTTGAGCCACTACCGTTGAGCACTCTGTTGCTTGAGTGGTGTCTGCTTTAATCGAAACAAAATCATTATTATCAACCCCTAATACCTTTGCATCCTGAGGATGTAAGCTCAATGTCGGTACGCTCTGTTGTTGATTCAACTTTGGTGCTAAAGCAGTCCGGGTCATGGTATGCCATTGGTCACGCAGTCTACCGGTAATTAAGCGTAGCTTTAAACCGTCATCAACATTCTGGGTTAAACCTAGGTCTAGGTTATTTTGTTTAGTTTGTTTAGTTTGTTTTTCAGCCTTAGACTTTGTTTTATTATTATTGATAGGGCTAAATCTATTCACATCACCAGCTTGCTGTGGCGGGGTAATGGCAACTAGCTTAGGCTTAGCATGCTTAAAATCTGGGGCAATGACATTAATATGTTGGCCACCCCATTGTAGAGGGCTCATAGAGTCGTAAGGTTGATTGTGTTTTTTCAGTTCAGCCATTAAGTCTAACTGTCTTGGATATTTGCTGTTTTCATGACTGGTTAATGCGGCATGCTCTAAGAAAATTTCACTAGGTTCAGTATAATCAAACCCTTTAAATCCCATACGTTTTGCCACTTGTGAGAAAATCCACCAATCTGGCTTTGAGTCGCCTACGCCTGTTACAAGACTACGCTGACGAGATATTCGACGTTCAGAATTGGTTACTGTGCCTGACTTCTCACTCCAAGATTGCGCTGGTAAGACAATATCAGCACAGCGTAAGGTATCACTATCTTTAGAGCATTCAGAGACGATTACCAAATCACAGGCTGCTAAGGCTTGGCGAAACTTATCTGCTTCAGGTAGGCTCACCACAGGATTGGTAGCCACAATCCAAATTGCTTTTACTTTTCCATCAAGGATGGCATCTGCCACATCGCAAGCCTTAACCCCTACCTTAGGCGCTATAGGTTGTGGTGATTGCCAAAACTCACCCACTGACTGACGATGCTCTTTAATATCTAACTGTAAATGGCCAGCCAGTAGATTTGCCAATGCCCCTACTTCACGCCCGCCCATAGCATTGGGTTGACCCGTTAATGAAAAAGGACCTGCGCCTTTTTTACCAACGCGGCCTGTCAGCAGATGGCTATTGATAATAGCATTCACTTTATCAGTGCCACTACTAGACTGATTAACCCCCATACTAAACGCCGTTACCGTCTTGTCGTTGGCAGCGACCAATTGATAAAACTGTTCAATCTGTTCAGCATCTAACTGAGTGGCTTTAGCAACCGACTCTATGTCCCATGAATCAGCAGCAGTCACTACCAACTCTACGCCATCACACTGGGAGGCATATTCAGTATCGGTGCAGCCATGCTCCTCTAAGTATTTAAGCAAACCATTATATAAGTGGGTATCGGTACCAGGCGCAAGGGGTAAATGCAAATCGGCAAACTCGCAGGAATCAGTCTGTCTCGGATCAATAACGATTAATTTTTTATTAGGATTGTCCTGTTTGGCTTGCAAAAATCGACCAAACAAAATGGGATGACACCACGCCATACTAGAGCCGACTAGCACCAATAAGTCACAGGCTTCAAAATCGGTATAACTACCAGGTACTAAATCAGCACCAAAAGCTCTTTTATGACCGGCAACCGCAGACGACATACACAGGCGAGAATTTGAATCAATATTATTACTGCCGATAAAGCCTTTCATCAGCTTATTGGCCACGTAATAATCTTCAGTCAGTAGTTGGCCGGACACGTAGAACATCACACTTTCTGGCCCATGTTCTGAAATAGTAGCGCTTAAGCGACTGGCCACATCGTCCAAAACAGTATCCCAATCTGAGTCTTGCTGATTAAGACTATTAGCCGACGGCTTAAGCGGCACTGATTGAGAGTTTTGAGCCGCTTGAGTTGCTCGAGCTAATGGTAGAGATAACATGGTGGCTTTTTTGTTTTGATAATAAGGCTGAGTTAACCGGCGCTCAGTCCCTAAAGTCTCAGCCAGATTACTACCTTTAGAGCACAGCTTACCAAAATTGGCAGGATGCTCTGGATCACCTTTTACACTCACCTGTCCTGTCGTATTATCTACAGTCGCCAATACCCCACAGCCCACACCGCAATAAGGACAGGTGGTGCGTACCGTCCGTATCGCCTCAAACTCTGAGTGAGAGACGGAAGCATCGCTAGGCAAAGTTAAAGTAGCTATGCTGTCTAGGCTATTAAAATTTGCTTTGGCTTTAGACTGGCTGGCTTGACTGTTTTTGATAATATTCTCGCTATTTGGTAGTGATATCTACTGGTAGAACGCTTATAAAACTAAATCTTATGTACACTATTCGTTGTATTTACTGCCTACATTAAAGGCATCTTGGTCTGGTTAAGCTACTTCATCATCATTTGGTTGATTGTCGGCTTTAATCACCGACTTGGGTTTCTCATTAGGCGCTGTCGCAGGATGGATCACTGAATCAGCGTTTATACTTTCTTTATCTTCAGCTTGCTGATCCAATAATGACTGGCAATAAGCAGCCCCAAAGATCAGAGCTTCTTTAAATTCAGAGACATCAATTTTTTCATTAATCAGCTGACTGTAGAAGTTGCCATCACTAGTCTCTCCATACAACACAGCTCCTATCAACCGATTGTCTTTTAGGTACAGACAATGATATTGATCGCTATTCAGCTGACGATAAACAATTTGTTCAATAGAAGCTAATTCTGACTCATCAAACTCAATTTTTCCTGATGAAAAGACGGCGATTCCAGATACTTTAAGCTTTAGTGATAAAGGTGTGCTAACGAAAGGTGGCCACTTTGATTTTGACTCTTGCTGAGTCAGTACGGCGACGAGAGTATCAACATGCTGATTGACTGAGGACACCATGCCAAAAAGCTCTTCATTAATTTCTATACACTCGCCTATGGCATAGACATTTTGACAACTGCTATGCATATATTCATCTACCACAATGCCTCGATTGACCTCAATACCACTGTCAGCAGCCAGTTGGGTATTGGGTATAATGCCTACAGCCATGACAATAAAATCAGCGGGTAGCGTTCTACCATCTTTGAGGCTTAATCCCGTCACTTCATTATTAGCATTAATTTCGATACCCGTGGTCATCGCCGAAACCTCCAAACCCACTTCTCTACGAGCAAGCTCTTGTTGCAGCATTAATGCCGCAGGCAAGTCCAACTGGCGATTGAG
Organism: Psychrobacter phenylpyruvicus DSM 7000 = NBRC 102152; assembly: GCF_000685805.1. Lineage (GTDB taxonomy): Bacteria > Pseudomonadota > Gammaproteobacteria > Pseudomonadales > Moraxellaceae > Psychrobacter > Psychrobacter phenylpyruvicus. The sequence continues at coordinate 21,978 of NZ_JMKP01000008.1, read as the reverse complement.
TACAAAATCATCGACATGTATCACGGTCATGGTCGCTCCCTGTGATGACAACGCACAAGCCGCTTCTAAACCCAATACCCCGCCGCCAATCACCAATCCTGTTTTACCCTGCTTAGCATAGTCAGTAAGTGTATTCACATCAGCGACGTCTCGAAAGACATGCACCCCTTTGGCCTCATGATTGGTAAAAGGAATGACTCGAGCAGTTGACCCTGTTGCGATAACCAGCTTGCCATAGTCAAGCATCTGGCCATTATCCAAGGTCAGCGTTTGATTATCGGTATCTATATGGTCGACCTCTACGCCTGCCAATACGGTTATGCCCAAGCGTTCATAGTCACTCGTGTCATATAAATAAGTCTCCTCAAACGAGGTCTCGCCTGCTAAGACTGGGGATAACATAATACGGTTATAGCCCACTTCCGACTCTTTACTAATCAAAGTAATCTTAGGACTTTCGGCTGTAGTCTGTTGATGCCAAATAGTGGCCAACTGAATCGCCAAACGACTGCCTGCCATCCCTGCCCCAACAATGACTACCTCATTTGACAAGTCGCTTAACGAGCTGCCTAATGATGGTGCATTAAATTGGTCTGCTAGAGATTGCGACTGTGCGATGGTGCTGGCGTTGACTGGAGCTGGCATGAGAGACCTTAGCCACTGAGGCGGCGATTGAGATAATCATTACCAATTATTTTTCTCAACCTGCTCAGTTATCTGGCTCAAACGTGCTCCATAAACTAGCTGGTGGGTAGAAACTTAATCAGTAATAAAACAATAATTACACTCTGTACCAAGCAAATGCCGTGCCATACCAACAAAGGATTTCTTTTAATCAGCGGTTCTGGGTCGGATAAAGAAGCACTATGATCTGGATTAAAATCTTGTAAAAACTCTCCAATCGCTTGATGACGAACGTTGGTATTACGATGAAGAGCACGCAGCAAGGCTTGCTGACTGGTGGCTGGGACTTGTTTTTGATTCAGTAAACGCGAGGGTACGACCAAAGCATCGGAGGCAGACATGAGCATTTGTGAGGTAAATGGCCGGCTACCCGTGAGTAACTCAAAGCCTATGACTGCAATCGAAAATAAATCAGAGTGCACCCCTTTAGGCGCATCCGTGTAGTATTCTGGTGCAGCGTAATGCAGATCGCCAACTGGTGGCCGAGTATTGTCTTTTAGGATAGAGGATGCCACTGAGCCAAAATCAATCAGTTTTACCGCTCCTGATTTGGTTAATAATAAGTTCTCTGGCTTAATGTCCTGATGCAATAGATAATTGCGGTGCATTACCCGCACTGCCATCCCAATTTTGGTCAATAAATCATGAGTTTGCCACACATCGCAAGGACCATTCCGATCCATAAAAGCGCGTAGACTCTCGCCTTCTATATACTCGGTAAGGTGGTACAAATAGGTTGAGCTAGCAGGGACGGGGTAATAGCGTAATAAACCCGACTCACCCAGTGCGGAGCCCCCCATTGACTCGGTAGGGTCGATTTGATTATAAGCGGGCTCACCTGCCCGCCTGTGTCTTGATAGACTTAATCCAATTTTGCGTTCTTTCAAAAAGCTACGCAGATACTCTCCATCCTCGACTGTTCTTAGGCTGGGCGACTTTAGGACATACTCGTGTCCTGCACTGTCTTCCACCAAATACACTTCACTACGCGCCGTCCGAGCAATAATAGCTTTTACTTCAAAGCCATCAATACTGTCATTGACCTGTAGCCCTGTGGGCAGCTTATATTTTACTGGTACATTACTGTTATTATTGCCCTTTGGGAGCAGGCTGCTGTCCTGACTTGGCTCATCAACACTCATTGAGCTATCTATGTTCTTTAAGCTGAGTGTGCCATTATCTTTATCTTTATCTTTATCTTTATCTTTATCTTTATCTTTATCTTTATCTTTATCTTTATCTTTATCTTTATCTTTATCTTTATCTTTATCTTTATCTTTATCTTTTCGAGTATTCTTTAGCTTAATGCTTGAGGAAAGACCCATACCAAGCATAATAATAGTTAGATTATCATTACTGCCCTCCTCATAGGCATGGCGACAGAATTGCTCACTCAAGTCCCATTTTTTAAGAAGGTTCCAATTGGGAGTATTTTCTAATTGGGTGGCAGCTGCACTAAATTCAAACTGCATGTCAACAGGATTAAGGTGCTCATAAACGCCATCGGTCATTAGGGCTAAATATTCGTTTTGGTGCAGGGTAAACACTGTTTGCTGTAAATCGACGCTAGTATCTGCCCCTAGAGCTGCCGATAATGCCCCTTTATCTTGCCCATGATGGATACGATGGTCTTCACTGAGCACCGTAGTTCTATCTACGCTCAAGCGGTAAATGCGCGAATCGCCAGTATGAAATAGATAAACCCTATCACCAATGCACAGCACACCAGATAACGTTGACAATAAAGGGGCAACCCGCTCATAAGACTGCGAAAAGTACATTGCGTCATTCGCTTTAATGACTGCTGACTTGATAATGCCTGCCACACTCTCATCATCAAAAATGGCTTTGAAACTTTGCTCATCAAATTGTCGGGCTTCTACCACAGCTTGACGCTGTAAACGAAACAAGCCTTTAATAACATGCTCGGTCACAGTCTCAACCGCCAATCTACTCGCCTGTTTGGGAAACTGGCAGGCACTTACCCCATCGGCCAGCACAGCCAATACCGGAAGCTGCTCTGGCTTTATGATTGCATTTTTTTGTCGAGCACTACCGCTGCTATCATCCAAATAATCTAGCAAACAGGTTGTGATGCATAGACTGTCTTGATTCTCAGACTTACGTCCTGCCATGGTGTGAAAATCAAACCACCATCCTTTACCTCGCGCTGTATTTTCGATATTTCTCAAATCATTCCTGTTGTACTATTTAGTGAGTTGGTTTTATACAGCTGTTTTACTTATAAAACATTTGAGGCGTAGAGCTTTTATTTATCAAAGCCTTACACCTCATGAGTACTTTTTTGACAAACTTATTTTGACAGTTGGTTGCAACAACTTAGGTCACACTAATTTCAGCAAAACTGCCATCTGGCATCTCTTCTACAATGACACCTGAAGGTTCTTTTAATAAAAATAAAGCTAAGAAACCGATCACTGCAGTAGCGGCAATAACCATAAAGAACACTTGGTAAGATACTAAGCTTAGAACCGTTAAATAAACCACAGAGCCTACATTGCCATAAGCACCGGTCATGCCAGCGAACTGACCGGTCATACTGCGTTTAATCAAGGGAATAACCGCAAATACTGCGCCCTCACCTGCTTGCACAAAGAATGAACAAAACATGGTAATAAGTAATGCGAGAGCGATCGGCCAAGTAGAGTCAACCAGTCCCATTAAGAAGTAACCAATGGCCAGACCGGCTGTCAAAATAAGTAGCGTGCTTTTACGACCAAAACGATCACTTAACCAACCACCACCTGGACGAGACATTAAGTTCATAAAGGCATACGAGGATGCTAATAGACCAGCAGCAACCACAGACACTTCAAAAGTCTCTAGATAAAAAAGCGGTAACATTGACACTACGGCCAACTCAGAACCAAAAGTAGCAAAATATAAAATATTTAATACGCCGACTTGTTTGAAATCATAGCGCTGTGCTTCTGGTACTTCTGTAGTGAATACTTCTTTATTAAAACGATAGCTACTCACAAATTCATAAACATACAGTAGCGCTAAGCCAATATAGATAAAGTTTACCGCTGTCTGACTCAACAAACTAACACCAGCGGGTGATAGCTTCCAAGCCAGTAAGGCCAAGGCTAAATACATGGGAAGTTTAAATACCATCATTAACCAGAAATCGCTTTTAGAGGTTACGCCCATCGCACCAGACTTCTTAGGTTTAAAATAAGTTGAGCCCTTGGGTGTGTCGCGAACAAATTTATAAAACAAAATGCTGTATAGAGCCATAACGACGCCTGAGGTCGCACAAGCATAGCGCCAGCCTTCATCACCGCCAAACCACGCTGCAAAACCAATCGCTATGGTCGGTAATAACATAGCTGCAGCTGCTGAACCAAAGTTACCCCAACCACCATAGATACCTTCGGCCGCCCCTAATTCGTTCGCCGGGAACCAATCACTAATTAGACGAATACCTACTACGAAGCCTGCCCCAACGAAACCTAAAATGAAGCGTGATAAAGCTAAAGTGGTATAGTCTTGGGCAAATGCGAACGTAAAACAGGGAATTGCCCCTAGCGCCAAAATACAGGTATAAACTAACCGCGGTCCAAATTTATCGGTTAACATGCCGATAATAACGCGTGCAGGAATAGTTAGAGCCACGTTTAAAATAAGTAAGGTTTTGACTTGCTGTTTGGTTAAATCTAGAGTTTCTCCAATCGCAGAAAGAAAAGGAGCATGGTTAAACCAAACAAAGAAGGTAAGGAAAAATGCCATCCAACCTAAGTGTAGGATTTTATTTTTACCAGCAAAGGACAGGACATTGAGCTTTTCTTTTGTGGGTGGTACGGGGGTTGCAGACGACATACTTGCTTCCTTTAATAAAATAAATTGTCTGTGTCTCCAAATAAAAACAGACTTATTTACACTAAGTTAAACCTTAAAATATAAGAAAAATAAAATATAACTTAATGTTTACTTAATAAGGTCGTTGCAAGCTACGTGCCATGTATTTGTTATTTCGATAAATTTTATAGTTAACTATTTATTTCATCGTTAACTTTTTAGAGTAAATTTAGTACTTTGCCCTCAAATAGTCCTTATATGACCATTTAATTTTATTAAGCACCAAATTAACGCTTGTTATAAAAGAATATTCAATCCCCTAGCAAGCCATCACTTCCTTTTATAAAAGAAATTCAGGACGTTTAATGATGCCTAATAAAAAAAATACAAACATTTATCAAGAATGCCTATTAGCTATATAAGCTCATTGACTGCCCTTTCCTATAGGGCTGGGTTAACTTATTTCTGCGTTGTTGTTCGATCAAACCTATCCTTTTTACTTATCGTTCTTTAAAAAGAATCCTTTAGAAGCAATATGTGATGCTTGGCATGATTATTGAATGTATTACGGTAGGCACTAAGTAGTCAGCGCTTTTAAAGGGTCCTCCCCTAGCCTGCTACCTGACACCCATCTAAAGGAATAATCATGAGTAAGGCAGATATGAATAAAACGAACAGCAAAGAAAAAGCCAATTTAATAGTGGTTGGTAACGGCATGGTTGGTCATCATTTTGTAGAGAAAGCAATTGAACTTGGCTTAAATGAAAAGTATGACATTCATGTCTTTGCTGAAGAAGACCGCCCCGCTTATGACCGTGTTTATTTATCGAGCTACTTTGAGCACAAAGATGCTAGCAAACTAAACTTGGTGGACATGGCTCATTACGACGCTACAGGTATCAAGCTACATCTTAATAAACGAATTGTTGATATTGATAGTGACAGTCGCAGCATTACGGTGGAAGGCGGAGAAAGTATTTCCTACGAGAAACTAGTATTGGCCACGGGCTCCTATCCTTTCGTCCCACCTATCGAAGGTGGCAATCATTCACATTGCCATGTGTACCGTACTATCGCCGACTTAGATGACATTCTTACCACGGCAAACAAGCCCAACGTTAAAAAGGGCGTGGTTGTCGGCGGTGGTCTGTTGGGTTTAGAGGCCGCAAAAGCTTTGGTTACTTTAGGCCTCGAGACTTATGTGGTTGAATTTGCGCCTCAGCTTATGGGGGTTCAGCTAGACCCGGCTGGCGGTGAGATTTTAAAGAAAAAAATCGAAGCATTAGGTGTAACCGTACTGACTGGAAAAAACACTCAAGAAATTATTCATAATCGCAGTGTGTCACTCAATCATGATATTCATCAAAAAGACAGTCAAGATGAGTTGGCCCTCGATAAAGAAACTTTCTTAACTATGAAGTTCACTGACGATACAGAGCTTGATACAGATCTTATCTTGTTTAGTGCCGGCATCCGTCCGCAAGATGCAATAATGAAGAACAATCCTGATTGCGGCGTTACCTTAGGAGGCCGCGGTGGTATTTTGATCAATGATTTTTGCCAGACCAATAATGAAGATATTTATGCCATTGGTGAGTGTGCGGTTTGGGACAATAAAATCTTTGGCCTAGTAGCGCCGGGTTACACCATGGCCAGTATCTGTGCCGCTCAAATAGCCGGTGATACTGAGCAAACTTTTACCGGTGCTGATATGAGCACCAAGCTTAAACTTATGGGCGTCGATGTGGGTAGTATCGGTGATGCTCACGGCAAAACTGAAGGCAGTTTAAGTTATGTTTATCAGAATCCTAACGAAGGAATTTATAAAAAGCTGGTCACCAGTAGTGACAATAAAAAGCTATTGGGCGCTGTTATGGTCGGTGATACCGAAGACTACAATAATTTATTGCAGTTGTTTTTAAATGATATTGACTTGCCTGCTCATCCCGAAAGCCTAATATTACCCAATGTTGAAAAGCCCTCTATGGGCGTTGATAACCTTCCCGATACTGCTACCATCTGTTCTTGCTTCAATGTCACCAAAGGCGCTATTTGTGGCGCGGTCAATGAAGGTGCTTATTCAATTGCTGACGTTAAAAGCTGTACTAAGGCCGGTACCGGCTGTGGTGGCTGTGCCCCAATGGTGAAAGATGTGTTGGCTTATCAGCTTACCGAGCTTGGTTTTGAGGTCAATAATGATCTGTGTGAGCATTTCGCTTATTCGCGACAAGAGCTTTATAGTTTAGTAAGGGTACAAGGTATCAGAACCTTTGATGAACTATTAACCGAGCATGGTAGCGGCCGTGGTTGTGAGATATGTAAGCCTGCCGTGGCCTCTATCTTATCTTCATGTTGGAACGATTATGTGCTAAAAACAGAGCTTGCCCCACTTCAGGAAACCAACGATTATTACTTAGGCAATATCCAAAAAGATGGCACCTATTCAGTTGTACCTCGTGTGGCAGGTGGTGAAATTACTGCTGATAAACTTATTGTATTGGGTCAGGTCGCCAAAGACTTTAATCTTTATACCAAGATAACCGGCGGGCAGCGTGTGGACTTATTTGGGGCACGATTAGAGCAGCTGCCAGACATTTGGGAGCGTTTGGTCGAAGCAGGTTTTGAAACTGGTCATGCTTATGGTAAATCTCTACGTACTGTAAAATCGTGTGTGGGTAATAACTGGTGTCGCTACGGCGTAGACGACAGCATGGGTCTTGCCATTAGACTTGAAGACCGTTACAAAGGCGTGCGCTCACCACACAAAATTAAGATGGGGGTCTCAGGTTGTACCCGTGAATGCGCTGAAGCTCAGTCGAAAGACTTTGGTATTATCGCAACCGAAAATGGTTGGAACCTTTATGTAGCTGGTAACGGCGGTATGGTACCTCGTCATGGCGAACTATTTGCTACTGATTTAGATACCGACACCCTCGTTAAGTATATCGACCGTATTACCATGTTTTATATTAAAACCGCGGATAAATTGCAGCGCACCTCAAAATGGCGTGAAAGCCTAGACGGTGGCCTTGATTATCTAAAACAGGTCATTATTGACGACAGCTTAGGTATTGTCCAAGAGCTAGAAGACCAAATGCAATTGTTGGTTGATAATTATGTCTGCGAGTGGAAAGAAACCATCTCTGACAAAGAGAAGCTAAAACGTTTTCGTCATTTTGTTAATAGCGAGCTGGCCGATGATAACGTGGTATTTGTGACCGAACGTGATCAAATCCGTCCTGCTACTGACACCGAAAAACAGGTATTAGAATCGGTCGTTTAGCATATCCATTACCCACTTTATTAATACATATTGAAGGATTACCTTATGACTGCTCAATTGATTTGCAAACTTAATGATATCATCCCAGAAGGGGGTGTTTGTGCCCTGATAGAGGGTAAACAAGTTGCTGTTTTCCGTACCAAAGACGACCAATTATTCGCCATTGATAACTTTGACCCATTTAGTAATGCGAGTGTGTTATCGCGTGGACTGATAGGTGGTACTGTTATTAAAACTGACTTAGAGGATGGTAGCGTTAAAGAGCAAGAGGTTATCTATATCGCCTCCCCTATCTACAAGCAGCGATTTGACCTAGCCACGGGTCAATGTTTAGATGATGACTCGGTTAAACTAGATTGCTATGATGTGAGCTTACAGGGCGATCAAGTTATGATCAGCCTAAAAGATGCAATAGCAGCCTAAGCCATTTATTAAAGCAATTAAAAAACACACTACCTAATAAAAAAGCACTCAAGAACTATCTTGAGTGCCTTTTAGCTATCTTAGGTGATTATTGTGGTTGAACTTAGTAATTAATTGATCTTATCAGTTTTGGACTTGGCTTATGGGAACAATACGCTCGTGCTGACCGTTACCTAATAATGATTGGCTGCCTATCCCTTCTGGATTTATTTCAAGATAAGCGGTCATCTGAGCCACTATCTCTTGATCTCCTTCAGATAAGATACGCTGTTTAATCGCTTCAACTGGCGGTACAGGTAAGTTTTTTAGTAAAGACAATAGCTGACTGCCTTGCCCTTTGGTAACCACTAACTCAATTAGCTGGCGAGCATCAACTGGCAAATCCGCCGTTGACTGCGCCAAGAGTGCCAAATGATAAGCGCCATACGTGTCTTCATCCATCATTATACGTTGCTCAATGGCTTTATAAGTCTCGCTAGTCGCTCCGCCAGCCACACTTAGTAAGTGGATACACTTAAGAGAAGAATGCGCCTCATTGTCGGCAATAGCTTTGATTTTTTCTGATTGCTCTTCTAATAATTTTCGTTTTTGTACTAACTTGTCATCTGTAGTCATGTGTTATTCCTATATTTTCTAAAAGCGGGCTGATGCTAGAGCTATCGCTTAAACCTATTAAAGTCATTTAAAGCTATTAAAACAACAGCCCGTCTTTAGCGTATGCCCAAAGCATACCTATTGAATAGTTTTTTTACTTAACCGGTATATGGCGATTGTTATGGATTTATAAAGCGCTGACATACAAAAACATAACACGTCAGCTAAGCGCCACATTACTACCAAAAAAGCCCCAGATACTCTCTGAGGCTCTTTTATTATTTAACTTAATTTTTAGTACTATTGTTTTTAGTGCAATATTTTTAGCACAATTTTAACAATTAAGCTGGGCTGTGCTCTTCAACCAAAGGCTTAAGCTCACCAGATTGATACATCTCAAGGATAATATCAGAACCACCCATTAACTCACCATTAATCCATAATTGTGGGAAAGTTGGCCAGTTTGCAATCTTCGGCAGTGTCGCACGAATTTCAGGGTTTTCTAAGATATTAACGAAAGCAAATGGACGACCAATTTGAGTCAATACTTCAATAGCTCTTGCAGAGAAACCACACTGTGGGAATTGCGGCGTGCCTTTCATATAAAGAAGTACTGGGTTTTCTTTAATTTGGTTGCGGATTAGGGTTTCGATATCTTGATTTTGATCTGTCATAATAAATCCTTATTAGAAGACACGTATAAAACTTCAGTAATAGAAGTAAGGAGGATAAAAGTAACGTTAAATTGTTAATGGGGATAGTAACAAAAAATGCAACAAAAATGCATGTTCAACACAGATTATTGTTTACTCACGAGAACCACAGCACTGCATAATATACCTTCTTGACGACCGGTAAAGCCTAACTTCTCAGTGGTAGTCGCTTTTACACTGATGTTTTGCACATCAGTGGCTAGGTCTTGAGCAATATTGGTGCGCATTGCTAAATTATGCTTGGCTAATTTTGGACGTTCACAAGCCACAGTAATATCGGCATTAACCAGTTTGTAGCCTTTTTGCTGAATTAAATCATAGACATGACGCAATAGAACTCGTGAATCTAGACCTTCATTAGCATCATCTGTATCGGGGAAGTGTTGGCCAATATCACCCAAAGCCAACGCTCCCAGCAAAGCATCAGCTAGAGCATGTAATACCACATCACCATCAGAATGCGCCAACAAGCTATGGGTATGCTCAATCTGCACCCCTGCCAATGTCACAAATTGCGGAGCCGCGCTATCTTGATTTGCGCTCTCTGATGACTTGTCATAAAAGGCATGTACGTCGATACCTTGTCCAATTCTTATCATTATTTGCCTATCAGTGTTATAATTTAGCCAAATTTTAGCATAGTTTCTAATAATATGACGATATCTGCCTCTTTTGACAATAACCCTTACGATTTACCTGCACTGCGCCTAAGTGATGTGCCTAATCCTGAACAGACACGAGTGATCGTAGGTATGTCGGGTGGTGTGGACTCTTCAGTATCTGCAGTACTACTCCAAAAAGCAGGCTTCCAGGTGGAAGGCTTGTTTATGAAAAACTGGGAAGAAGATGACGGCACCGAGTACTGTACGGCTATGGAAGATTTAGCCGATGCTCAAGCTGTGTGTGATAAATTAGGAATTACCCTACACACTGCAAACTTCGCTATGGAATACTGGGACCGAGTATTCGAGCACTTCTTAGCCGAATACCAAGCCGGCCGTACCCCAAACCCAGACATTCTGTGTAATAAAGAAATCAAATTTAAAGCCTTCTTAGATTACGCCTCTGATCCCAAGTTTGGGCTTGGTGCAGATTACATTGCGACCGGTCACTATACCCGCCGCAGTATCAATTACACGCGTGAAGATGGCACTGCAGTAGCTCGACTATTACGTGGCCTAGATAACAATAAAGACCAAAGTTATTTCTTACACGCAGTGGGCGGAGATAAAATAGCCAAGACTTTATTCCCAGTGGGTGAATTAGAAAAACCAGAAGTACGCAGAATTGCCGAAGAATATGAATTGGCCACTGCTAAGAAAAAAGACTCTACCGGCATTTGCTTCATTGGCGAGCGCCGCTTCAAAGATTTCTTACAACAATACTTGCCGGCCAAACCTGGCAATATTGTGACCGATGATGGCATTACCATTGGCAAACATGACGGCTTAATGTATTACACCCTAGGTCAGCGTGGTGGCATCGGTATTGGCGGCGTAAAAGACCGTCCTGAAGAACCGTGGTTTGTACTAAAAAAAGACTTAGCCAACAACGAGCTAATCGTCGGCCAAGGTCATGATCACCCTATGTTACTGAGCCAAAGCTTAATAGCCTATAAATTAGATTGGGTTGAGCGTGTGGCCCCCAAAGCCCTGTTTAGTGAACAAGGCTTAAAATGTGTGGCCAAGACCCGCTATCGTCAGCCGGATCAAAGTTGTACGGTCTTTGCAGATTCTGAAGAGGGTAGCCGAGTTAAAGTTGTATTTGATGAGCCTCAGCGCGCAGTTACCCCGGGTCAATCTGCGGTGTTTTATGTCGGTGAAGTTTGTTTGGGTGGCGGTGTGATTGAATCGTTTGAGTAATTTATCACTATTTTCTTAGGTTACTGAATGCCTTTGTGTTTCATGATCATGCTTGTGTTACTTTAAAAAGCTTAATATTTCTTATAGACATGGGCTTGTTATGGACAAAGGTATGACGTTTCTTCTGATGTTAGCTTTTATATGGCTTGCTATTTTATTTTGCTTGATTGCAGCTATTCGTTCGTTCTCTAATAAATTGAAGCCAGACTATTCAAAGAATAGACTTATTTTTTTATATGCTATTGCTGTGGCTTACTTAATTGGCTCTTTATTTTTATGGTATATATTCATTAGTGCTATATTCGATGCAGCTGCTTCGGTATAAAGCTAATTTATCAGACTTAACAAGTCACTTATCATAATTACTTGCTATAATTATACGCCATTAAACCTAAGAGCTGAGCTCATTTTGATTTATCTGTTATTTATAGAATTTTGCTGTTAATAACTACAGCCTTGTGTTATTTGTCGTTTTTAAACTGCGTTTTTATTACTCTTTTTCATTAACCCACTGAGTTGAAGGATATTTATGTCTGCCTCATTATCTGCGTTAACTGCCCTATCTCCTATCGACGGTCGCTATGCTAGCAAAGCGGATTCACTTCGTGAGCATTTGTCTGAGTTTGGTCTGATTAAAGCCCGTGTTACCGTTGAAATTCGTTGGTTGCAAGCTTTAGCTGACAATGATGCTATCACTGAATTGGCAAAATTTGATGCCGAAACCAATGACTTCTTAAATGCTATCGTTGATAACTTTAGTGAAGCTGATGCTCAAGCGATCAAAGACATTGAAAAAACCACCAACCATGATGTTAAAGCGGTTGAGTATTTTATCAAAGATAAATTCCGTGGTAATGCTAAATTAGAAGACAGTCTAGAGTTCATTCACTTTGCCTGTACTTCTGAAGACATCAACAACCTATCTTATGCGTTAATGCTTAAAGACAGTCGTGAAATTGTTGTTGCTAAGCTACAAGAAGTGACTGACTCAATTGTAGCCCTTGCCAAAGAGCATGCTAAACAGCCAATGCTATCTCGCACTCATGGTCAGACCGCTAGCCCAACTACTTTGGGTAAAGAGATGGCCAACGTAGCTTACCGCTTAGCCCGTCAGATTAAGCAAATTAATGAAGTGGAACTGTTGGGCAAAATCAATGGTGCCGTGGGTAACTACAACGCTCACTTATCAGCCTACCCTGAAGTAGACTGGACCGCTCATGCTCAAAGCTTCATTACACAGCGTTTAGGCTTAGTATTCAACCCTTATACCACTCAGATTGAGCCACATGATTATATCGCCGAGCTATTTGATGCGGTTCGTCGTTTCAACACAGTATTGATTGATTATAACCGTGATATCTGGCAGTACATTAGCTTAGGCTATTTTAAGCAAAAGCTAAAAGAAGGTGAAGTTGGCTCATCAACCATGCCGCATAAAGTTAACCCAATCGACTTTGAAAACTCTGAGGGTAACTTAGGTGTAGCAAACGCTATGTTGGCTCATTTAGGCGAAAAATTGCCTATCTCACGTATGCAGCGTGACCTATCTGACTCAACTGTTTTACGTAATATTGGTGTGGGCCTTGCGCAAAGTATGATTGCTTATGACGCCTGCCTAAAAGGTATTGGTAAATTAGAAGTCAACCCAGAAAGACTAGACAGTGATCTTGATAATGCTCAAGAAGTTCTGGCTGAACCAATTCAAACCGTTATGCGCCGCTACCGCGTTGAAAACCCATATGAAAAACTAAAAGCTCTAACCCGTGGTCAAGCCATGACTCGCGAAAAAATGCTTGAGTTTGTTAATGGTAACGAATTAGATGCAGTTCCAGAAGCGGATAAAAAGCGCCTACTTGAGCTAACGCCTGCTACTTACATTGGTAATGCTGATGAGCAAGCTTTGGCAATTGAAGAATGGATTGCTAAGCTATAGTTTTATAGCCTATAGCCAAATTACTGTTAAATTATAGCGGCCCTTTCAATGACTCATACAGAACAAGGAAGTTCAACGCATAGTACCAATAACAGTGATAGCAATACTAGCAGTGAGCATCATAATAAAGGCTTTACAGGTTATAACTCAATAGTTATAGCTTGCCTGATAATTGTTAGCATTGCTATGCTGCTAGCCAGTATCAATCCTTTAAGTTGGAATGATTATTTGCTGCACCAGTTAGGTACTGTAGTTTTTATGGCTATGGTCTGGGCATGCTATCGATATCTTGCCAGCACAACGACCTCGTTTGTGCTGGCAAGTTTGTTTATAGTGATACATATCATAGGTGCTAGATACCTATACTCTTATGTTCCCTATAATGAATGGACCCAGAATCTGTTTGGCATTAATTTAAATGAGGTGTTTGGTTGGCAGCGGAATATGTATGATAGGCTGGTTCACTTTTGTTATGGCCTACTATTACTGCCGTTAATGAAAGATGTTTTTCATTACTTAATGCCTACTCTATCTTTGAAGACCATTTTATTACTGGTGCTGCAATTTAACTTAGCCACCAGTGCTCTATATGAGTTATTTGAATGGATATTGGGAGTTACCTTATCGCCTGAATCTGCTGAAGCCTATAATGGTCAACAAGGTGATATTTGGGATGCACAAAAAGACATTCTATTGGCATTCATTGGCGCATTGATTGGTTCAAGCTTAATCTATTTGAAGCAGATTGGCTTAAACGACAAAAAAGCCGTCTATTCAAACGGCCCTAAATTATAATAACACTGGATTATAGTAACTCTGAGTTATAGCAACTAACCATAAATCTTAGCTAGTACAGTTGATTGTTAGTCTTTTTTATCATCCTTATCATCATCACCACCAGGTATAATGGCTTTACCCACGGCCACAGTGCCTTTAACTACCCCTTTGGTAGTTTTATAGGCCACTTTAACTGGCACCGTAACCAACTTGTGTACGCAACCTTGTATCATGATACTGCTAATGATAATGGTTAATAGCGTTAATTTTTTCATAACTATCCTAGAATTTATATAAACTCGTTTAAGCAACGATGATAAAGCATTAAAATAGCATACTAAAGCTAGATTTAATATTATTTCCCTACTCTAACCTTAACAACAATATAAATAGCTGACCGTCTAAATGGTCAACAAAAATGAATTAACCACCTTGGATTACTTATGACACCCGTTAATTTTTGTTTACCTAATACCCTTACCCCCGAACAATTCTTAGCTGAATATTGGCAAAAAAAGCCACTACTTATCAAACAAGGGTTGCCGCAATTAAAAGGTATGTTTGAACCGGAAGATATCTTAGGTCTAAGTCTGGATGAAGCCGCCACCTCTCGTCTTATCACCCAAAATAAAACTGAAACTGGCGAGCAGTGGCAGTTGCAACAAAGCCCGCTAACAGAAGAGATGTTCGCTGATTTGCCTGAGCAGTGGACGGTATTGGTACAAAACCTAGAACAATGGTCGCCTGAACTAGGGCAGCTGTGGAATGCCTTTAACTTTATTCCGCAGTGGCAACGAGATGACATTATGGTGTCCTATGCTCCGAACGGAGGCTCGGTGGGCAAGCATTATGATGAGTATGATGTGTTTTTAGCACAAGGCTTCGGCCACAGACGTTGGCAACTTGGCAAATATTGCAACGAGAACACCGAATTTATTGAAAATCAGCCCATTCGTATCTTTGATGACATGGGAGAGATAATTTTTGATGAAGTATTGGAGCCAGGCGATGTGCTGTATGTACCTCCTAAACTGTCGCATTATGGTGTGGCCCAAGATGATTGCTTAACCTTCTCTTTTGGCTTTAGACGTCCAAATTTAATGCAAGTGTTAGACAGCTTGGTCGATGCCGCAACTACTGAGCCTTCACTCTTCACGCCACTGTTATTAGATCAACCCTTACAAACTCCTGGGAAGCTAAATCAAAACAGTATTTCACAGATAAAGCAGCAATTACTTGAGCTACTACAATCTGACAAAGGTGAACAACTGGTTGCAGAAGCTGTCAGTGAGGTGGTCAGTAAACGCCAGTATGAGCTTTTAGTGCCAGAAGATAGCCTAGATGAAGAAGAGTTACAGCAAGCCTTATCAGAGAGCGCGGTAATTAGAACCGATTATAGCAGCCGCCTAATTTACACTGAGCTTGATGATCAGCTAATAGTGTACGCCAACGGTCAACCTTTAGAGGATATTAGTGATTCTGAAGCAAGGCTATTAAAGCGCCTGGCAGATGCGGATAGCCTAACTTATGAGGATTTTTTGGCAGCCAAATTATCCATTGAAACTGTTATGAGCTGGCTTGAAAACAGCTGGGTTTGGTTAGACTTTGACTCAGAGCTTGAGTCAGACTTTGGATCAGAGCTTGAAAGTTAAGCGCTATATTTACATTAGCGACATATTTTAGGGGTTATTCAGGACTTATTAACTTCATCTCTTTATTAGTTTACATTTGTACACACACTTTACTTGATTTGGTTTTATAATGAAATTGTGTGTAATCAATAATGCACTTTGTTATTGGGTTATGGTTCTAATAAGTTATTAGACTATTTTTACAATAACAGCTGAAGTGCTCTAATAAGGAGAATCACCATGGCAGATGATAATACAGTAAATAAGACTACGAAAATGGCCCGTAATGATATTAATCAGGATCATTTAGACAAAAAGGATCAGCAACGTACCAATGATTGCGCCTTAGACATGATGCAAGGTATGCACGAGCATGAAGAACATGACTCTAATGATCAAGATAGCAAATAATTCGGCAACTATTAAATATATATAAAGATAAATAAAGACGCTTTAAAAGCGTCTTTTTTATTATATTTAAATTGCCATTATACGTATTTGCAAAGAAAGAATGGCGATGAGCTGACTTATTGCTCTTCATCTAGATGCAGCAATTGCTCACTAATCCCTACTGTATTAAACCCTGCATCAACAAATAAGATTTCACCGGTAATGCCTGAAGCCCAAGGCGATAACAAGAATAAAGCCGCATTACCCACCTCCATTTGGTCTACGTTACGCTGTAGAGGTGCAATCTTAGCATTCACATCTAACACTCTACGAAATGACTTAATGCCACTGGCCGCTAAGGTACGAATTGGACCTGCAGAAATAGCATTGACTCTGATACCTTCACCGCCCAATGAGGTCGCTAAATAACGAACGCTGGCTTCTAGACTCGCTTTGGCCATACCCATCACATTATAGTTCGGGATAACGGCAGTGCTGCCTTGGTAGGTCAGAGTCAATAAAGAGCCTTGACGTTTTGCCAATAATTCACGTGAAGCACGTGCCAAAGCCACAAAGCTATAAGCCGAAATATCATGAGCAATGGCACTACCTTCTCTGCTTGTGACTTCAGTAAAGTCACCATTTAGCTCTTCAGCAGGGGCAAATCCAATAGCATGTACCACCCCATCAATTCCCTCTGGCCAATGCTCGGCAACCGCTGCGAAGCAAGTTTCAATCTCTGCATCAGAAGCCACATCACAAGGCAGAATCATATCCGCTGCAAACTGCTCAGCAGCCATCTCCACCCGCTTTTTCATCTTGTCATTGGGGTAAGTTAAAATCAATGATGCCCCTTCTCTGTGCAATGCTTCTGCGATTGCCCAAGCAATAGATAGCTTGCTGGCAATACCAGTTACCACAAAACGTTTACCTTGTAATAATTTCACAAACCACTCCCTTATTTTAATTTTCAATTGGTTTAGCCCAAATCTTTTTGAGGGGCATTTATTTAAATTCAATGTCAAAAATAGAATAATAATACAAAACTCAAGAGTTAGAGGGCATTATGAGTTTTTTTTGTGCCAAACTGAGAAATACTCAGCTATTTTTTGACAAAGACCTTTACAATTTATTTGTAGCCGTTAAGCTATAACATTCTTTTAATTTGCTACTAATAACTATGTGTGATTCTAATTCAAACGCTTCAATTTCAAATCTAGATCCTAGGCTTCCTAGTCCTGATCTGTACGCTAAACTTATTGCTTCTACTGGTGAGGACTTAAACCGTCCAGGCTTAGTTGATACGCCCACTCGTGCCGCAAAAGCATTTGGTTATTTAACTCAAGGCTATCATCAAACCCTAGAAGAAGTCACCAATAATGCTGTATTCCCAACCGACAACCCTGAACTGGTTCTTATTCACAATATTGAGTTCTACTCTCTATGTGAACACCACTTATTACCGTTCTATGGCGTGGCTCATGTTGGATATTTACCAGACGGCAAGGTCATCGGTCTGTCTAAAGTTGCCCGTATCATCGATATGTATGCCCGCCGTTTACAAATTCAAGAGAATTTAAGCAAACAAATTGCCGATGCTATCATGGAAGTTACTAACTGTCGTGGCGTCGCTGTGGTAATGGACGCCTCTCATATGTGTATGATGATGCGTGGGGTCAACAAACAACTGTCTAGCACTCGTACCACGGCTATGCTTGGTGACTTTAAGACAGACATTCAGGCCCGTAATGAGTTTCTTGCGGCGGTTCCTGCCTCAAAAATTTAACTGTACCAGCCCTTAATTTGTTAGATTAATACAATCTACTCAATCTAACTAAATCAACCAAAGTCCTTACTTCGCACACTCGTATCGATAAGCAGTTTTGAATACGGGTGCTGCGGAGCTTTGAACAGGGCCTCGCTTGTAGCAAACTCCACACACTCCCCCGCTTTAAGCACCATTATATTATGGCACAAAGCTTGTACCACATTTAAATCATGGCTAATAAAAATATAGCTAATCTTATACTGCTGCTGAATGTCTCGCAGTAACTGTACCACATCAACTTGGGTACTACTGTCCAAGGCTGAGGTAGGCTCATCTAAAATAATGACCTTGGGCCGCATAATCAGCGCTCTAGCCAAAGCCACCCTTTGACGTTGTCCCCCAGATAACTCATGCGGATAACGATAAGCAAAGCTGTGCGGCAGGTTTACTGTGCCGAGCACTTCTAAAACTGCCTGCTCTCGCTGCGACCTGCTCTCTCCTCTTATCAACAGCCCTTCTTCGACGATTTGCATCACATTAAATCTAGGGTTGATGCTTGCAAACGGATCTTGAAACACCATTTGAATGTCGGAGCGAAATTGACGTAACTGTTTTCTGCTTAGGCTATTTATATCTACTTTATCAATAATAATGTCACCGCTTACTTTGGCTTGTTGCCCCAACAATCGGCCAAGAGCCAAAGCAATGGTAGTTTTGCCTGAACCCGACTCTCCGACAATCCCTAGTGAGGTACCTTGATTGAGATCAAAACTTAATTCTTTGACTGCCGGCATCCACTCACTTACCCCGCCCAGTAGTGATTTTTTTTGGGGAAAAGCAACAGAGAGCTGTTTTACTGCAACAACTGGAGAGCTGTCATCACTGACGTTAATCTTAAGCGGAGAACCAAAATTCTGACTGATTAACAATTTAGTATATGCCGTCTGCGGGTTATTAAATAGTGTGTGGCTGTCTCCGCGCTCAATTACTCTCCCTTGTTGCATGACAATTATTTTATCGCTATAGCGGCGTACTAAGTTTAGATCATGACTGATTAGCAACATTGCCATACCATGCTGCTGCTTCAAGCGATTCAATAACTCTAAGATTTCATGTTGAAGGCTAACGTCTAATGCTGTGGTAGGTTCATCAGCAATAAGTACTTCTGGGTCTTGTGCCAGTGCCATGGCAATCATCACCCGTTGGCGCTGACCACCTGATAGCTCATGCGGATAGCGATTTAGCTTAGACTCAGGGTCTTTGATATTGACGTCACTTAATAACTCAATAATACGCGGCTTAATTTTAGACTTTGGCGTGCCAGCTATGCGTAAACTTTCAGCAATTTGCTTGCCTACAGTGTGCAAGGGGTTCAGTGCCGTCATAGGCTCTTGAAACACCATCGCAATTTTTGTACCGCGCACCGCTTTCAGCTGTTTGTCACGTACGACCTGCCTCTTCATTGAGTGATTTGGGCTTTGGTTAATAGGCAGCAAGCCCAATGACTGTAACTCGACCTGACCCTCTACTCGCAAGTCCTGTGGCAATAAACCCAGTAATGCTAAGCTAGATAACGACTTACCTGACCCCGACTCACCGACAATAGCCAGCGTTTCACCCCGATGTATCTGATAAGACAATTGCTGAACCAACACCTCATGAGCGCTATAAATACTGAGACCATCGACCGTTAAAACTGGGACTGATGATACCCTTGAAGAGCAAGCTACATTCTCAACTTGGGTATTATTTAACGTATCAAGCATAGGTTCACTCTCAAATGAATGGCTTAGAGTTAATGTAACTCAATTTAGCACAGAAACCTAGTCGCACTTAGGTAGTGTGACTAAATTAGGCCCCTTCTCTAAGCTTTTGAGAAGACAAAAACTTATCAACGACTTTGTACTGTCCTGCCGTAGTCTCTTCACTATACATGGCTTGTCGAAAAGCGTTTGAATCTTCGATACCGGACGTGTACCACGCAATGTGTTTGCGTGAGATACGGCATCCTGAGTACTCACCATAAAAAGCATACAGCTCTTCAAGATGTGTTAGCACAATCTCTCGCAGCTCATCAATAGTTGGCTCTGGCAACCTTTCCCCTGTTTGCAAATAATGGGCGATATCCCGGAATAGCCAAGGCTGACCTTGGGCAGCTCGACCAATCATAATTGCATCACAGCCAGTTTGCTCATACACTTCGATAGCCTTCTCTGGACTGTCGATGTCGCCATTGGCAATCACTGGAATGTTGACCATTTCTTTAACTTCACGAATTAAATCGTAACGCGCTTTTCCGCCATACTTATCTTCACGAGTACGTCCATGAATGGCGATAGCAGCAATGCCCGCCTCTTCTGCTCTTTTGGCTACTCGTAAGATATTTTCTTGACCATTCTCATAACCCAAACGGGTTTTTAAGGTAACAGGGGCATCGACAGCGGCCACCGTAGCATCAAGCAATCTAGCCACCAACTCTTCGTCTTTCAGCAAGGCTGAGCCTGCCAGCTTACGACATACTTTTTTTGCCGGGCAGCCCATATTGATATCAATAATTTGCGCCCCGTTATTAACCTGATACTGGGCAGCTTCAGCGATTTTATCCACGTCAGCACCTGCAATTTGAGCTGAGATTGGCGCAATCTCTCCCTCAAAGTTAGCTCGGAATAATGACTTTTTATGCGCATATAAGGTGGCATCTGCGGTCATCATTTCGCTGACAGCATGACCTGCCCCAAACGACTTACATAAGCGTCGAAACGGATTGTCTGTTACCCCAGCCATTGGAGCTACCATCAGTCGGTTTTGAATTTCCAATCCACCGATATAAAGTGGCTGTAGCAAAGGATGTGTATTATTTTCGGTAATAAAAGTCATTTTTAGGCCATTTACTAGCTTAGAAGAATGAGAGTGTGTCACGTAACTGAATATATCCAGTCATTTAAAGATTTAATATTCTCATAAAAAAGAGCTTGCCCTATTTAAGAGCAAGCTCGTATTGTAAAGACTCAGCGTTAAAACTCAAGTTTTAAAAGGTTAATCAGACTATTTGTCAAACTCGCTGCTAGACTCAACAACCAGTCCTTCATCATGCATCTCCATGCGCCACGGTAAGCTGTCAGGCGAAACATTCAAGAAGTGCAGATATTTTTCAAACTGATCAATAATATCATTAATCACTGCATCTGATTGATAACCATATAAGTCATAAGTTAGGCCCCCGCGGCGTAGATAAACCTCAGCACGATAATGATGCAGTTGACCTACATGAGCACCGCTTTGTTGATAATAATCTGGAATATCGTGCTCGGCCAGTCGCACCTCATAAGTAAAGTCTACTTCTTCTCCACGCTGTAATTGCAAGATGGCTCGATTATTTACCTCATCGAATTCCGCCTTGGCTTGCCAGCCAGAATCTATAAACTTATCGGCTACTTGATGCATTGCTACTTCTACCACCTCTCGAATGTAGCTTAATACCTCATCGCGTGTCGGCTGCTTAGTTAGATAATCAATACGCTCGCGCCAAGCACTGGGAGTTAATAAATGCGGCGGTAAGCGATTATCCTGCTCCAAGCTGTCAGTACGATGCTCTTCAATAATCAATGCTCGCCACATACCTCCCATCGAGATGAGCAAAATAATGGCAAATGGCAGGGCACTAACAATAGCAACGGTTTGCAAGGCAGTTAAACCGCCAGCCAATAGTAATACTGATGCAACCACACCCTGAATAACTACCCAAAATGTCCGCTGCCATGCAGGCATAGGTATCTACACAAATTTACTAGCGGCATCAGCGAATTCACGCAGTTTGTCAGGGGGATAATGATTTACCAGTTCGGTAAAATTAAGCCACTGGAACAATCCTGCCATCACAGCAGGTGCGGTTATTGGTTTGCTGCGTTTCATTTGCCGACCTGAGAGGCGCACTAAAAACAAAGCAAACTCTTGTGACTGTTTATCAGATGCTTGCATAATACGCCACACGAGCGTACAAGCCTGAGAGGCAATCAACAACCGCTTAAAATAAGCGTCTCCACTTTGCTGTAACCAGGACTCTAGCTGAAGTCCTGCACTTTTAAGCAATTTAAAATA
>NZ_JMKP01000007.1 GCF_000685805.1 Psychrobacter phenylpyruvicus DSM 7000 = NBRC 102152 | reverse complement strand
GGTTAGCACATTGTTTAGCAAAGTTAGGGTAAGAGCCAAGGTTTGGAAACCAAGACAGCCAGTGGTTTTTAAAATATTGCCAGATTTGTTTGTCTTGATCCATGCCCATAAACTCACCAACTAGCTCCATACATATAATTTCAGTATCGCTAAGTTTAGGCGCAAATCCGCCTCTTCTTAACGGTTTTTGAACGACTAAGTTGTAATATTGCTCTACCATCAGATAGATATTAATGATAAATTCGTCAAGTGGCATCTCATTGTCCTTGGTCTTCTTGGTCGAAAACTTTAAGGATAGTGAGGTGTCATTTTTTTTCAACCCCTAAAAGTGTTGAGAGTGGGGTATCAATATGTATACTCGTAAGTTGTATCGCCCTAAGCCTGCAATTAATGACATTAATGATAAGGCATCCGGCTATTTGGCCAGACAAATATCCTCCCTTAATTTAAGTGATGAATATGGCCATGACTTTAAGGCCTCAGAGCAGGACCCTGATTATGCGGTAGATTCAGAAAGCTTACCGGATTATATGCGGGCTATTGCCAATATGCCGGTGATAGATAATGTTATGGCTCAAGTCATTCCTTCAGCCCCGCGCATTACGGAACATGTGATTTATAATACTCTGTTGACTATTTTTCATAGGGCAGATCACCGCATCCAGATAACTACCCCTTACTTTGTGCCGGATGAGGCGTTGTTGGCGGCTTTAACTACAGCAGCTAAACGGGGAGTGGAGGTCACTTTAATTCTACCCAAAAAAGTAGATTCCTTTTTTGTACAGCATGCTTCACAGGCCTCCTACTCAATACTGATGGAAGCAGGGGTAAAAATCGCTTTATTTAAAGGCGGTTTGCTGCATGCTAAGACGGTGGTTATTGATGATGACTATTGCTTGTTTGGCACGGTAAATATGGACATGCGTAGTTTTTATTTGAATATGGAGATTAGCTTAGCACTGTACACCCCTAGTATTGTAGAACAGGTTTATAGTTGCCAACAGGCTTACTTAACTCAGTGTGAACTGTTACAGTGGGATGAGTGGGAAAGTCGACCCACCTACAAACAGCTTTTTGACTCAGGGATACGGTTGTTTAGCCCGCTACTATAATACTTATCTTATTGATAGTTATGGCTATTTTATATTTTTCAAATGCGGTAGAATACCGGCTATTTTTTATTCGGACTGTTTTATCAAAGAGCCTGATTACTTGGCTTTAGTGTTTTTTTAACAGAGCTTTTAAAGTAATCGAGGTCTGCAATTTTTTACAAGGTGACCATAGGTTGATTATGCCAGACAACAAAGACGCCAATCCTTATAACTCAGCCTATTCTGCAGTATCAAATGCCAAACAAACCACTCAGGCCATTGCGCCTCCTTGGTACTACAAACTAGCCATAAAACTATTAAAGCCGATATATAGGTTAGTCTTGTGGCGCCGCTATCGCCAAGCCAAAAAAAGCGATATGCCAGTGGCTGATTATAAACAAGAAATCGACTCTCGTTATGGTCGTCACTATCCGCAGCCCCCGGTTTACCCTATGACTTCATCGCAATCCTCTTCGAAGATTAGCCCTTTAAATGGAGCCAACATTTGGTGTCATGCCGTGTCATTAGGTGAGACCAATACCATTGCTCCTATGCTAAAAGTGATGCTGCAGCAAGGGGCCAGAATTTGGATAACCAATACTACTCAAACTGGCTTTGCACGTACTGAACAGCTCTTCGCAGAAGCCATTGCCAACCAGAAAATGGTACATACTTTTGTGCCAGTCGATGATAAAGCTGTTATTGAGAAGTTCGTCAATAACGCTCAGCCTGACTTGGCTATGTTTGTAGAAACAGAGCTGTGGGCCAATATATTAGCGGTATTAAAGCAGTCAGCAATCCCTTCAGTACTAGTGAATGCGCGGCTGTCGCAGAAGTCCTTTGAAAGTTATGCCAAGTACCGCTCAGTTAGTAAAAGCATGATGCACAATATCAGTATGATCATTGCACAAGATGCGGACTCAGCGAAGCGTTTTCGTCGTTTGGGTGCTGAGGTGGTGAAGATTCGCCGGGCGAATTCTTTGAAGTGGTCAACAGGAGTGGCTCCTGCCACTGCACAGTCTAGCCTAGAAACAACTGCTACAACACCAGCTTTACAGGCTGAATTTGGCTCTGATATCGAGGTCTTCAATCGCCCTATTTGGGTCGCTGGTAGTACCCATGAAGGAGAGGAAGAGGCAGTTATTGAGACTCATAAGCAGTTAATCGCTCGGGCTAATTTAGCCAATGCCTTACTCATTTTGGTACCTCGTCATCCTGAGCGCTTCGATGCAGTGGCTGAGCTACTTGAGCGCTCTGGCTTGGTTTATCACCGTCGTAGTCAGCAGCAGCTTATTGAAGCGAACACTCAGGTCTATCTTGCCGATACCATGGGTGAGTTGACGGCCTGTTATCAGCTAGCAGATGTGGCATTAGTAGGCGGGTCTTTGGTAAATATCGGCGGACATAACCCGATTGAAGCGGCCAGTTTAGCGAAACCTATCATCATGGGACCTTATACTCAGTCGTGTCATGAAGTGGTAGCTGCATTACACGAGGTGGGTGCTTTAAAAGTTGTTAATGCCGCTAATAACTCTCAAAACGATAAAGCTTCTAAAATATCCGGCAATGCTGGCGCCATGCCTAATGCTTCACTGCTAGATAGCGTAATTCAGTGGTTAACTTATCCTGAGCAGGCGAAGCTGGCAGGTAAGCAAGGACAGCAATTAGTGGCTACTAAAAGTAATGCTATGCAGCAGCAATTGCAGATGATAGAAGGTCTATTGAGCGCTACTAAAATGGCGAAACTGGCTCCTGACCCAAAAGAGAATGAAGTGGATTTGGATCACTTTAAGGTGCGTAGACGCGGTGAGGATGAAGTACTGTGAATATTCTACTGTTACCTGAGTTTGATAATAATCAGCTTAGTATTAATATCACCGACCGTAGCCAAATCAGCCACGTACAACAGGTACTTGGACTTAAGGAAGGTGACAGCGTAAAAGTAGGTAGCTTAAATGGGAAATTGGGAACAGCAGTTATTGAAGAGGTGTCACACACCCAGCTCAAGCTAGGTAGCCTTAATTTAGATGCTATGCCTCCTAGCAAGCTAGATTTAACGTTAGTTTTAGCCCTGCCAAGGCCGAAGGTATTGCGAAGGTTGATAATGGATATGACGGCTATAGGGGTGGCGGAAATCATCTTAGTTAATAGCTATCGTACTGATAAAAGCTATTGGCAAAGCCCTATGCTTAATAGAATTGATGAATTTATTACAGAGGGACTACAGCAGGGAATGGATACCATAGCACCCAATATTCAACTAAAAAAACGCTTTAAGCCCTTTGTAGAAGATGAGCTTAGTCTTTGGGCCAAAGATCGCAGCTTAGTAGTGGCCCATCCTTACAGCCCATTATCTTTTAACAAATATATTGAGCAGTCAGGCTTGCCGCAAGTCCTATGTATTGGTGCTGAAGGAGGCTGGATTGATTATGAGGTAGGTCTGTTACAAGACAATGGCTGTCAGCCCGTTAATATAGGCCGTCGAATTCTGCGTACAGAAGCTGCAGTCAACGCATTATGTGGCCGTTATCTATAAGGCTTTTTTCAGTTATACTTAGTCTTTTAATCTCTTCTATCCTTTCTTCTGCTCGCATACTTACTGCTATAGGTTCTCTGTCATGTCCAAGGTTGCTAGGTCAAATAGCAAATTTCTAACAAAAACTTTGTCTGCCTTCATTTTAGCCACGCTAAGCTTGAGTGGCTGCTCAGATAGCCAAAATGATGATGAAAATCAGACTGCTAACCCAGTGCAAATCAGCCAAGAAAGATTCCAAATAGGCACTGATTTAGATATAAAAAATCTAAGTCGGCTTAGTGATGCGTACCGTAAAGAGACTGGTATATCAATTGAATGGGTGCCTGTAGATAAAAGTATCTTTACCATTAGCTTTGATGAAGAGCCGCCTTTACACTTCGATGTGAAGCTGCCTAAAGGCATAGATATGTTAATGATGCATAGCGTCTATTCACTTGCTAACGCCAGTGCTAGCCATGTGTTACAGCCTATAGGGTCACAGGTGCTAGTAGAGGCAGTGCCAGCCCACTATCAAGACCCTGATGGAGAATGGTTTGGGGTGGGTAAGTATGCTCGAAGTATTGTTTATAACAAAAACAAAGTTAATGAGAAGGAATTGGTGAACTATGCCGGTCTTGGTGCCAGTAAATGGTTAGGTAGGCTGTGCATGACCGATATTTATAGCCCAGAAAACCAGGCCATTGCCAAAATGATGGTGTCTTATAATGGCACCAAACTGACCCCAGAGATTCTTAGCAATTGGCAGACCAATATGGGCAGCCCCTTAGCCAATAATGCTGAGATCCTTAATCGAATGGAGCAGGGTGGCTGTGATGTGGGAATAGTAGACAGCGATGCTTTTTGGGGTTATGCCAAAACTCAGCCCAATACTCAGCTGCGGCTAATGTGGCCCAATCAAATTAATCGAGGGGCGATCACCAACGCTATTAGCATAGGCATGGCCGACAGTGGAGAAGAGGTGGGTCAAGCTTTAAGGTTTATGGAGTGGTTGGTTAGCGACCGCGGGCAGGCCTTACTCGCTTTTTATACCAGTACTTTCCCGGTGATAGAAATTAAAGATGAGACAGTAAATATGGAGGCCATTCGACCTGAGTGGACCCAGTTTGAGCCTGATGCAACGCCCTTGATCGATATTATCAAAGATCATCGCAAGATTGAGCCATTAAAAAAAGAACCCGAGGTGCCAGAAGAAGAGACAAATAAGGCCGAAACTATAGAGTAAAGTATTGGATTGATAATCAGTCGCTGATTGTTATTGATAATTATTACCATTTGAATTAAAATACTTCCGATGCTTTAACTAGATAGTAACTTTATCTAAATAAATATCACTATAAAATCAACGCTTAATTCTTTATAAAAGAGGCAAAAATGGGAACATCACTAGAAGCAACATCCGTAGTCAAAGCCAGCACCAAGTACACTATATTAAGTGCTGCCGTTCTTGGAGCATTGGCATTGGCAGGCTGTAATCAGTCTACTGAAGAGGCTACAAAGACTGCAGATACTGAACAAAATACTGAAGTGCAAGCTACCGATAAAGCTTCAGGTGATACAGTTACTATTTATTCATCACGTAACGAGCAATTGATTCAGCCTTTATTGGATGAATTCACAAAAGAGACAGGGGTTCCTGTTGAACTGGTTACCGATGACAGTGGTCCTCTAATTGCGCGTCTACAAGCTGAAAGTACCAATACTCCTGCGGATGTTTTACTTACCGTAGATGCTGGTAACTTATGGCAAGCAGGTCAACAAGGCCTATTACAGCCTATTAACTCTGAAGTGGTTAATAGTAATGTTCCTGAAAAATACCGTTCAGTAGATGATTTATGGACTGGTCTGTCTTTGCGTGCTCGTACTATCTTCTATGATCCTGCGAAAGTACAGCCTACTGATTTATCAACCTATGCTGACCTTGCTGATCCTAAGTGGAAAGGTAAGCTTTGTTTACGTACTTCCAAAAAAGTATATAATCAGTCGTTAGTTGCTAGTATGATTGAGCACTATGGTCCTGAAAAAACAGAAGAAATTGTGAAAGGTTGGGTAGCCAACTTAGCAGCGCCAGTATTTAGTAATGACACTAAGCTACTAGAAGCAATCGCCTCAGGTCAGTGTGAAGTAGGTATTGCTAATAGTTACTACTATGGTCGCATCTTAGAAGAAAACCCAGACTTCCCAGTGAAAATCTTCTGGGCCAACCAAGGTGAAGGCGCTGAAGCAACAGGCACTCACGTAAACGTATCAGGCGCCGGTATCATCAAGAACTCTGATAACGTAGAAGGTGCTCGTAAGCTAATTGAATGGTTGTCTTCAGACACTGCTCAAGGTAAGTATGCTAGTGGCGATAAAGAGTTCCCAGTAAAAGAAGGGGTGGATGAGTCTGATATGCTTCGCTCATGGGGCAGCTTCAACCAAGATAATATTAATGTTAGTATCTTCGGTCAGCGCCAAGCTGAAGCAGTCCAACTGATGGACCGCGCCGGTTACGAATAAGTAACTGCTTACTGAACTGTAATAAATGAACAGTAATAAAAAGTTATATATATCAAGGTAATTTAATGCTATATAACAAAACCATAAATAACTGCTGAAAGTAGAGGGCTCCTATAATAGGTAGCCCTTATACTTTGCAATAGGGTTTTATGAAAGCGAATATTTCAAAAGGGTCAGTATTAGCGAAATCAGTGTTGGCACTGGTTTCGCTATTTATGTTAATCCCAGTGATCATTGTCATGCGTTCGTGGTTTGAGCCTATGGCAGATGTTTGGTCACATTTGGCTGAGTTTGTACTACCTCAGGTCATAAAAAACACAATCCTAATCTTAGCACTGGTAACACTATTAGCGGGCAGTCTGGGCACTTATTTGGCTTGGCTGACCAGTATGTATCGCTTCACAGGGCAGAAGTTTTTTGTCTGGGCGCTGATGCTACCTTTTGCCATTCCAGCTTATGTATTGGCATTTGTCAGCGTAGGAATTCTGGATTACAGTGGCTTTATTCAGACCTCACTTAGAGACATGGGGCTTAGCTGGTCGATACCGAACATTCGCAGTGTTTGGGGTGCCGGCATTATTCTCTCCTTAGTCTTCTATCCTTACGTTTATCTTTTAGCCAGACAAGCCTTTCTATCACAAGGTCAACGCGCTCTAGAAGCCGGTCAAATGCTGGGTCTAACTCGTAATCAATCTTTTTTTAAAGTGGCTTTACCTCAAGCCATGCCTTGGGTTGTGGGCGGTCTATTATTAACATGGATGGAAACTTTAGCTGATTTTGGGGCAGTATCCGTCTTTAATTTAGACACCTTTACTACGGCCATTTATAAATCTTGGTTTGGCTTCTTTAGTTTAACCACAGCAGCACAATTGGCGGCTTTGCTGATCATAACTGTGTTTATCATCTTGCTTTTAGAGCGTTATTGGCAAAAGAGACGCAGTTATCTCCCCAGTGCAGGTAATCGGCAACGTGAGAAGCTGACTGGTCTTCGTAATCTCTGGGCAATGCTATTCTGTGGTTTTATTTTTATCATGGCCTTTGGGCTACCCATGACACAGTTGTTAATTTGGGTAGTAAAAAACTATCACATTGATTTAGACGCTCGTTATTGGGACTTTGTCAAAAATACCGTATTAATTGCTGGGACCACTGCCACCCTCATAGCCTCAGTGGCTTTATTGGTTGCGTGGTTATTGCGCCAGTATCCTAGTCGCAGCAATCAACTGCTGGTTTCTATGTCCAACTTAGGATATGCAGTGCCTGGTACCGTGCTGGCAGTTGGGGTGTTTATCCCTATTGCTTGGCTAGATAATTTATTCATTGCCCAAAACATTACCAGTGCTCAGGTACTTAGTGGTAGTGTGATTGTGATGTTATTGGCATTAACCACTCGGTTTATGACTGTGGGCTTTCAACCTATTGATAGACAATTAAATAGATTAACCCCAAGCCAAGAACAGGCGGCACAGCTGCTGACCACAAACCGCTGGCAACGTTGGCGTAAAGTTTATCTACCGGTAATTAGTCCTGGGGTGTTTACCGCTTTAATCATGGTGTTCGTTGAAGTGACCAAAGAGATGCCTATTACCTTAATGACACGTCGTCAAGGCTGGGATACTTTAGCAGTACGGGTGTTTGAGATGACCTCTGAGGGGATGTATGAACGGGCAGCATTGCCCAGCTTAACCATTGTTTTGGTAGGTTTGATCCCTGTTATTTTATTAATTACTCAATCAGATAAAAGCTAGGCTTAGCTAAGTTTAGTTTTATAGTTTTGTGCCTCAAAGCGGTGTTAATACTTCTTATTTTATAATAGCCTAAGCAAAAAAACGGTGAATTCGATGCAGTCAACCTCAGCTCAACAGTCTCAGTTAAATTCACATTATTTGACGTTAGATAACCTTATTGTCAGCTTCGGTGAAACTGAAGTGGTAAAGTCATTATCTATGCAGCTTGAGCAGGGAGAGATTGGCTGTTTGCTTGGGTTTAGTGGCTGCGGTAAGACCACTGCGCTGCGGGCTATTGCCGGTCTTGAAACTCCTCAAAATGGTAAGGTTATCCTCAACGGTAAGACTTTGACTGACATCAATCAAGGCAAAATTAAAGTTCAAGTGGTGCCTGCTAAGCGCGATATGGGCATGGTGTTTCAGGACTATGCTTTGTTTAGTCATTTGACGGTCAGCGAAAATATTGGCTTTGGCTTACACCGCTGGAACAAAGCAGATAAGGTTGCCCGTATTAAAGAGATGTTGGAGCTGGTTGAGCTTACCGGACATGCCGATAAGCGTATTAATCAGTTGTCGGGGGGACAGCAGCAGCGTATTGCTTTGGCGCGGGCTTTAGCGCCTAAACCGGATTTGTTATTGCTTGATGAGCCATTTTCAAACTTAGATATGATGCTAAGGGAGTCATTGGCTGCCAAGGTGCGTGATATTCTAAAGCGGACCAATACTACGGCTATTTTGGTCACCCACGATCAGCATGAAGCCTTTGCCATAGCCGATAAAGTAGGGGTTATGCATAAAGGTAAGCTGGCTCAATGGGCAACCCCAGATGAATTGTATCACGAGCCTAATAGTCCATTTATTGCTGAGTTCATCGGGGAGGGGGCGATGATTGATGGCGTTATTGAGCAGGGCGTTATTAAGACTGCTTTGGGCGACATTAAGCGTTATCCTGAGCCCATTCACTCTCATTATTATGAAATGGATTATGAAACTTACTTCGCGCAAGGGGAAGTGTGTGAATATGATTACCCTAATGGCACCAAGATTAAGGTATTAATTCGCCCCGATGACATTGTTCATGATGATCACAGTCCACAACTGGCGATGGTGGTTGAGCGGGTATTTCGTGGGGCAAACTTCTTGTACCGTTTACGCTTAGAGAACGGAGAAGAGGTGTTATCGCTTATTTCAAGTCACCATGATCACCCTGTCGGCTCTATGATAGGTTTTCGTCCCTTAATGGCTCATGTGGTGCTATTTCAAGGCAGCGATTTAGATGTCACCACTTGGCAGCGTATTTAACGCAAGCACATGGATATAACGACCGAGCCATTTATAAGGGGCTTGGTCTGAATAACGCAGCTCCATTTCAATGACCGCTTCTGGATTGCTGTGTCCTCCTCGTTTTAGAGGGGCATAATCATGAAACACTCTTAAGCCACTGACTTTATCGATATAAAAGTCTTGCTCTGTAAGCCAGCTCTCTACTTCTTCGTAGCTGACTGGGTTATTTGGAGTAAGGCTTTTTTTATTGTCTGATTTAAAGTTGGGGTTATTTAATAAATTAAAATTGCCCATGATTAAATTGCGATACACGAAGCTGGCTGGGTTGTAAAAACATAAGGACAACACCCCGTTAGGAGCCAACCACCTCTTAAAAAAGGGCATAATCTGCTTAGGATCACCAAGCCATTCCAGCAAGGCGTGACACAATATCAAATCAAAGCCTGCGATAGACTCAGCTGAGAGCTTAGCTTCTAGATCTTGGTACGGGCACACCAGCCATTGAATATCATCAATGATCCCTAACTGCTTGGCATGAGCTTTGGCTTCAGTAAGCATGTTATCTGAGATGTCATTGATAGTTACATTGTGGCCTTGTGTCGCCAACTCAATGGACAGCTGTGCTAATCCGGCTCCCACATCCAATACTTTTAAGGGGCGATTGAGTTGACGTGATAAATCACTGACAACAGCGCTAAGATCACGTTTTAATACCGCAAGTCTGATGTCGCCCTTTAAGCCTCCATATACTTTTTTGACAAAATGCTCAGTAATGGGGTCAAAGTTACGATCTTCTGCTGTGCTCATGTAAGGTTACCTAAGGGAGTCAATTAAGATAATTAGGGGCTAAAAAAAGCTTTGATTGTAACCAACCTATTTGATTTTACCAAGTAATATTCTGCTAACTGAGAAAATGGAAATTTGGTTGGGATTTTAATCAATAACAAAACGCTAATATCATTGCCGAATTGCGAGTTAATGTCAGTAAAACCGCCCGTTCGAGCGTAATTTATGCTAAAATACGGCTGGTTATTATTGGTATAAAAAATTAAAAAATAGTTTGCAGTTTCTTTTCCTTGAGGGGCCATTAAAAACCTTCACCAAAAAAGTCAGCTGCCAACATGGAGAGGTATGTATGAGTGATTCGGTCAGTCCTATTGCTATCGTAGATGAGATGAAACAATCTTATCTCGATTATGCAATGAGTGTTATTGTGTCTAGAGCTTTACCTGATGTACGAGATGGTCTAAAACCTGTGCATCGCCGTATCATGTATGCCATGCATCAGCTCTCTAATGATTACAATAAACCTTACAAAAAATCTGCCCGTGTGGTCGGTGACGTAATCGGTAAATACCACCCTCATGGTGATACTGCTGTCTATGATGCCATTGTGCGTATGGCGCAGGACTTTAGTTTGCGTTATCCCATGGTCGATGGTCAAGGTAACTTTGGTTCAATTGATGATGACCCTGCCGCTGCGATGCGTTATACCGAAGTGCGTATGACCAAGCTGACCCACCAGATGCTTGCTGACCTCGAAAAGGACACAGTTGACTGGGAAGATAACTACGATGGATCTGAGCGTATGCCCAGTGTCCTGCCTGCTCGTATCCCCAACTTATTGGTAAACGGCGCAACAGGTATTGCGGTAGGTATGGCGACCAATATGGCACCGCACAACCTAACCGAAGTACTAAATGCTTGCTTGGCTTATGCTGATAACCCCAATATTTCAAGTGAAGAGTTAACTAATTACATCTCAGGTCCCGATTTCCCTACCGGCGGTATTATCTATGGCCGTGCAGGGATTGTAGATGCGTATCGTACCGGTAAAGGCCGGTTGCATATCCGTGGTCGCTATCATATTGAGCCGATGAGTGACACTGGGGTTAACCGTGATCGTGAACGTATCGTCTTCACCGAAATTCCTTATCAGTCCAATAAAGCCAAGCTAATTGAGCGTATTGCAGAGCTTGTGCGCGACAAAAAGATTGAAGGTATTTCAGAGATTCGTGATGAATCTGACAAAGACGGTATGCGTATCGCCATTGATCTGCGCCGAGGAGAGGTGGCTGAAGTTATTGTCAATAACTTGTTCTTGCAGACCCCACTAGAATCAAGCTTTAGTATCAACATGGTTGCGCTTGATAATGGCCAACCAAAGCTGATGACTTTGCGTCAGTTAATTGCCGCTTTCGTACGTCACCGTCAAGAAGTGGTGACCCGCCGTACAATTTTTGAATTAAATAAAGCCAAAGCTCGTGGTCACTTATTAGAAGGGTTGACAGTTGCCCTAGCCAACATCGATGATATTATTGCCACCATTAAAGAGTCAGCCAACCGTGGTGAAGCCCGTGAGAAGCTGTTAGCGCAAATTTGGGACTCAGGCACTGTGGTAGCGATGCTACAAGCAGCCGGCCGTGGTACGTTAGAAGCGGGCGACTTACGCTCGGTTCGTCCTGAATACATCGAAGGCGAAGATTTAAAAAATCCATTTGGCTTAATTGATAACGGCAATAATTACCGCTTATCACTAGAGCAAGTTAACGCCATCTTAGAGATGCAGCTACATCGCCTTACTGGTCTGGAGCACGAGAAGTTAACTGAAGAATATCAAGATTTATTGCGTCAAATCGCCGAGTTTGAGTCTATTTTGGCGGACTTTGATAAGCTGATGATGGTTATCAAAAATGAGATGCATGAGATTTTAGAGAACTTTGGTGATGAGCGTCGCACAGATATCGTTGACTCTCGTACTGACTTTAGCCGTGAAGATCTAATCCCTGAGCAAACGGTTGTGTTAACTGTGTCGCGTACCGGTTATGCAAAAACTCAGCCAATAAGTGATTATGTTGCCCAAAAACGTGGTGGTAGAGGTAAGTCTGCCACAGCGATGAAAGAAGATGATGTGATTGATCATCTGGTAGTGACTTCAACCCATGCCACAGTATTGTGCTTTACTGACAACGGCCGTGTGTTTAGCCTACGAGGCTTTGAAGTCCCTATTGCCAGCCGTGGTTCTCGAGGCCGTCCGCTAGTGAATATCATAGGACTTGAGCCAGATGAAGCTGTAACGACCATCTTGCCTATCCCTAATTTGTCAGAAGAGATTGACAGTCGTTTTGTATTCTTCGCAACCGCCAATGGTACGGTTAAGCGTGTTGAGTTATCACAGTTTGCCAATATCCGTTCAAATGGTTTAATTGCCATTGGCCTAGAAGAAGGTGACAAGCTAGTTTCTGCTCGTATCACTAATGGTGAACAGGAAGTGATGTTATTTGCTTCAAGTGGTAAAGCGATTCGTTTTGATGAAAATGATGCCCGTGTGATGGGACGTACCGCCAAAGGTGTCCGTGGTATGCGTATCGCCAAAGATGAGTCAATTAAATCATTAGTTGTCATTGAAGAAGATGTTAAAGAGATCTTAATTGCCTGTGAGAACGGGTATGGTAAACGTACACCAGTAGAAGAATTTAATGCTCAAAACCGTGGTGGTGGTGGTGTAATCGCCATTAAGACCAGTGAGCGTAATGGGGCGTTAGTACGTGCCACAAAAGTTCACCCTGAAGACGATATTATCTTAATTTCAAACAAAGGTACTTTGGTTCGTACGCCAGTTGCTCAAGTAGCCACTTCAGGTCGTAATACCCAAGGGGTAACCTTAATTCGCTTGGCTAAAGATGAAGCTTTAGTGGCGATGGCCCGAGTCGAAGACAGTGGAGAAGAAGATGAGATCGTTGAAGCCATGAAGGATGAAGGTTTGTTGACTGACGAAGCTACGGAAGGCTCGGAGGATCAACCAGATCTAGATGAGGCGGAAGATAGCTTAGAGGATGATCAGTAGTTTAATAACTATTGATTTGATAAGCACTAACTGGATAAGGGCCCAATTGATAGGAGCTAAGTGCTAATTAAATAAGTACTAAGTAAATAAGTGCTAAGCCTCTTATCTAAGCTGCCACCCAGTATGGTTTAACAAATAAACCCTATTAGCTGTCGTTGATAATCTATAAAATGCCAACATAGTATGTTGGCGTTTTTTTTGCGCACAAAAATAAGGAAACTTTATGTCTGACTTGCATTTGCATCATTTAGAAAACTCGCGCTCATTTCGTATTCTTTGGTTATTAGAAGAGCTGGGGGTGGAGTATCAATTAACTAGATATGAGCGCACCCAGTCTTATTTGGCCCCAAAAATTTTGGAGCGAGTCCATCCTTCTGGTAAGTCTCCAGTGTTAGAGGTTACCGGTCTTAATCCAAAAGACCCAGAACAAAAGACCAGCTTAATAGAGTCTGGCCATATTATTGATTATTTAATGGCCAAGTACGATACAGAGTATAAGCTACACCCTAAGGTGGATGCCGAGAGTCAGGTCTGGCGTGATTATGACTTTTGGATGCATTATGCAGAAGCTTCAGCTATGCCGGCTTTGGTGATGCGTCTGGTATTTAATAAGGTGGTTGAGCGTTCTCCAACCTTAATTAAGCCAATTGCCAAAGGCATTCGGAAGCAAGTCGAAGCTTCAATGATCAGTAAGAATATTACAACAGCGCTGGATCTGATCGAAGAGAAGCTGTCAAATGATAAGTGGTTTGCAGGCAGTGAATTTAGTGCAGCAGATGTGCAAATGGGCTTTTTTATTGAAGCTGCCAATTCAGGTCCTGGGCTTGATGAAGTTCGCTATAATAGTACATTAAACTGGTTAAAGCGCTGCCAGGGCAGAGAGGCCTACAAGACTGCTGTGGAAAAAGGAGGTAAGCTTGAGTTCTAGTCCTTTTACTGAGGAGAATCAAAAAGTGGAAGCGCAGAAACCTGAGATTCTAAAAAACTGGAAAACAAAGTTATTTATATTATTACTTTGTGTGGTAAGTTTTTATGCAGGTTGGCAGGCCAGCCGCTCGCACTTGGTGAAAGAGTGTCAGTTAGCAGGGGCTCAAGTTACGGTAGAGGACGGTTTGGTTATTTGCCAAATGCCACAATAAATCCATTTTAGTGTTTTTATGCTCTTTTTTGCTTAAGTGGTTATAGCTCGATTGCTTAAGTTTTTTTTAAAGACAGTCTGCAATAAAGCCCGTATTGACGAATTCACGTTGGTACGGGTTTTTTATTTATAGATTATCGATGTAAGTTTATCCATATAGAATTACTTATCAGTCATGCAATCCTATTGACAGTAAAAAATATTATGAATTATTACTTGAATTAAATCGCTTAGGTAGCATATAGATATCAGAAACAAGCAAAACAAGAGTGCCAGGCTAGGGTGGTTTTTTAGCTAACAGTACTTGAAAGTTGCTTCAGAGAAACAGATATAAAAAGTATAAATTATTATAAGGATAACTCAATGAGATTCGAAAAATTCACCCAAAAGTTACAGGCTGCTTTACAGCAAGCCCAAAGTCTGGCTATTGGTCGAGACCATACCAGTATTAGTCCTATTCATATCATGGCTGC
This sequence comes from Psychrobacter phenylpyruvicus DSM 7000 = NBRC 102152, assembly GCF_000685805.1. Lineage (GTDB taxonomy): Bacteria > Pseudomonadota > Gammaproteobacteria > Pseudomonadales > Moraxellaceae > Psychrobacter > Psychrobacter phenylpyruvicus. The sequence goes on along the minus strand of NZ_JMKP01000007.1, from coordinate 105,122 downwards.
ACTGTTAGAAGATGAGTCTAATATTTCAGTGTGCCAACAGGCAGGGGCTAGCGTTCCGGCTCTTAAGAATGGGGTTGCTAAAGCCTTAGATAACGAAGCAGTCATCGCCAACCCAACTGGAGAGGTTAATTTAAATACAGACTCGGTTCGTATTTTAAACTTAGCGGATCGTCAAGCTCAAAAAGCAGGAGATGAGTACATTGCCACTGAGTGGGTAATGCTGATTTTGGCAGAACAGGGCAATACTAAGAAGATTTTTAAAGAAGCTGGGGTTACTGCAGAGAAATTAAAAGCCGTTATTGAACAACTTCGGGGAGAACAAACCGTGGACAGTCAAAACGCTGAAGACCAACGTGATGCATTAAACAAATATACTGTAAACCTTACAGAACAGGCTGAGATGGGTAAACTCGACCCAGTGATTGGCCGTGATGAAGAGATCCGTAGAACCATTCAGGTATTATCACGCCGCACCAAAAATAACCCAGTATTAATTGGTGAGCCAGGTGTGGGTAAAACTGCCATTGTTGAAGGTTTAGCACAGAAGATTGTTAATGGCGATGTGCCAGAAGGCTTACGTCACAAAGAAGTATTGTCACTAGATCTAGGAGCGTTGATTGCCGGCGCTAAATATCGTGGTGAATTTGAAGAGCGTTTAAAAAACGTTCTAAATGACTTAGCGAAGCAAGAAGGTAATGTCATCTTATTCATCGACGAGCTACACACTATGGTCGGAGCGGGTAAAACCGACGGAGCTATGGATGCCGGTAACATGTTAAAGCCAGCTCTAGCTCGTGGTGAACTGCACTGTGTGGGGGCAACCACCCTTGATGAGTACCGTCAGTATATTGAAAAAGACGCTGCTCTTGAACGCCGTTTCCAAAAAGTAATGGTGGATGAGCCAACCGTTGAAGATACTATTGCAATCTTACGTGGTCTAAAAGAGCGCTATGAGTTACACCACGGTGTCGACATTCAAGACAGTGCCATTATTGCCGCTGCCCGCATGAGTCATCGTTATATCACCGATCGTAAGCTGCCAGATAAAGCCATCGACTTAGTTGATGAGGCAGCAAGCCGTCTGCGTATGGAGATGGACAGTAAGCCTGAAGCTTTAGGTAAGCTTGATAGCCGTCTGATTCAATTAAAAATGCAACGTGAAGTGCTAAAAAATGAAGAAGATGCTGGGGCGCAAGCAGAACGCAGAGTGCTTGATGAGCAAATCGAAGAGCTTGAAAAAGAATACGCCGATCTTAACGAAATCTGGCAAGCTGAAAAGGCTTTGGTTAAAGGCAGTCAACAGTTAAAAGACGAGCTGGACAAAGCACGTATTGCTTATGACAAAGCTAGCCGTGAAGGCGATTATGAAACCATGAGTAAGCTGCAGTATGAGACCATTCCGCAGTTAGAAAAACGCATCACAGAGTCTGATTTGGCTGAACGCAAGCAGCAGTCTGGTGAAGGTGATGAGATTAAGCTGTTACGTAATAAAGTAACAGATAACGAGATCGCTGAAGTTGTGGCTGCGGCGACAGGTATTCCGGTCAATAGAATGCTACAAGGTGAGCGTGAAAAAATGTTGACCATGGAGGAGCGTCTACATGAGCGCGTGGTAGGTCAAGATGAAGCGGTGCAGTCAGTAGCTAACGCGGTTCGTCGTAGCCGTGCCGGTCTATCTGATCCAAACCGTCCTTCAGGCTCATTCTTATTCCTAGGTCCAACAGGGGTAGGTAAGACTGAGTTGACTAAATCTTTGGCCAACTTCTTGTTTGATAGCGAAGATGCCATGGTGCGTATTGACATGAGTGAGTACATGGAGAAGCACAGTGTGAGTCGTTTGGTAGGTGCACCTCCAGGTTATGTTGGCTATGAAGAAGGTGGGGTATTAACAGAAGCGGTTCGCCGTAAGCCGTATAGCGTCATCTTGTTTGATGAAGTTGAAAAAGCACACCCAGATGTCTTCAACATTCTATTACAAGTATTGGATGATGGCCGCTTAACCGACTCACAAGGTCGTGTGGTTGACTTCAAAAACACAGTTATCATCATGACCAGTAACTTAGGATCACACAAGATCCAAGAGATGGCTGGAGATGACTATGAAGAGATTAAATCAGCGGTGATGGAATCTGTGGGTCAGCATTTCCGCCCTGAGTTCGTCAACCGTATTGACGAGATTGTGGTATTCCACCCACTGGGTATGTCACAGATGGCCGGTATTGCTGAAATTCAGTTAGACCGTCTGCGTGATCGCCTCAAAGAGCGTGAAATGGATATCAAGTTGTCACCAGATGCTATGCACATGCTAGTAGCGGTGGGCTATGATCCGGTATATGGGGCACGTCCTCTTAAACGTGCTATCCAGCAGCAGATTGAGAACCCATTGTCACTGAAACTTCTATCAGGAGACTTCGTGGCAGGTGATACCATTGTTGTTGATGTGGATGAAGAAGATAACTTAGTTTTTTCTAAAGAGTAAAAGCGTAGATAAGTGACAGCGAAGTAGCTGAAATTATCCTTGTTACTGGACTACTTATCTTTATCTACCAACCAAACCTTTATCTAAAAATTAAACCCTTATCTACAGCAGTAGGTAAGGGTTTTTTGTTTTGCAGCATATGTTATGGAATTGTGTTTTATGAAGCCATATTTTGTGGGGTTATATTTTATAGAATTTTGTTTTATAGAATAAAACAAAATGCCCTTGTATTATTAGGGATATTGCTTAGACAGTGCGCTTTGTTTATCATGTCATGTTACAATTTATGATTGTAAGTAAAAAGAGATTCACTAGCCTATCTATAGGCTTTCTAACTATAGGCTTTCTAAAAAACCACTGCCCAATCTGTAAGGAATATATAATGACTTTAGGCATCCCCTTTAACAAGACCAAACTGAGTATGGTATTACTAGCTACTGTCTTTGCTGCATCCGCTTGTAGCACCCTTCCTGCAGAAACCTCCAATATAAATAGTAAACCTGCTATTGAGACGGAGACTAACAAAGCGCAGGCGACAACAGCAGCCAGTCGCTTAGATACAACGAATTGGGCAGAAAGTATTCAGGCTTGTAGCAATGATTATAAAAAACTAATCGAACCTGAAATCAACAAGTTCTCTAGCCAAGCGTTAGCTTATGAGCAGTTGTTTAATAAAAACACTGGCCGCATAGATTTGGCCAATCAGCTTCCACAAACTGAATCAGTGCAATGCAAGCAACAAGCTTTATCAATAGTTGAGCAAATGAATCAGGCAAAAGTTGAAGCAGCTCAAAATGAATTAAATAAGACTAACTTGTCTGAAGCTGATAAAAGAGAGGCATTATCTAATTTACTTTATGCCCAGCAAGCCTTGTTCTTTAGTTACGTTCGTCATGGTTTGATTAGCAATGATGGGCAAGATGTGCAGCTGTGGCTACAAGCTAATGATATTTGGACTAAGTGGTTAAATGAGCCTATCGCATTTTCTGATGGGGATGCGATGGTGAATACCTTAATGATTAATAGAGCCTTAATCTCGACTGTGGGTCAATTAACTGATTATTTACAGAATTATTCTACTGAATTAAAGCAGCAACCAAAGAAAAAAGAACTGTTATTAAATCAAACCCTAATTTTCTTAGCGCAAGCTGAAGCTAATAATAGAAAAGTTAGCCAGTCACTTGATAAAGCAGTGGAATCTCTACCGTGGTTAAAAGCAGTGACTACGCAGTTGAGCGATGAAACTAAAACTAATAAGAACTCTGCACAAAAGCTTAGCGTGAATGAAACCGAGGAAGCCTTGCTTAAGGTGCTGCAGCGAGATGAAAGCGAGTATTTTACTAAGTTATTAAAGTTGACTGCACTTAGATATCAAGACATTAATGAAGAAAAGTTGCTTGAAAGTGCTAAAACTTTCTTAACTGAGGAAGTAGAGGATTTAGCTTTAAGTGAGCTGTTAACGGCTATGGACTATGCCAAAATAGGCGATCAAGAGTCTAGTAAACGTTGGTTAGACAAAGCATTTACTCATAATGATATTGTTAATGACATTTGTCAGTTGCCTGACCTAAACCCTGCTAGCTTAAACCCATTCTTTAATGAGAAAAATGGTAAATGGTTATTGGCTGAGATTAATAAGCAATGCAGCTAATTGACTAACCTAGTTTAATAAAAAGAAAAGGCTCAGTATTTATAACTGGGCCTTTTTTTATTACTGAATTTTGTACATTGCATATAGATTCATGTTAATTAACAAAACATATTTTAGCTTTATTTAATAATTTATAAAATTTAGAGGAAGATGCTTTTTTCATAAAAAAACCAATTATGCAATTAACATTTGTTAACTTATTGATGTAAAGCTGTGACTTAAATTGCTATAACCGCTTAGCATTGTTACAGTGACCTCTTTTTTAATAGGTAAAAACACAAATGAGTGATTTAAAAACTGGGCGTCTAGGACCTTTTCCAAAGGTTAATAAGCCTGTATTTATAGCCTCAGTTGTATTGATTGTTGGTTTTATTATATTTGGGGCCTTGTTTCAGCAAATGGCGAATACGTTATTTACTGAGATGCAAAGCTTTATTACCCACAGATTTGGGTGGTTCTTTATCCTGGTGATGAATGCTGCTGTAGTGATCTGTCTGTATTTAATATTTAGTAAATATGGAGATATTAGGCTTGGACATCAGACTGAAGCACCACAGTATAGCTTACCCTCATGGATAGGCATGTTATTCTCCGCAGGTATTGGTATCGGTATTATGTACTGGGGTACCGCCGAGCCTGTTTATCACTTCATGGCACCGCCTTTAGGAGAAAAAGAGACGGTTGAAGCGGCTAAGCAAGCTATGAATATCTCTTTTTTACATTACGGGATACATGCTTGGGCAATTTATGCTTTTGTAGCCCTGTCTTTGGCTTATTTCCATTTCCGTCGTGGTTTGCCTTTGGCAATACGTTCCGCTTTATATCCTATTTTGGGTAAAAGAATTAATGGCGGTTGGGGACATACCGTAGATACCTTAGCAGTATTCGGTACTATGTTTGGGGTAGTTACCACTTTGGGCTTGGGAGTACTACAGATCAACTCAGGTCTGGAGGGTCTTTTTGCGCTACCCAATAATATTACAGTACAAATCATCCTAATCGCTATGATTACCTTACTGGCCTGTGGCTCATTGATGCTGGGTCTGGATAAAGGGATTAAGCGCTTAAGTGATATTAATATCTTACTCACCTTGGTGTTATTAACTTTTGCTTTTGTATTGGGGCCTACTCAATATATTATCGATAGCTTTGTAGAAAATATTGGTAACTATATCCAAAATATTGTACAGCTGGCATTTTGGAATGAAGCTTATTCTAAGACAGATTGGCAGTCAGCTTGGACTATTTTCTACTGGGCATGGTGGGTTAGTTGGTCGCCATTTGTAGGGGTGTTTATCGCTCGTATTAGCCGTGGTCGTACTATCCGTGAGTTCTTACTTGGGGTACTATTTGTGCCCATGGCTATCTTGTTTTTCTGGTTCACAACCTTCGGTGGTGTGGCGGTTAATATGGAGCTGATGGGCAATCCAGGCTTTATCGAAGTGGTACAAAACGATTATGGTAATGCCATTTTTAAACTAATGGAGTTTTACCCATTCACCCAAGCGACCACTATGCTGATTATCATTATGATTGTACTGTGGTTCGTTACGTCATCGGACTCAGCAAGCTTCGTTATTGATATGTTAACTTCAGGTGGGGAGACGAATCCACCTAAGATACAGCGTTTATTTTGGGCAGGGACTCAAGGTTTGGTAGCCGCTATATTGTTGGCCGCTGGTGGGCTAGGGGCGCTACAAGCTGCAGCTATTGTTGCAGGTTTCCCATTTGCGGTGGTAATAGTGGTGATGATGTATTCCTTAATGCGTGGCTTGAGCCGTGATAGACTTATCTTATATCGTGCCCAGCAAAGATTTATTACAGAGGAATCAGCTGAGCATAATACGGCCGATGAATTCGTTGATGAAGAGTTATTAAAAGGACCACCGAAGATTGTGTCTGGCGATTAACTCCAAATCATAGAATTAGTATCCGTTAATTTATATATATTACAAAAGGCCAATTCCATCGAATTGGCCTTTTTTAGTACTGATAAAGTAAATTAGCTTTGCAGTTTGACAAGCCATTTAGTCAGTCTATCTGGTTGGCAGTCCTGTACCACATTCGCCTGGAGTATAACTAATAGCGGTTGCAGTAGTACAGGCCATACAGGCGTTGCCAGCAGTCTTATAGCTGATTTGACCATTAGCCGCTTTGTGTTTGACACATACTGGGTCATATTGCATGGTACACATGGTTTGTTCTTTATCAGGAGTAAAAGGGCCACACTGTGATGCTTTAGTGCTGTTGTCGGAGTGATGAGAATCAGGAGCACTAATGGAGGCAGGCGTCTGGCTATGAGGGGCTGAGTTAGAATCTTCTGCAGTCACACAGCCTGTAACTAGTAAACCTGTGGTAATAGATAAAGCCATAATTTTCGAAAAATCGAATAGCTTATGGCGTCTTTTTTGAGTGAATGCCGTCATAGTGATACCTCATCCTAATTGAGTCTCGAGTTATTTTAAGCTTCTATCTTAGCAAAAAAAATAGCCTACCTAAGGTAAGCTATTTATATATCTTGTATTCAAAATATTGCTTTTATTTAAATTAGATAAAAGCGTCTATTTTTGTTCTGCACCAGTTTGCACATACTTATCAAAGTTATCTGCATAATCGTCTAAGTTATCACTCAACATTTGACGATACTGCTTGGTATAAAACTCAATGATTTCATTTTTTTCTGCTGCCAAATCACTGCCTTTGACGAAGCCAATAGAAGCCACTGAGGCACTATAACGAGCGGCAGCATACAATAATGAAGCACCCACTTGGCCTGAGTGCGCTTCTGGGCCCAACTGACTGTTGGCAAGCCCAATAATGGCATCAGCACGTTTGTAGAAAGCTTCAATATCTTTTGATAGCTTAGGAGCTTCGTTGTTGTTAGGGGTATCGGTCATAATGATCAACTTTAACTTTATTAATTAAATGGATTAAATACAGCACCCAAGCTTGCGACTATGGGTGCTTTATTTATATATCTTTAGATATTAGCGTCTGCTCTTAATAAATCTGCTTTGTCTGTTTTTTCCCAAGTGAAGGCCGTTTCGCTACCTTCGCGACCAAAGTGGCCATAAGTAGCGGTTTGCTGATACATAGGCTGTAGCAGATTTAGCATATGAGTAATGCCATAAGGACGTAGGTCAAAATGAGTGCGGATTAGCTCAATAATAACTTCGCGGCTCACTTTAGCAGTACCAAAAGTGTTCACTGCAATGGAGGTCGGTTCAGCAACCCCAATGGCGTAACTGATCTGAACTTCACAGCGCTCAGCAAGACCGGCTGCAACGATATTCTTTGCCACATAACGACCTGCATAAGCGGCACTGCGGTCAACTTTTGAGGGGTCTTTACCACTGAATGCGCCGCCACCATGACGGGCCATACCACCGTAAGTATCGACAATAATTTTACGGCCAGTTAAGCCGGCATCACCCACAGGACCACCGATAACAAATTTACCGGTTGGGTTGATGTGATAGCGAGTATCTTTGTGCAGTAGCTCAGCTGGGATAACTTGCTTGATAATGCTCTCCATCACCGCTTCATGCAAATCAGCTTGAGATACATCTGGATCATGTTGGGTAGATAGCACTACCGCATCAATGGCTGAAGGGATGCCATTGGCATATTTTAGAGTAACTTGAGCTTTGGCATCAGGGCGTAACCAAGGTAGCTCCCCAGAACGACGTAACATAGACTGACGTTCCATTAAGCGGTGCGCATATTCAATAGGTGCGGGCATCAATACTTCGGTTTCATTGCTAGCATAACCAAACATTAGACCTTGGTCGCCAGCACCTTGGTCTTCTGGGTTTTGACGGTCAACCCCTTGAGCGATTTCGGGAGATTGTTTACCAATCATATTGATAACCGCACAGGTATTGCCATCGAAACCTAAATCTGAATGGTTATACCCAATTTCATTAACTGTCTCACGAACAATGCGTTCGATGTCGATATTGGCAGTGGTTGAGATTTCACCAGCTAAAACTACTGCCCCTGTTTTAACTAAGGTTTCACAGGCCACCCGGGCGTGTAAGTCTTCACGCATAATTGCATCAAGCAAAGCATCTGAAATTTGATCTGCCATTTTATCAGGATGGCCTTCACTTACAGATTCTGAGGTAAAAAGTTGATAGTCATGCATAGTAGGAGAGTCACTTATATTCAGGATTCAGGAGCTTGGATTCAGGAATTGAGATTTTAGCACGGCAATGACGTTTTAAAAGTCATTACGGTATGATGGTAAAATCAAACAAGATAATCATAAAAATTTAAATAGCCTATTTTACCCTTAACTCACTGAAAACTCTAGTGACTTGACGCCATTGTAAGGGTAATCTGCTATATAACAGCTATTTAAGGGAAGGTGATGCTTATTATAATTCGGCGAAAGCCTGTTTGTCTTTAAACATGCACTCTTCATAGACCGGACAGGCCCCACATTTTGGAGTGCGCGCTTGACAGGTATAGCGCCCATGCAAAATAAGATAGTGGTGGGCATCGAGAAGATAATCTTCAGGAACCCGCTCCAATAATTTTTGTTCTACAGCAAGCACAGTTTTGCCAGTGGCCAAGCCAGTACGGTTGCTAACACGAAATATATGGGTGTCTACGGCCATGGTCGGATGACCAAAAGCTGTATTTAGGACTACATTCGCTGTTTTTCGGCCCACACCTGCCAGCGCCTCTAAGTCTTTACGGTTATCTGGCACTTGGCTGTCATGCTTCTCAATTAAGTCTTTACAAGCTTTAATGACGTTTTTGGCTTTTGAATTAAACAGACCTATGGTCTTGATATACTCTTTTAATCCCTCTTCTCCTAAGGCATAAATAGCTTCAGGGGTATTGGCTACTGCATAAAGCTTACGGGTAGCTAGGTTGACGCTGACGTCTGTGGCTTGGGCCGATAAGATAACCGCTATGAGCAGCTCAAAGTTGCTGCTATATTCAAGCTCAGTTACCGGCTCATCAATGGCTGCCGCTAACTTCTCAAAAAAGGGGCGTACGTTACGGTTAGGCAGACGTCTTGAGGGAGGGGTATGGGCTGTTTTATGTTTAACAACTTTACTCATATTGATTTAATGTCTCGTCAAATTAACCTATCTATTCTATCTATTGAAAATAGAAAAAAGCACAATTGATTGCTTAACCCTTATTTACTAAGCTCGGCCAACTGCTGCTTTAAGTCGTCCAATTCTGCTTGTTTGCTTGGATTAGGACGTACGTTTAGCTGCTTCTCTAGTTTTTTGATTTTGGTGCGTAGCTTGGCTCCAGCAATGGTGGCTTTGGCTTTAGAGGCATCGATATTTAAGCTTTGGTGTGAAGCATTGCCTATCATGGTCTCAATGACACTGGTCACTGGCTTAGCATGGGTTTTATCTGCCATTTGCTCTGCTACGCGATTGAGATGATTGTGATAGCGATATCTTAGGTGAGCCTGTTCTTTTTGTCTAAATTCAGCCGTTTCAGTAGCAGGGTCACGAGGCACTTCAACAAGGTCAATACAGTCTACAGGGCAGGGGGGTAGACACAGCTCACAGCCAGTGCATAAGTCACTGATGATGGTGTGCATGTGTTTGCCAGTGCCAATAATGGCATCAACCGGGCAGGCAGGGATGCACTTCGTACAACCAATGCAATCATCCTCTCGTATCACTGCCCGCACTTCAGTAGGACGACTGGTATTAGGATCTACCGGCCAAGCAGACTCACGAACCTGTAAAGTCTCTCTGTCTAGTATTTCAGCAATAGTGTCACTAACCGGCTGACCGCCAGGCACACATTTATTGTGCGGCTCATTATCTACCACCATAGCAATGGCATAGGGTAAGCAGCCCTCAGGGTGGTCGCATAGCCCACATTGGGTTTGAGGCAAAGTCGCATCAACCGTGGCAATTTTTTGACGTTGAGTCTGTGTCAGGCGCTCAAGCCCAAAGCGATTAAATAGGATAGGTAGGGCGTCTAATCGGTCAGTGCTCACGAGTACCTCATAATAAATAGCAATTGAATAACTTCAAAGTCAGTCCGAGTGGCACTGACTAAATAAGTATTGTAATACCTTACCAGCCATTAGTTAATGGTCGACTGCTTATGCTCAGCTGGGAGTGGGCGGTATAAATGATTTATTTAATGCTTTAACGCTTAGATATCCCGCAAACTAGGATCCAATAAATAAATTATTGGCCAAGATAGGGTCTACGTTTAGGCGACTGGCTTGTAGCTGTTGGTCTATTATGGATTTTTGAAACAGCAGGTTTTTCGCTTTTGTGGCGTCATCGAGGCTATAAAAGCAGCCCACACCTTGGGTTTCAGCAAGCTTTGGGTGCTTCTTAAGTAGTTTGGCAACCCAGCTTACATGATCGCTGATCTGGGTTTTTGCCGTTAATATCTGTGCAGCTAGGTGGCTAAAGTCAGCGTGTGAACCTTCACCTTCAGCCTGGGTATCTTCATCGATAGCTAGGGCTACCTGACCCCCTGTCATTGCCAGATAAACTTCAGCCAGAATTTCCGAGTCTAGTAAAGCCCCGTGGAAGGTACGGTCCATTTTACCCACGTTAAGACGACGTACTAAAGCGTCTAGAGTGTTCTTTTGCCCCGGATACTGCTGTTTGGCCATTACCAAGGAGTCAGTAACGGTAATCTTCTCAGCAAAGTCTGTTAGTCCAACTTTGTCAAACTCCATTGATAAGAAACTGATATCAAATGGTGCGTTATGAGCAATAACTTCCGCCCCAAGCATAAATTCATAAAGAGGCTTGGCCACTTCTTTAAATTTAGGTTTGTCTGCTAAGAAGGCCTCTGAGATACCGTGAACTCTTATAACCTCTTCATCCATACCACGCTCAGGGTTGATATAGACGTGCAGCTTCTCACCAGTAAATTTGCGGTTTACCAGCTCGATGATACCCACCTCAATGATTCTGTCGCCTTTTAGAGCGTCTAGACCTGTGGTCTCGGTATCCATAATCAACTGACGGCCACTTTGTCCTCTATTAACAGGCTCAGGCAATAGCGGCTTGAAGTGAGGGTTGGCACGACTGGTGTCGCCATCAAACTCAACTTCTTGTGCCTCACTTGGCTGTTCATGAGAGGCTTGTGCTGTCTCACCAATATTCTGTAAGTCTGCTGCTGAGTCATGCGGCAAAGACTCTGCTGCAGGCGAGTGGGCTTGAGGATTACCAAACTGCGCTGCTAGAGCCGCCTCTTCTTCAGGAGACATTTCATCAAAACCTAGGGGATCATCTTTAATCCAGTCATTGTTGTTTTGAAAGTCGTTATTTTCTGAGTTAATCATATTACTTGGGGATCTCGTGGTGATATTTGGATGATCATTTTGCTCATCAAAAAGGGGAGAGGTTGGTGTTTGCGCCTCAGGAGCAACTAAGCTTTGTGAATTATTCAGTTTTTTTTTAAGCTCATCGCTGTCATTAGGATTAGAGGTAATGGAATTAGAGGAAGATAAAATGCCACGGTTGGCCAATTCATCTGCCTTTTCGTTGCCTTCATGACCGGCATGGCCTTTCACCCAGTGCCAGCTAACATCACGGCTGGCTTGTAGAGCATCTAGACGTTGCCACAGCTCTTGGTTTTTTACTGGTTTATTACCAGAGGTCTTCCAGCCCTTATTTTTCCAACCTTGAATCCAAGAGGTAATGCCATTTTTTACGTAGCTTGAGTCGGTCCAAATCTCTAGGTGCTGATCATGAGGGCTATTTTCTAAAGCCATAATCGCTCCCATCAACTCCATTTGGTTGTTGGTGGTATGAGCTTCACCGCCAAAATATTCAATTTGACGGCCATCACTAAGCACTAATAGCGCCCCCCAACCTCCAGGACCAGGGTTTCCTTTACAGGCACCATCAGTGAAAGCAATAGTGGTATTGGGCTTCGGATTAAGAACGGACATAGCGACTCGCATTGGCTAAAACAGGACATAAATAGTTAGCCCCTAGTATAGCAAATATGACCTACTTATTTGAGTTTGCCTCTTTAATATATTTGCCAATAGTCACAACAGTGACAGCAAGTTTGCTAAAATACCGATAATTATATTGAGCTACCGGAACTTTGCTTTGAAACCATTAAATCTATCAAAAATTTATTCGACCATACTCCTATCAGGGGTAGCCTTATTAGTAACGGCTTGTGATAAGTCTGAGACAGCCGACTCTGAAGTGAGTGCTGAAACCTCCGCTGAGACTTTAAACTCTGAACTAAGCATTAAGCACCATGCTGACATGTTTTCAGGCTGCTATACCGTAAGTAAAGATGAGCCACCACAGATTAAAGTCAGTCAGCAGGCACAAGGCTTAGTGATGCAGATGAAAGAGCCAAAATCTGCCAATAGAGTGTGGGATGACCCAGAGCCTTTAGAGCCTATCGCTATTGATAAAGTATCAAAATACTTTTCAATTGATAAAAAAAATGTTGAAGGGGTAATCGGTCGACCAGATCGAGTATTCGTTGTTGCTCAAGTTAAGCAAGCTTATGTCAACATTGATCCTACGTTAGACAGCCCATATCTTGGCTATATCTTACAAGGGTCCAATACCATTTATAAAGTTGAATGCGATGACACCCCAGCCGATGTGCTATTAGACAATCCGCATCAAAGTCAGGACGGTGTGGGTAATATCGTGATTAAGCCTGCAGGCAAGGTTAACAGTTAAACTGCTTTTGCTTTAGGGCAAAGTAGAGACCTTTATAGCAAAGTAGAGATTTGCTTAAAGTACAAGCAACATTAAACCATTACCAGCATAGAAATTTAGTCTTTAGGTACTAGGCAATTAGGAATAAAAAAATGGGTTTTTTGAATTATTTATTAATGGGGGCCTTAGCTTATGCAGCAGGCTGGGCAGTTCGTCTGTATGTGTTAGAAAAAGGACCAAAGCCTGAGCAGCCTTATAGCCTGTCACATCCTAAAATTAAAATTTATTTGGCAATATTTTTTGGGATTATGCTGGTGATATCTGCTTTATTAGGTAAGTTTGTGCTAGGGCATGAAGGGTTAGATGTGGCTTTCGTTATTGTTAACAGCTTGGTAGCTACCTTTGTGTTCTCTTTTGGTTTAAGTCCAGATCATATCCGGCACGACTTACCTGATTGATCACTTTAGCTAAGTTAACTAGCGCTACCTAACTTCAGTGTCATAAAATAAACCCCATAAGGTAACTTATGGGGTTTATTTAATTGTGAACAGATAACTCTTAAACTTAAGGCTGAACCACCTTAGCGCCGTCTTTGGTGTCTACAACTTTAGAGCCAGCAGGGTGGGTCGAGGTCTCAACAACAGAGATGTAAGCATCTGCGTTGTTGTTATTATTGATATCAACTGGAGTCAGCTCTTTTTGTTTCACTACTTTAACAGGCTTAGTAGCCTCAATCGCATAAGCTTGTTCAGGAGTTACGATAGCGGGTCCGCGGCTAGACTCAATAGCTTGTACTGCTTTTTGCTTATCGGATTGATTGTCAAAGACGTTCACTAAGTTGCGATACTTTGAGGTAGGAACAGCAACAGGACCTAAATTCGCCCCGCCGCCCAACACTTGGTACAGCTCAATTTGGTTATTGAGACGCTCTTGTTCTAGATTCAGGATAGACTGCTGAGTTGAGAACAGTGAGCGCTGGGCATCAAGCACTGCAAGATAATCATCAACCTGAGCTTTAAAGCGCGCTTCAGAGATATCAAATAGACCTTGATAGTTCTCTTGTAGGCGGTATTCAGCCTGAGTTCTTTGATCTAGTGTTGCTCGATCAGCCAGCACATCATTCACCTCTTTAAAGGCAGCTTCAACGGTGCTTTCGTAATTAGCGACAGCTTGATCACGCTCAATTTGAGCCACTTCATAGTTGGCATCACGTTGACCGGCATCAAATAAAGGTAAATTGATAGAGGGTCCAAATGACCAACTAGCAGCACCGCTCTTGAACAAATCAGATAGGTCATTACTTCTATAACCTAGATTACCCGTCAAGCTAATTGATGGGTAATAAGCCGCACGAGCTACTTCAATGTTGGCACCTGCTGCTTTTAAGTTGTATTCAGCTTGAAGTACATCAGGACGGTAGCGTAATAGATCACTAGGCAAGCCGGCACTTAATACTTGATTTGAAGCGATATTAGGTACCGCAGGATCTGGCAACATATCATCTGTGATGGGAGCACCAACCAGATATTTAAGAGCGTTTTTAGCTCTCAACACCCCACTTTGAGCATTTAGTGCAGCAATGCGAGCGGTTTCAGCAGAAGCCGCTGCTTGTAGGGAAGGTGCTTTGGAGTCAATACCTGCTTCTAAGCGAGCTTTGGTAATACGTAGCGACTCTTCACGAGTTTGTAGCGTACTTATCGCAAGCTCTAGCTGCTTTTGCTGATAGCTTAGGTTGACATAACTCTTAGCAATATTAGCAATCAAGCTGACTTGAGCGGTATCTCGAGCTGCTGTGGTGCTTAGATAGTTTTGTAGCGCTTGCTCTTTTAAGTTAGCAATCTTGCCCCAGAAATCAAGCTCATAGGCAGCCATACCAAGACCAACACTATAGTTGTCACTAGGGTTACGGTCGACAGCATTATTTGCACCACGAGAGTACTCACCGTTTAGACCAACGTTAGGCGCATTATTACTATCAGTAATGCGGTATTGAGCTTGAGCTTTTTGGATGGCTAAAACCGCTTGCTTAACGTCTTTATTGTTATCCAGACCCATTTGAATAAGCGCTTTTAGCTTAGGATCGGTATAAAAACTTTGCCAACGTACGGCGGCAAGACTTGACGGTACTTGGTTATTTCCATAAAGCTCGTAATTCTCTCCTGGTAAAAGAGGAATATTAGGACGAGCAACCACCGGACTTGTATCGGCAGTTGGCACTGTCTGACAGGCGCTAATAGCGACTGTCAAAGCAGATAAACCAAATAACCGTGTCCACTTATTAGATGTATTCATAGCAAATGCACTCACAGCTCGACTTTTAAGAATTATATTTGATTTTACAGATGTCGTCATTGAGTGTTGTCTCCAAAATTGGCTGGGGTAGAGGTAGTGCTGGTGTCAGTAGTCGCTAATGCAGGATTAGACTGAGTTTGAACACCATTACCAGAACCATTATTGGTACCATCCCCTTTGTACTTAAATATAGTACGTACCCATACATAGAACATAGGGATAAAGAAAATACCTAAGAAAGTTGCGGTAACCACACCACCTACAACACTGGTACCAATGGCGTTCTGACTTCCTGCGCCTGGACCAGTTGCTAGGTACAGTGGTAATACCCCTAAACCAAATGCCAATGAAGTCATGATAATTGGACGCAGACGCTGACGAGCAGCAATCATAACCGAATCCTTCAAGGACATTCCAGATTCTTGGTGTTCTTTAGCGAACTCAATAATCAAAATAGCGTTCTTAGCTGACAGACCTACGATGGTTAATAGACCCACTTGCAAATAAATATCGTTTGCAAAGTCTCGTAACCAGGTAAATAAGACAGCCCCTAACACTCCTAATGGTATCACTAAAATAACCGAAAAGGGCACAGACCAGCTTTCATATAACGCAGCTAGACATAAGAAGACTACTAAGATGGATAGGGCATATAACATTGGCGCTTGTGCCCCTGATTTTTTCTCTTCTAGAGACATACCTGTCCACTCATAGCCAACACCTTCTGGAAGCTGCTCTATCATTTGTTCCATAGCGGTCATAGCTTCACCGGTACTTAGTCCGGGAGCAGCGTTACCCTGAATGTTCATCGAGGGGAAACTGTTATAACGAGTTAAACGAGGTGAACCGTGTTGCCATTCGCTATCTGAGAAAGCATCGAATGAAATCATGTCACCCTGATCGTTACGAACATACCATTTATTGATGTCTTCAGGGTTGGTGCGGCTATCAGCCTCACCTTGTACGAACACACGCTTAATACGACCTCTGTCCACGAAGTCATTTACGTAAGCTGAACCCCAAGCAGTAGAGATTACACTGTTGATGGAAGACAAAGGTAGGCCATAAGCCGCTGCTTGTTCTTGATTGATATTAACTTTCAATTGAGGAGCATCTTCTTGGCCGTTAGGACGAACCCCAGTAACTTGGTCGCTTTGGCTAGCCATACCCAATAATTGGTTACGAGCGGCGGTTAGCCCGTCATGTCCGATATTGCCTACATCCTGCAGCATTAGGTCGAAACCACTGGCGTTACCTAGCTCAGTAATAGCAGGCGGAACGATGGCATAAACTTGTGCTTCATTGATCTGGGTAGCGAAATAGCCCATGGCTCGTGCAGCTACTGCTTGCGCTGTATTCTCTTCACCTACCCGGCCATCCCAGTCAGACAAGCGAATGAATGCCAGACCCATGTTCTGTCCAGGACCTGCGAAACTGAAGCCAGCAATAGTAAATACCGACTCTATGTTATCTGTTTCTTCAGAATCATAATAATTGGATACTTTATCTAGTACAGCCTGAGTATCATCTAAAGATGCCCCTGAAGGCAATTGAACTAGAGTCACCATAATACCCTGGTCTTCTTCTGGTAAGAAAGATCCTGGGATACGCATAAATATTACCGCCATAAGGCCGACAATTGCTGCATAGCCTAAAGCATATAACAATTTATGGTTAACACTCTTACCAATGATACCTTCATAAGAACGGCTAACTTTTTCAAAAGTACGGTTAAACCAACCGAAGAAGCCTTTTTTCTCTTCACCATGATTCTTTTGGCGTTTAAGTAAGGTCACACATAGTGCTGGTGTAAAAATCAAAGCAACTATCGCAGACAGTACCATACTGGTAATTAGGGTGATCGAGAACTGACGGTAAATAACCCCTGTTGATCCACCAAAGAAGGCCATAGGTACGAATACCGCTGATAAAATCAAGGCAATACCAATAACCACCTTACTAATTTCGCCCATTGACTGAATGGTAGCGTCTTTAATAGAGATGTGCGGATCTTCTTCTAAGATACGCTCGACGTTTTCGACAACAACAATGGCGTCGTCCACCAGTAGACCAATGGACAGTACCATGGCGAACATCGTCAGTACGTTAACACTAAAGCCAGCGACATATAGCACCGCAAAGGTTCCTAACAGAACTACTGGTACGGCTAGTGTTGGAATAACCGTTGCACGCCAATTCTGCAAGAATAAGAACATCACCAAGAATACTAAGATAATGGCTTCGACTAGAGTCTTAACAACTTGCTTAATAGATAGCTTAACGAATGGAGTAGTATCGTAAGGAACTACAGAGACTAGCCCTGGAGGGAAGTTAGCTTCAAGCTCAGCCATACGCTCTTCAACCAACTGTCTGGTTTCTAGCGCGTTTGAACCTGGTGCTAATGAAATACCAATACCTGATGACGGCTTGCCATTATAAAGAGCTCTAATACTGTAGTTTTCACGACCAATTTCAACGTCAGCCACATCTTCTATACGAACTTGAGCCCCAGTGCTATCGGTTTTTAACAGAATATTTCTGAATTCTTCAGGCGTTTGTAAATAAGATTGTACGGTTACTGTAGCATTGATGACCTGTCTGTCTTCAGCAGCAGGAGCTTGTCCTAATTGTCCTGCTGAGACTTGTGCGTTTTGGGCACGAATAGCATTGACAACATCGCCTGGAACTAAGTTAAAGCTGCGTAAACGGGCAGGGTCTAACCACACTCGCATCGCATAAGATGAACCGAATAACTGTACTTCACCAACCCCTTCGACACGGCTAATCTGGTCAACAATATTAGAAGCCACATAGTCCGAAATATCTATACTGTCCATAGAGTTGTCTTCTGAGATGAAGCCTTGAACCATCAAGAAGCTACTTGAAGACTTAGTAACGTCAACCCCTTGACGCTGTACAGGCTCAGGTAACGAACTCATTGCTGACTGCAATTTGTTTTGAACTTGAACTTGTGCAGTATCAGGATCAGTACCGTTTTCAAAAGTTAGTTTTACCGAACCGCTACCAGTTGAGGAGCTTGTTGATGACATGTACATTAAGCCATCAAGACCTTTCATGCGCTGTTCAATAACCTGAACAACAGTGTCCTCAACAGTTTGCGCGTTAGCACCTGGATAAGAAGCACTAACACTAACTGTTGGGGGTGCAATACGAGGGTACTGCTCAATTGGTAAGTTAATGACCGCGATTATGCCCAGTAGCATGATTAAAATTGATATTACCCATGCAAAAATAGGGCGGTTAATAAAAAATCTCGACATGATATTTTCCTAGTCTGCCTATTTTTGAATTATTTTGCAGCGTTTGTCTCAGCCGTTTGTTGCTTCTGAGGCGCTACTGGGCCTTTTGGAGCCCCAGATTTATTGGCTACAGGACCTTGTGTTTGGGCTGCACCTTGTTTTGGAGTAGTGCCTTCTGCTTGATAAGGCTTACTAACCACCTCTTGCTCTGGGCTCACTTTAGAGCCACCTACCACAACGATGTTCTCACCTGCTTGCAGGCCGTCAGTGACAACCCAGTTGCCGTTATAAGTACCGTTTACGGTCACATCACGAACCTGGATTTTGTTGTTTTGGTCAACGATATAAACTTGAGTTTCACCTTTAGGCGTACGAATTAATGCACTTTGAGGCAATAAAACAGCATTATTAATTAAGCCTTGAACCAGACGCGCTTTAACATACATGCCTGGCAGTAACATATAGTTATCATTTTTGAAAATAGCTCGTAGAGTCACCGCGCCAGTATCTTGATCAACTTTAGCCTCTGCTAAAGACATCTGACCTTTGACAGGGTAGGTGCTACCATCTTCTAATACCAACTCAACAGTATTGTTGCCTGCTTGAAGCGCACCACTGGCTTGTTGCTGTTTTAATTTTAATAACTCAGAAGAAGATTGGCTGATATCTACATAAATAGGGTTAATTCTAGAGATAGTAACCATTGGATTGGCTTGGTTAGCATTGACTAATGCACCGGCAGTTACGTTAGAGCGCTCTGAAATACCAGAGATTGGGGCTCTTACGATGGTACGATTAAGATCTAACTGAGTACCTGATAGTTGAGCTTTGGCAGTATTTACAGCGGCTTGTGAACTGGCAATATTTGCTTGGGCTTGCTGCGCTGCTGCCTGAGCACTGTTAAGACCTGCTTGAGCAGTCTTTAGTTGGGTAACTGCTTGTTCGTATTGCTGTGCAGAGATAGCTTGCTGAGCCACTAACGGCTTAAGACGCTGTACATCTGCTTGAGCTTGTTCAAGTAGCGCTTTTTGTGATTCTATATTAGCAACAGCATTGTTGTAGCTTGCTTTAGCGGTTTGAACATTTGCTTCTGCTTGCTGTACTGCAGCTACGTTTGCGCCTTGGCTAGATTGATAGTTTTCAGGGCTGATTCTATAAAGAGGCTGACCTTTTTGAACCATGCGACCTTGTGGATAAAGGATTTCGTCCACAACGCCTGTCACCTGAGGTCTGATATCAGCTACCTCATAGGCGGCTGTGCGACCAGAAAACTCGTGAACCAAAGGCACAGTTTGGAATTGGACGGGCATAACATTCACAACTGCAGGTGGCATCTGTTGCTGAGCAGCTGCAGCGTTTGCTTCGTCGTCTTTTTTATCACAGCCTGCAATAAACAGCCCGGATACAGCTAAACTAATAGCGAGGAAAAGGTGCGAGTGTTTCATGTAAAAAACCTTAGATAGTGGGTAATCACAAGCAAATTTTTGCTAGCTTGCACGCAAGAGAATGGTGTTTGTTTACAAATTACACGTACTTTAGCAATGAAAAGCTAGATGCTTGTTTTAAATTTGTAAATATCGTAGTGACTATGCTTTCGTCTATCTAGTTTATTAATCAATAGGGTGCTAATAAAGCTATTTAAGCAATAATAGCAACTATAATAACGATGACTGCCCATCAAAAATAACAAACTATTTATTTACCCTAAAGTTAGTTAGTGATTGATGGGGCAGCACTTTGCGAGCATGTCACTACTTTTTTGTGATTAAAAACAACGTTATTTTTATAAATAAAAACAACATTATATATTACAAGTGTAATGTATAACAAATATTAAACTACAAATATTATTATTTATTTGACTGTTTACAGCCACAAATAATGCCTAGAGCTAAAAAAATAAGCTCAGAAGATTGATGCATCTTCTGAGCCTATGGTGCTTTTATTATGTCCTTAGACAATACAAGTCATAATGTAGCAAAGAGTAGAGATTTGTTAGGCCAAACGAGAGCTCGCAAGTTCGGTTAATTGCCATAGACCGTTACGATATTGATTGTCAGGAAGCTGACTTAAAGCTTGTTGCGCCAAACGGGTTTCTTCCAAAGCACGATCACGACAGTAATCTAGTGCACCTGACTCTTGAACCAATTTAATTAGGCCTTGAGCATCGTCGACTTTACCTGTTTGGACCGCAATACGTAATTTATTGTATTTAGCTTCATCGCTTTGCTTTAATATACGCAGAGCAATTATAGTCGGTAGGGTAGGCTTGCCTTCGGCTAAATCATCCCCTAAGTTTTTACCCATCAATTCACTATCGCCACTATAATCAAGCACATCATCAATAATTTGGAAAGCATTACCAAAGTGCTGACCAAAGTCACTAAAGGGCTGCATAAACTCAGGCTTATCTTGTAGTATGGCTACTCCAGTGGTCGCCATCATAAACAAACGTGAGGTCTTACCATCAATGATACGCATATAATCATCTTCAGTGGCCTCAGGATTGTGTTGGTGTTGTAACTGCAAAACCTCACCTTCTGCAATATCACAAGTCCCATCTGAGAAAAGCTTTAATAAAGGTAGGCTTTGAAAGCCAACCAGCAGGTTAAAAGCGCGCGCAATAAGGTAGTCTCCTACTAATACGGCCGTAGGATTGTCCCAAGTGGCATTAGCAGTAGGACGACCACGGCGCATTCCAGACTCATCAATGACATCATCATGAACTAAAGTGGCGGTGTGCAGCATCTCGGTAATGGCGGCTAAATGCATGGCATCTTCCGACTGCTCATCTTTGCATAGTCTTGAGCACAATAAAGTGATAAGAGGGCGCATACGTTTGCCACCCGCATTGATCACATGTTGGGAGACGTTCATTACCAGTTGAACTTTAGAGTTTAAGTTTCCAAAGACTTGCTTATCCATGATAGCAAAATCATCAGCAATAATTTGTTGGATGTCAGCATAATCCACAATTGGGCTTTCATTAATTAAAGGAGCTGAGGTTGTAGCAGCTGATGATGCGGTATTTGATGTGGTCATATTTACGGTCAACTAAAATTAGAATAATGAAAAGTTATTATATAGTGATTCAAATCTACAACGGGGCAACTGATATAGCAGTTAACTGACAGAAGATTAGTTCAGACACCCAAAGTTTGATAAATTAACCACTAAGCGTCTATATAAGTATCTATTATAGTCTATAGCATTACTTATCATATAAAAAATGATTAGAAGGTAACTATTAACTTTTTTTAAGTAACTTGTTTTTAGCCATTAAGTTTTAAGCTTATAAGTTGCCATTTTAATATAGTTTTCTTTACTTAAGAGCGATATATCGTTTTAGCATTGTTAACAAAGTTGAGTTACTCAACAGCTATTAATGGCGCAATGCATAATAACATAGGCCTAATTTGCATTCATCTATTGCAATTTGGCCCATAAGTGCGTAAAATTCCGTCTTCATATTCAAAGCTTATGGCAATAACGCAGCACTAACAAAAAGGTTAACCTTATTTGTTGGCTGGCCGGAATTGTTTTAAAGCTATTTTTCTGTAACTTTCCCTGTCGTGTACGTAGATCAGGCAAAAGCTGAAGCGTTATTTTGAATACTTCAAAGTATTTGAGTAACCACGGCACACGGGTTAAACGGAGTCATAAGATGTACGCAGTTATCAAAAGTGGTGGTAAACAGCATCGTGTAAGCGTTGATGAACTACTAAAAGTTGAGCTACTAAAAGCTGAAAAAGGCGAAACCATTAAAATTGAAGACGTATTAATGGTTGTTGATGGCGATGATTATAAAATTGGTCAGCCAGTTGTTGAAGGCGCAAGCGTTGAAGCTGAAGTAGTAGAACACGGTCGCGGTAAAAAAATCCGTATCGTTAAGCACAAGCGTCGTAAGCATTATCATAAAGAGCAAGGCCACCGTCAGTGGTACACGCTTCTTAAAATCAAAGCGATTAATGCTTAATAACTGGTTATTTCCCTTTACAAGTATGTAGATAGCTGACGTTACATTAAATAATTTACAGTATTGATTTGATGTCCTAATATTAGTTATCTATATAGTATAAAGTTTTTATAAATTAGTCTCAGTAAGGAGATTTCTCATGGCACATAAAAAAGCCGCAGGTTCAACTCGTAACGGTCGTGACTCTAACCCAAAAATGCTTGGCGTAAAAGTATTTGGTGGTCAAGATGTTGTGGCTGGTAACATCATCGTACGTCAACGTGGTACTGAATTCCACGCAGGCGAAGGCGTAGGCATGGGTCGTGACCATACTCTATTTGCTCTAACTGATGGTGTTGTTAAGTTCGATACTAAAGGTAAATTCAACCGTCGTTACGTTTCTGTTCAAGAAGCTTAATTTACGGTCAATTAGCTTCTTACAATTTAGTGAGAAGTTAATTGCATGAATTCTGGTAGGATTACCATCCAACCTAAAGAGGCCCTGATATAATATCAGGGCTTTTTTTATGGTTGCTAATCAATATTTATCACCATAGTAATAAACACCTAGTGTTAAAAGTTATTACAGAAATAGAGCATATGTCACAATTAGGCGTTTAAAGCTATTCAAGTCATAACTGCGTAACAAGCCAGAAGTTATTTTTGCAATTATCTTCTAGTCAGGTAATAAAAGAAATGGCACACTACCCAACAAGCTATAAGTAAGACGGTTAATATAATATTAATTGCTACCAACTGCTTATATTTTTGATCGACTTAATTTAGTACGATTTGTGCTATTGCTTACCAATAAGAAGTTAAAATAAAAGAAATTGTATTTTACTTTTAAATTTACTTTTTAAGTTGTGGCAGTATTGCACTTAACCATTGAAGGAAAATGAAATTATGAATATTGAAATAAACGATAATAACAAGACAAAAACTATGATGAAAAAAGTAATGGGCACAGCACTATCAGGGGCTTTAGTCTTTGGCATGCCAGTTATGGCAGTATCACAAGCGGCGCAAGCAGCAACAGCTGCGGATAATTTAACAGCAGCTAAGCGTTTAAATACTCTATTAAGTAATACCAAAAGTATGACCGCTAATTTCACTCAAACCACCAAAGGGGCAAATGGTAGTAAAAGTGGTCTAAGCGCTAAAAATGGTACTTTTTCAGGTAATGTCAGCTTACAGCGTCCTAATAACTTCCGCTGGAATATCACTTCGCCCTCCGAACAGCTTATTGTTACTGATGGTAGCGCGCTTTGGGTATATGATAAGGATTTAGAGCAAGTTACTCGTCAAAATGCTGACCAACAGCTAGGTAATACTCCAGCTTTATTACTATCTGGCGATCCCAATAAAATCTCCCAAAACTTCAAGATTACTCAGCCAAATGCTAAGAAAAACTATTATGTGTTATACCCGAAAGCTAGTGGCAGTAACTTTAATAGCTTAGCAGTAAGCTTTAATGGCGGTAAGCCAGTAATGATGGTACTAAACGACTCACTGGGTCAGGTAACGTCAATTAAATTTAGTAATGTGAAATTAAATACCAGTATTCCAAGCAGCCAATTTAAATTTACGCCACCAAAAGGTGTGGATGTTATTAATCAATAGTCTATTTATTAGTAAAACCTATTAATTAGCTTCAATTTCTATGAGTTTTATAATTAAAGGCTTATAATAATAAACGAGCTGATTAATATAGAAAATCAAAAGGACTCAAGCTTACGCTTGAGTCCTTTTCAGTTATAAAGCTGTGTTAAAACTTTGCTCTTCAAAAGATATGTTAAACTCATTAAATGCTACACAGGTTTAAGCTCTTTTTATTACTAGTCTATAGTAGCGATAGAGGATGAATTATCAAGAGTTTGAATCTAATAATAAATGATACTTGAGGATGAAATGAAGCCTACAACAGTAAAGTCACACCCCAAACGTTCAGAACAAAAACGCGCGCGTGAGACGAAGTGTAAGATACTTAATGCTGCTTTGAAGGAATTCTCTGCTGCAGGCTTTGAGGGCGTGTCAACACGTGCTATTGCCAGCACAGCCGGGGTAAACCATACCCTTATCACTCATCATTTTGGCACCAAAGAAGATCTGTGGAAGGCGGCAGCTGAGGCCATATTTGATACTTATACCGAGCAATCAGAAAAATATATTGCAAGCCTTGGCGACTTAGAACAACCGCAAAGAGTACGAGAATTGTTAAAGCACTATATTAATTTTAGTGCAGAGTTTCCAGACTTTCATCGCTTTATGATTCAGGCCAATCGTGGAGATTCAGAGCTACTCAATTGGTTTACTGATCAGTATATTAAGCCGTATTCAGACTCTGAGCTAGATCTGTTAAAACAGGCACAGAAGCTAGGGTTAATGCCTAGGGGCGATAGCTTACATGTGCGCTATTTATTTATGGGCGCCGTTACTTCGATATTTACCTTTGCTCCACAGTTTAAACGCTTATCAGGCACAGATCCTTTTTCAAAAGACATTGTTGAAAAGCATATAGACTATATTTTTACAATTTTTGCTGAAAAAGATCATCAAGCTTAAAATAGAGTTAGCCATTTTTTGCAAATAAAATTAAGCCAATCATAATAATAGCAATACCTGCTATTCCTAAGGCTGAGGGCATGGGGTTATTCAAAAACACCATGCCACCCACTAAGGCAAATATCACTTCACTAGCTTGTGTAGCATCGACACCGGCTACCTCACTTGAAGTCTCGGCTCGTTCTCGAGCAAATAAAAAGATGCTAGTAGCAATAACGCCAGATAAAAAAGCCACCAATAGAGTATTGGTTACTTGGCTAAAGTCGGGTAGGTTGGGCTGAATAAAAAGCCCTAAAATCAACCAAAATGGCAAGCTGCCCATGGTCATTAGCCATACTTTATTGAATGAATTACTAAGTAGATTAGTAGGTATAGTTGGTATTTTGGCCACTAAAGTTTCTAATTTCGATTTAGGCAGTGGTTCTACTTTCGGAGTTGGGCTATCAGTATCAATGTAGTCATCCATTTCAAGCGATATAATTCTAGGAGAAATGGTAGTCAAAGCTTCAAAGGCATCAAAGCCTTCATTGTCCCAGTAGATTTGGTCTTTAGAGCGTCTGGCGCTTTTTTCCTTTGTAATTTCTGTGATATTTAATTGTCGTGAATTATAAGATGCCTGCCAGACTAGCTGACTGCCGATAGGATAACTGAATGAGGCTATGATACAGGGTAGAGCGCCATAAATTAGAACCGTTGTTAATGGGATATCCATTATTGCACTGGTGGGCATGGACAAGGCTTCACTAACGTTGACCAGAATAACTCCTATTAATACCAATAAGGCATATAGGATGAGCTTTTTTTCAAACTTATGACCAAAAGCCATTAACACAAATAAGCTGGCTACTACAGTAAACATGAAGGTAGCCGCTACCACCCAACCACTGACATGATCAGCGGCATAACAAAGACCCGCATAAAAAATACCGAAACCAATACTACCGGTAAGGGTCCAAAAGACCCAGTGATCTTTGAAAATTACCCACAACTGCCTCACACGTGAAAGTCCATGTTGCAGACCAATCATCACCGTTAATATGATTAACATGAATAAGTAGCGCAGGCTTGATGACCAAAACCAGTGTCCACCGGAGTTACTCATCAATTCGTTTAAGATATAGGTTGAACTAAAAAAAGCACTGGCGATTAAGGTAATCAATATCAGCCTGACCATAAGTGGCTCCTTGTAGTTCGGCTGTTGTGGATTTAGGGGTTTTTATTTACCTTTAGCATCTGCCCATATTATTTTATGAAGCTGTAGCTGCAGTCTCACGGGAATGGCGTCCTCTAAAATCCATTCTGCCAACTCTCGAGCTAAGTTAGGCACATCTACTGCTGCCACATCGCCTTCAGCGTCCTGGTGGACATTGAACATGGGAGAGAACCACACTGTGCCCACCTTCTTATCAAGCTGATACTCTTCTACTTTTTGTTTTGACCACTCATAATCATCACGGTTCATAATGACAAACTTTAGTTGATCATTCTGGGTGAGATACTGTAGATTTGACCACAAGTTCTTATCTGATTCGCCGCTACTTGGGGTTTTTATATCCATCACCTTACTTACCGCATTGGGCACTTCGGCTACTGATAGAGCCCCCGCGGTTTCTAACGAAACCTCATAGCCCTCATCGAGTAGTCTTTTAATTAGAGCAATACAGTTGGGTTGGGCTAAGGGTTCACCGCCCGTCACACACACCCTTTTACAAGGATATTGGCCGATATCTGCCATAATTTCATCTAAGGAGAAGCGCTCACCGCCGCTAAAAGAGTAGGTGGTATCACAATACACGCAGCGTAGAGGGCAGCCAGTCAGACGAACAAACACTGTAGGTAGGCCTGACGTGAGTGCCTCACCTTGCAAAGAGTAAAAAATCTCGGTCAGACGTAACCCAGCTTCAGGGTCAGTAACAGGAATGGTGGTGGTTCTTAAATTTGACATAAAGTTGACTATTGATACTTTAAAGATAGAAGTTGTGATTATTTCAAATAGAGACGCGGCCTAGATAGAGCAATAAAAAAGTGAAGGTAAGGATTAGTTTAACCCTTACCTTCTAATATTCAGTGATGTTTGGTGACCGTAAAATGCTAACAGCTAAATTACCTATACGTAAACCCTCTAACTTGCCAGAAAAAATAAATGAGACTATAAATCTGATTTATTTCATTGTAGTCAGTGCGCACATAGCTGGCGCATTGCCATAGCAGTTATGAGCATTATAAGGTTTTGTACTAATGGTATAGCCTTTATTCTTCATACACTGAGTTTGTTTTTCAAATTTAGTTTTGTTGATTTGGCTGACATTATCAATATAATTGCACGATTGAAGGTCTGCACGTAGGGTTTCAAGCGTAGCCCCTGATTTTTTCCAAGCTTGATCTGCACTTGGTGGTGGCTGATGATAAGAGGGAGCCATCACGACACACCCTGATAGTATTAAGCTAGTAATAGCTGTAAGACTAACCAATACTTTTTTCACGGAGTGTGTCCTTCAACAATTAAATGAAATAGTGTCGCTAGATTAAGCTAAGCGTAATAGCTCATTGATGCTAGTCTTTGAACGAGTTTTTGCATCGACCTTTTTGACGATAACTGCACAGTATAAGCTATGTGAACCATCTTTTGAAGGCAGACTGCCAGAAACTACCACAGAGCCTGCCGGTACACGGCCATAGTGGATTTCACCTGTTTCGCGGTCATAAATCTTAGTAGATTGACCGATATAAACGCCCATAGAAATAACAGAGCCTTCCTCAACGATGACGCCTTCAACAATCTCTGAGCGTGCACCGATAAAGCAGTTGTCCTCAATGATTGTTGGATTGGCTTGTAGTGGCTCTAACACACCGCCGATACCAACACCACCGGATAAGTGGACATTTTTACCAATTTGGGCACATGAGCCTACGGTTGCCCAAGTATCAATCATAGCTCCTTCATCAACATAGGCACCAATGTTGGTGTAGCTTGGCATTAATACCACGCCTTTAGCGATAAATGAGCCACGACGTGCAACGGCAGGCGGAACAACTCGCACACCAGCTTCAGCGAACTGGGCTTCTGTCCAGTTGGCAAACTTAGTAGGAACTTTGTCATAAAACTGGAGATGTTCACCCGTTTGCATCGGGTAATTATCGTTCAAGCGAAAAGATAAGAGTACTGCTTTTTTTACCCACTGGTTAACTATCCATTCATCGTCCTTTTTTTCAGCAACACGCAAACTACCGTTGTCTAGCTGCTCAAGGACGTCGTTAACCGCCTCTTTTACGTCTTGTGGCATGGTGCTGGGGCTGTATTCAGCAAGATTCTCAAAAGCTTGTTCGATAATTTTCTCTAATGACATATATTTTCCAAATAGAAGGGTTTAAGTCCAAAGCGCCCTGCTATGCAGTAGGCGACGCTTTAGATATTGTCGCTAATTTTTTTCCGTTTAGCAAACTATAATACTTAAGAGTGAAGTATTGGATTTAAGATTATCTTATGTAGCATGCTGGTCTAGCCAGTTGTACAGGTCTTGATAAACTCGTTGGTTGTCCTCTTCATGCAGCGGTTCATGACGCATTAATGGATAAAGCTGTTGAGTTACATTAGTAAATCCTTGTTTTTTCATGCGCTTCGTCAGCTTGCGTATGCCTTTGCCCATATTGCCGACAGGATCGTTTTCACCACTAATAAATAGCATAGGGAAGTTAGAGTCGATGGTCTCGGCCCAATCCTTAGTAAGCCCAGTATCCATCAGATTAAATAAAGTCCAAAATCCATTGTTGGTAAAGTCAAAACCACAGAGAGGATCGCTTTCATATTCAGCGACTGCTTCTTGATTCAGTGATAACCAAGCAAAATCTGATTTAGAAGACTTATCTTTTAACTGAGCATTAAATAGTTTGCTCATTAAGTTAGCAAAGACAGGGTTAGGGCGTTTAGGTTGTACCTGATTGAGCACCTTGGTTATAGGTAAAGCTGCTTTAACTAAAGGGTTATAGTCACTGCTACCCATAATAATGGCACCGGCAAAATCATTGCTATGCACTTGTAGTACGTTACGCACCACAAATGAGCCCATAGAATGTCCCATAATAAAGTGGGGCACATCGGGATACTGGCGTTTTAGAGTATCAGCCATAATAATCGTATCTTTTAGTAGAGTTTGCACGGGGTATGATTTAGCAAAATAACCTAATTCATCTGCATTATTGATACTGCGACCATGTCCTAACTGATCATAGGTTAATACAGCAATACCCTGATCTGCCAAGTAATTCGCAAACTTCTCATAGCGGCCACTGTGCTCAGTCATACCATGAACAATTAATAAAGTGGCTTTTGCGGTATTCTTTGGGACATACAAAGTGTGATGTAGGGAATGAACTTGATCGGAGGACATTATTGTCTTGGCCATGGGGAAATCCTTTAAGTCATTAGAATAAAAAGGGAAGTCAGTAATAAAGCTTGATAGGAAAAGTATTTATATTATTTACATCTGTGCTTTTTATATCTATATCAAGCTTTGTTTATAGGTTAATCTAAAGCTTAGTATCAGAAAGTCGAGGATTAAAAGGGTGTTAAAATAATGATTTTAACACCCTAAATATTTTTTAAAATATAAGGCATGCTGTTTAGTAAAAACTGTAGATTGACAAATGTTTAACCGAAAGCTCGTCGATTAACAGCCCAGCTTCTTACCTTCCGCTTCAGCAGCTAAAGCTTTTTTGCTGCGAACTGGGGCAGGACAATCTTCACCATAGTATTGACGATCAGCAAAGTAGCTTGAGCGAACCATAGGGCCGGCCCAAATACTAAAGAAGCCAATCTTCTTACCATAATCCATATAACGCTGGAATTCATCTGGATGGACATAGCGATCTACAGGTGCATGGTTTTTACTAGGCTGCAAGTACTGACCAATAGTAATCATGTCCACGTCATGGGCTTTTAGATCATCAAGTAAGGCATAAACCTCTTCTTCAGTCTCACCCAAGCCGACCATAAAGCCACATTTGGTGGCGATGTCTGGACGGCGTGCTTTGTATTGCTTAAGCAAATCTAGCGAGTGTTGGTAGTCAGAGCCTGGACGGAAGGCTTTATACAGACGGGGCACAGTTTCAATATTGTGGTTAAACACATCTGGAGCTGTTTCCGTCAATAGGTCTAATGCTACCTCCATACGACCCCGGAAGTCAGGCACTAGAATTTCAATTAAGCAATTTGGGCTTAGTGCTTTGGATTCGTTAATCACGTCCACAAAGTGCTGAGCGCCACCATCTTTTAGATCATCACGGTCAACTGAGGTAATAACCGCATACTTAAGACCCAAACCTTGAATGGTTTCTGCCGTATGACGAGGTTCATCTTTGTCTAGCTCATTGGGGCGGCCATGAGCTACATCACAAAATGGGCAGCGGCGGGTACAAATGTCACCCATAATCATAAAGGTGGCGGTACCATCACCGAAGCACTGTGGCAGGTTAGGGCAGGCCGCTTCTTCACAAACTGTATAAAGCTTTTGTTTACGCAAGGTTTTTTTGATGCGATCCACCTCAGCGGGTGAAGACATCTTAACCCGAATCCAATCAGGCTTCTTTGGTGCTTCTACCGTAGGAATTACTTTAATTGGAATACGAGCTACCTTATCATAGCCACGAAGTTTTTCCCCTTTAACCGCTTTTTTTGGTTTCGGTGCGGCTGCGGGCACGAAAGTTTGTACTGTAGTTGTCATAATCAGCTTCGGTCCTAACCCTTGATAGTATTAGGGTTTATTAGTAATTCAAAATAAAAAATCAGTGGTCTTATTATATCAGATATTAGGCTAAGCGCGGGGAATTCAAGCCGATGACAGTAGCAAAGTGAGCTGAACTAGACTGATTATAGCGAGTCATCATTCAAGTCAATGCCCAGTTCGGTTAAGGCTTCTATGGCAGCTCGAAATGCTTCTTGAGCCGCTGGAGCGCCGCAATAAGGCAGGCTGTGCATTAACACTTCACGGATTTCAGCGACAGTTGCCCCATTATTAATAGCACCTCGAACGTGGCCTTTTAATTCATTAGGGCTTTTTTGAGCAATTAAGAAAGCCATGGTAATTAATGAGCGGTATTTATGAGGTAATACTGCCTCTTCTTGCCAGGTGCTGCCCCAAGCGTGCTCGATAATCCAGTCTTGAAGAGGCTGAGTAAAAGCAGTTGCTGAATTTAAAGAGCGCTGCACATGCGACTCTCCCATAACTTTAGTACGTACTTTAAGTCCATTTTGATAATTATCACTTTTATTGTCTGTCATAACAGTATTCCTTTTTATAAACGAAAGGTAAGTTAATGATGGGTAGGGGGGAATAACAGGCCAATAAGACCCAATAACGTTTAAGAAAGTAGGTCAATGATGGTCTTAATTATTTTAATTAGCTTATAAAATTAAACCATAGATATTTTTTAAAAGTGCTTCTCATTGTTACTAATTAGCATAACAAATTAATGCTATGGGGCGTTGAATTATAGTAGGTATTTATAAAATAAATGTTCGATATGGCCTTAAAATGCATAGGGTTTACAGTTTGGTGATTAACTTTTTGGGCGTTTTAGGCTATATTAGTGCCGAGAGATAAACCCACCTGCAAGGTACTGGCAGCCCCCCACAAAATTCTACTGTTAATATTGACTGATGACAGTAACCCAATCCAGTGGCAGCTACCTAACCTGCGTAAAATAATGAAAGAGGACGCTTATTGTGTTAGACGCATATCGTAAACATGTCGAAGAACGTGCCCAACTTGGTACAGTGCCATTACCACTAACTGAGCACCAGACTGCCGATTTAGTTGAACTATTAAAAAATCCACCAGCGGGTGAAGAAGAGTTCTTGATGGACTTACTGGTTAACCGTGTACCAGCAGGTGTTGACCAAGCAGCTTACGTTAAAGCGGCTTTCTTGGCAGCTATCGTAAAAGGTGAGGCAACTTCACCTCTAATCGATAAGAAAAAAGCGGTTGATATCTTAGGCACTATGCAAGGTGGTTATAACGTATTACCTTTAGTAGAAGCATTAGATGATGCTGAAGTAGCTGAAAACGCAGCTACAGCGCTGAAGAGAACCCTATTGGTATTCGACGCATTCAATGACGTTACCGAAAAAGCAGAAGCAGGTAACGAGAAGGCTAAAGAAGTTATTCAGTCTTGGGCAGATGCTGAATGGTTCTTAAACCGTCCAGAAGTACCTCAAAAAACAACTTATACTGCGTTCAAAGTAACCGGTGAAACCAACACAGACGATCTATCTCCAGCGCAAGACGCATGGAGCCGTCCAGACATCCCACTACACGCACTAGCTATGCACAAAAACTCTCGTGACGGCATTCAAGCTGACGAAGAGGGTGTACGTGGTCCAATGAAGCTTATTGATGAGCTAAAAGAAAAAGGCCATCCATTAGCTTATGTTGGTGACGTAGTAGGTACCGGTTCTAGCCGTAAATCAGCTACTAACTCGGTACTTTGGTTAATGGGCGATGATATCCCTAACGTACCAAACAAACGTGCTGGTGGCCTAGTATTAGGTGGCAAAATTGCTCCTATCTTCTTTAACACTATGGAAGACTCAGGCGCTCTACCTATTGAAAACGTTCAAGTTGATAACATCAACATGGGTGATGTATTTGACATCTATCCACACGAAGGCAAAATCACTAAGCATGATTCTGACGAAGTATTATCTACTTTTGAATTAAACTCAAACACGCTTCTTGATGAAGTTCGTGCCGGTGGTCGTATTCCATTAATCGTAGGTCGTGCTTTAACTAACCGTGCCCGTGATTACTTAGGTCTAGAGCATTCAGACGTATTTGCTAAGCCAGAGCAACCAGAAGCTTCAGACAAAGGTTACACTTTAGCTCAGAAGATGGTTGGTAAAGCTTGTGGTATGGAAGGCGTACGTCCAGGTATGTACTGTGAGCCTAAGATGACTACTGTTGGTTCGCAAGATACTACTGGTCCTATGACTCGTGACGAACTAAAAGACTTAGCTTGTTTAGGTTTCCAAGCAGACTTAGTAATGCAGTCTTTCTGTCACACAGCTGCTTATCCAAAGCCAGTTGACGTTGAAACTCAGCACACACTACCTGACTTCATCATGAACCGTGGCGGTGTAAGCTTACGTCCAGGTGACGGTATTATTCACTCATGGTTAAACCGTATGCTTCTTCCAGATACAGTAGGTACTGGTGGTGACTCGCATACTCGTTTCCCAATGGGTATCTCATTCCCAGCAGGTTCTGGTCTAGTAGCTTTCGCAGCAGCGACTGGTGTTATGCCACTAGATATGCCTGAGTCTGTTCGTGTTCGTTTCGTTGGTGAGCGCCAGCCTGGTATCACACTACGTGACCTAGTACACGCTATCCCATTACAAGCGATCAAAGAAGGTTACTTAACCGTTGATAAGAAAGGTAAAATCAACGAATTTAACGGCCGTATCTTAGAGATTGAAGGTCTAGAAGACTTAACTGTAGAGCAAGCTTTCGAACTATCAGACGCCTCAGCTGAGCGTAGTGCTGCTGGTTGTACTATCACCTTATCTGAAGAGTCGGTAACTGAGTACTTAAACTCAAACATCACTCTACTTAAGTGGATGATCGCTGAAGGTTATGGTGATGCTCGTACCCTAAGCCGTCGTATCGAAGCTATGCAAGAGTGGTTGAAGAACCCAAGCTTAATGCGTGCTGACGAAGACGCTGAATACGCCATCGATATGACCATCGATATGAGCCAAATCAAAGAGCCAGTACTGTGCTGCCCGAACGATCCAGATGATGCAAAAACTCTATCTGATGTAGCGGGTGATAAGATTGATGAAGTATTCATCGGTTCTTGTATGACTAACATCGGTCACTTCCGTGCCGCAGGTAAACTACTACAAGAAGTACCTGCAGGTAGCTTGAAGACCCGTCTATGGATTGCACCACCCACTAAGGTGGATGCTCGCCAGTTGATGGAAGAGGGTTACTACAACGTATACGCACAAGCAGGCGCACGTACTGAAATGCCAGGTTGTTCACTATGTATGGGTAACCAAGCACGTATTGCTCCAAACTCTACAGCAGTATCAACCTCGACTCGTAACTTCCCTAACCGTCTAGGTCAAGGTGCTAACGTATACCTAGCTTCAGCAGAGCTAGCAGCAGTTGCAGCCGTACTTGGTAAGCTACCAACTAACGAAGAATATCAGCAATACGCTGGCATGCTAAACAGCATGGGTGACGAAGTATATCGTTACATGAACTTCGATCAAATGGAATCTTACTCAGAAGAAGCTGATAAAATTAACGTGGCTCAACTGTCATAAGTTGATGTGTTAATTGATTAGTTTTAGCTAAAAAAAGACCCCGTATCCTAAGATACGGGGTCTTTGTTTTAAAGGCTTTAGAGCCGTAGTTACAATTGGTGCTAGACGTATTAATAGCCGGTTCTATATACTGGTAACTATAATAATTATATTAAATGCTGGCTGGCATTATAAAAATACTAACCCACCCAATAATGTTATGAAAGAGAGCGATATGCAGTATCAATTTTCAGAGGTGATCAACGAACTAAAACCCTCATTTATCCGTGAAATATTAAAACTAACCGTTAAGCCAGAAATTATTTCATTTGCTGGTGGTTTACCAGATCCTAGCCTATTTCCGCACCAAAGCATTAAAGAGGCCAGCAATGCCATGTTTGATCGTAATGATCGCAGTATCTTTCAGTATACAACGACTGAAGGTCATGCTGGTCTACGAGAATGGATTGCGAAGCGCTTCTCAGACACTCACAATGTCGAGGTGTCCTCAGACCAAGTAATGATTGTTTCTGGATCGCAGCAAGCTTTAGATCTATTTGGCAAAATATATATTGACCCGCAAGATGCTGTGGTTATGGAAGCGCCTACTTATCTGGGGGCAATTCAAGCTTTTCGTATGTATCAACCTAAGTTTAAAGAGGTTGAGCTGCAAGAAGATGGTTTAGATACTGATCAGTTCCTTGCTACCATGCAAGAAGAGGATAGTAAGTTCTTCTATGGTATTCCCAACTTCCAAAACCCAACTGGCCTAACTTACTCTACCCAAAAACGTCAGCAAGTTGCAGATATCTTACAACAGACCGGTA
This sequence comes from Psychrobacter phenylpyruvicus DSM 7000 = NBRC 102152, assembly GCF_000685805.1. GTDB lineage: Bacteria > Pseudomonadota > Gammaproteobacteria > Pseudomonadales > Moraxellaceae > Psychrobacter > Psychrobacter phenylpyruvicus. The sequence continues at coordinate 70,138 of NZ_JMKP01000007.1, read as the reverse complement.
AGATTATGTTGGAAGATGACCCTTACGGTGCTTTGTTATTTGAAGAGGAAGGCCAATCCTCGCCAGACACTCGGCCTATTTATGCCTTAGCGCCTGACAATGTGGTTTATATGGGCTCATTCTCTAAAGTATTCGTTCCAGGCTTCCGTTTGGGCTGGGTAATTGCGCCTAAGCCTGCCTTAGCTAAGATGATTATTGCCAAGCAAGCAGCAGATTTACACACCAACTCATTTGTTCAAGAGCTACTATACGAATATGTGACCACTCACGATCTAGATGCCCATATTGATTTGATTCGCCAAACTTATGCTACCAAAAAGGCGTGTATGGTACAGGCGATCAACACTTATCTAGGTGACGAAGTTGAGTTGTTCCCAACGTCAGGGGGGATGTTCATTTGGGTGCGTGTGCCTGGTGTGGCGATTATGGATTTGCTTACAGTTGCTATTGAGAAAAATGTGGCCTTTGTACCAGGTGAAGCTTTTTCCTTAACCGGGGGTTATACCGATCACATGCGCTTAAATTTCACCAGTTTAGAAGAAGATCAAATTGTGGAAGGGGTTAAGCGTTTGAAAGCTGCATTAGACGCTTATCGCGCAAATCAGTAAGTTAAAGCTTACCTTGTTGAGAGGTTAGGGTTAAGCAGGTAGCCAGATTGACTAAAGTTAACAGCCCTTGTTATTTTATAGCAAGGGTTTTTATATAAAATTAGGTTAGCGATCATTGTGCTAGGGAAGATACGGGCGGAAACCGTGGCTCTGTATTTGAATTGTTTTTTGTTGTGTCGGGGCGGGCCGATTCTTTCAAGGTGCAGTATTTTTGTACTTAGGAGTGGATGTTGATTACCTTGTCGCCTCTAAAGCGCCGCATAGTGTATGTGACTGTTTTTGAGATTATTGCCATCATCTCTTCTACTTATGTGTTGATGTGGTTAAGTGATAGTGATGCCTCAGAGTCGTTACCTGTCGCTGTTATGGTGTCGTTGGTAGCCGTTGTCTGGAACTTTATATTTAATACGCTATTTGAAGCTTGGGAGCGCCGGAACAAAGTCCAAGAGCGAACTGTGCTAATCCGCAGTGTCCATGCTATAGGCTTTGAGGGTGGGCTAGTGTTAATTTGCTTGCCATTATATATGCTTTGGTATGACGTAGGGGTTTATAAAGCATTTACTATGGAATTGGCTTTATTACTATTCTTCTTGGTATATACCTTTATATTTACCTTAATTTTTGACAAGATTTTTACTTTGCCTCAGCATTATAAATCCAAATAACAAAAGGACTACCATCAGGTAGCCCTTGTAAATTTTCTCAAAATAATTTTTGTCTAATTTCTGTCTAAAAGAAAAAACCGTCGTTTTATTAACGGTAGAATTACTGATTATAAACCGGTTTGCGTTTTTCAATAAAAGCGGTAATACCTTCGATAAAGTCATCAGTTTTGGCCAGTCTTGCCTGCTGATGTACTTCCATATCTAAAGCTTCATTTAATCCCATATAAGCATGAGTGTTAATTAGATGCTTCATAGTAGTAAGAGCTGTAGCAGGAAGCTGGGTTAAACGATTGGCCAGCTTTAACACAGCTGCATCAAGCTCATCGCTGCTCACTACTTGATTCACTAAGTTTAAATCTGCCATGTCTTGAGCACTAATTTTATCGCCTAGCATTACCAGCTCAGTAGTCTTAGCGGGACCAATAAGCTCATTTAATAAGTAGATACCTCCAGCATCAGGTACCAGACCGATATGAACAAAAGCTTGCACAAACTTAGCATTATCGGCAGTAATGCGGAAGTCACAAGTCAAGGCTAAGTTCATGCCAGCCCCAGCGACTGCGCCTTCAAGTTTGGCAATAATAGGCTTATGAATTTTACGCAGTAGTAAGCTGACTTCGCCAGCTCCAGTGACCATGGTTTTTAGCTTTTCTGAAAGTGCTTCTTTTTCTAGGCCATCTGACAACATCTCTTTGATATCGCCGCCACTTGAGAAGTTACCACCTGCCCCTTGCAAAATAATGACACGCACGTCGGCATCGGCTTCAGCTTTTTGTAAGGCCGACACTACCGCAGATTTCATCGGGGTGCTAAAAGCATTTAAGCTTTTTGGATCATTAAGAGTAATTGTCGCGATATGGTTTTCGACACTATAAATTACAACATCTTGAGACTGGGTCATAATAGATATCCTAATGCATTGAAGCAAAAATATTGAGAGGGTAGAAGTATCACCTGTTAGTTATACACTTTTATTGCTAGCGATACAAAAAACAATTCTCTTGGTATCAAAAAAGCTTTAGTTATTAGAGGTATTAGCCTCTAACGTATTGGTTTCTAGCATAGCAATAAAACGCTCTACCTGATTTTCAGGTGTAGCCCAAGAGGTGACAAAACGGCAGATGGTACAGCCATTATCCAGTTGCTCCCACTCATAAAAATCAAACTCAGTTTTTAAGATAGCAATAAGATCAGAAGGCAATAGCGCAAAAACCTGATTACTTTGAGTAGGTACGAACAGTTCAATACCACAGTGCTGTAATCCATCAGAAAGCTTTTTAGCCATAGCATTGGCATGAAGGCAAAGCTGTAAATACTTATCGTCTTGTAATAAAACCTCAAACTGTAAGCCTAGCAAATATCCCTTAGCCATTAAACCACCGTGGCGCTTTAGATAGATATTAAAGTCAGTGGCAATATCTTTATTTGGAATGATTAATATTTCACCGAACATGGCGCCCATTTTCGTACCACCAAACCAAAATATATCGGTTAACTCAGCCAGATCTGCTAAGGTCAAGGTACGCTCATTAGGATTGCTATGGGTATAAGCAATAGCAGCGCCTAATCTTGCCCCATCCATAAACAAATACATGTTATTGCTACGGCAATAATCTGATAAAGCTTTTAGCTCTTCATAGGTATAGACGGTACCAAGCTCAGTAGTGTTAGAGATATACACCGCTTTGGCTCTAACAACGTGTGGCGTAAAGCTATGCCGGACTCGCACCTTTTCCAAAGCTTCAATGGTCAGCTTACCTTGCTTTGATTCTGCCAAAATAACCTTGTGACCTGTGGCCTCAATAGCGCCTGCTTCATTCACAGCGATATGGCCAGTGTCACAGGCCACGATACCATCGATAGGCGATAGCATAGCGTCGATACAAACCAAGTTTGCTTGAGTGCCAGTAATCCCAAAGTGGACAGCAATGTCTTTATTATCTAATTGCGACTTTATTAGATCTCGTACTCGATCTGAGTACTCATCGAAGCCGTAGCCTTTATGTTGTTGTAGGTGGGCGTCTTGCATGGCTTTAATGATGTCAGGGTGGGCACTTTCGCTGTAGTCGTTTAAAAAATGAAACATAACTTGGTTTTAAACTCTCTTTTATGGATAACGAAGGTTAGGCCGAAGCCGGTTGGGTAGAATAAAAGGAAACAAAAGGAGCCACTAAACCTTTTAACTATGAGGTAAGTAGCTCAGGTAATATAATTTAATAATTTAATAGTTTAATAGTTTAATAGTTTAATAGTTTACGGCTGATATAAAGTGTCAATATGTAGGAATTTACTTAAGAAAATTATTCATCGTTCTCAAAACTAGCGTCCGCCATATAATGATCAGGCGTTAAGTTAATGAAGCGGGTGTATTGACCTTCGAATGCCAAACGCACGGTTCCAATAGGTCCGTTACGCTGCTTACCAATGATGATTTCAGCCACGCCTTTTAGGTCAGAGTTTTCGTTATAAACTTCATCACGATAAATAAAGGTAATTAAGTCGGCATCCTGCTCAATGGCTCCTGATTCACGTAAGTCGGACATGATAGGGCGCTTATTCGGACGGTTCTCAAGGCTTCGGTTAAGCTGAGATAGGGCAATAACAGGGCAGTTTAACTCACGTGCCAAGGCTTTTAAGCTGCGTGAAATCTCCGAAATCTCTTCCACACGGTTACCACTTAAGCTAGGTACTTTCATCAGCTGTAGGTAATCGACTATCACCATGCCTACTTTACCGTCGTGGTTTTTGGCAATACGGCGACAGCGTGATCGTACCTCTGAGGGAGGAAGGGCAGTACTGTCATCAATGTACAGGTGTTTGTCTTGCAAATGCGAGATGGCATTCATCATACGCGCCCATTCATCCTCATTCATCTGAGCAGAACGTAGGCTAGTTTGGTTAATCTGCCCCCAAGAGGACAGCAGACGCATAACGATAGATTCTGCTGGCATCTCCATAGAAAACACGATTACTGGCAAGTTTTCGTGAAATAATACCCCCTCAGCTAAGTTCATGGCGAAGGTGGTCTTACCCATAGAAGGACGAGCGGCAACAATGATTAAATCACCAGGTTGCAGTCCCTGCGTTTTATTATTGAGCTCAGTAAAGGGAGTCTTTAAGCCAATCATGCCATCTGGATTGTTCTTCAGCTCATCCATTTGCTCAATAACGTTCACTAGCACTGAGCTTACATCGACAGGCCCTCTTTGCTGAGCACGTTTGTTATGTTGCTCATTAATCGCAAATATTTTGGACTCAACTGTGTCTAAAATGTCACTGACACCGCGCTCTCTGGGATCATAAGCGAGTGCAAGCATTTCATTGCCAGCTGTAATAAGTTGGCGTAAAGTCGACAGCTCACGCACCCGCTCTGCATAGGAGACGATGTTAAACATGGTGCTGGGGCTTTGGGTCACAATATCGGCCAAGTAGCTTTCGCCACCAGCCTGTTTCAGTAGTTTTTGTGAATTAAGCCAGTCATGCACCATAACCGTATCATACGGTTCACCTACCATAGCAAGATGAGAGATTGCGGCAAAAATATGTTGATGACGACCTGCATAGAAGTCATCTTTTGTAACGATATCAGATATCTTGTCAAAAGATTCGTCAATACTCATCAAAGTAGCCAATAAAGCTTTTTCGATGTCTACGTTATGGGGAGGCTGCTGACTCAATAAATCGGTTAAACCAACGTCATTGTTGTCACTTTTTTCACTTCTTTTTTTACTTTCGGCCATAGTTCTATTGTCATTATCAAGATACAGTGGTGATATAGGCTCAGCGAAACTAACTTGCTGAAAAATAAGGGTATTGCTGTTTATTAGTGTATTACTTGCTTTGGGTGTTACTTGCTTTAGGTATTACTAATTATGATGTTGCTTACTTAAGATGCTACTAAATAGCAGGGTAACTAAACTGTTACGGCAAGTTTTTTATAGATTTAGTTAAATTGTTTTGTCAATTTAGCGCAATTGTTTTATGAGTTTAGATAGTTACAGAAGGTTTATTCCCCAAATATTGAAACCAATGGTATTTAGGGTTAAGGTTAGGTATTGCCAATACAGCTTTTCGTTAAATGTGTCTGAAGAACTGCTCATAAAGCGATAAATAAAGTCGTATAGCGATAAATCAAGTTTGTGATTTGAGCGATAAAGTTTAACACATTGCCACTGCTTATAGATTAAAAAACCCATGACTTTATGTTTGCAGCTTGCGTTTTATCATGAAAAATCTGTCATTCACTATTTGCATAATTGGGACTAAATGATGGCTAATCAAGGGCTAGGTAACTGATAAATCCAATAAGGCTTAACCCCAACTAATTATTCACAAGCTAATTATTAACAAGGTGAAATTAATGACCATACACTCAACTGATTTAGACCGCACTGATCGAAATATAAAGGACGCTCAGCAGTCATCTAGCCTACCTCCTTTAATCTTAACCACAGGTGAGCCTGCTGGTATTGGAATGGATATCGTGTTGCAGTTAGCACTAGCAGGGGACTTTACCAGCCTAGACTACCCAGTGGTGGTATTGGCTGATGAGCAGGCGTTACAGCAGAGATTTGAGCAAGTCTATGGCAGACAAATTCAAAGCTTAGATACTCCGCTGTGGCAGCGTATCGCTGAGGCCAGTGAAGTGACAAATACCGTAGAGAGCTCACAGCACTTTCTCACTGAGAAAATTTTGCAAGCTAAGTCTACCGGCTTTGAAGCTGAGAGCTCTCCCAAGTTTTATTTGATCCATGTTGGCTGTAACCAACCGGTTATTGCGGGGCAATTAAATGTAGACAATGCAGTCATGGTGATCACCCAGTTACAGATAGCTCATAAGCTTGCTCAATCTGGAGCGGCCAGTGCCATTGTGACCGGGCCTTTACAAAAGTCAGTGCTGATTGAGGCGGGTATCACATTGGAAGATGGGTCGATGTTTACTGGTCACACTGAGTTTTTTATGCAAAAAAGCGGCTGTGATAAAGTAGTAATGATGTTGGCAAATAATGCCATGAAAGTGGCGCTGGTCACTATACATATGCCACTCAAAGAGGTAGCAGCAGCGATTACTCCAGATAATGTGCGTCAAACGGTACAGATTTTATTAAATGATTTACAACAAAAATTTGGACTCAAAGATCCGAGGGTATTGGTTTGTGGTTTAAATCCTCATGCAGGAGAGGATGGTCATCTAGGCACGGAGGAGATTGAAGTTATTAACCCAGTGTTAAAACAATTTCAGGACCAAGGGGTAAATATATCTTCCGCTATGCCCGCAGATACTTTATTTACCCAAAGACACCTCAAGCATTGTGATGCAGTCATTGCTATGTATCATGATCAAGGCTTGCCGGTACTGAAGTCGCATGGCTTTGGCGATACGGTGAATTTAACGTTGGGCTTGCCTTATATTCGTACTTCAGTGGATCATGGTACCGCATTAGATTTGGCTGGTAAGCGCAAACATGAGGGCGCTGAAGCCAGCGATGCTGAAAGCGGGCAGGCTAGTAGTAGCAGTCTATGGCAAGCCTTGACCATGGCCAATGATATGGTCAAATCAACCCTGGGCCTGAGGTGAGTGAATTTTCAAGATCGGATAGGTAAGTAATCCTTTGAAATATGCTAAACTAAACCCCTTTACTAACTGATATCTATCAACTTATGACACATTCAGACGCATCAAAACATCCCTTACATGGCACCTTACAAAGGGCTGCTAAACATCAGCCTAGAAAAAGATTTGGTCAAAACTTTTTGCATGATGAAAGTATTATCAGCCAAATTGTGGATTCTATTGGTCTAAACCGAGACGATAATCTGGTTGAGATCGGGCCAGGTATGGGCGCATTAACAGAGCCTTTACTAGAGCAAGTTGATGCCATGACGGTGATTGAACTGGACCGTGATTTGGCCAGCAGCCTGCGTATTCGTATTGGCGCTAATAGCCATCCTAACTTCCACATCGTCAATACTAATGCCATGCAGTTCGATTACTCAACTCTGTATGATAAAGAGGCTGAGGGAGTCAAATCGAACAAGCTTCGTGTCGTGGGTAACTTGCCCTATAATATTTCTACTCCACTTTTATTTACCTTACTGGAGTACTCAGATATTATTGAAGACATGCATTTTATGCTACAAAAAGAGGTCGTAGAGCGTATTACTGCTGATGTGGGCAGTAAAATATACGGTCGTTTATCAGTTATTATGCAGTACTATTGTGAAACTGAATATCTGCTCACGGTACCTAGAGGGGCTTTTAACCCTCCTCCAAAAGTAACCAGTGCTGTATTCCGTTTGCGTCCACATCTCACCAAGCCGGTGCAAGCAGAAGATGAAAAACTCTTTGCTTTAGTGGTGCGTGAGACCTTTAACCATCGCCGTAAAACCTTGCGTGCCATATTTAAGCAGTCTTCATTAATGGCGACATTGAGCGATGAAGATTTTGCTTCTATTGGTATCGAAGGCAATGCACGTCCTGAAACCTTGGATGTCAAAGACTTCGTGGCACTAAGTAACCTAGTAAATAGTAAGCAACAAAGTCAGCTTGAAAATAGCGATGATTGAGCGGTAAGGCTGGGACTCTTGGGCAAGAATGGTCTAAATTAAATTCAATAAAAGAGTAAATACCACCAATAAAACTGAGTGACTATATGAAATATCGTTCCGAGTATGTTATCGGAGATTTACAAGGATGTTATGCTGCCTATCTAGATCTTCTAAAAAAAATAAACTTTGATCCTGCACAAGATAAGTTATGGTTTGTGGGGGATTTAGTAGCTAGAGGTGAAGATTCTTTATCTACTTTACGACATGTCAAGGACCTGTGTGAGCAGGGCGCTGCCGCTACTGTATTGGGCAATCATGATATTAATTTAATCGCGGTATGGCGCGGCTTTGCACCTTTAAAGAATAAAGATCAAACCGAAGCCATCCTCAAGGCACCCGATTGCAATGAGCTACTTAATTGGCTTCGCCGCCAACCGTTAATTGCTTTTCCTAACGAGCAAACGGTATTGGTCCATGCTGGTATTCCCCCGCACTGGAGAATAAGCGAGGCAGAGCGTTATGCGCGTGAAGTACAAGTGCAGCTTTCGAGTAGTTTTTTTCAACTTGATAGGGTGCTGCCACATTTGTATAGCGGGGAAGCAGATGTTTGGTCGGAGCAGCTCAATGGCTTTACGCGAATCAGAGCCATTACCAACTATCTCACTAGGATGCGGCTGTGTAAACAAGATGGCTCTCTTGAGTTTAGCTTTAAATCAAGCCTGAGCGATGAAATGCCAGAATCATTCCGTCCTTGGTTTGAGTGGGAAGTGCCCCGTGATCGCAAGATTCTATTCGGGCACTGGGCTGCCTTAAAGGCTGAGATTGACTTGCCTACCGCTAGAGCCTTAGATGGGGGCTGTGTGTGGGGCAACTGCCTGGTGGCATATCGTTTGGAAGATGGCAAGATTTTTACCTCTTCAGATAAATGCCCAAAATCCTAAGGCTTAATCAATTGCCACAGATAAAAGGTATTAGTTGGTAAGTAGGATTAGTTGGTAAGTAAAATCAGTTAGTAAGTAAGATCAGTTAGTAAGTAGAACTAATTGGGCTGATAGAAGTCATATTTCAACAAAAAAAGCACAAGTCAACAATGACTTGTGCTTTTTGTATTTTATCCACTAAATTATAGGACAAAGGAGCTACAAGTAAGGCTAGTGTAGCCCTGAGAGCCTATTGAGCGGTCATGCCGCCATCGACCACAAACTCTGAGCCTGTTGAGTAGCTAGAGTCATCTGACGCCAAAAATAGAATCAGATTGCTCACTTCCTCAGGTTGTGCCACCCGTTGTAGAGGAATGCTTTTAGCAATTTTCTCGACTGCGTCTTTGGTATCACCCTGCATAATCATAGGAGTTGCAATAACGCCAGGATGTACAGAGTTAACTCGGATACCAGAGCCTGCCAGCTCTAAAGCTGCGGCTTTAGTCATACCGCGTACCGCAAATTTAGAGTCTGTATAGCCAATAGCACCACCGACTAAACCATTAATAGAGGAGATATTGATGATTGAGCCATTGTCGGCTTTTTTCATTGAAGGAACAACCGACTTCATGCCTAAGAATACAGAAACTTGGTTGATATCAAGGATACGACGATAATCTTCCAACGACATATCCAATAAAGATTTTGCCATAGTAATGCCGGCATTATTTACCAGAACGTTAATTGGACCAAATTTATCTTCAGTGGTTTTGACAACGTTTAACCAATCTTCTTCGCTGGTAACATCATGTTTGATAAATAGTGCATTTTCTCCCAGAGAGGCTGCTAACGCTTGTCCTTTTTCTTCATTGATATCGGTTAACACAACCTTTGCACCCTGCTCGAAGCATTTGCGAGCATGAGTCTCACCCATACCTTGTGCTGCTCCAGTAACAATAACGACCTTATCTTGTAAACGTCCCATAATATTCTCCTTATTATTTTATAATGATAGGTATTAATAATGATAAGTTCAGCTGGTTAATATAAGGCTATAACCAGCTGCGTACCTCAATTATTATACCTAATAATATATAATTGAATATTGTCTATCCGTTACAACGTCTATTCGGGCAGCTTGGGTGGATTCTTGGGTTTGGGTAAAGGAGTTTTGGCATTTTTCGTTTTATCATTGCTAGAGGCAGCTTCTGAGTTTGTGTCGACCATGCCTGTTTCGAGTAGCTCAGGATTCACCAGCTCAAACTCTTGATCATCCAAGTTAACTATTTTTTTCTCAGTAGTAACCGGTGGCTGATCACTCGTGAGCTTATCTTGGAATTCTTTTTTCTCAATCATCTCATCAATACGTTTGCTATCGATAGCGACCCCTTCAGGCACCACCCGTACGCTTGAGAGTCTACGCACAGCAAAGTGTTTTGGAAACAGTTTATGCTTTTGCGCTTTACCCGCTTCTTCATAAATCATATAACCTTGGCTATCAATCTTGGCATAAGTCATCGGCTCTGGACGGGGTAAGAAGAAGTCTCTAGGCTGAGTCATTAGGTGAGTGTACATTAATCTACCGATGGTCTTCCATTCAACCACCTCAACCCCTTTAGAGCGTAGTGCTACAATTATGGCTAACGAGAAGCTTACCAATAGGTTGACCATACCGATAAGGGCCACACCGAGTAGAGAGATCAAAACAATACCAAGACTAAAGTCATCTGCTGCCATATTAAATATGCCGTGCGAGAAGTTAGCAGAAGCAAAAGCAATATGGCGAATATCTAATGGCATGCCGAATATAAAGCCCACAGTGGCGGTACTACCTAGGAACACACCAAATAGGAAGTTACCCATAATGGCGCCTAAGTTGTTTTCCACAAAAGTTCCTAGTCGCTGTAGCCAAGACTCTGAGACAAAGCGCAATAACAGCTTGTGACGAGCAATACGCTCACCAATATTATTAAATAAGGCCAAGTTATCGTAATAACCGGCAATCAAACCAGATAAGAATAAGAACACACCGGCAATGGCCGCATGGAATATCGCTAAAGAGTGGAAGGGATCTAAGTCATGCAATAGGTGTTCAGCTTGATCGATGCCAATCATCGGGGTGCCTTTCACCTGTAACCACACTATAGATATGATGAGTGCTAAAGGCATAGCAATCAGCACGTTACCCATGATAGCGACGAACTGGGTACGGATGATATCTACCATCAGCTCTGAAAGCTTGGCAAGCTGATGCGACTTTTTGCCTGAGCTATCAGAAATGGTAGAAGCAATAGCCGCTGCAGTCATAGCCGGCTGTTTAGTAGCCACGGTTCCGTGGATAATATGGATAAATACGAAGCCTAAGCCATAAATCATACTGTTAACAAAAGCCCGACTCATTGGCGCCAAATCTAAGTCGTAAGATAAAATTTTGATAGTGGCCATAAAGGCAATCATAAAACCACCGACCGCCGCCATTTTAAACATTTTCTTATAGCCGGCCTTATCGGTACTAATGTAATGCTCACCAACACGCCCTGAGTTTTCGGTAATTTTTCGAGACAATAGCTTGGTATTGTTATCAATTAAGTAGCTGATACTATAGCGGCGTTTTACACTGACAATAATGGCTTGTGTTAGCTCAATAATGGCTCTATCACGTTTCTTATCATCATTAGTTAGTAGCTCACTCAAGATCTGCATACGCTTTAAGCTTTGCTCAAGGCGCAGTAACATATTGGTGGAACGAATTGAAATACCCGTCTTGTAGATACGCTTACGTACCGTGTTGACAATATTGTCACACTGCTCAATCATTACCAATAAAGGACCTGGGTCAATTTCACGACCAGGAACGGCATCTTCATAGTTATCTAATTGGTGTATCTCTCGATATTCGTTAGCAAAAAGGACGGCTTCTTGGTTCTGAGCCACAAAAGCCGCTGAGTAATCGAGCATTTGCGGATAAGCTTTCATCAAATCAGGATGCAAGCCGATACCACTAACGCGGTAAGACAAAATAACTAACGCATTAAGAATGTTATTTTTAGCAGTCGCCACAAGGTTAGAGTGGGCATCATCCACCATGATGAGATCTACCATCTCATCCCATAGCTCATCATTAATAGACGCCAACCAGCGCTCATCATCTTTGCCATCAAATAAATAAGCAACCAGTTCTACAATAGAATCATCTTCAGGTAATAGAGGTACAAAGCGATGCCCAATTAAGCGCATTAAGCTATTGGAGAAGGTTTGGTCTGATAAGATGCCTGTGTCGGTGTATAACGACATTCTATGGTAATTATTGAGTAAAGTAAGAACAAAGACGGCCAGACCATTGGCATACTCAGGGTACTTTCTTAATAGTGCATTTAGCTCCTTAATTCTTTCATTAGGAAGCTCGGGATTATTCTTATATTCAGCTTCTGATACCCGTAAAGTATCAATTAATCTTTTGAGCACATAAGGCTCAGGGCTATCGCACAGTGCATTTATTTTATGCAAAATATCTTTTAATTCTGCCACTTAATTACCCTTATTCGATCAGATATTGAGAAGGTATCGCAAAGTTCTATTAATTTCAATTAGTTTAATAGCATATTTAATTAAAACGAAGATAGATTCCTATAATTAGCGGAAGGTTAGACAGTAATATAACGACAAAAAAGACAGCCACGAGAGCTGTCTTCTTGTAAAGTTATGAGGAATTATAAACTATTCCGAGATTTAAATCGGCTTTTAATTAGCTAATATTTTGTTCAAAATATTGTAAATCAAAGTCCATAATTGGATCGCTACCGGTCTTAACCATTTCAGCGTGGGCTTTGATGCGAGGTAGGATACGACCTACGAAATAAGTAGCCAGCTTTAACTTATTGGCGTAGAACTCACCTTCCTTGTCATGGGCAGCTTCTACCATCATGGCGAACATAAATGCGTAGCATAGGTAGCCCATCGCATGTAGATAATCTACCGCACAGCCATTGATTTCGCTCTTACGATTGCTGATGTTAGTCAATACAGTCGTCGTTAATTCTTCAATGGTGCTTGCTGCATCTAAAGTGGCTTGTTTGATTTCATGATCGGCTTTCATGTTAGCGACGAAATCACGGATTTCAGCTAAGAAGCTCTCTAAGTATTTGCCATTGTTACGAGAAATCTTACGGCCTAGTAAGTCTAAGGCTTGAATGCCGTTAGCACCTTCATAAATCTGAGCAATACGCGTATCGCGAACGATTTGCTCCATACCCCATTCACGGATATAGCCATGACCACCGAATACTTGCTGACAATCTATAGTTGCCTCTAACGCTTTATCGGTTAAGAAAGCTTTAGCGATAGGGGTTAATAGGGCAACACGAGCGGCAGCTGCTTTGGCGTTATCAGGGTCAACACTGAACTTAGACTCATCTAATTGCTTGGCCACATACATAGCGAAGCAACGAGAAGCTTCAGCGTTAGCGCGAGCGTTTAATAGCATACGGCGCACGTCAGCGTGGTGAATGATTTGGTCAGCAGGCTTCTCTGGGCTTTGGATTTGAGTATCGCTACGACCTTGTGCACGGTCTAGGGCATAAGCCGCTGCATTTTGATAAGCAAGCTCAGTACCACCTAGGCCTTGTAAGCCCATAGTCACACGCTCATAGTTCATCATAACGAACATAGACGCTAGACCGGTGTTTTCTTCACCAACCATCCAGCCTTTAGCGCCATCAAAGTTCATAACACAGGTTGCTGAACCTTTGATACCCATTTTGTGTTCGATAGAACCGGCTGCTAATGAGTTACGCTCACCTAAGCTACCATCTTCATTCACTATGAATTTAGGCACTACGAATAAAGAAATACCTTTCGAACCTTCTGGAGCATTTGGTGTTTTGGCCAATACTAAATGGATAATGTTTTCAGTAAGGTCGTGCTCACCACCGGTGATGAAGATTTTAGTACCAGAAATGCTGTAGCTGCCATCATCGTTAGGGGTAGCTTTGGTTTTGATGATACCTAAGTCAGTACCGGCATGAGGCTCAGTTAAGCACATAGTGCCTGACCATTGGCCTGTATACATTTTTTCAAGGTAAAGCTGTTTTTGTTCTTCAGAAGCAGAAGCCAATAAACAAAGCGTCGCACCAACAGATAAGTTAGGGTATAGGGCGAAAGCTTGGTTCGTAGTGAAAACCATTTCTTCACTAAGCATGGTCACCATTTTAGGGAAACCTTGTCCGCCGTACTCAGGATCACCGCCTAGGCCGATCCAACCTGCTTCAGCATACTGTTTGAAAGCATCTTTAAAGCCAGCTGGTGTGGTTACAACGCCGTCACCTTGATAAGTCGCGCCTTCTTCATCACCTGTGCGGTTAAGAGGAAGCAGTACGTTTTTTGACAGCTTAGCCATCTCTTCAAGCACCATGTTGACGGTATCCATATCAACGTGAGCTAGCTTTTCGTTGGCTTGCCAAAATTTTTCAACGTCAAAAACGTCGTTTAGCATGAAGCGCATTTCATCTAAAGGTGGATTATAAATAGCCATAAAAAGTCCTTTAATATATTTAGAATTGATTTATTGATTTGTTAGTTTAAATGGATTAGTGCCACCTATAAATGATAGCACTAATCCAAATCACTAAGTAGTAGTAAACCGTAGTACTTAGAATGCAAATTGGTCAACATCCATGCTCATGTAAGGCTCTGCACCGGTATCAATGCGAGCAACATAAGTGCGCGTACGAGGTAGCAACTTGCTGAAGTAGAACTGAGCAGTTTTGATCTTCGCATCATAGAAGCCCGTTTCAGTTGTACCGTTTGCAAGGGTTTGTTTAGCAACAGCAACCATTCGTGCCCATAGGTAGGCTAGAGTTACATAACCACTGAAGTACATGTAATCTACGGCAGCTGCCCCTACTGAATCTGGGTTTTCAGCGGCTTGTTTGGCAATACGACCTGTCAAATCAGTCCACTCAGCATTCAAGTCAGCCAGAGGACGGATAAATTCAGCCATGCCTTCATCAGCTTCATGCTCTTTACAGAAGTCAGCGATTACTTTGGTGAAGTTCGCTAGCATCTTGCCTTTTGAGCCTAGTACTTTACGGCCTAGAAGGTCTAATGATTGGATTTCAGTAGTGCCCTCATATAAGCAGGCAATGCGGGTGTCACGTACGTTCTGTTCCATGCCCCACTCGGAGATAAAGCCATGACCACCGTATACTTGAACGCCGTGGTTGGCTGCTTCATAGCCAGTCTCTGTTAAGAATGCTTTAGCGATTGGAGTCAATAGTGACAACATTTGGTCAGCGTATTCTTGTTCTTCGCCAGTGCCTTTTACCACAATATCGGCGAAGAATGATAGGTAATAGGCTAGGGCGCGGCCACCTTCAGCGAATGCTTTTTCTGTTAATAGCATGTTGCGAACCGCTGGGTGAACGATGATTGGGTCTGCCACTTTATCTGGCGCTTTTACCCCTGACATTGAACGCATCGCTAGACGGTCTTTGGCATACTCAAGTGAGCC
This sequence comes from Psychrobacter phenylpyruvicus DSM 7000 = NBRC 102152, assembly GCF_000685805.1. Taxonomy (GTDB): domain Bacteria; phylum Pseudomonadota; class Gammaproteobacteria; order Pseudomonadales; family Moraxellaceae; genus Psychrobacter; species Psychrobacter phenylpyruvicus. Next base: position 54,888 of record NZ_JMKP01000007.1, on the reverse strand, counting down.
TTGGAAAGCAATTTCAGAGGCAGTTAAACCTTGAACTGCAGTCAGGATGCGTGCAATGTTCATAAAGGTAAACATACAGTTTAGACCACGGTTCTCTGGGCCAACTAAGAAGCCTTTAGCACCATCGAAGTTCATTACACAGGTAGCAGAGGCTTTGATACCCATTTTGTGCTCGATAGAACCACAAGTAACTTGGTTAGGTTCTGCTAGGCTACCATCTGCGTTGACGTTTATTTTAGGTACGATAAATAGTGAAATACCTTTGGTACCAGCTGGAGCACCTGGTAGGCGGGCTAGAACGATATGAACGATGTTTTCCGTCATATCGTGTTCACCGGCTGAGATGAAGATTTTTTGGCCAGTGATGCTGTAAGAGCCGTCGTCATTAGGCTCAGCTTTAGTGCGAATGATACCTAAGTCAGAACCGGCATGTGCCTCTGTCAAGCACATAGTGCCTGACCATTCGCCAGTGACCATTTTTTCTAAATAAATTGCTTTTTGCTCATCTGTGCCATGATGCTCAAGAGTTTGAATCGCACCATGAGATAGGCCGGGATACATTGAGAATGACCAGTTGGCCGAGCCCATAATTTCATTAACTACGGTACTTAATGAAAAAGGCATGTTTTGGCCACCGAACTCTTCGTCAGCCGCAAGCGCTGAAAACCCTAGTTCGCAGTATTGTTTATAAGCTTCTTTAAAGCCTTTTGGTGTGGTCACTTTACCATTTTCGAAGGTACAACCTTCTTCGTCACCACTACGATTTAGAGGGGCAATTTCATTTTCAGCAAAGCTAGCAGCAGCTTCAATGTAGCTGTCAATGATGTCTTTTTCAACTTCTTGGTATTCAGGAATACTTTTATAATGAGAGGTACTGTCTAAAAGCTCATGTAGAACAAATTGCATATCACGAAGAGGCGCTTTGTATTGCATGTTGTTATCCTTTTTATAAGAATGGTTTGGTTGACAACTTTGGGTTTTAGACTGCACAAATTATTTTATTAGTTACAAGGCTCCCTGTTGTAAGGTCTTGTATTAATGCTGATAAATAATTTGACAGTAAATTGAATAAAGAAAATTAGGGAAAATTGATAGTTATCTATTTTTATAAGGCGATGAGAAGTTTTGATAGTAAATAAAGCCATAGTTAATAATGACTTGCATTAAATATAGCTATCGCAAATAAAAATTTATAGATGAAAAGATAGAGGCTAAACCGTTACTTTACAAGCACTTGCAAAGACTTACGGGTCACAAAAAATAATTTTAATTGTGAAAATTTCGTTTTTTATAGTTTTTTTATCGTTTTTAAAAAGCCAAATAAAAGCTAAGACTATGGTTTTATAAAATAAAAAATAGGTTTCTCTAAAAGTAAAAAACCGGCACCAACGGATTGGTTGCCGGCTAATTATGAGTAAACGAAAGTTAAATAAAAAATAATAAAAAATAAGAAAAATCAGAGTTAGTACCGATAATTTAAGACCATATCATTGCTTAATAAATTACCGCTTAATAAATCACTACTTAGACAGTGTCGCCAATATGCATCAAAGTGGCTAAGGCAACTACCGGCGCCGTCTCTGTCCGCAATACTCGATTGCCCAATTGCCAAGGCAGATAATTGCTGTCACGCGCCTGCAGATATTCAGACTCTGATAGTCCGCCTTCTGCACCGATTAAAATGTCAAACCTGGGCTTAGATTGGGTCTGTACTGCTTGAGTGAAGTGCTGCTTAATCGAAGCATTGATATCTAATTGCTGTTTTTCTTGTTGATTGGGTACAGCCAAAACTAAGGGTAGGGTAGGCTGATTAAAATATTGTTGATAATAAGCGTCATTTACCAAATAGCTAACGTCATTATGCGGTTCACCACCTTGTTGTTGTAGCCATTGTTCAATAGACACCGGTGACATTACTAAAGGCGGACGATTAAGCCCACATTGTTCGCATGCAGATAGGGCCACCTGTTGCCAATGATTGAGCTTTTTGTCGACTTGATTGGCTTTTAATCTTACCTCACCGTGCTGACTGGTAAGTAACTGAATAGTAGTAGCGCCCAATTCGGTAGATTTTTGGATTGCATAATCCATCCTATCACCGCGACTCATGACGATGGCAATGGTGCTATGAAAGTTACTTCTATTATCAATAGTATCGTGCGAAATGATACGGGCTTGAGCCGACTTTTTGTCAATAGACTCAAGCTCTATGATGCTTTGGCCGCCCAAGCCATCGAAGACTAGACTTTGTTCACCAACTTTGGCCCGTAACACACGGCACCAATGATGATAAATATCATCTGTTAAATTAAGCAAACTGCCAATAGCAAGTTGGCTTAAACGGGTTAAAGTAGGGTTGGAATTAGAGGAGTCCGAACTTAGCTGTGCTAAATTCGGATTAAAGAAAAAACGGCGCATGCGATTAAGCCTGTGTGCTTGATGGGGTCAAGCCTAATGATTGTACTAGGCGTTTGTTGGGTTCAACACGGTTCATGGTATAGAAGTGAAGGGCAGGTACGCCTTCAGCTATGAGCACTTCACATAAGCGGTGTACCACTTCAAAACCAAATTCACGAATGGCTTTGCGGTCATCACCGTAGTCAGCCAACTGCTTACGAATGAAGCGAGGAATGTCTGCGCCGCAGCTGTCCGCAAAGCGAATTAAATTACTTGAATTGATGATGGGCATAATGCCGGCAACCAGTTTATGCTTATCAGTATCAATACCGCGCTTTTCTAAAGCGTCACGTAGATATAAATAACTTTCAGCATTATAGAAGAACTGGGTAATAGCAGAGTTAGCACCTGCTTCAAACTTATTGATTAAGTTTTGAATGTCTTGCTCAAAGCTTATGGCTTGGGGGTGCATTTCAGGATAAGCAGCGACTTCAATTTGGAAGTGATCACCTGAATGTTCACGGATGAAACGAACCAAATCCACAGCGAAGGGCAATTCACCCATACCTACTTGACCTGAAGGTAAATCACCGCGTAAAGCTACCATGCGGCTAATACCAATGGATTTGTAGAAATCTAAAAGTTCTGCAATTTGGCTTTTGTCATCACCAATACAGGAGATATGGGGAGCAATAGGGGTGCTAGCACGATTTTTTAGCGCTTCGACAATCCCTAATGTACGTTCGCGAGTGGTACCACCGGCACCATAGGTTACTGAAAAATAGCTTGGCGCCAACTCATTTAAAGTATCAAAAGTCTGATATAGCTTGGTGATGCCTTCATCTGTTTTGGTTGGAAAAAACTCAAAAGAAAATTGTGGCTTGCTCATGTCCTGTCCTTGATGAAAAATATATACCGCCCTAATAATAGGCTGAGAAATTAATCTAATTTCTCAGCCTTTAAAATAAACAACTGTTAATGTAATAAGTTTAACTGCAAATGTTAAATACTAAAAAGTATTAACATTAGTACTTATAGTCATCAGGCTTGAATGGACCTTCAACAGGAACCCCTAAATAATCTGCTTGTTCAGGTGTCAACTGGGTCATGACACCGTTGAAGCCTGCGACCATAGCTGCGGCAACTTCTTCATCCAGTTTCTTCGGTAATACTTTGACATATAAGCCGTTGGCACGTTCATCTGCTGGTAATTCAGAGAATTTCTCTTCGTGTAAGTACATTTGAGCCAGTACTTGGTTTGCAAATGAGCCGTCCATGACGCGTGATGGGTGACCAGTAGCATTACCTAGGTTTACTAAGCGACCTTCTGCTAACAAGATTAGATAATCGTTTTTGTCTTCTGAGCGATAAACTTGGTGAACTTGAGGCTTGATTTCTACCCAGTTCCAAGTATCACGCATAAATTGAGTATCGATTTCAGTGTCGAAGTGACCAATGTTACAAACTACAGCGCCTGGCTTTAACGCAGCCAGCATGTGTTTATCACATACGTGGTAGTTACCAGTAGTAGTAACAATTAAGTCCGTATCTTGTAATAGACGAGTATTGATGCCTTCTGCTGAATTGGTATTTTTACCATCGATGTAAGGAGATACTAGCTCATAGCCATCCATACAGGCTTGCATGGCACAAATAGGGTCAACTTCTGAAACACGAACGATCATACCTTCTTGGCGTAAGCTCTGTGCTGAGCCTTTACCCACATCACCATAGCCGATAACCAAAGCGCGGCGGCCGGCAAGTAACATGTCTGTGGCACGTTTGATAGCATCGTTTAAGCTGTGACGGCAGCCATACTTGTTATCGTTTTTAGACTTGGTAACCGCATCGTTTACGTTGATAGCTGGTACTTTTAGCGTCCCTTTATTAAGCATATCAATTAGACGGTGTACCCCAGTGGTGGTCTCTTCAGAGATACCATTGATGGTGTCTAGCATTTGTGGATAGTCATTATGGATTAAAGCAGTTAAATCACCGCCGTCATCTAGGATAAGGTTAGCATCCCAAAGCTGACCATTCTCTTCACCGCCCACAAATAACTGTTGACGTAAGCACCACTCGTATTCTTCTTCCGTTTCGCCTTTCCAAGCAAAGACAGGAATACCACTTGCAGCAATTGCCGCAGCCGCATGATCTTGGGTTGAGAAGATATTACATGAAGTCCAACGTACTTCAGCACCTAGCTCAACTAGGGTCTCAATAAGTACTGCGGTTTGGATGGTCATATGGATACAACCTAGAATTTTGGCACCGGCTAAAGGCTGGGCTTCTTTATAGCGTTTACGTAAGCCCATTAACGCTGGCATTTCAGCTTCTGCTAATGAAATCTCACGACGGCCATAATCTGCTAGGCTGATATCAGCTACTTTATAGTCGCTGAAGTTTTCTAAATTGGTTTTTGAATCGATGTTAGACACTGCGTCCATCTCGAGCTCCTTGGTATTGATAAAAATTAAGGTGAAAGAAACGCAGGTGTCGTTGTTTGCCCATTAGCTACCCATCAGTATAAATACAGTTAATTCAACTTATTAGATTGTTTGAGCAACAAATTAATGTTACAGCTAACAACCCGTAAATTAGACCAATTTAAATGAAATTTCAGAAGTAAAACTCTGAAAAATTGATGTAGCTATAAGTAAGCTATATAAGAATATAGCTATATAAAGGCGAACCGAGCCTGACAGTGACCTTTATCTAATTTAACTAAACATTAGCTAATTTAACTAAAAGAGTTTCAAATGCTATAATAGCGACTCTAGTGGTTAGTAAATTTCACTGGCGCAACACCTCTCGGCAGCTGCATATTGTAATAGATGTGCCAGCTAATGTCATCTGATGTGTTTTGGTTTTTTATCCTTAAATGACTTAGGGGTTCATAAATAAAGTATTAGGCTTCTGTGCAATCACAGGGTATAATGCAACCCAACTTACAAATTGTAAGCAAAAATTACAGAATCCCTATTAAAAGGTAACTTTTAGGGGATGACTTTAATTGTAAAAAAGTGTTTAATACAAACATGGATACGGGAAACCTCTATGGTGTCTCATGGATGAGCAATTCGAGTGGCCTTTATATAGCTGTGTACTATTATTACTAAGTACATGATAACTATAATACCCTTGAATTGCTTTTTTGTTATTAGGCACTTATTAACGGTTCAATTAAGTTATATATCTTTGGAGATATTATGAAACTATTTAAATTAACAGCAGTTGCAGCAGCAGTATTAGGCTCATCAGTTGCAATGGCTCAAGATGTAGTGGTAGTTGATGCACAACCAGCTAACGAAGTAGTTGTAGTTGACGCACAACCTGTTGCTTATCAAGCACAACCAGTTGCTTATCAATATGACCAAAACGCTGGTGTTATTGCTAACACTACTGGCGCGGTAGTTGGTACTGGCAAAACTCTTTTCAACACAGTAACTCATCCAGCTGCAGTAAGCGCTGAGATCGGTACTTTAGGTTATGGTGCTAACATCGCTTGGGGTGTTAACGAAACTACCGAACTAACTGCAGGTTGGAACGGTTTCAGCGACGACGGTACTAAAGACTTAGACGCTAGCGATTCTTGGATCAACTGGGGTAAAGCTCTAGGTGACGGTTGGGGTAACTTCCAAGGCGATATGAAATATGATGCTGATTTCAGCAACCCATACCTTGGTGTTAACTTACGTCCATGGGCTAACAACTTCACTATTGGTACTGGTGTTCTAGTTCCAAATAATGAGTTGGAGGCTACTTTAACACCTAAATCTCCAGATGCTAATGTTAGAATCAATGGTACAAGATATTACATTACTGAAGGAACTACTGTTAAAGCAAATGTAGAAAACAGAAACAAACTGGCTCCTTATTTAACTATAGGCTACCGCCCAAACATCAACCAAAACTGGGGTGTATTCGGTGAAATCGGTGCAGCTTATATGGGTAAAATGGATGCCGACGTTAAAGTAACAGAAGGTAATGTAAAAGCAGAAGGTAGCATCAACGTTAACGATAACAAACAATTCGAAGATGCCGCTAGAAATGACATTCAAAAAGACGACGTTTGGTATCCAATGGTTAAAGCTGGTTTAACTTACCGCTTCTAATTATTGGCTAAGCTAAAGTTATAAAAAAGCATCCCTTCGTGAACTGAACCCCATAAGTTGGACACAACTTGTGGGGTATTTTTATGCGTTATAATCTAGACTTCAAGATGAAGGTCATAGCATACTATGAGCAAGGACATACCAAAAATGCCACAGCAGAGACATTTAATGTAAATCGAAACTTTGTACTTAAATGGGTAGAGCAATATCAAAGCGGTGGTATCGATGCTATAAAGCCAAGGACAACTAAAGCCAAATACAGTAGTGAGTTTAAACTTAAGGTGTTAACTACTATGCTTGAACAAGGTTTAAGTCAATCTGAGGTAGCACTGAAATTCAATATCAGCTCACCGGCATTAATCAGTCACTGGCATAAAGTGTATCGAGAGCATGGTCTGTCTGGACTAATATCCAAACCTAAAGGTAGAGCTACTATGAGCAAACCATTTATCACAGACAAACCAGATGATGAAAAGACACCAGCAGAGCTTAGACGAGAGCTGGAATATCTACGTGCGGAGAATGCCTACCTAAAAAAGCTAGATGCCTTGCTCAGGGAAAAGGAAAAGAAACAAGCTTCGAGAAAGCAAGGCTCATCGAAAGGCTAAGGCAAGATCATCCTTTACCTGCTTTGCTAGACATAGCCAAGATGCCTAAAAGCGTCTTTTACTACCATAGAGCAAAGCTTGAGAGTGGCGACAAGTACACTGAATTAAAACAGCGTATTGCTAAACTATATCACCAGCATAAAGGTAGGTATGGCTATCGCAGAATAACGGCAGCACTAAAGCAGTTAGGTGTACATCACAATCATAAGCTCATAGCTAAGCTTATGCGTCACCTTAACTTAACTGCACGGATCAGAAGACAAAAGTACCGCTCTTATAAAGGGGTACAAGGTAAGATTGCAAAGAATTACCTAAAGCGCCAGTTTGATGCAGATAGACCAAACAAGCGCTGGCTAACTGATACCACTGAGTTTAAGGTGGGTAATCATAAGCTATATTTATCGCCCATACTCGATTGTTTTAACAATGAAATCATCAGTTATACCCTCTCAAAGAGACCAACTTATGATTTAGTTAGCAAGATGCTAGATAAAGCTTTAGCAAAGACGAAAATATGCCGTGATAACAGGTTAATGCTACATTCAGATCAAGGGTGGCATTATCAAATGAAACACTTTAACAGGATACTTAAACAGCACGGTATTAAGCAAAGTATGAGCAGAAAAGGAAATTGCTTGGATAATGCGCTTATGGAAGGGTTCTTCGGTACATTGAAGTGCGAGACAATTTATATTGAGAAACCGAAAACTATTGAGCAGTTAAAACAACAGATTCACGAGTATATTCATTATTACAATAATGAGCGCATTCAACTTAAACTAAAAGGACTGAGTCCTGTGCAATACAGAACTCAGTCCTTGGGTTAAACTAAACCGTCCAACATTTGGGGTTCAGTTCATCGGGGGTGCTTTTTTTTGGCTAAAATATTTTAACAGGTAGGTTAATTGATACAGATAATAGGGCGGCCACTACACAGATAATAAGGCCACTACCAGATTGCGACTAAGTTTTCCGTTGTGATATAGACATAAGTAGTGATATTGGTAAGATCCGTTGAATCTTGATAACAGTAGCTCTGAGAAGCAGTGTTCTTATTGATATTGGTTGCATCATGGTGGCTTTTAGCAATCATAGGCATAAACTTCTGGGCAGCATGCAGCTTATTTTCTTTTAGTCCCGACAGTAAATTTGCATTGCTGGTTTTGTTTTTTTTGATAGAAGCTTCTTTTAACAACCATAAGAGTTTTACAGCTTGGGGTAAGTGGTTAGTATCTAATTGCGACAGCCAGTTTTTTTCCTCAAGTGTATAGTAGCGCTGGGCTACTTTAATTGACACTGGATTGACTTCTAAGTCTATACCTATTACTTGCTCGGTATGAATAGCGCAAGCAATCTTATTGCCAGAGTGGGTAAAGCAAACATAATAATTAAACGGTAATAGTCTATAAGGGTAGCTGCTTTCTGATAGACTGAGCCCTTTTATTTGGAGCAAGTTTACTCGTCTGCTTTTAGTATAAGTAAATGAACAACCTTTCATTTTCTCAAAGAAGAGATGATATAGTAGCTTTCTAACCGCAATTTTTTGAGCTTTAGACACAACGGGTTTGTTATCTGTCTTGCTATCTACTTTAGCACTTGCACTAATTTTGCTAGCGCTGTGATAGAGGAAGCTTGAGACGGCTAGGGTAACCGAAGTTTCTGGGGATAAAAAAGGTGAGGCATGACCTTGGGTATCAAAGCCAAAATAATGAGTATTAATTAAACAGATATCTTTGCTTGTGAGGTCAGAAGTCATGACAGTGGTTACTCTAGATACCAAAAACCCAGCCTAAGCTGGGTTTTTTTTGGTCGTTTGAAATTATCAAGTTAACAGCTAATAAATTAGTATGATAATTCAGCGCGACGGTTTTCAGCATGAGAAGCTTCATCAGTACCTGTGGCTACAGGGCGATCTTCACCATAACTAATGGTTTCAACGCGAGCATCAGCGATACCTTGAGAGGCTAAGTAGTTTTTTACTGCTTGAGCACGACGCTCACCTAAAGCATGGTTGTATTCACGGCTACCACGCTCGTCAGTATGACCAGCTACTAGGACAGCTGCATCAGGATGTTCCTTTAAGAAGGTAACTTGTTCATTTAAGACACTAGCAGCTTCAGCATCAATTTCACTGCTGTCAAAAGCAAAATGAACAATGCCACGTATATTTTGGGCCGCTGCTTGTACTTCTGCTGAGTTACTCACTAAAGGACCGGTTTGATAAGCTGCGTTACCAGGCACTGCCATAGGCGCTACTACAAACTCAGAAGTTTGTGGTTTGCTAGCACAGCCCACTGTGGTTAGAAGAGCCGCTGAAAGTAGACTAATTGCCGAAATTTTTAATGATGAATACATATTAGATCCTCAGATTCCTAAAAAGTGTTGTGAGCTTATGTTTTTACTTATGTTGTTGTAAATAGCTCGTTAACCAACACCACATGAATGGCCAAATACAGTTATTGTAAATATAGCACATTTAAAAGCAGATGTTACTTTATGTAAGTAGTTTTACTGTAAATTCATATCAGGATAATGACAAAGTTTTCAAAATTAAACAAGCATTTTATCTGACCGATAGAGGGTAAATTTATCCTATCGTTGCACCCTATTATCAAAACCCTATAACTTCAGACTACCATCGGTATTTATCAAAGTTTTCGGGGTTGGCCCAGTATTTGGCGTTGAGCCAATCCGGCCGCTGTTTATAGTCATATAGGTTAAATTGCCAACTAATAAAGTTCGGAAGCTCTTCGGCAGTTTCAATAGTCAGCGGAATATAGCCTAAGCTACTAAAGTTAAGTTCACTAGACGGCATATAGGTTAGCAATAAGCTTTGTTCGGCAAATAAATCACGCAGTCTAATAGCAATAGGGTTATAACTTGCTAAAGTGGGCTGTGTTTGAGTCTCATGGCTAGCCAAAGCTATATCTGGGTCAAAGGGCTGTATCAAGCAGCCTAGGGTATAGCGTCTATTGAAGGGTGCGTCCGTGAATTCAGCTAGGCTTAAACTATGAATTACCAGCTTAGGATTATTTTTCGACAGTAATTGACTGAGCTGCTCATTAATCTTGTTGTCACTGACCAACAAGATAGAGAGGGATGTTTGGTTGTCCTCATTATTATCTGCCTCAGAGTCTACGGTTATAGATAACTGATGAATGACTTGTAGAATATGAGAGGCAATAACATTTAGTTTTGAGCTAGATTTCGGGTTGGTTAATGACATAATTTGCACTTAGTAGGGTTGAGGTCTAGCGAGAGTAAAATAAAGATTATGATAGGAGATAAGTAACATATTTTACCGATCATGGGTTTAAAAATAGGCAGAATGTTACAATATATAGGCTATCACTACTGCTAAATAAAGACCATTTAATAAATATAAAGAGATCCCTATGACAGATTTAATCAATACCGATGCTAAAGATAACGTCATGATCGTGGACAGCATGACACCAGATGCGCCTGAACCTCACCCTGAAGCGCAACAGACAACGGTTGATGATGGCATAAAAAAAATATATCTAAAAGATTATACCCCGCCAAGCTATTCGGTCGAAAAAGTAGAGCTGGATATCAAGCTTTTTGAAGATCATGCCACAGTTGACAGTGTGTTGACCATGAAAAGACAGCACCCGGGAGATTTGGTGTTACTGGGTCAAAATATGGATCTGACAGCCATTAGTATAAATGATAAGGCGTTGGCAGAGGGTGATTATCAGCTTGATGAAAGTCAGTTGACTATCGCTGATGCCCCAGATGATGCTGTGGTAAAAATCAGTGTGCGTCATCAACCACAAAAAAACACTGAACTTGAGGGGCTGTATATCGCTGGAGAAGGCGATGAGGCTATGTTTGTGACCCAGTGTGAGCCAGAAGGCTTTCGTAAGATAACTTATTATCCAGATCGTCCCGACGTTTTATCGGTATTTACCACGCGCTTAGAGGCTGATAAGAAGTTTCCTACCTTGTTAGCCAATGGGGATCTTATTGACTCAGGGGAAGTGGAGGGAGATAGCAATCGTCACTATGCAATATGGCACGATGTGAGCAAGAAGCCAAGCTATCTTTTTGCTTGTGTCTTTGCAGATTTAGCAGTGTTAGAGGACAGCTATACCACCATCGAAGGCCGTGAGGTTAAGCTACAGATTTATGCAAAAGCTTATGATATTGATAAATGTCATGTTGCGATGCAAGCGTTAAAAGACTCTATGCACTGGGATGAAGTCAATTATGGTAGAGCCTATGATCTCGACCGTTATATGATTGTGGCGGTTAGTCAGTTCAATATGGGAGCGATGGAAAATAAAGGTCTAAATATTTTTAACACCTCTTGTGTGTTATCAAGTCCTGAGACCACGACCGATGCGCGCAGCTTTAGCGTGAAATCCATTATTGCCCATGAATATTTTCATAACTGGACCGGAAACCGTGTGACTTGTCGCGATTGGTTTCAGTTGTGCTTAAAAGAGGGGCTAACCGTCTATCGTGATCAGTCGTTCTCAGCCGATCATCAGTCGCCTGCAGTGCAGCGTATCGATGATGTGTCAATGCTACGCGCTCATCAGTTTACAGAAGATGCCGGTCCATTGGCGCATCCGCCGCGTCCCAGTAGCTTTGTTGAGATAAACAACTTCTATACTACCACTGTCTATGAAAAAGGGGCAGAAGTAGTGCGTATGCTAGCCAATACTTTAGGAGAAGAATATCGTCAAGGAACCGACACCTACTTTGAGCGGTATGATGGTCAGGCAGTAACTGTAGAAGATTGGCTATCGGCTTTAAGTGCCCACGGTAAATCTGTTGAGCACTTTATTGATTGGTATACTCAGCCAGGTACGCCGGAAGTATCAGGTCATCAAAGCTTTGAGCTGGATGAGAATAATGTTGGCAAGCTGACAGTGACTTTATCGCAAAAGACCCGCCAAGTGGATGGCTATGCTGCGCCAAAAGCATTGCCTATTCCTGTGGCTACAGCTTTATTTGATAGAAGCAGTGGTGAGCTAATCGAAGAGCGCTTGTTAATGCTAGAACAAGAGACACAAGACTTTGTCTTTGATAATGTGAGCACAGTAGATGGTATAGAGCCGATAGTATCTGTCCTGCGTGATTTTAGTGCTCCAGTACAAATGAAGTATCAATATAGCGAGACAGATTTGGCTTTCTTATTGGCTCATGAAACCAATGGCTTTAACCAGTGGCAAAGCGCTCAAGCCTTAGTAAATAAAATATTATTGCAAAATAACGAGCCAGACGTGTATCTCCAAGTCGTTAAAAAAGCGTTCTTAAGCTTGGTAGAAGAAGATGCAATGTTGGCAGCTAGAATTCTAGATATTCCTGCTGAGCGTGAGCTTGCTTCAGCGGTTAACAGTGACTATCAGCCAAGCGTTATGAAGCAAAAGCGTGACTTGTTAAAAACCAATCTTACCCAGTATATGGCCAATGACTGGCAACGGGTCTACCAGCAGCTACCAATAGAGGAATATGAGGACACGCCGCAAGCCAGAGGCAAGCGGGCACTACGTAATGTAGTACTAGATATGGCGCTTACTGCCGGTATCGAAGAAGCACATGACTGGGCTTACGAGCAGTATCAAAGTGCCAGCTGTATGACTGAGCGTTTGGGAGCCCTGAGTGCTATGGTCAACCATGAACATCCTAAAAAGCAAGAAGTGCTGGATGACTTTTATCAACGCTTTAATAAAGAAGCCTTGGTAATGGACCTGTGGTTTAGTGTCCAAGCAGGTGATGAGACGGCTTCAGTTGCTGATATTGCAGCCCTTATTGAGCGTAAAGACTTCGATTGGGGAACGCCCAATAGAATCCGCGCTGTGGTGGGTAGCTTTGCTGCACAGCCCACTAAGCTTTGGACTAAAGAAGGATTACAGACCTATATCGCTGTGGTGCAAAAGCTTGATGAAACCAACCCAGTATTGGCCTCACGTTTATTGCAGACACTATCACGCTGGTATACGTTAGCAGAGCCGGTACGGGCAGAAGCCAAGCAGCAGTTGCAGCAATTAAGTAAACACGTTAAGTCGAAAAACGTTACTGAAAGTCTGCATACTATGTTGAAGGCGGGCTAGTCTGAAGGCTTTTTTGTCAGAGTGCAGTTTAGTCTGTATCAGCAGCAAGCCTGTTATTTGTTCTTATTTATAGGTTGTTTTTCTTTATTTATATAAACAAAAAACGCCCGACATTAATGTCGGGCGTTTTTTTGGAATTTGGATGTCTAAGATTTGGAAGTCTAAACGCTAAATTAGCGGTTAGGCAACACATCCTTAATGGTGTTACGTAAGTTGCGAAGAGAGGCAACGGTGCTGTCCCAATCTAAGCAGCCATCTGTAATAGATTTGCCGTATTCAAGCTGACTTGGGTCGCCAGTTAGCTTTTGATTGCCACCCTTTAGGTGACTTTCAATCATAAGACCCATGATAGACTTGTTGCCATTTTTGATTTGCTCAGCCACGTTTTGGATGACCATAGGCTGTAAATAAGGGTCTTTACCTGAGTTGGCATGGCTTGAATCAATCATAATTTTCACCATGGCATTGCCTTTTTCAAGCTCGTTTTCAGCTTGTTCAACTGAAGACTGGTCATAGTTTGGCTTACCGTTACCGCCACGCAGTACTACGTGAGCGTATGGGTTGCCTTTTGATTTGATGATACAGACCTGACCATCGTTAGATAAGCCTAAGAAGTTATGACCTGATTTCACAGCATTCATAGCATTTACCGCGACAGTCATGCCACCATCAGTACCGTTCTTGAATCCAACAGGGCAAGATAAACCGGAGCTCATTTCGCGGTGAGTTTGGCTTTCAGTAGTACGTGCGCCAATGGCTGACCAGCTGATTAAGTCTTGTATGTACTGCGGCGTATTAGGGTCAAGTGCTTCTGTGGCACAGGGCAGACCTTTTTCATTCAAATCTAATAATAGCTTACGGGCGGTACGCAGACCTTTTTCTATATCGAAGCTATCATTCATATCAGGGTCGTTAATTAGACCTTTCCAGCCCACAGTGGTACGCGGTTTCTCGAAGTAGACGCGCATCACGATGTAAATACTGTCTTTCAGCTCTTCTGCAAGCTTAACCAATTTATCGGCATATTCATGAGCGGCTTTGACATCATGGATAGAGCAGGGACCAACCACTACTAGCAAGCGCTTATCAGTACCATCCAAAATATTCTGGATAGTAGTGCGACCGGTTAACACAGTGTTATAGGCAGCTTCAGATAAGGGATACTCAGCTTTTAGACTAGCAGGAGTAATTAAAGGGATAAATTTTTCAATATTCACGTCATCAATATCTGCTGTATGGGTGGTCGAATTTATAGTCATATTCATATTGCCTAGTTTAAAATATTGTTAAAAATATTGGGAAGTTAATTTTTGGTATAACGTTATAAGGTAAGTTGTGATAATTATAGGAGTAACTTATGAGCTTAAATATCATAGGTTTAAAATTCCCTTTAGCGCAAATATCTTTTAGCTAAATAAGTCATAACTTTTATTTAGGAATAACTTTATTATGGAGGCTTATTCTGATATTGACAAGTGTTAAGCTGTCCTTATTGCTTCATATAGGGAATGACCCTTACAAATTTTTGTTATACTGTTGGCTTGATTTGACGATTTGTATCATGCCTGTCATACCTAGAGTCTAAGTTCCTTCTAATCCTTTGATAATAAAGTAGAGTTAGCTATGTTAGCAAGTGCTTCAGGCCAGACCAAACCAATATATACTCAAGATCCCACCAAGCCGCTAGTGATTGGTATAGTTGCAGGAGAGGCTTCAGGGGACAGCTTGGGTGCAGATTTTATGGCTCAGGTAAATGATCTGATTGAAGAGGTCGTCTGGATAGGGGTTGGTGGGCCTAAGATGGAAGCGCAAGGACTAAAGTCCTTATTTCCCTTAGAGCGCTTGGCTGTAATGGGATTGGTTGAGGTAATGTCTCAGTTGCCTGACCTATTAAAAGCCCGATCAGAGTTGGTATCTGCTTTTACTAAGGCACAAATAGATTGGTTTATTGGAATTGATGCGCCAGATTTTAACTTGCGGGTAGCCAAAAAGCTAAAACCCAAAGGTATCTTTTGTGTGCAGTATGTGAGTCCCTCAATCTGGGCTTGGCGTGAATCTCGTATTGAGTCTATAAAGAAAGCCACTCACCTTGTCTTGTGTCTGTTCCCATTCGAGCTGGAAGTATATCAGCGTCACAACCACCCTGCGGTCTGTGTGGGTCATCCTTTACTACATAATCTACCAAAAGACTTGATAGAAATAGAAACCCATGAACAGCGACGTGAACTGATTTGGAATAACTCAGAGCTGCATAACTTTTTTGCCAATCGCAAAGAGGACATTAGCCAGATGATCTGCTTGATGCCAGGCTCTAGACGTTCAGAGATTAACGCTATTTTGCCTCTAATGCTAAATGCGGTGAGTCGACTGTTATTGGTCGATGAGAAGCTTTGCTTCGTTATCCCAACGATAGATAAAAATCATCAGTACATCGTAAAAGATTTAATAGAGCGTCAAGATGAATCTTTGAGGAAGGCTGTAGCGGTAGCTTATGATGAAACGCAGCAGCAACAAGACTTTAGCCATTCCATTATGGCGATGTCTGACCTGATAGTTTTGGCATCAGGAACAGCAACCTTAGAGGCGATGTTACTCAACCGTCCGATGGTCGTGGTGTATCAGATGAAGAAGCTGAGCTATGCTATAGCCAAGCGCTTGGTAAAAGTGCCTTATGTGTCATTGCCAAACATCTTAGCAGGGGAAGAGATTGTGCCTGAGCTTCTTCAGGAACAAGCTAATGGGGACAATATCTGCCGTACAGTAACACGGTTGATGACACCGCAGGCTTATCAAGAGCAGTTAACCCGTTTAGATGAAACCGCTACTTGGTTGAAGCAGCAAAGCAGTCAGAGTGCTGTGTCAGCTGTGGTGAATGCTTGGCATGATCATCTCAACCACTAGGCTTATGGATAAGTTATAGCACTAATACCGCCACTCATCCTCAATTTTTTATTAATCACTAAGCAGCTTTTTTAATGACTCCTTTTTATCATACCCTGACTGAATTAACCTTATCTCCTTCTACAGTCCAAAATAGCTTGCCTATGCCTTTGGCTGCTCCTATCAAAATTGAGGGCAGTATCGCGTCACAGCTATTAAAAGATGAGCTACAAAATCTTGAGCAGCCACTAACTAATACGGCTACTGATGCAGTTTCTCAAGATATTGACTTACTAACATTTGATATAGGTATTGATGAAGTAGGGCGGGGTCCTTTGTATGGCAGTGTGGTGGTCTCAGGAGCTGTATTACCTAAGAAGTGGTCTGCTGAAATTGAGCAAAATCCTTTGCAGGACACAGTATTATCGACACTCACTGACTCCAAAAAATTAACCGAGTCAAAGCGAGAGCGTCTTTTTGACCCCATAAAGCAGCACGCTCTGGCTTATATAATCGTTGAGATTCCTGCAGCGATTATCGATGAAGTCAATATTCTACAAGCCACTATGCTTGGTATGAGAGTGGCCGGCGAGCAGCTCATGATTGCTATTGTAGAAGCCTTGCGTTCAACTGTAACAGAGACAATGGAGCCTAGTGTTCGCTTTAATCTATTGGTAGATGGCAATAAATTACCAGATTTAGACTGGTCGTTATTACAACACTATGGTGTAGGCAGATTCCAAGGGTCAAGATGCTCAGTTTATGGTGAAGCGTGGGTAAAAGGTGATGCCCGTCACAGTGCTATCGCTGCAGCGAGTGTGTTGGCTAAAGTTAGCCGAGATAGGCAGCTTATCGTCGATGGAGCCAAATATCCAGGTTATGGTCTAGAGGGGCATAAAGGATATCCTACCAAAGCTCATATTGAAGCCATACAGCAGTTGGGTGTATTACCACAACACAGACGTAGCTTTAAGCCGATACAGCAAGCCCTACAACAACACAGATAAAATACAGACGCTTGATGCGTCTGTTTTTTTGGCCATTAATTTAATCCCCTAACAGGCTATTTATTTTCCTTATCAATGGGGTGCGCTTTTAGGTGCTGATGTAGGATTTTGCGTAGAGTTAATACTGCCTCTGGGGTATCTTGAATGCTATGACCCCCTTTAATAATTGTTTCTGAAGCGGCTCCTGCAAGATGAGAGCTGGAATAAGGAACAATCCCATCAGACACAGCAGGGGTGACTGTCTGGGCAATATTAGAGGTAATATCTTCGATTTCGACGTTATTTGCAGTATCCTTGCCACTATATTCACTGTTATTTTCTGAATTCGCGGAATTCTCATCAGCATTCTTAGCTGTACTCTCTTCATCTTCCTCTGCGAAGGTTGGTAGCGAGCTGACACCAGCAGTAAGTACCTCAGGAGTTGTCTCATCCGATAGGCTGGTACTAGGCGCTGTTGCTAGCTTCAGTCGCATAAAGCCATTGTAAATATCAGAGTCTCTATTAGCAATAATAGAGTGATAGGTCACGTCATCAGCAATTTGTAAATCTGAGGTTAGCTTCATAAAAGACGACTTATCACTTAATTGACTGGCCCCGTTTTGGAAATAAAGCGCCCCAAGAGGGTTACTAGCAAGCTCGCCTTCACTGGCGATACTGGCTAGGTTTCCGGTAATGGTTTGGATAAAGCCAAGTGGCAAATGCACCACGCGTCTTAACAGCTGAGTAAACCATCTATCAGCGAAATCTGTCCCTCTAAATGGAGCAGAAATAAAGACTGCGGTATCGACACTTTTAAGCTGCTTTAATTGTAGTCTATTCAGCACATTCTCTTTATCTAACTCATTGCTAACCAGTTTACTGAGACGTAAGGTGCTTTGTTCTTGGCTCAAGCGGTGGAAGTTATCTTGAAGGTTTTCATTAGAAACTAACATGCGTCCAATAACTGCGCCCATGCTGTGACCAATTAACACCGAGTTTTGACTGGCTATATGCTGTGAATTAGGGTCATTAATTTTGTAGGCACTCTCAATAAGCTCCTGAATTCTATAGCGGTTTTCTAAAATTGGGATATTTGTGGGATAAAAGATTTGCCAAACTTGATAGTTTTCGCGTAGCTCGTTATCACTGGAGATATCGTTGGTAACACTAATCCAAGTGGCTGGGCTTGAGGCCAATCCGTGTAGCATAATAATAATACGCTTATTAGGATCATAAGGCTCAAGCATGAATAGCTGAGGCAATACTAAGCTTTGCTGCTTAGATAATAGGTTGAAGTAGCCCACATTATCTAGTCTGTTTTCGGCCAACCACATGCCATAACTTGCCGAGAAGTTAGCGGCTAAATAGTAAGGTTCACCAAGAATATTGATACTTTCGGTATGATGTGGGTTATAAAAGTTAATGTCGTAACTATTACTGTCCAATACCTCATTTAGGGTAGTTCCATGCGGCAAAACTACGCCGGTCAATAGCAAGTTGCCAGTTAGGTGAATCCTATCAAGTGGGTTTTCTGAATTCAGTTTCTTATTATCTGAAGTAATTAAGCCTTTCACTGAAGTATCAAGACGCTCGTCAAATAGGGTGACGTAGCTGATACCAACGCCTTCTCGTTCACTGATACTATTTAGGCCGGAGAAGCTTAGATCATGGCTGGCATAAAGCTCATCTATACTCTTATTATGAGTTTCAGTATTTTGTAGGTACTCAGGCTCATTGGGTAAATAAAGATCAATAGAGGTGGTTACCCCTTGATTTATTGAAGAGTCAAGATCAGTAACGGTTTCATCATCATCATTATCATTACCCGATGATGCTGACCGCTCTACCTCTTTTTTCTTCATCAAAATATTAGTTAGATATTTATCTTCTTCAATAGGAGGGAAGGTGAAGTTAAGAACTTTTATTTGTTGCCCATATTTAATCCCATTGGCATAGTCTAACTCATTAATTTTAGATTGTTTGCTATCAGTGACAAGCTCTGGACTGATAAAAGAGGTTATTTTATCAGATTGCTGGGTATGATCTTTATTAGAGTAAAGCTGCTTAATTAGGGCATCAGAGGCTGCTTCATAAACATCCTGAGTTTGAATGTCTAAATTAGTCGATAATTTATTAGGTTTGGTCTTTATCTTATGATCTATTGTGCCCCTAGGATTTAATTGAGCATAGAACAGATAGGCATAACTGTACTTAATAGCATTTAATAAGTTATCTCGATAAGCAGTATTACACTCTCGTAAATACAGAAGCATATCAGCATACTGTTCATCCGACATAGGGGCATTAGCGTAGTAAGGATCAATAGGCGGGCGGGTGATTCTCTGCACACATCTCTCAGATTCCGCAATGGCTTTAGCTTTGGCTAAGTGCAGCTCGGCTAATAATGCCAAATGCTCCTTATTGTTTTTGTTTAAGATGCCTTTATTCACCCTACTCAAACATTTATTAAAATCCTCTAAGCACTGATCTTCAGGCATACCTACTGAAAGTAGTTGAGAGGTGCTTTTATTGCTTAAGGTAGCCCGAGTGACAATATTACCTCGATTGTTAGCAATAGTCCTACTTGAGCTTTGTTCGCTAACAGAAACGGTGCTACAAGAAGCCATGACTAAAATGCTTGAGGCTAAAGCAAGGCAAGTAGTCAGTTTAGATTTTTTGAAATTACTATGCATAAATATGGCCATAATCAATGACTTAGACAATAAAACTGTACGTTTTATTCATTTAAATAAATAGAGAGAAAGGGCAGGTTATCAAAATTAATAATACCTCATTTTTGAGGAATTAGTATGACAATAGAACAGAAAATATTAGGGGAGTTCAGGCTGTAGATTTGTGATAATAGAAAGTTTAAGAAATAATAGAGGAAGTGCCAAAACAATAAAGCCACAATTAAGTGGCTTTATCTTTAAGCAATATTAGTTCGGCTACTATTAATAAAAAGAATAAATTGCAAGCTGCTATCTTTTTATTGGCTTTTTATTAGCCTTATTTAGCCACAGGTAAGTCCCAAATATAGTATTCACCTGCTTCTACAATTTCAATTTGCTTAGCAATAGTGGCATCATCAGGATGTTTTTGCTGTAAAGCTTTCAAACGAGACAGCGCTGCAGGGCGGTTGTCATTAAGTAAGTCGGCTTGTGCTAAGCTTTGCTCAGCTTCTTTATAGCTTTGAGAGGCCGCTTTCATTAGGTATTTTTTACCTTCTTTGAAGCCACCGCCTTCAGACAACATCATGCCATAGATAAAGTTTGCCTCAGCACTCTCAGGCTGTCTATCGATCGCTTTAGCGATAAAAGTACTGCCACGTACTGCGAAGTCAGAGCCTAAGTCTAAGTTACGACCCATACCATTTAATTTAGCAGCTCTTAGTAAAACTTCGTAGGAAGCATTTTCATCTTCAGCAAAAGGACGTAGCCACTGTTCTAACTCTTTAAGCTTCTCTTTGGCATAATAAAGATCAGATTTGCTATTGAAGTTAGGTGGATAGTGACGAGCATTCGGGCTGATTTCATCAATAAAATCATCTAATAAGCTCACATCCAACTGATCATTTGGGTTGATGCGAGTTTTGGGGATTAATACTGTGGCAATGTAGTTGACATCAGATACCGAAACGGTTGGGGTTGGGATACCAGGTAACTGAGTGGCTGTGATGTCTACTGAATTAATTAAAGGATCATTTTTTAATTCATTGGCATCATACTTAACCTTAAAAACTTTACCCCCAGTAGTGTCTGCCTCGATGGCAGCGGCCGTATCAGTAGTATCATCTACCACCACTGCGCTGCCTGGAGCTGTGCTAGTACCAGAGGTGGGTAGAGACTCACAACCTGTAGCAACCAAGCTTACTAAAAAAGCGCTTGAAATAAGTTTAGCAGATACCGATTTATTCATTATTAGGTCCTTATAATCAATATTAATTAATGATGCGGGTTATATATCCAAAATTAGACAACTAGAACAGCGATTCAATCTATCCGACTATTTGATAATCATTGACTCAACAATTGAACTCGCCAGCTAGAATTATTCAGTATAATAAGTGCTATAAGATAGCAACTTTATAGAAGGCATTAAAGGGGTCAGTTGTAAACTTTGATTATCATTTGCTAGTAAAAAGGTTGTTTTATTTGGTTTGATAAAACGTTTAATAACAACCACTCCGAGTTAATAATTACAAATGATAAGCCAAGCCCTTCATGCGATTTGCCATCCAGCGCATTGACACTCTAACAGGGGCTGATAGCGCTTTACCGCCATGATTAAGGGCGGCCTCACGATGCTCAAGTTCTTCAATATTCATTTGAGCCAAAATCTCTTTACTGCGAATATCTTGTTCTGGCAATAAAGCAATGTGCTCTTGGAGGTGCTCACTAACTTGAGCTTCTGTCTCAGCTACGAAACCTAAACTAAATTCATCAGAAATAAGTCCAGCAATAGCGCCTAGACCAAATGACAGTCCATACCAAACTGGGGTAAACACGCTGGGGTGGCTGCCTAATTCATCCAGACGAGTTTCACACCATACCAAATGATCAATTTCTTCATCAGCAGAGTGTTGCATCGCCTGTTTAACTTGGTTGTCTTTTGCGGTAAAGGCTTGACCATGATATAGGCCTTGAGCACAGACTTCACCGGTGTGATTAATACGCATAAGCCCCGCCACATGGCGAGACTCATTGATAGAAAGCTCAGGCATTTTATCAGAGCTGACAGGTAAGGGGCGCGCAGTCTGATTTGAATGGGGGATTATGGAGCGCAAACTGCTATCAAAGCCAACAATAGCACGATCTATAATACTCAATTTTTTTGACATAACGAGCCCTTATCTACTTGTTATTGATTTATCTTCGTCAATATTTATTATCAGCAGCGTTTAGCCAGTTACTGACACAAACTCAGTTATTAACAATACTAATTAATATAGGTACTAATTAATATAGGTACTGGCTAAGGGTGCGACAACAATTAAATGGACATCTTATTTAAGTTCTACTGTAGCCCCATTTTCAATATTTGCATAGACCTCAAGTACATCCCAGTTGGTCAGACGTACACAGCCTGCAGAAGCTTGACGGCTAATACCTTCTGGAACTGGCGAACCATGGATACCATAAGAAGGTTTAGATAAGCCCATCCACACGACACCTACAGGGTTATTGGGTCCTGGAGGAAGCATGAACACATCTTTTTTATCGCCGTTTTTCACAGTAGATTTATACCAAGGCATTTTTACCTTGTTAACAATCTTAAAGGTACCAGTCGGTGATGGAGTTGCGGTACTACCAACAGTCGTTGGATAAGTGGCTACCAACTTATCTCCGTTATAGGCATATAAAGTTTTGGTTGCTTTGTCAGCCACCACGCGATTAATTTTAGCCTTTAATGGAGTGCCTACGTTAATAACGGTAATGGTTTCACCTTCGGTAAAGCTCTTGCCTTTGTTTAGCTTCTCAAGATAGCGAACATCCATGTGAAAGCGTTCGCCTAACATCTCTTTGATGTTTTGATAATATAGGCCTTTCATCTTAGATTTGGCTTCTGAACCAGAAGGAGTCTGCGCAAAGTTGGTATTGACATCGTCTTTGGTTAAAGTGTATTCGACCAATACTGGCTGATTTGGGTCGATATTCTTGGTTAAGGCATCCCAAGTGGCTGCGTTCATTTTACCAGTGCTAGGTAAGCCTTTCATAGTCTGGAAGTTAGCTAGAGCTTTGGTACTATTCATACCCCAGCCACCATCAATAGGACCTGGTGAAGCATGGTTCCAGTCTAGTAGGGCTTGCATTTTCACAGTCATAGCTGTGTTTCTGCGCATATTTGGAGTCCAGACAGCACTGTTTACTGCACGGGCATAGTTTGAAAGGTTAGTGGTTTTGTAGACTTTACCGTCTTTGTTTTCGATACTCTTAATAGAGTCATCATCAATAGTAGGGCTAGCGATTGCTACAGCCTGACCAGAGTCTTCATCATCTTTACTTTGTTCGGCGATTTCATTTTTGACCTGATTTTGAATGGCAATATCGTCAGCGTCATCATTGGCCAACTCAGCACTTTCATCTGCCAACTCAGCATTTTTATCTGCTTGCTTCGCTTGCTCAGCGGCAGCACGTTGGTTTGCAGTTTCAGTGTCATTAATTAACTTCTGAAGGCTATCAACTGGCTTAGCCTTAGGAGTTGTCTCAGCAATTGCGGAGCCACTAAAAGCAAATAAGGTAGCTGCAACAGCAGTTGCTAGTAGCTTAGGAGCGAATTTAGTTGGCAGGTTGGTAAGGGTAAGTTTAGCGTTCATAGTCATACAGTTATTCACAATAAAAAAGGTGCTGCTATTATGCGACGAAAAGCAGCTAGTGGCAAATGTTTACCACAAAATAGAAAGTAACCGTAACAATTGTGCTATTTAAAGCTTACGTTAATATAGAAAGAAGGGTTTTGCGGTATTAAAAGACGCTTTATTCTTGTTTTATATAGGCAGCGTTTTGACAAAGCGACCTTTAAAGCTGAGTCTTGGGACTAAAGTGTTAAGTGAGAATTATAATAGCTTGTGAAATAAAGCACCTGACAAAAAAACAATACCTGACAAAAAATAGTGTGTTGCAAACAATGTTGGTTATAATGGATAAGCCTGTAAAGCTTATTCGAACTTTTTATTAATATCGGATTTTATGATTATCAGATAGAATGAGTCACAAGAAGCTTTACTTTATAAATTAACTCAGTAATGGGAATAGCAGATTAACTATGTCAACAGATAATTCAAATCTAGACAATACCCCTAATGCAAATGCCTCTTTATCTTCATTGGATGCCCAAGCCTTACTGGCCCAAATCCAAGGCTCTGAAGAAGCAGACTTGCAACAAGATACGTTCGATAACTCGTTAAATGGTGAATTTGATGAATTATTAGCCGCTAGTCATGAAGCTGCCGAGTCACTTTATACCATTCGTGACTTTATCCGCTTTTGTGTGACTCAGCTGCGCACTTATGATGTGGTGGTAGCGCAAGGGACCAATGATGTCTTTGCAGAAGCAGCCGCTATTGTATTGCATACTTTATCGCTTGATTGGTCTGCTGATGAGCAAATCCTTGACTGCCGTCTAACCTCTTCAGAAAAATCAGAGGTCTTGTCCTTATTGCAGTCGCGTATTGTATATCGTCAACCTTTAAGCTATCTGGTTAATTTGGCTTACTTTTGTGATCTGCCTTTTTATGTGGATGAGCGTGTGCTTATTCCAAGATCACCAATCGCTGAGTTAATCCGTCAGCAGTTCTACCCCTACTTTGAGATCAATGAGCTTGCTCAGCCATTAGGGGCCGACTCAACCCCTGATATGCCGTCTTTTTACTTACATGGACTAGAGGATAAGCAGCTTTATCAGCCAGAGCGTATTTTAGATCTTTGTACCGGTTCAGCATGTATAGCAGTGGCACTTGCCAGCAGGTTTAGAGATGCCTTAGTTGATGCAGCAGACATTGATAATTCAGCGTTAGAAGTGGCAGCAGTCAACGTAGAGCATCATGGTATGGAACATCAACTAAATCTAATTCAGTCTGATTTATTTGAGAAGATTCCTGCTGAAAACCAGTACGAACTGATTGTTACCAACCCTCCGTATGTAGATGCAGCAGCGATGGCAGAGCTTCCTCCAGAATTTATCCATGAGCCAGAGCATGCATTGGCTGCTGGTCAAGATGGCTTAGACTTAGTTCATAAGATTTTAAATGAAGCCGCGGACTATTTGTCTCCAGAAGGTTTGCTAGTATGTGAAGTAGGGGATAGTGATTGGGCATTACGTCAAGCTTATCCTGAAATTCAATTTAACTGGTTGAGCTTTGCCCGTGGCGGTAGCGGCGTTTTTGCTATCGATCGTGATGAGTTATTAAATAATCGTCATTTATTTGCAGCCCAAGTAGCACAGCTAGATTCGTAAGAATTAAAGTAACGCACTGCCCATCCATAGATAGGACTTGTGAAAGTGACACAGCTTGATAAAGTGGATGGGTAAAATTAATTAGAAAAAATGAGCATAAGTTATGGCAGGGAACAGTATTGGACAGGTGTTTAGGGTAACCACTTGTGGGGAATCACATGGCGAGGGATTGTTGGCGATAGTGGATGGGGTACCGCCAGGTATGGAGTTAAGCAGCGCTGATCTACAAGTTGATTTAGATCGCCGTAAGCCTGGTACTTCTAAATTTGCTACCCAGCGCCGTGAGCCTGATGAGGTGGAAATTATTTCTGGGGTGTTTGAAGGCAAAACCACAGGCACCTCGATTGGTTTATTGATTCGTAATACTAACCAGAAGTCAAAAGACTATAGCGATATCAAAGATACCTTTCGACCGGGTCATGCCGACTATACTTATAGCATGAAGTATGGCTTTCGTGACTATCGAGGCGGAGGTCGTTCTTCAGCCCGAGAAACAGCCATGAGAGTAGCGGCTGGCGCGATTGCTAAAAAGTACTTGCAACAGCGTCTTGGTGTTGTGATTCAAGGTCATGTGGTACAGATAGGCAATGAAACCACGGCGGTACAAGACCCGGCTAATATTGATTGGCAGTTTGTAAATAGCAATCCTTTTTTCTGCGCCGATGCCGAAGCCATTCCAAGATTTGAGGCATTAATTGAACGTCTAAGAAGAGAAGGCACTAGCTGTGGAGCAAAACTTGAGGTTATCGCCTCCGGTGTTCCTGTAGGTCTAGGGGAGCCTGTCTTTGACCGCCTAGATGCCGATATTGCACATGCCATGATGAGTATCAACGCGGTAAAAGGGGTAGAAATTGGTGATGGTATGAGCGTGGCGGAACAGTTTGGACACAGCTCTCGTGATGAGTTGACGCCAGAAGGCTTCACTGCCAACCATGCAGGGGGTATCTTGGGTGGTATCTCGTCAGGTCAAGACATTAAAGTGAGCATCGCGCTTAAGCCCACCTCCAGTATCACTACTCCAGGCAAGAGCATCGATGTAGAGGGAAATGCCATTGAGATGTTGACCAAAGGTCGTCATGATCCTTGTGTCGGTGTTAGAGCAACCCCTATTGCTGAAGCTATGCTAGCCATCGTATTGCTAGATCATTATCTACGTCATCGTGGTCAGAATGCTGATGTATCACCGCCAATCTCTGCCATTACTTAATAATACCGCTACAAGCTAAGGTCTGCTTATTTACAGTCTACTGCTGCTTAAGACGCAGTGGACTGTCATTTGTAGCACTGACAGCCTGCATATCTTTTGGGCTTGAAAAAACAGACCCAGTCTATTGAATTAATTCTATATTATGTCAGTTTTTTGCATATGTACTACCTTGTCTTTTTTTAAAGGGTTAGATAAGTAGCAGTTTGGTAAAAAATACTGTAAAAAATAAGATAAGTACCAATATATATAGATAAGTAGCAAATATATAAACGACAAAAAATTTAATTAGATAGTTAATATTGATATAACAATATTTAAATGAGGGACAGGGTAAAATAACCCGATAATAAGCTGTTATTAATACAGTTTATAGTTACCCTAGATAAAGGAATAATTATAAATAGAGGCTATTATGACCGATCAGAACGTTGATAATGATTTGATGACCAATAAAAACAGTAAGATAAAAAATACAGAAACCAATGCTCAGTCGGCACAGGTCACAGACGAGCAAGTTATTAACTGGATAAAGTCACGTCGTAGTATTGGCAATTTGACTATACCTGCTCCCAAAGAAAACCAAGTTGAGGCAGCCATTGCGTGTGCGATGACGGCCCCTGATCACAAGAAGCTACAGCCCTGGCGCTTTATCATCACAGAAGGCCAAAGAAGACATGCTCTTGGTCGGGCGCTATTAGCAGCAGCCGAAGCAAAAGCGCTGCGTGAAGGGATAGAGCTGGATGAACGTACCATTGAAAAAACGTTAAAGATGCCATTAAGAGCGCCCATGATTATCACTGTGGTTACCCGTATGCAATACCACGAGAAGGTGCCAGCTTTCGAGCAGCTATTGAGTACAGGGGCGGCAGTACAAAATCTATTATTGGCCCTAAAAGCACAAGGATTTAATACGGTTTGGCGTACAGGAACTTTAGCCAACGAGCCTGCGGTTAAGAGCTATTTTAATGTGGGTTCGGAGGACTATGTCGCAGCTTTTGTGTATGTGGGAAGCACTCATTGCCAGATGCCAAGTCGAGGTGAAATTGATACGGTAGATTTTATCACTTATGACGCAGAATAAATGAGAGATTAATTCGCAGCGTCCACCACTTTTTATAAAACATTTAAAAAACTTAAATCTGTTACAACTATAGAGAGCAAGCTTATGTCAGCTGACAAAAAAAATAGTGAAGTCGAAGATAAAGACATGGATCACGATGAGTCTATGAGCAATACAGACACAGACGCTACCGAGGCAGAGGATGCAAAGTCGGCTGAAGAGAAGTCTGTATTTAACTCTGGTATTTTGGCCAGTCTTTTTGAAAGAGCTACCAAAGGGGCTAGAACTAAGCGTGAGCAATCCGCCATTGACCCAGAAGAGATTGAAAAAAAAGTGCGCAGTAATATGAGCAAACCGAAAGGGGGTACTCCTCCCCATCAACTGCGTTTGGCTTTTTTGGGAGGGGGTAGCTTTGGTACTGCTATGTCGAATTTAGCAGCCCGTAATGGCTGTGATTCAACCCTATGGGTTCGTAATAAGCGTACCGTGAAGTCTTTGCAAAGAAGCCGGGTAAATAAAAAGTACTTGCCAGGCTATACTTTAGATGAGCGCTTGAAGTACGAGCATGATTTAAAAGCTGCTGTGCAAGATAAAGACATTATTTTTGTGGCAGTGCCCAGCTCTGCATTTAGAGAGACTCTAAAAAATATTCGCCCTTATTTAACTGGGCAGTCTATTGTGTCTTTAACCAAAGGTATGGAGAAGGATACGTTTAGTTTGATGAGTGATATCATCGAGCAAGAGCTGCCAGAAGTGAACTTCGGGGTAATGTCTGGTCCTAACTTGGCGGTTGAAATTATGCAGAATATGCCTTCTGCATCGGTCATTGCCAGTGACTCAGAATTACTGCGTCATGCAGTTCAATCTGCGCTGCACAGTGCCTTCTTTAGAATATTTGCCTCCGATGACGTCAAAGGTGTCGAGCTTGGTGGTGCATTAAAGAATATTTACGCCATCGCTATGGGTATGGCGGCCTCTTATAATGTGGGTGAAAACACCAAAGCCATGCTATTGACCCGTGCTCTGGCTGAGATGAGCCGCTTTGGTGTTGCTTCTGGAGCCAATCCTTTAACCTTCTTAGGCTTGTCAGGGGTTGGTGACTTATACGCAACCTGTAGCTCAGAGCTAAGCCGTAACTACCGCATTGGTAATATGTTGGGTAAAGGCATGAGCTTGGAGGCAGCAATCAAAAAGCTTGGTCAAACCGCTGAGGGGGTCAATACCATTCAGCAAGTGCATGAAAAAGCGATGAAGCTTGGGATATATATGCCCATCACTCACGCGTTACATGCGGTTATATATGATGACCAAGCTGCGCTAGGCGTGGCTTTACACTTAATGGAGTCGGGCTTTAGAAGTGATGTTGAGTTCGTTATGCCTCATGAATATACCAATGAGGCATTAAATGCTCGAATGACAGCAAGTTTGCCGGATAAATAGGACGGATAAAATTATGAAGATTGTTTTAATGCGTCATGGTGAGGCTGAATATCAAACTCAGCCAGACTCACAGCGCAATCTAACTGAATTAGGACAGAAGCAGGCTGCCGAGACAGCGCAGTATATTGTAGATAACTATGACCCTGATGTTTTTGTAGTTAGTCCCTACGTTAGAGCGCAGCAAACACTACAGGCTTTAATTGCGCTTAAGCCTGATGTGCCCGTGAAGGTGCACCCAGACATTACTCCAGATGATGACGCTATGCAGGCTTTGTACGGCTTAATGGATGTGGAGGGGCAATGCGTGGTCGTGGTGTGTCATATGCCGATTGTTGCAGAAATAGCAGCGCTTCTGACTGCAGATGCAGCAGAGCCTTATCACTTGGCAGAGGCGCGTGTTTTTGAGGCCGAAATTATAGCAGCAGATATGGGTGATGAAGTTGAGCGTTATGTACCCAAGCAGCATGATTAACAGTTAGACAGAGGTGGCTTACTATGCAATTAATTTACCAAGCTTATTTGTTGAATTAATTTGCTGAATTAATTTTCTGGGTGAGCTAATTTACTGAGTAAGTTAATGCTAGACAGCTAAATAGTCAGCTTATTCTTAATAAAAGGGGAGGATTATGGATAATAATCAAGATGAACGCCAAACTACAAAGCTGCAACAGCCAGACTTAAAGATACCTGTGTCTGGTACGCAAGATGCTTATCAGCAGCATTCCCAGCTTATTAAGACTGAACTGAATTATCCTCAACCTATTATTAGTAAATCACAAGAAGAGTCTTTGATTCGCTATAACCATGTCACTTATTTGCTATATGTCCTAAGCTACTTTACAGCAGGCTTGTTATGGATAGTGCCCATTATTATGAACTATGCACGTCGAGATCGGGCTGAACATACTTGGTTGGCTACTCATTTTGATTGGCAGATCAAGACTTTTTGGTACAGTATCATCTTTGGTTTGATTGGTATTGTAATGGCTGTGATTGGTTTAGGCGGTCTAGGTCTAGGCGTATTTGCCGATAGCTCCAATGTGGCAATAGGCTCAACTGGATTGGCAGCACTGGGTGGACTTGTTTTTTTATTTGCATTTATTTGGCATATTTATCGTATTGTCAAAGGCTGGATAGCCCTAACAGACAAAAGACCGGTGCCGTGATAAATTCGGGGCTTATTACGGTGGTCTTTTAGTTGATACTAATCGATGATTTGCTACGATTATACTGGTATAATCAACAGCTTCGAGTAGAGTACAACCTTGAATAAAAAAACTTCTTTATCTAAGAGTGCGGCTAATAGCAATTCTCTCAACTTACTTACTTCATAACAGGTTATCTAGCGTTATGTCCTACGCCTTATTACGTCCTTTCTTATTTAATTTAGACCCTGAGCATGCTCACGATTTAACCTTACAGCTTTTAGAAAAAGCGCATAAAACACATACCTTAGGTTTTATTTACTCTCAGCAGTCTTTGCCGACTGAATGTATGGGTTTGCAATTTTCAAATCCAGTAGGTTTGGCAGCAGGTCTAGACAAAAATGGTCGTTATATTGATGCTCTCGCTGAGCTTGGTTTTGGCTTTATTGAAGTGGGTACTGTCACGCCGCGTCCGCAGCAAGGTAATGACAAGCCTAGATTGTTTAGACTTAAAGAGGCAGATGCCATTATTAACCGTATGGGCTTCAATAACCTTGGCGTAGACAACCTAGTTAGAAACGTTAAAAACTGTAAATACCAAGGCAATATTGGAATTAATATCGGAAAAAATGCAGTAACCCCTGTTGAAAATGCCGCTGATGACTACATATATTGCTTGGACCGAGTTTACCCTCATGCCTCTTATATTACGGTGAATATCTCCTCGCCCAATACTAAGAATTTACGTGATTTGCAAAGCGGGGATGCGTTAACTGAGTTATTAGACAGTATAAAAAATCGTCACAACCAGTTGGCCACAGACTATGGTTTCTATGTGCCAATGGTATTAAAAGTTGCTCCTGATTTAACTGAAGATCAAGTAGATTACCTATCAACGCAGCTAATCGAGTTTGAAATTGATGGTCTTATTGCTACCAACACAACTTTAAGCAGAACTGGGGTAGAAGACTTACCGCATGGCGATGAAGCTGGCGGGTTATCAGGTCGACCTGTGGGCCATTTAAGCACTCAGATTATTAAACAGTTTCACGAGCGTTTAGAAGACAAACTGCCCATTATAGGCGTCGGCGGTATCGACAGTGGTGAAAAAGCGGTACAAAAACTACAGGCAGGTGCCAGTATGGTTCAGCTCTATAGTGGCATGATTTATAAAGGACCAAGATTGGTGCAACAGTGTGTGGAAGCAATCACCAGCTATCGCGATATTTATTAACTTTATGACGAATAAAGACTAGGGTTATTGCATGGGGTTTTTAGACATCGTTATTGCTGTCATAGTACTAGCAGGATTGTGGCGAGGATTTAACTCAGGTTTTATCCGCAGCTCAATCTCGTTGGTAGGGTGGTTTATTGCCCTTTTGGCTGCCACACGATTAGCAGATGACGTTGCTCCTTATATGGCAAGCTTCGTTAGTTCTCCTGTGTTGCAGGTGGGCGCGGGCTTTTTGGCCATTGTGCTGGTGGTATTAATTGTTATTCAAATATTGACGTTACTGGTATCTGGTGTGGTAAAAGGGCTTAAGTTAGGCTTTGTTGATCAGTTAGCTGGTGGCGTATTGGGAGCAGCAAAAAACGTACTGGTGGTATTGGTGATGTTGAGTGTGTCGGCACCGGTTATTATCAATACTGCTTTATGGCAATCCTCTGTCATAGCTCCAGAATTACTTCCTTATGCCCCGTTCGCTAAGGAATTTGCAACAACAGTATTAGGGGAGGCATGGCAACAAATTGACGTGCCTAGCTCGCAACAGACCAACCAAGAGGCTATCGCTCAATAAGTATTGAGTTCACGGTCAACAGGTTAGTAAGTAAAAAGCTGAGTAATCAGTGATTAAGTGTAATTTAGCCACTACTAAATGAATCTTTTAACCAGTAAAGACTATTTTAAAAGGATAGAGTATGTGTGGAGTTGTAGGTGTTGCAGCACATGAACCAGTCAACCAAGTGTTGTATGACGCATTAACTGTGCTTCAACACCGTGGTCAAGATGCCGCCGGTATCGTGACCATGAAAGATGGACGCTTCTATTTGCGTAAAGACAATGGTATGGTTCGTGATGTGTTTATGACACGTCATATGATGCGACTAATTGGTGAGTTTGGGGTAGGGCATGTGAGATACCCGACCGCTGGAACGTCAAGTAGTGCAGAGGCGCAACCGTTTTATGTGAACTCTCCTTATGGTATCACACTAGCCCATAATGGTAATTTAACCAACGCTGAAAAATTAGCAAAAGAGCTTTATCAAGATGACCTACGTCACTTAAATACCAACTCAGATTCAGAGGTTTTACTAAACGTATTGGCCCATGAAATTCAGGCATTAGGCAAAACTCAGCCTACTCCTGATGACATCTTTACCGCCA
Organism: Psychrobacter phenylpyruvicus DSM 7000 = NBRC 102152; assembly: GCF_000685805.1. Classification (GTDB taxonomy): domain Bacteria; phylum Pseudomonadota; class Gammaproteobacteria; order Pseudomonadales; family Moraxellaceae; genus Psychrobacter; species Psychrobacter phenylpyruvicus. Next base: position 22,622 of record NZ_JMKP01000007.1, on the reverse strand, counting down.
TTAGCTCAATGTATAAGCGTCTTGAAGGCGCTTACGCGGTTGTAGCATTAATTACCGGTCAAGGCTTGATTGCTTTTAGAGACCCTAATGGTATTCGTCCTCTAGTTTATGGTGAGCGTGTTTCTGCTGAAGGTCAGATTGAATATATGGTAGCTTCAGAGTCTGTGGCTCTAACTGGCTCTGGCTTTAAAGTGGTGCGTGATGTTAAGCCAGGTGAGGCAATCTTCATTGACTTAAATCATAAGCTGCATACTCATCAATGTATTGAGCCAAAAGAATACACCCCCTGTATGTTTGAGTACGTATATTTTGCCCGTCCAGACTCAATTATAGACAACATCTCAGTTTATAAAGCCCGCTTGCGTATGGGCGAGAAGTTGGCACAAAAAATTCGTGATGAGTGGGGTGAAGATCATGATATCGATGTGGTTATTCCTATCCCTGATACTTCACGTACTTCAGCGATGGAGCTGGCGCTTAACTTGAATGTTAAGTACCGTGAAGGCTTTATGAAAAACCGCTATATTGGCCGCACCTTTATTATGCCTGGTCAGCAGCAACGAAAAAAATCTGTTCGCCAGAAGCTAAATGCCGTTCCTTTAGAGTTTAAGAACAAAAACGTGTTGTTGGTAGATGACTCAATTGTACGCGGTACAACTTGCCATGAAATCATTCAAATGGCTCGTGATGCAGGTGCCAATAAGGTATTTTTTGCCAGTGCTGCGCCACCAGTTAAGTATCCTAATGTCTATGGTATTGACATGCCTGTCCGTTCGGAACTAATTGCTGCGGGTCATACGGTAGAAGAAGTGCGTCAAATCATCGGTGCAGATCGTCTGATATTCCAAGACTTAGATGACTTAATTGAAGCGGTACAAGATACCAAGCATAGCAAAGTAGAAGGTTTTGATTGTGCCGTGTTTGATGGTAAATATATCACTGGCAATATTACCGAAGAGTACCTAAATTATTTGCAAGAGCAGCGTAATGACAAAGCTAAAGGCATAGAGGTAATCAAGAATACTCCGGATACTCCAGTTGATATGACAGGGGTAACAGAAAATTAAGAGCTTATTTTGGTCAGCTTAAAGTATCTTATACATATTTCAGGTCAGCCCAAAGAGTATTCTTGATAGTATAAAAGCAGGTTATAAGCATTTATGGCTTATAGCCTGCTTTTTTTTGAGGATTTAAACTCTCAATAGATATAATAAGGAAATATTATGAAGTTACCAGTAATTGCTAGTTCACTTATCTTAGGCGTTGGCTTGATGGGCGCTGCAGTAGCGCAAGCTGAACAGAGTATGGATCAAAAGCAGCAACTAACAGAACAAGCCTCTACTTCTGTTGTTGCCACTCAGTCGAAAACCACTCCTATCTTTTATGGCACAGACGGAGCACTGCCTTTTTCAAAAGCGGTAAGAGCAGGCAACACCTTATATCTATCTGGTGAGCTGGGCATGAAAGATGGTAAAGTTGTTGAAGGTGGTGTTAGACAAGAGACGGAACAAGCGTTAGATAATATTAATAAAACACTATTGAGCTATGGTTACCAGTCTTCAGACTTGGTTAAATGTATGGTTATGCTGACCGATATGGAAGACTTTGCAGAGTTTAACGAAGGTTATAAAGCTAAGTTAGCTAAACCATATCCTGTACGTTCTGCTTTTGCTGTGGCAGATTTAGCGCTAGGGGCGAAGGTTGAGATTGAATGTATGGCAGTCAAATAGAACAGTATTTAAGGCTTAACTTTTAAACCAATCAGTTCAGCCTTTAAATCAAAGAGCCGATAATCTTAAAATTATCGGCTCTTTTTGCATTCATTGTTCGAGTTTTTTGTCTTTTTTTAAACATTGTCGCCTTTCAAACATTTTCGCTTAAAATGCGCCATCGTTTAAAGATGAAGGATTGCACAGAAAGGGTTAATAGTAACCTAACACCTTCCACCAGATCAGTCCTGAGCCAATCCAAATCACTAGGTTAGCCACACTCATTATAAAGCCGATAGTCCACCATTCACGCAAAGTGGTATAGCCTGAGTTGAAGATAACCGGAGCGGTACCGGTAGCATAGTGGGTTAACGTCATCATAATATTACCAGCGGCTGCTAAGATTAGTGCATATAGCATAGGGGGCGCGCCTAGAGTAAGACCTACCGCGTAGAATGCGGCAAACATCGCCGTAATGTGCGCTGTAGTACTGGCAAAAAAGTAGTGCATATATAAATAAACCAAGGTCAAAACTACCACTGCACCTACCCAGCCAAATCCGGTTAAGGCGATGGCCGACTCGATGCTAGAGGAAAACCAACCAATCAGACCTAATTTATTTAGAAAGTCGGCCATCATCACCAAGGCGCCGAACCAGACTATAGTGTCCCAAGCAGACTTCTCTTTAAGCACATCCTCCCAAGTTAATACCCCTGCAATTAACAATACTGATAACCCTAAAAAAGCGGTTGCGGTAGCATCAATAGTGAACTGCTCACCAAAGATTAGAGCGGGAATGTTAGCCCAAAGTAATAACATCAAGGTAAAGACTGCTAACATGATTTTTTCGTGGCGAGTGATGGCGCCAAGTTTTGCTAAATTTTCAGTGGCATACTTTTTCGCATCAGGCGTCTCTTTAATCTCCGGTGGATAAATCAGGTAAATAATCAAAGGCATAACTAAGATACACAGCATTCCAGGGACGAACATAGCTAACGCCCAAGTGGTCCAAGAAAGGTGTATTTCACTGCCGGTTGCCTTATTCACCAAATCTACAACTAACGGGTTTGGAGCAGTGGCAGTAATAAACATGCCTGAGGTAATGGGGTTGGCATGGAAGTTAACCATTGCCAAATAGCGACCTATTTTATTCTGGGTACCCTCTTGAGGGGTTGAATGGAAACTTGCGGCAATAGAGCGCATGATGGGATGGATAATCCCGCCACCACGGGCAGTGTTAGAGGGAGTAATAGGCGCAATCAATAATTCTGCAGCCGTTAGAGAGTAGGCAATACCGATGGTCTTCCTACCAACGATAGAGATAAAGTAATAGGCAATCCTAGATCCTAGACCTGTTTTTATCAGACCGCGCGAGATCATAACCGCAATACCGATTAACCAAATCAAAGGACTTGAGAAGCTTGATAAGGCATCCTGCATTGCTTGTTTTGGCGTTTCTGCTGTAACTCCCGTCAACGCCACTAAGGTAATGGCTATAATTGCCAATGCCCCGATAGGAAGTGCTTTACCAATAATGGCTATAATAGTCGCCACAAATAGGGCCAACAAATGCCAAGCATTATCAGTCACGCCATCTGGAGTAGGTATCACAAACCAAATGATAAGACCGATGGCTATGGCAAGTATTGTAGGTATGGGCTTGAAGGGAAGTTTTTCTGAAGATTCCGACATAATAAAGCCTTTTTAGTTGAAAGGTAAAATAAATATTTTTGGGAGTTTATTTAACAAATCTTGGCGTTATAAATCTATTAACTGGTTACTAATTATTATAAATAAGGCTGTGCTGACTACGCCATAATATAATTGTAGCAATAGCAAAGCGGGACAGCAGCAACCAATACACCGCAAACCATACAACGGGCATAGCATAATGTTGGCCAAATAACTGATACACCGTATAGGTTAATGGGAAGAATATGACAGAGACAATAACTGCCACTTGACGGATTTTGGCTCCTGCAGTGAGACCAAACATGATGCCATCAAGCCAATAGGCACCAGCACCGATCAAAGGCAGTAAGGTAGCAACATAGCGATAATCTAGCGCCAGCTTAGTCACTGCTGGTAGATCTGTCATGACACTTAAGAAGCTTGGCAGAGCAAATGCCCATATAATGGTTAAGCTTAGGGCCAATATAAAAGTGATAATACCTGTGCGTTTTACTGCCGTGATAAATTGTTGCCTTGATTGTCTAGCAGCCGCTTGACCCGATAAGCTTTCAGCCGCCACGGCCACGCCATCTAAAGCAAAGGCTGAAATACTAAGCACTTGAAGCAGTACCGCATTGGTGGCCATCACCAAGTCACCTTGTTGGGCAGAGAGTCGAGTGATCCACGCAAAGCTAAGGGTTAGTAGGATAGTTCTAATAAAAATATCTTTATTAAGAGAGAATAAGCTCAGCATTTTATCGAAAGCAAATATCTCATTGAGTCTTTTTTTAGTAAAGCTAGGAGCCTGAGATTGCAGTTTTAATTTAGATGAATTAGCACGTAAAGTCACTTTTGCCAAAATAATGGCAGTAATACAGCCAATGGCATAGCCAATTACTGTGCCTAAGGCGACACCTGTTAACCCCATATCAAACACATATACGAAGGTTAAAGTCATGATAATATTAATCATTGAGATTAAAAGTTGCACCATCATCATTTGTTTTGTTTTGCCTTGTCCGGCAAACCAGCCAATAAATGCATAGTTCATAAGCTCAAAGACAATGCCATAATAGCGTACGCTAAGATACGTATAAGCGGCTTGGCTACTTTCCGGCTGCGCCCCTAACAGCTGTAAACCTAACTTTAAGATAAAGGGCTTAAACAACCAAAGCAACAGGGCCAATATTAAAGCGAGGCCCAATGAACGAATTAGAATATCTGACAGCTCTGAGGCATCAGAGGCACCTGTGGCTTGCCTTCCTAGGGCTTGAGCGGCTAATCCTGAAGAGGCGTATTGCAAAAAGTTGAAGCTAACCAGTATTAGTAGCCAAAGCTGGGAGGCAATCCCGAGCCCTGCCAAATGGGCAGACTTAGGGAAATGTCCAACGACCCCCACATCTATAGCCCCTTGTAAAGGCATGGCTAAGTTGGCTATCAGTACAGGCGCAGCAATCGCAATAATGTAGCGATAGCTTAAATTCATTGGGGCAGGCTTAGTATGACTCATAGACTTAATACTTTTATTAAATTAAAAGACCAAAATAATAAAAAGCACCCTAAGGTGCTTTTTATTGTTACATATCCAACGATTTGTAGATAGAAGGATTTTGTTTATCCAAAACAATTACCGGCTAATTAACGACCTAATCCTCAAAAGATTTTGGGTCGTTAAAGGTAACAACTTCTTCTTGGAATTCAGGCTTAATCTTCACCACAAAGTCATCACGAGACAAGCCCATTGCTAAAGGAATAGAGCTTGAAATGTAAGTTGATGAATAGGTACCTGCAACTAGACCAATAAAGAAGGCCACTGAGAACCAGAATAAACCATCACCGCCTAAGAATAACATCGCTAGAACCACAACCAATACAGTAGAGACGGTCATGATAGTACGGCGTAATGTCTCAGTTAGTGATAAGTCAACGATTTGTCTTGGAGTGGCATCACGCACCCTTCTGAAGTTCTCACGGATACGGTCAAAGACCACAATGGTATCGTTCAATGAATAACCAATCAGCGCTAGAATAGCTGCCAAAACGGTCAAATCAAATGGGAACTGGAATAAGGCAAAAAAGCCTAAGGTTACAATAGCATCATGCACCAAAGCCAGTAGCGCACCAACCGCTAACTTAAATTGGAAACGTACGGCCACGTAGAGCATCATCATACCCAGCGCGGTCAAAATGGCAATCATTGAGCTTAGGTAGACTTCACCGCCTACCTGACTACCAATGATGTTAACGTTACTGATCTCAGCGCTGTTATTTGGTAACTCTAAAGCAGAGCCTAGACTTTCATTCAAGCCTTCTACGTTGTCAGACTGTGGGGGAAGGCGCACTAACAGCTCTGTTGTGCCTCCTAGATACTGAACCACAGCATCATCGAAACCCGCTTTTTCTAATGACTGAATAACTTCTGTCTGTTCTACCGGCTTTTCATACTTCACGTCAGCAGACACACCACCAGTGAAGTCTAAGCCAAGGTTAAGGCCATTGACAAATAAGGCACCTAAACTGATTAAAATCATTAGGATTGAAAAAATTGCCATAGGTTTCTCAAGCTTCATAAAAGGGATTATGCGCTTCGAACCCACTGCTTTAATACCACCTTCAGCTAAAGCAGCCTCATCTTCGTAGATATCAGAAGTGGCTAATTCAGTATTTTCAATATCAGTTTGGTCGATATTGTCGCTAGGTGACAAGGTAGTATTGTTGCCTCTCCCATCACGACGAGGGCCACGTCTTTTACGACGACCTCCTTCAATGTAGGCAGGAGTTGAGCTATCTGGCGTTCCTGAGTTGGTATTTTTATTATCTTGCTGATTGTTAGTAGACATTATTCTCTCCTAGCCTATGCTCAATTTATCGACAGATTTACGATTACCATAAACCAAGTGAACCAAAGCACGGGTTACAATAATAGCTGTAAACAACGAGCTTAAAATACCAATGGCCAGGGTAATAGCGAACCCTTTAATTGGGCCAGAGCCAATAGAGAATAAGATGATAGCGACCAATAAGGTGGTGATGTTACCATCAAAGATACTACTAAAGGCACGATCAAAGCCAGCCACAATAGCTGATTTAGGTCTTACCCCTTCGGCAATCTCTTCTCGGATACGCTCAAAAATCAGGACGTTAGCATCTACTGCCATACCGATGGTCAATACAATACCTGCAATACCAGGCAACGTTAATGAAGCCCCTAGTATAGAGAGTACGGCCACCATAATCACTAAGTTAAAGGCTAGAGCAATGTTGGCAATCACTCCAAATAGACGGTAGAAAACAATCATAAATAAGAAGACCAGTAAGTAGCCTACTTTGGTAGAAAACAGACCGTCATCAATATTTTTCTGACCCAGTGAAGGACCAATGGTACGTTCTTCTACGAAGTACATGGGCGCAGCAAGAGCACCTGAGCGCAGTAATAGGGCTAATTCGCCAGCTTCAGCATTGCTATCTAGACCGGTAATACGGAAAGAAGAGCCTAGCACTGCTTGAATGTTCGCCTGGCTAATAATCTTAGTTTCAGAATAAGGGGTACGAGTTTCAATGGTCTCCCCAGTTTCTGGATCTGTGTCATAGCTGATTTTTTGTTTATTCTCAATAAACAATACTGCCATCTGCTTGCCTACCGCATTTTTGGTAGCATTCTGCATCAGCTTACCACCAGCAGTATCAAGGGTAATGTTTACTTCAGGAGAGCCATTTTCGTCTAGTCCAGAGGTTGCTCCTTGGACTTTTTCACCCGTTAAGATAGGCTGACGATTCAATAGCGACGGTGGACCATCTAGGCTCATATATGGGAAGGCTTCAGTGCCAGCAGGGGGTATGCCACCGGTATAAGTGGCATTTTCATCGGCTACCAAGCGGAACTCAAGGTTAGCGGTACGACCTAGGACACGCTTCGCTTCAGCAGTATCTTGAACCCCTGGTAATTCAACCACAATACGATTACTGCCTTGAGATTGAACCAAAGCTTCAGATACGCCTAACTCTGCAATACGGTTACGCAGGGTAGTTAAGTTTTGTCCTACTGCGTACTCATTAATCTCTTTTAGAGTCGCTTCATTATATTGTAAACGTAACGCTGGGCCTTGATCGTCCATCAGCGCTTGCATTTCAAATTGGTTACCTTGATCACGCTGGATAATGCGCTGTGCTTTATCTCGTAAATCAGTAGCTTTAAAATGCAGCAATAGACCTTGATCGACAACGTTGATGCCTTTCACAGGTACGCGCTCACCACGTAAGCTGCTACGCACATCATTGCTGGCAGTTTTTAAGCGCTGTTCAAGAGCCTTATCCATATCCACTTCAAGAACAAAGCGCACACCACCACGTAAGTCTAGACCAAGTTTTAAAGGCTTAGCACCGATGCTACGAAGCCAATCAGGTGTCGTTTGCGCTAGGTTTAAAGCCACAACATAGTCATTACCAAGTTGTTGGCGTAGAACTTCTTGTGCCTTGCGCTGTGTTGCGCCATTTTCTACTCGTAATAAGGCACTGTTCTCTGAGAAAGTAGGATCGTGATAAGCGATACCAGCTTCATCAAGAAGTTTTTTTGATTGATTCAGCACCTCATCAGTCAGCTCGGTACCTGCTGAGGCACTAGTGATTTGTACCGCAGGCTCATCCGGATATAGATTAGGCAGAGCATAAAGCCCAGCTATGACGAGCACGGTAACGATTAAGAAATATTTCCAGGCAGGGTAATGCATAGTAGCTTCTTCACTTGAGGGAAGGTAACAGTAGAGCGCTACGCTATAGCCAATCTTCGATAGATAGGAACATATAAAACGAGGTGTTAGGCCAGATTGAACTATAAATCGATTGATTCAGCAAAAGGTCTAACACAGTTGAATACAGTTACGCGAGAATAATAACAATCGCGATTTAGATATCTGAAAATGGCCCTATCGTGTCATAAAGCAGGTCGATTTTGTGACAGACTTTATGGGGGTAGCGCACTCTAATTAATTTCATTAAAACATATAATCCAAAAACTGAACACTAGAAGATGCAGGCTTGCCTTTAACTCTTGATAGGTTCAATTTTTGGATTAGCAAACAGTGGTAATAGTACTATTTATTGCAAACCATCAATAGTGCCATTAGGCAACACAGAGATTACAGAAGCACGTTGGATCATCACATCATTTTTGTCATTTAGAGCCACAACTGCGTAATCTCCATCGATTGATTTGATTTTGCCCATCAAACCACCAGCGAAGATAACTTCATTGCCCACGGTTAATGAGTCAACCATATTGCGGTGCTCTTTTGCGCGCTTAGATTGAGGTCTAATTACTAAAAAGTAAAAAATGGCAAAAATAGCCAGCGGGAAAATCCACTGCATAATCATTGCAGAGCCACTAGCGGCTTCTGGAGCAGCATGAGCCGCTTGAATGAATAAATTCATATTAAATCCTTAAAAATTACTATATAACAGTGAAAAATAGGGTTTGACAGCGGCAATAAGGTTGCTGTAATCACACATAATATTAGCTCAATCAGTAACCGCTGAAATAAGGATAATTACCCGTGTATTAATAGATAGGGGTATAGTTATCATAAATTAACACGCATAGTATCAAAAAAATGACCCATTGATAACTATTACTTGCAATACCAGTGGTTAATAAGGCCTATAAAGGCTTTTAATAGTTAAAAAATTGTATTTAACCAAAATGAAGGCTAGCGACAGTGACTAATATAACGGTATAATCTTATTCATTAGTATGTTTAATAAGTCTACATATAAAAAACATACGTACATAAATTCGACTTTGATGATTTAGAGGTAGTTATGCGTTTTGTCCTTATTATATTATTATTTTTAGTTTTTGGTTACTCTTTAGGCTTGGTTTTAACCAATAGTAGTGAGATTGGGGTGAATTTATTATTCACTGAAGCTCCAGCAATGAACCTTGGGTTATTATTAATTTTATGTCTATTCCTAGGGGTGCTTATTGGCATGCTGTTGTCTTTATTGCTATTTAAGGTATTCCAAAATAAATGGGAAATCAGTCGTTTAAATAAAGAGAACAAACGCTTGCAGGATAAGTTGACCCAGGCTCAAGTCGAAATTGAACAACTATCACACACCCCTGTTGTAGATCCTGCAGTGCACCCTGACTCAGAGGTGTATGTTGAACCTATTGATACCACCACAATTAGATAGTTTGCATCAAATAAAATGTAACTATTTAACAATGACTAAAAATAAGAGACACAATTAATAAAAAACGACCTAAGGGTCGTTTTTTTTGTCAAGGCTGCTATATACTATTTGGTATTGTAGCCAGTTAGTATTGTAATCAGCAGATTCGTATTCTACCCCATAAAATGATAATTCATGGTCATAACCAAAACTTATATTTCAGGAGACAATGTGACTCAACTTCAGCAGATGAATCAACAGGTTGCCCCAAACTTAATCCGTCCTAATTCGCCTATTATTGTGGCCATTGATAAAGCTTCGTTAAAGGAGGCATTGCAGCTGGCCGATCAGCTAGACCCAAGCTTGTGCCGAGTTAAAGTAGGTAAGGAGCTGTTCACCCGCTGTGGGCCTCAAATAATCAATGAGTTACATAGTCGCGGCTTTGAGGTTTTTTTGGATCTGAAATTCCATGATATTCCTAATACAACAGCACAAGCGGTATTGGCAGCTGCGGATATGGGAGTATGGATGGTTAACGTTCATGCCAGTGCTGGACTCGAAGCGATGCAAGAGTCTAAAAAGCGCTTAGTAGATGCCGGTCACGATACCTTATTAATAGCAGTTACCGTGTTGACCTCTATGACAGAGCAGGGCTTAAAGGGCATAGGTATTGATGTGGCGGTGACTGAGCAGGTGGAGCGCTTGGCATTATTGACCAAAGAAGCAGGACTGGATGGGGTAGTGTGTTCGGCTCAAGAAGCGAGTCGGTTAAAACAACTTTGTGGTCAGCAGTTTCAACTGATAACACCAGGTATCCGTATGGCGCAAGATTCAGCGGATGACCAAAAGCGGATTTGTACCCCGAGTGAGGCGATGCAAAATGGCTCTGATTACTTAGTTATTGGGCGCTCAATTACCCAAGCTGCTGATCCTATCAACAAGATGACTCTAATCTTAGATAGCTTAAAGTAATTACTGAAATTTTCTATTAATCAGCCTTTGTTATTAGACTCTATGAAACTTCAAGTGTTAAGTGACCTACATATTGACAGCTATGCTAAGCGCCAAAAGCCTTTAGGGGCTATCGCACAGACTGATGCTGACCTTATATTGGTGGCTGGAGATACTGCCAATAGCGACTTAGGTATGCAGTGGTTACAACAACAAGCTGAGATCAATGACAAGCCTGTGGTTACTATTGCAGGCAATCATGAATACTTTTCTGAAGATGTGCTAACGTTCGATGATAAGCTGAGTCAGTGGGATACTTTTGATAAAGATTCTCTTAAGGGCTTGAAGTTTCTACAGTGTCAACAGCTTGATTTTGGAGACCTACGCCTCTTAGGCTGTACGCTGTGGACTGATTATCAATTTGAGGCCACCTCAGAAACCCGAGAGTCGGTGATGTCTTTTATGCGGGATTACCGCCAGATAATGGCAGGCTCTCAGCTGTTCTCGCCAGAAGTGTCAGTTCAGATCCATCAGCGACACAGAGCTTGGTTAAAGCAGGCATTGATCACAGCACATAGCGAAGGTAAGCGGGTAGTGGTCATGACCCACCATAGTGTGACGCCAAGATCCGTCTCTGAGCAATACGCTGGCAGACCGAGTAATGCCGCCTTTGTAACAGATTTAAGTTCATGGATGCATCAAGATTGGGCGCCTAAGCTATGGCTACATGGTCATACTCATGAAGCTTTTGACTATGTTGAAGGCAAAACACGAGTTATTGTTAATCCTCGCGCTTATCCGGGGGAGATTAGCAGTACTCAATTGGAATTTAGCTGGTCAAAGGTGGTAGAAGTTTGATACGGTTGAGCTATGACTAAAAAAAATAACAATTCAGTAGGGCAAGCTAAGCCGCAGCTCGATGAGAAGTGGACAGTTTCGGCAAAAGACCACGCCCCTTTAGATAACCCCACAGTAGGCAGGTCGAAAAACAATACGACCTATCAGCCTGAATTTGGAGAGTCTCCTTTTATAGCAGGAGGGGTGTCTAATGTGGATAGCAGAGAGCCGCTCGTACGAATACCAGCTCCTGCGCATCTACCGCCCAGTATGCTGCATTCCGTAAAGCAGTTACCCAATAACGATGAGCGGTTAATTTTATTTACCAGACACTCTTTAAGAGAGCGCTCTAACGGCCAAGGTTTTGCCAGTTATGACTTGCCGCTGACTCCTCAAGGCAGAGTGTTGGCTAAATCTTGGGGACGCTGGCTGGCGGAGTATTTGCCTTACTCAATGGATACGCATAGTATTGCTAGCCCTATATGGCGCTGTGTTGATACTGCTAAGCTTATGCAAGAGGGAGCAGGGGTAAGACAGCCCATTGCTCATGAACCTTTACTAGTAGAGCCTGGTAGTTTGGTGACAGATGCTAAGCAAGCCAATGAAGAATTTAAGAAGTTTGGGGCATTAAACTTTATCAATACATTTTTGCAAGACGCTTCTAGCAGTACCAAGCCGGCTAAGCAAGGCGCATTAGATTTGCTGTCCTTGTTGTATCAGTCGCAGCCTGAGCCTGGCCATTTATCTCTAGCGGTAAGTCACGATACATTGTTAGCGGCCTTGTTAGGCGTTATGCGCCAGCATAAAGAAATCAGTTGGGATGATTGGCCAAAGATGATGGAGGGGATGTTTTTGTGGTTCGATGACAAGCCTTTTGAAGAGTCGACTGCTAATTTTATCTGGCGGGGCGAGAAGTTTGAAGTACCGACTCAAAGCTTGATATTGCCGTAAAGCTTCGTCTTATTTTACGAATAATAAATGTCTTTCAAAATAAAAATGACCTAAAAAATAAGCCCCTAACTCAAATTGAGCTAGGGGCTTATTTTTATTTATAGCAAATCAATTAAGCTTTAAGCGCTTTAATTGCTTTGTTATAGCGGCTCTTATGACGAGCAGCTTTGTTCTTATGGATAACACCTTTGTCAGCCATACGATCGATTACAGGTACTGCTTTGTTGTAAGCGGCAGTAGCTGCATCGTAGTCACCAGCTAAGATAGCGGCATCTACTTTTTTGATGTAAGTACGGATCATTGAACGCTGAGATGCAGCGTGCTGACGACGAGTGTTGTTTTGACGAGCGCGTTTACGAGCTTGTGCTGAGTTAGCCACGGATGTCTCCTTGGTAGAGTTTAATTACTAAATTAGGACTCAGTAATAAATACTGATGAATATAAAAATCAATAGTTTATAGTAAAAACCAATTGACTCAAAATTATATTTATAAATTTACACAAAACTTATCAATCCATCTAACGCTAGAAGATTATAAGTGTGCCTACTTTAGCCATTATGGATCTGAGACTATCCATTGGCTAGCTTAAGTTAGCTATAGTAACGTTATTCATGCCCTGTTAAAGCAGCCAGTTTAACGAGAGGAGCATGGCGATTAAACTTATGATAATAACAGTTTAAATTTATACTCTGGCATTAAATAACGTCATCAACACAAATTTGGAATATTATATTTGTGTGTAAATTAAAGCGGATAATTCTAACAAACTAATGCTGCAATTACAATACAAACCGCTTAAATGATGCTGTTTTAGCGTTATAAACTGGCCTATTGCATACAATACAGCCGTTATTGAGACTCAATATAGAGCCTCGCTGAATTAATTATTTTTTTAGTTGATTTTGATCGGCTTTAACCACCATGGTTTTGGCAAGCTTATCATGAATACTCAGACGCTGCTTGTTAATGACCATAACCACAAAGTCAGCGATTAAGAATAGCGTACCGATGGCTGGTAAAGCGTACAAAGCTGAAGTCACTAGACTACGTAACAAAATTACATTGGTGATTGAGGCCAGTTTTTGGGTTTTAGCATCAACAATTCGAATGCCCATCACTATTTTACCAATAGTTTGGCCTCTTTTTATCAGCAGCATAAGCTGCATTATAAATAATACCAAAAACAACACTGAAGTCAGGGAGCTTAAATGTTCAGGTACGGATTGAACCAACTGGGTCATTTTCTCCATATCGCCAGCAGTTGCTGATATTGCTGTGAAGTCGTAATTTAGTCCAGACAGAAAAGGTAAGTAGCACGCCATCAGTAATAGAACATCAATAAAAACTGCAATGACACGATTACCAATAGTAGCCAACTCAGTAGTCGAATTAGAGGAGGCTGACTGTAAATTATGATTTTTATGAATAGGGCTTTTATTATGGGTTGGAGTGTTTGCAAAGGGGGAGTGCCCATTTACTGGACTTTGAGTAGATTCTGGCTGTTTATTGCCATAAAGGTCCGCCACAGTTACCCTTCTAGGGGGTGTATTAGTTGACGTGGAAGCATTGGGATCATAGTAAAACTGACCATTGGTCATTTCACCCACTTGTTTCCATTGCTCCATGCCAACATGCCACATGAGATCATTTAGTTCTACTTGCCTATTAGCAAGCATCTTATTCAGCTCTTCTAAGGTATAAGGACCTGCTTGAACCTGATTTCTAGCTAGATAAATCTGCATTAATATTACAACCTTTTTATAAAATTAAAGTCCGCAGTGGGAGCATTAATATTATTAATTTTAATATTTATTTAGAATATTAAATGAAAACGACCACAATAATCAATAAGGGTTGATTTTTGTGGTCGCTATGAGGGCTATTAATAAACAATAACCCACAGTTTATGACAGTATTAATTTACAGATTAATTAGCTGTAACATTAGCGTTAGCATTGTCATCATTAGCTAAGAACATCCAAGTATCTAATACTGAGTCTGGGTTTAATGAGACAGAACTAATGCCTTGTTCCATTAACCAATAAGCTAGGTCTGGATGATCTGATGGGCCTTGACCACAAATACCTACATATTTACCTTGCTTACGGCACTCAGCGATAGCCATTGATAATAGCTTTTTAACCGCTTCGTCACGCTCATCAAATAAGTGAGATACGATACCTGAGTCACGGTCTAGACCTAATGTTAACTGAGTTAAGTCGTTAGAACCAATTGAGAAACCATCGAAGTGCTGTAGGAACTCTTCAGCCAACAATGCGTTGGTTGGAAGCTCACACATCATGATTAACTCAAGACCGTTTTCGCCACGCTTCAAGCCGTTTTTGGCTAGAATTTCAACCACTTCAGCAGCTTCTTTGGTAGTACGTACGAATGGGATCATAATCTTAACGTTGGTTAAGCCCATCTCGTCACGAACACGTTTTAGAGCACGACACTCTAATTCGAAGCAGTCGCGGAAGTTGTCTGAAACATAGCGGCTAGCACCACGGAAGCCTAGCATTGGGTTTTCTTCTGAAGGCTCGTATAGCTTACCACCAATTAAGTTGGCGTATTCGTTCGATTTAAAGTCAGACATACGAACGATAACTGGCTGTTCTCTGAACGCTACAGCTAGGGTAGCGATACCCTCAACTAGTTTATCAACGTAGAAATCTACAGGAGAAGCATAACCGGCGATACGCTCTTTAATAGCTTGTGAAATTTCACGAGGTAAGCTGTTCATGTTAAGTAGCGCTTTTGGATGCACACCAATCATACGGTTGATGATGAATTCTAGACGGGCTAGACCAACACCAGCGTTTGGAATTTGAGCAAACGAGAAAGCACGGTCAGGGTTACCTACGTTCATCATAACTTTGAAAGGAAGCTCTGGCATAGCATCAATAGAGTTGCTTTGAACTTCAAAATCTAATAGACCTTCGTAGATGAAGCCGGTATCACCTTCAGCACAAGAAGCGGTTACTTCTTGGCCATCAGTCAATACTTCAGTGGCGTTACCACAACCAACGATAGCTGGTACGCCTAATTCACGAGCAATAATAGCGGCGTGACAAGTACGACCACCACGGTTGGTGATAATCGCTGAAGCACGCTTCATGACTGGTTCCCAATCAGGGTCAGTCATATCTGATACTAGAACATCGCCCACTTGAACTTTGTCCATTTCATTCAAGTCGTTTACGATACGTACTTTACCTGAACCTACACGCTGACCGATTGAACGACCTTCACAAAGTACTTTAGCGTCTTTGCTTTGGATAATGTAGCGTTCCATAACGTTGCGGTCTTGGCGGCTCTTAACGGTTTCTGGACGAGCTTGAACAATGAATAATTTACCTGAATCACCATCTTTAGCCCACTCGATATCCATTGGTTGGCCGTAGTGTTTTTCGATAGTGATGGCTTGTGTTGCTAGTTCAGTCAACTCTTCATTGGTTAAAGAGAACTGATTGCGCTCTTCCTTATCTACCTCTACAGTCTTCACTGAACGGGTAGTGCTACCTTCATCACCATAAATCATTTTCTGGTGTTTGCTACCTAAGTTACGACGAATAACCGCAGGTTTGTTTTCTGCTAATAAAGCTTTTGATAAATAGAATTCATCTGGGTTAACGGCACCCTGTACTACCATTTCACCAAGACCGTAGCTTGAGGTGATGAATACCACTTCATCAAAACCACTTTCTGTGTCTAGGGTGAACATTACCCCTGCTGCGCCTGTTTCTGAACGAACCATACGCTGAATACCCGCTGATAGGGCAACACCCGCATGCTCGAATCCTTGGTGAACACGGTAAGCGATAGCACGGTCATTATATAGAGACGAGAAAACTTCTTTAATAGCGATAAGAACGTTTTCGATACCACGGATGTTTAGATAAGTTTCTTGCTGACCTGCGAAAGAGGCGTCTGGTAAGTCTTCGGCAGTCGCAGAAGAGCGAACAGCAACGGCAATATCTTCACCATCACTCATCACTTCAAATGCATCACGGATTTCTTGCTCCAGTGATTTTGGTAGCTCTTGCTCGATGATCCAGTTACGAATCTTTTCACCAGTTTCAGTTAGCTTTTTGACATCATCAACATCTAACTCTTTTAGCTCGTTGTTGATTTTGTCTAAAAGACCAGTCTCAGTCAGGAAGTTATTGAATGCTGCAGCTGTGGTCGCGAAACCGCCAGGAACACTCACCCCTAGATCTGATAGGTGGCTAATCATTTCGCCTAATGAAGCGTTTTTACCGCCTACGATTTCGACGTCGTTTTTGCCTAACTTGTCAAGGGTAATAACTTGCGGTGCTGTCATGATAACTCCAGGAAATAAGGTTATTTTTTTAAATTATACCGCTATTTATCTAAATTGTGTACCGATTAGCACTCTTTTAATAGCTGATTGAGTCAACCATGATCTACTGTTTTTGGCAGTGAGTTTAAAAGGGTTGATTCAGTCAAATATTATTCAATAAAGGTGAAATCTTAACGCTTTACATCCACGGTAATGTGATGTGAGCGAACTATAACATTTATAGTTATTAGCAGTCCACGAAGGAAAATACGGAGGGGGTGTTTTACAGGGGTCAAAGTGTTGCAGTCAATGGATTAATTATTTGCTAAATATATCGTATTTCTTAAATTTATAATGGTTTGTGTTTGATATTTTATAACGTATTAGCAATATATATAGATATTATAAATCTATTGATTATCAGAACATGGGGTTTAATTATCACGCAATTTTATTTAATTTTGAAGAAGTAATCTTTAGGCGGTACTGACTAGCGGGTGCTGACGCTGATTGTAGCAATAACTATTTCACTAAGTAAAGCGGTGATTAGATAAAGTAAAGTCAGTTAGGGGAGGTTATTTTGCTAATAGATACAAGTTTGTTACAAGAGAGGAGATTGCTCACAATAATAAGTGTAAAGGGATATGTTTGCATAAATGCTAAGCTTCTCAAATACTTTATTGGCTTAATATTTGTTAAGATATGACGAAATATTTTTAATAAGGCACTTTGTCTATATTTTTGTAGAAAGATGCACTTCTGCTAAGGAATTTTATGGAAAACCTAATGAGCTCATTATCTGCAAAAGCTACCATTCAAAACCGTAGTGCTTTGGCAGTAGACAAGCCACAAGTCATTCGTGTGGCTTTTTTTATATCAGATGGTACGGCTATTACTGCAGAAACCTTGGGGCGTTCAATCTTAAGCCAGTTCGCTAGTGTGCCTTTTGAGACTAGAGTCATTCCTTATGTGGATACTATAGAGATGGCGCAAGTAGCGGTTGAGCATATCAATCAAGCTTACCAAACAACAGGCATACTACCTCTAGTATTTGACACCATTGTTGATCCTGAGATCAGAGAAATTATCAATTCAGCCCAGGCCTGTAATCTGGATATGTATGAAGGATTGATCGGACGTATTACTGATGAAATCGGAGTAGAGCCTGATGCTCATTCAGGTCACGCTCATGATGATGTGGACTCAGAGACCTACAAGTCTCGAATCGATGCAGTTCATTTTGCCTTAGATAATGATGATGGGGCGCGAACCCGTCACTATGACATGGCCGATATTATCTTAATCGGGGTGTCTCGCTCGGGTAAAACACCTACCTCTTTATACTTAGCTTTACAATTTGGTATTCGTGCAGCCAACTACCCACTGACTGAAGATGATTTATTTGATAATCAATTGCCAAAAGCACTCCAACCTCATCGTGATAAGTTGTTTGGATTGATTATTGATACAGATCGACTACAAAAAATTCGTCAAGAGCGAAGAGCGGGGAGTCGCTATGCCAGTTATAAGCAGTGTGAAGAAGAGCAACGTGCGATTCAGGCGATATATATAACCCAAAATATTCCTAGCCTGAATGTTTCAGAAATGTCTGTGGAAGAGATTGCCACTCGAATTCTACAAATAACAGGGTTGAAACGTCGTATTGGATAATGATTTCGCCATGAAGTTAATAGGCGAAGTTGCTATAATGTAGCCAATATTATGCTGTGCCTAAATTTAGGCCTAAAAATTGAAGAAGTACACAACAAGAGGATAATATGTCAAAAAAAAATAAAGGTGATGAAACGAACAATATCAGTGACGACAAAAAAGATATTGAGGTATCTAACCAAAACAGCGGTAGTGCTCCAAGCGTTGCGTCATCTGGGGTAAGTCGCGAGTCAGCAAGTCAAACAGACTCAGGAGAAGATCATCTTTTTCATCCTAATTTAATTAGCCCATTAGACAATGACCGTATCCGGATCAATTCGGGCTTTACTCCTGACTATGAGCGTATCAAGCGCGATAAGCACGATTTTGAATATGATGCTGTGGTTATCGGAGCTGGCCCTGCTGGTGAAGCAGCTTCAATGAAGTTGGCTAAATCTGGTAAAAAAGTGGTGGTGGTTGATCCTCGTAATCAAGTGGGGGGTAACTCAGCACACGTCGGAACTATCCCTAGTAAAGCCTTGCGTCAATCGGTCTTCAACCTGATTAACTATCGCCGTGATCCTTTATTCTCACAAGGCCTAGACTATTATCAAGTGCCTTTGAATAAGGTATTGACCAATGCGCGTAAAGTAATTCGCACTCAGGTAGAAACCCATACCCGCTTCTATGAGCGTAACCAAATTGAGGTTCGTCATGGTTGGGCAAGTTTCGAGGATAAGCATACCTTACATATTGAGTTGGGAGATGGTGCAGGCTATGAAACCATCACTTTCAATAAAGCTATTATTACTGTAGGTAGCCGCCCATACCGCCCAGACTTGTTAGACTTCGATCACCCTCGTGTGTTTGACTCTGACAAAATCTTGCAGATGGATTATGTGGTCAAAAAGATTATCATTTATGGGGCGGGGGTAATCGGTTGTGAGTATGCGTCAATCTTCACCGGTCTTGGCTATAAAGTCGACCTAATTAATAACCATGATGGGCTTTTAAGCTACTTGGATAAAGAAATTAGTGATGCTTTGGCTCATGACTTTAGACAATTTGGAGTATTGGTTCGCCACAATGAAGAGATTGAGAGGCTAGAAACTCATGATGATTATGTGGTGCTACATCTGAAGAGTGGTAAACGCATCAAGTCTGATGCCATTCTATGGTGTAACGGTCGCTCAGGTAATACTGAAAGCTTGAATCTTGAAGCGATTGGTTTAAAGGCCAACAACCGTGGTCAACTAAAAGTAGATGACACCTACCGTACTGAGGTTGATAACATCTATGCTGCAGGTGACGTAATTGGTTGGCCATCATTGGCATCAGCCGCCTATGACCAAGGCCGTTGTGCCGCTGCGTTTATGGTAGGTGATAAAGATGCTGAGCCAGTCTCAAGTGTTCCAACCGGTATTTATACCATTCCGGAGATTTCAAGTATTGGTAAGACTGAACAAGAGTTAACCGACGAGAAAGTACCTTATGAAGTGGGTCAAGCTTTCTTTAAACATCTAGCGCGTGCTCAAATCATAGGAGAGCGTTCTGGTGTCTTGAAGATTTTATTCCACCGTGAGACTTTAGAAATCTTAGGTATTCATTGTTATGGTAACCATGCTTCAGAGATTATTCACATTGGTCAGGCGGTGATGAAACTTAAAGGTACACTTGAGTACTTCGTCAATACTACTTTCAACTATCCAACGATGGCAGAAGCCTATCGTGTTGCGGCCTTGAATGGTTTGAACCGAGTGTTCTAGTCCTTTGAAGATCGAGAACAAAAAGAGACTGCAATGCGGTCTCTTTTTTTATTGGTATCGGTAAGCTAGGACAATATCGGCATTCTTGGACAATATCGGCAATCTTGGACAATATAGGTAAACTAGGGCAATGCGGTAACGTTTGAGCAAATAAGGTTGCAACTTGCCAGTAGTTAGTGTTGAATAAATGCAAACAAGTTAAGCTTAATAACTTACAAGCCTGCTTGTTGGATTAAACACAATCAAAACAATATAAGGACTTACAAAATGACCATAAAAGCTTATGAAGATGACAATATTTTTGCAAAAATTATAGCGGGTGATTTGCCTTGCCATAAAGTATATGAAGACGATAAGACTTTGGCATTTATGGATATTATGCCTCAGGCAAAAGGCCATGTGTTGATTATTCCAAAACAAAAAGCGGTTGAGCTATCGCAGTTAGAGCCTGAGTATGCCAGTGCGGTATTAATGACTGCTAAAAAGATTATGGCGGCACAGCGTAAAGTGTTTCAACGTGAAGGCATTATTCAGATGCAGCTAAATGGAGCTGAGGCGGGTCAAACTGTATTTCACTACCATGTACATCTAATCCCCTCAAATTTCCACGAACTGGGCAAGCATGCTACTACGCAGGCTGATATGGCTGAGTTAGCAGAACAAGCTAAGCAGCTGAAAGAGGCTATCGAAGCCGTTTAATAGCACTTAATTTAAGACCAATATCAATAGACACAGACAGGCGCTAAGTAGAAATGCAAGAGAAATGCAAGGTACTGGGTCTACTTCGCTGCGTGTAACGTTAAGTTTGATGAATAGGGAGATTGCGTTATCAAACTTAATTAAACTTGAGATTTGAACACGAATCTTTAGAATACGGGTTTGTCTTTAAAAAATAAGGGCAAGCCCTTTTTTATTCTTAAGCTAAGGTGAAAATAGCGCTTGTTGTATTTTTGAAATCTTACAACCCATCAGGATTAGTCTACTAAAAGGAAAATAAAGCTTATGCTGAAAAAGCCCTCTAGGTCCACAATTTTAATGCCTGTCTTTGCGCCAGCGGTGATAGTTCTGGTGCTATTAGTAATAGGCACTATCTCAAATCCTGATGCTGCTGGAGAGTTGTTTAACCAAGTTCTCAACTATACCACCACTACTTTTGGCTGGTTCTATATGTTAGCGGTGGCGCTATTTCTAATCTTTATTTTGGTATTGGCGTTTTCCTCCTACGGTAATATTAAACTTGGCCCTGATCACGCAGAGCCGGATTATAAGTTCAGTGAATGGTTCGCCATGCTTTTTTCAGCAGGATACGGTATTGCCTTGCTGTTTTATGGCGTTTCTGAGCCGGTAGTGCATTTTGCTGAACCCCCAAACTCGACCCCGCAGACCATTGCTGCTGCCAAAGAGGCAATGCAGATTGCTTATTTCCACTGGGGGCTTCATACCTGGGCGATTTATACCTTTACCGGGCTTGTTTTAGCTTACTTTGGTTTTAGGCATGGCTTGCCACTATCTATGCGCTCTACTTTATTCCCGTTGATTGGCGATAAGGTTTATGGCCCTATTGGTCATGGTGTTGATGTTATTGCTTTGTTGGCTACAATTTTTGGTGTGGCAACGACGCTGGGTTTATCAGTGTCACAAATCAACTCAGGTTTGAACTACCTACTGCCTGATTTGATTCCGATCGGTACCGGTGTCCAGATCATTACCATTGCAGTCATTACCATGGCGGCTCTCATCTCAGTGCTGTCAGGTATGGATAAGGGGATTAAGCGCTTATCCATGCTTAACGTGATCTTGGCAACGGCATTGATGCTGTTTGTGTTTATTGCCGGCCCTAGTGTATTTATCCTAAATGCGTTTATGGAGAATACGGGAAGCTACTTAAGCAATATTGTGGAGCGCACGTTTAGCTTACAAGCCTATGTGCATGGCGATTGGATTGCGAGCTGGACACTGTTTATTTTTGCATGGACCATTGCTTGGTCACCATTCGTAGGTACTTTTATTGCTAAAATTAGCCGGGGACGTACCATTCGTCAGTTCGTTTTGGGAGTGTTGTTTGTCCCGGTTATCTTCACCTTTTTCTGGTTTGCCGTCTTTGGAGATACTGCGCTGAACCTAATCATGGTAGAAGGACTAGATACATTGATTGGGGATGTGCAGGCGGATAAGTCAGTGGCTTTATTTAAACTGTTTGAAGCTTTACCGTTTACCCAAATTGCTTCGTATTTAACAGTATTATTAATCATGACTTTCTTTGTGACCTCGTCGGACTCAGGCTCTTTGGTCATTGACTCTATTGCCTCAGGGGGTCGTCCTACGCCTGCATGGCCATAGGTATCTACACAACTTAAAAAGAGCAAAAAAGAATGATAGAATCTTCCAGTATGGCATAGATAAAATGGAGCTAGATACGAGGCTCATCAAACGATATCAACAACTCGTACACAATCACACTCACCCAAACGGTTATCTACATGCTGGTATGAAAGCAACTATGGATACTAAAAGCAGTTTTGCTCAGACCCAAGCGTTATGGCGATTTGTGCATAATGACAACATCAGCTATCAAGAGCTTAGTAAGCCGTTACTTGAAAACAGCTTACAAGGA
>NZ_JMKP01000006.1 GCF_000685805.1 Psychrobacter phenylpyruvicus DSM 7000 = NBRC 102152 | reverse complement strand
GTAAGTGACAGACGCGACCAGTCGTGCATTACTAGCCCATAGCGTTTGCAGTCCTCTCGACATCCTTGTAAGCTGTTTTCAAGTAACGGCTTACTAAGCTCTTGATAGCTGATGTTGTCATTATGCACAAATCGCCATAACGCTTGGGTCTGAGCAAAACTGCTTTTAGTATCCATAGTTGCTTTCATACCAGCATGTAGATAACCGTTTGGGTGAGTGTGATTGTGTACGAGTTGTTGATATCGTTTGATGAGCCTCGTATCTAGCTCCATTTTATCTATGCCATACTGGAAGATTCTATCATTCTTTTTTGCTCTTTTTAAGTTGTGTAGATACCTATGCTATATGTCACCAGAAAAAGAGGTTGCAATAACTGGTGATGAAGCTAGAGCTGAACATAATAATCAACAAAGTATTGCCCAAGCTATCAATACTACCAACCCTATCAGTAATGACAATGGCACCACCGACAAAACTGTCACCGAGTCCCAACTTGTTCCAGAAGAATACTATATTGTTGAAACCGCTGAGCAAAACCCATCTGCCGAAAACAGTATCCCAACTACCGCCACCTCTGCAGAGACTAACTGCAACACTAAGCAACAAGCTGACCAAGATAGCTTATCGCTCATAAGTAGCTCATCTGATGAGAAACTACAGCCGGATGAGCAATCTACTGCGATCGTGACCTCAGTAATGCGGTCCTTAAAGAATTGGTTTTTTGGCGGCAACTTAGTAGTGCGCGTCGGAGTCATTGTTCTATTAATAGGAGTGGTGTTGCTGCTACGACTATTAAGCGACTATATTGAAATATCTATTGAACTAAAATTGATAGCCATTGGTACTGCTGGCCTTGCTATAGCTGGGCTTGGACTGAAGTTAGTTAAAAATAGATTCACTTATGGTATGACACTGCAAGGTGCGGGGTTGGCAATTGCTTATCTCAGCACCTTCTTTGCCTATCAAGTATATGGAGTGTTGCCCAGCCTACCTAGTTTTGTGCTGTTAGGCACCTTGTCGGCGCTAACCGTTATACTTGCTGTGCGCCAAAATGCTTTTCCACTTGCTTTATTGGCCTTTTCAGGAGCGTTTTTAGCGCCTTTATTAACCAGTAATAATAGCGGCAGCTTAACCACTTTATTCAGTTATTATTTATTATTAAATATCGCTATTGCAGTTATTGCTCACTATCGCACATGGAAGGTCTTAAACTTACTGGCAGCTGCTGTGACCTTTGGCTTCGCTTACTTTTTAGGCTTAGTAGATAGCTTTACTACTGTTGATGATTTTAACGCCCAGCGTTGGCCTTTAGTGGGTCTAGTTACCTTACATTGGTTATTGTATGTGTTCGTAGTCATTCGCTACACCCAGCAGCTACTTACTTATAATGAACAGCTTGCTATAAATCCATCTTCAAATGACTTAAACCATGAGCTTATACAGTCTGCAGCGGAAGACAGTAAACCCTCATTCAGCCACTTCAGCTCTTATAAAGCTAGCACTTATAAAAACAGTAATACCGCCTTTATTATTCCCATTGATGTCAGCCTAATGTTTGGGGTGCCTCTATTGGCCTTTGGATTATTATCTGCCCTACTTAGCGACATTGATAATGCCCTGACTATCGCTAGCGCTGTCATAGCTGCCTCTTATTTAGGATTGGGGTCGTTTTTTGTACTGAAAGACAAAAACAGTGCCAATCAAAATCGTTATACCCCGTTAATAGAAGGGATGCTGGCGTTAGGGTTTGGTTTCTTTGCTTTGATGATTGCCATAGCCTTTGATGCTGAGTGGACCGCTTGTGGTTGGTCTATTCAAGGATTGGCATTGGTTTGGTTCGGCAGACAATCCCTTCGTGGCTGGACAGTGTTATTGGGGGTATTACTACAAGGACTTGCTTTGGCGAGCCTACAGCCTTTATTTGACTACTATAGTGCTCCAGCGCCAAGCACTCTGTCTCTTACTATCTCTGCTATCGGTTGCCTAGCCTCGGTATTTATTTTACGCAATGAGAACAACCCTATTCAGCCTAATTATGAGGCGCCCGATAAAGAGCAACAATTACTGGCTAGCGTAAATACCAAAAGCCCCATATTCCAGCTGATATGGTCAAACTCTTTTGTGGACATGTTATCGGTTGTCAGCATGATTTGGGGGCTCATTGTCACGGCTGTCATAATCGACGACTATATTGGCAACTGGCTAGATAGCCTAACTAGAGTGATTGCCTGTGCCCTATTAATAAACCTTATTGGCTACTTCGTGATAGATAAATATCGTCAATGGAACATTGTCACCAATATAAGTCATGCTTTTTTAGGATTATTTTATCTGGCGCTGCTAGCCACTGTCTCTTTTTATTTCGAGTACGACGATGCTACCACCTCATCATTCTGGCCACTATTTATAGTTTTAGTGGCGGGCTGGTTACTCGTTGGACAACTATGGATTAAGCGCTGGTATTATGCCAATAACCCTACAAGCTTTGATACCATGGCCTGGTTAATGACTGGAACCATTTTGATAGCCCAGCTCAGTTATTATCTATTACCCCATTCGAAAGGGGTCATGACAGTGCTTATCACTGGTATTTGGCTAATAGCCTTAACCCAACTCTGCTTGAGAAAAAAGCTCAATACTCCTACATGGTTTAATTGGCAGAGTGCTCTGTTAGGCTGTGCCTTGTTATTTATTCCTCTATCTGTCACCTGGGCTATCTATAGTAACTGGACTCATGATGGCATCGTATGGGGCTTAGCGTATCTACCTGTGTTAAACTTATATGACCTATCTTTAATTACCGTTTTGGTTTATCTAATAAGTACCCATTATTTGAGCATAGGCCAGAATCAAAAACTTCTTGAAGATCACAATCTGCTATTAAAAGTTGCAGGGCTTCTCGGTTTTTGGCTACTATCCAGTTTATTAATTCGAACTTTATATGCCTATTTAGGCACCCCACTTTGGTACCAAGGTGCCTGGTTCAATGAGCAAGTACAAACAGCGCTGACCATCTTCTGGACACTTACTGCTCTAGTATTAACCATTATTTCCAGTCGATATCAGAAACGCTTTTGGTGGTTTATGGGGATTGGTTTATTAGGTATTGTGGTCTTGAAATTGGTGGTAATTGATCTCTCTCAAACCGATACAATCTGGCGAGTGGGATCCTTCCTTGGTGCAGGTAGCTTGATTCTGCTTATCGGTTATCTAGCCCCTCTTCCTCCAGAACAAGACGAGAATAAAACTAAGCTTGAGCTAGAAACAGATGAGGACAACGGTAGTTAAAAGATACCCCTATTTAAAAGCTTAAACTAGATTTAACAATGGATAAAATCAATAATGAGTCAGTACAACCTACAAGCCCCCAATAGTATTCAGTGGTTTCCGGGTCACATGAACAAGGCCCGCAACGAAATCAAAGAAATTATGCCCGATATGGATGTGGTCATTGAGGTCATTGATGCTCGTATCCCCTTCAGTAGCGAAAACCCTATGGTTACTGCGCTACGCCATAATGAACATGGGTTCCAAAAGCCGGTCATAAAAATTCTTAACAAGGCAGATCTGGCAGATCCTAAGCTTACTCAAGCTTGGATTCAAGACCTAGAACAACAAGGTCAAGTCAAAGCCATCGCTTGTGATGACAATAAAGCCAATGATGTTCAAAAGATAATACAACTCTGCAAACAGCTTGTTCCTAATAAAGTCGGCACTGGTAGACAAATCAAAGTGCTGATTATGGGGATTCCAAACGTCGGCAAATCCACTTTAATTAATACTTTGGCTGGGCGTAGTATTGCCAAAACAGGCGACGAGCCAGCAGTTACCAAGTCGCAGCAACTTATCAAAATCGATAACGATATCATGCTGTATGACACCCCTGGTATGCTGTGGCCAAAGATTGAAAACCCACATTCTGGTTATCGTTTGGCAGCTACTGGAGGTATTAAAGACACTGCCTTTGACTTTGATGATGTCGCCAGCTACACCGCCGAATATCTGATTAAAGCCTATCCAGAGCTGCTAAAAGAGCGTTATAAATTGGATGACTTACCCGAAACTGACTGGGAGTTCTTTGAAGCAGCGGGTCGCAGTCGTGGCTTTTTGAAAAAAGGTGGCGTGGTCGATATTTACCGCATGGCAGAGATACTCATTAATGAGTTACGCAGTGGTCAAATAGGCCGTATTACTTTGGAAACACCAGCTATGCGTGATGAGGAATACAAGCTAGTTGAAGCATTACGTGCGCAAGCGGAAGAAAAAAGACTGGCGAGAATTGAAGAGAAAAAACTGCGTAAGCGTCGGGCGAGAAAGAATCGGAAGTAATTAGGTGTCCCAATAGCCGAACTAATAGATGAGCTAAAGTTATTTGGTGGGTAGGCTGTGGCTTTAGCCCAGCCCTTTTATATTAAGACTTAATAGATTATCCTGTTTTTCACTACTATACTTCAACTTACGAAAGCATATCAATACTAAACTACTTATTATGAATATTAAAATAGATGAGGTTACTGATTATTGTACTAGCATTTTAAGTGCTACCGATCCTTCGGAAATTGAGTTTAAATTAAAAGTATTACTACAGTTTTACAAAAGCCCATCTATTGCTTTGACAAGGGGAAGTACTTTTTGGAGAGCGAGGAAATTAGGAAATAATAAATCATTCGACAATTTATCTGATCTAAGCTACCCACCTAAACATTTGGTTAAAGAAGGAAGAGTGAATAATAAAAATGAACCAGTGTTTTATTTGTCCACTCGTAAGGAGACAGCGTTGTCGGAGATCGACGCCCAAGATAATGATTCTATCCAGATTGCTGGTTATAGAATTGTTTCCAATAAAGAAGTTAAATTTTCAATTGTCGGGATGTTTTGGTCGGTCTTCAAAAACGGTAGTATACCCTTAATTTTGAAAGATCCTAATAATGCGGTCTTATCTTTTATAAATAATCTTCCTACTGATATAGCTTTAAAATTAATTTATATTGACAAGTTCTTCGCAGATATTCTTTCTGCTAAATGTGCTTATCAAAACAAATATTTACATACTAGAATTCTATCAAATATGCTAATTTCTAAATCAATATCAGACGCTATAGCTTACCCTAGTATTAAAGATAATGGAGCCTATAACATTGCTGTAAAGCCAAATATAGCTGATTCAAATTTTCAAAATATCAGCTGCTCTATTTTACAAATAGACAAAAAGCTAAACTATGGTATTTATTTAAGTAAAATTACTAATGTCGCTAAGGGTTTTGATGAATCTGGAAACTTCCTATGGATTGGTCAAAAAAATATGAATGAATCTTTAAATGGATTTCATTCAGTTTTCTACAATCAGAATAGTGAAGAAGATGAAGATATAAATAGTAGATACTTAGAGAGAGGTATTTTTATTTCTAATGATATTCAATAATTATGCATCGTAGAATAAACATATATACCATACAACTTATTTAAATAGCTTTTGGAAAATTCATTGAATACTAAGTTTAACCACACCAAAGCTGAACTCGACAGCTTCGCCCCGCGTATTCTAAACTGGTTCGATGATTACGGCCGCCATGACCTGCCGTGGCAACAGCACAAAACCGACACCCCAAACCCATATATTGTTTGGTTGTCAGAAGTGATGTTGCAACAAACCCAAGTCACCACTGTTATCCCCTACTTTCAACGTTTTATGACCTCATTTCCAACGGTGCAAGACCTAGCCAATGCTGAGTGGGATAACGTTGCTGAACATTGGGCCGGGCTCGGCTACTATGCTCGTGCCCGCAACTTACACAAAGGCGCCAAACAGTTGGTCGAAATAATCGAAGAAACTGGCGATTTCCCTCAAACTGTAGAGGGCTGGGAAGCCATCTCAGGCGTTGGACAGTCAACCGCTGGAGCTATCGTCGCCATGGGCTTACACGGTTATGGAGTGATATGTGATGGCAATGTTAAACGAGTGATTACTCGTTGGGCCGGTATTGAGGGTGATATTACCAAGTCTGCCACTACCAAAGAGTTGTGGGCATTAGCAGAACGCTTAACCCCTACTGAGGATAGTGGCCACTTCGCTCAAGCGATGATGGATATGGGCGCTACCTTATGCACCCGTCGTAATCCTAATTGTAGTCAGTGCCCTATTCATGCTGACTGTATTGCCTATCATCAGGGCAAACAGGAATCCTACCCAGTCAAAGCCAAAAAGAAACCTAAGCCCAGTAAATTTAGTAACGCCTTAGTCATTACCAATACCGATGATAAAATCCTGTGGTTACAGCGCCCTGATAGCGGGATCTGGGGCGGACTATGGGTATTGCCACTACAGTTTGAGAAAAAGACGCTAGGCAAAAAACTGCTATCCACTTCGGACGAAGATAAGGCCTATGAGTCTGAGAATAGTCTTGCGGAACAGATTGTCGACCAGTGGATTGCTGATAATGACTTGAAGACGCACCCAATTAACGATGGATTATTAGAATCCGCGCCGATTAAACATACCTTGACCCATTTTCATTGGTATCTGCAGCCACAAACCCTTGCTTTAAATGCTAAACAAGCTGAACAATTATCCAAACTACTTACAGACGCTGATATTAATATACTATGGTTGCCAGCTACCGAAGCTAAAGAAACGCTAGGCTTACCGAAGGCTATGCTTAAGGTACTGGAGGCTATCTAGCTGTGTCAACGATAACACCCATCGACTTTATAACCATTTATTGATAAAGTGCTTTAATGATAAATTTGCAAGCTAGGTTAAGCACATTCCTATGCTTAACTCTCTCTTTTAACACTCTATATCTGTGAGGCCCTCCCCTATGTCACAAACCACCGGATTAAGTCCCAATAATAAAAATAAAATAACCTTACTAAAAAGTGTCCTAACACTTGGGCCTGCTATCATACTTGCCAGCTGTGCTAGTCAAGCCCCGATTCAACAAGTGCCTGTGAGCAAGCCTTCACCTGTGGTCATTGTTAAGCCCAAACCAAAGCCAGTACCACAGCCTCAACCTGCTCCCAAACCAGAGCCAAAAGCCACTTATAGCAGCTTCTCCGAGTGGAAATCAGACTTCACAGCGCGTGCTGTGAGCCAAGGTTACAACGCTTATGATGTAAACCGTATTTTAGACTCAGCACAGCTAAATAGTCAGGTAATCTCACTAGACTCTAACCAAGCAGAGTTCGTAAAAATGCCTTGGGACTATGCCGATTCTGCTGTAGCTGGTGGACGTATCAGCACCGGTAAAAGCAAATTTAATGAGCAACGCTCACTGCTAAACCGCCTTGAATCTCAATATGGGGTAAATGCTGAAATTATCACCGCTATTTGGGGCATGGAATCCTCTTACGGCGCAGTTACGGGTAACAGCTATATTCCAAGCTCACTAGCTACTCTAGCCTATGATGGCCGCCGCCGTGCTTGGGCTGAAGATCAGTTGCTAGCCTTAATTAAGCTTATCCAAAATGGTGATATTTATCCCTCACAACTCAGCGGCTCATGGGCCGGTGGTATGGGTCACACTCAATTTATCCCAGGCACTTGGTTAGAGTACGGTGTTGATGGAGATGGAGATGGACGCCGTAGTCCTTGGGTAACCGCCGACGCTTTGTCTTCTACCGCTAACTATCTAGGTAAGTCAGGCTGGGTACGTGGTCTATCTCCATTCTACGAAGTGACTTTACCTGCAAACTTTGACTTTAGCTTATTGGGTCAAAAGTTGCCTGGTTCAAGCTGGCGTAATATGGGTATTAGCCCAATAGACGGAGCTTACTTGGATGCTAACACCTCATTTGAGATGTGGCTGCCTGCTGGTAAAGACGGCCCTGCTTTATTATTAAGCCCGAACTTCGATGTCATTAAGGTGTACAACAACTCTTCAAACTACGCTTTAGGAGTCAGTTTACTGGGCCGAGGAATCAACGGTCAGTCTGGTATCCAAAAGTCATGGCCTCGTTACGA
This sequence comes from Psychrobacter phenylpyruvicus DSM 7000 = NBRC 102152, assembly GCF_000685805.1. Classification (GTDB taxonomy): domain Bacteria; phylum Pseudomonadota; class Gammaproteobacteria; order Pseudomonadales; family Moraxellaceae; genus Psychrobacter; species Psychrobacter phenylpyruvicus. The sequence continues at coordinate 114,439 of NZ_JMKP01000006.1, read as the reverse complement.
AAGACCCCTGACTACGACTCAAGTTCGTAACCTACAACAGCGTCTAACCAACGCCGGTTATGACACCAAAGGGGTGGATGGCATTATGGGTACCAATACCCGTAGCGCTTTTGCTCGTTGGCAAGCCGCCAATGGTCAGACGCCTGATGGCTTTGTTACCCTAAATAGTGCTTCCTCTTTAATTTGGTAGAGATTCATTTTTTGAGAGAAGCTGGTTCAAAACCAAAAATAGCCGTTCATTGAGTGAACGGCTATTTTTTATTGTCAATCAGATGGTAGTGGTTAGCTTAGGGTAGGACTGCCGGCTATATTCTGTATTGCTATCCTCGTAGACGCATCAAGCCTTCTTGCTGTACCGTAGCTATTAAATTTCCATTTTGCCAAAACTGACCATGATTGAGTCCTTTTGAATGCGAGGTGGTATCGCTCCACATGTCATACAGGAGCCACTCATTAATATCAAAAGGACGATGAAAATGCATTGAGTGGTCAATACTCGCCGCTTGTAGCCCTTTGGTCATAAAGCTAATGCCATGTGACATAAGCCCTGTACCTACTAAATAATAATCTGACGAAAAAGCCAATAAAGCCTGTTGTATCGCTATTGGCTGTTCTCCCAGTTCGCGGATACGTAACCAGTTGGCTTGTTTGGGTTCCATAGGCTCTGGATGCACAGGATCACGTGGTTTCACCGGTTTAATTTCAACATGACGGGGCCGCATAAAACGCTCACGCAGTGGTTCTGGAACACTGCCGACGTGATGCTCTTTTAGAGACTGCTCCGATTCCAAATCCTCTGGTGGCGGGTAGGCAGGCATTTCTTCTTGATAGTCTAGTCCTCCCTCCATTGGAGAGAAAGAGGCTATCATAGTGAAAACCACTTGCTCCAATTGATTGCCCTGTTGATCCTCTTTGTACTGAATCGCCGTTACTTCTCTTGCCGACAGGCTACGACCATCTCGTAAGTGACGAACTTTATAAATGACTGGCTGATTAATATTACCACCGCGCAAAAAATAACCATGCAAAGAATGACAAGGCTTATCCTCATTTAAAGTATGGGCAGCTGCCATAATGGCTTGAGCCAGCACTTGCCCGCCAAAAATGCGCTTTCCTACATAGTCAAAGCTGTCTCCTTGAAACACATCAGGAGCCACCTCGATTAATTTCACGGTGTTTAATAATTGATCAACAAGCTGTTTATAATCAGACATCTGTCTCTCCAACAACCCTAAATAATATTACCCCTAAACCCCAAGAGATACTGTTTACCCCTTGTTATGCGTGTAACATTATACAGATTATGTTAGTGTAAATAATAATACTTATGGTAAAGGTCGTGTTTGATGCAAAACTCAACTCAGCCTTACTAACTCTAAAGCTTCATAGTCATTTACAGCCTCAAAATTGAAGCATAATAAAGGGGTAGCTACTCGATAGCTAAAAGTTACTTTTTGGCACAAAATTGGATTTTGAATAAAGAGCATCAAAGCTTCCAATACCCTATAATAAAGCCATACTCCTATATTTTCAGCGAACAACTGTATTACTTTATTGTATTTTATGGCAATATAGCCTTATCATTATTAATAGGTTTGACTAATACTTATGTTACCATCTCGCTTAATGCACTCTTTAAAAAAGCGCCTGAAGCAACAGCGCCAAGCCCAAAAAACCACTAAGAACATTGCATCGAATGCTCACCGTTCTGCTTTGAGCTTACAAGAGCAAGCCGCTCAAGCCAGTGCGGCTATTTCTCGTTCTGGTCGTTCTGTGAACCAGTTATATCGAAAGCTTTCTGGTAAAACACTAGATTTGGCGGTGAAGCCGAAAGTCATTGGCGATTTACCCACCATCAGCACTGAAGATGGGGCGCTCACCTTTTATGTGTTACGTGAGTACTCGCGCTCTAATAGTATTTTAGTCGACTTACAGACCAAAGAGCATGACTTTCCCCCTGCTTTAGTAGGTGTCGAAAGCCCTGCCTTTAATATTAATGAAAATGCGGCAATTATTTTTCTCAACCATCCTAATGCAGATGGTCGTAAAGTATCTCCAAGATTAGCACGCCTAGTCACGGCTTGTCGTGAAAACCCAGCCATAAAAATTAATCTAGTACCCGTCTCAATCTTATGGGGTCGCGCACCAGATAATGAAGATTCCTTGTTTAAACTTTTAATGGCTGATAACTGGGAAGAACCTTCTATTACAAAACAGCTGTTTAATATCGGCATGATGGGAAGGGATACCTTCGTTCAGTTTCACCCCCCTCAGTCTTTGCATGATTTAATAGACTCATTGTCTGCCCCAAATACCAGCACTACTACTGATCAATCACAACAACTGACACAACAATTATTTGATGCTGTGGACCTAAAAGATAGTGATCTGTCAAACAGTGACAAAGAACTGCTACTTCAGGCCAAAAGAAATGTTGAAGCTAATGGTCTATCGACCTCTACCGCCCTAGTCACTGCCTCAGAAGCGAATTTTAGCTTAGCTTTATTGGTACAACACAAGCTAAATGCTTATTTGGACAGCCAGCGTCAAAGCATGATTGGCCCAGACTTGTCGGATAGACGTAACTTAGTAGACAAACTGATTAACTCACCTGCTATTAACTATGCTTGCCAAAAAGAGGCAGAAGCTGAAAGCATTAGCTTCGATGAAGCCAAAAAACGGGCTCGAGGTTACATCAACGAAATAGCTAATGATTATAATTACTCAGTTATCCGCTTCTTTTATAGATTCTTAACTTGGTTATGGACTCAGCTTTATGACGGGATCGAGGTGCATCACTTCGAGCAAGTTCGTGAATTGGCCACGACTCATGAGCTTATTTATGTGCCTTGCCACCGCAGCCATGTCGACTATCTACTACTGGGTTACGTTATTTTTGAGAAAGGCTTAAGCCTACCCTATGTGGCTGCTGGAAATAACTTAGACGTGCCAGTGCTTGGCCCTATATTACGCAATGCCATTGCCTTCTATATTCGCCGTAGCTTCAAGGATAATGAGCTATATAAAGCGGTCTTGCGTGAATATCTACACACTTTAATCCAGCGCAATACGCCTATCGAGTACTTCATCGAAGGCGGACGCTCTCGTTCAGGTCGCCTATTACCGCCTAAGTTAGGCATGCTTTCGATGACAGTACACAGCCATTTACGAGGCTCAAACAAGCCCATGGCCTTTATTCCAACCTATATTGGTTATGAGCGTATCATGGAAGGCGGTACCTATATCGGGGAGCTTAAAGGCAAACCAAAAGAGTCAGAGTCAATACTAGGCTTATTAAAAGTCAGCCGTAAAATTGAGCGTATCTTCGGTCACGTACACCTAAGCTTCGGTACTCCATTGCTGATGGAGGACTTCATGGAGAAGTTTGATGTGAAGCCTAACAGCTTACCGGCAGATCGTACTGACACACCACTTAGCAAAAACGCCATGGCTATGGTAGACAACCTTGGCGTTAAAATTATGCAGAATATCAATAAAGCGGCGGTGGTTAACCCCATTGCGCTGCTATCATTGGTATTACTGTCTACCCCAAAAGCCGCTCTCGATGAAGATAGCTGTCGTGAGCAGTTGGCTCTTTATCAAAGAATAGCCCATGGTTCACCGTATTCTGAGAGCACTATCATTACCGACATGTCGCCACAATCTATCATTGACTACGGGATTAAGCTAAAACTGGTTGAGCGCACTCCGCATATCTTAGGCGATATGATCAAAGTGTTACCGAAGCAGATGGCTATCTTAAGTTATTTTAGAAATAACATTCTCCATGTGTTTATCATGTCATCTTTCCTATCTGCTTTAGTATATAGAAATGGTCGTATCCAGCGCGAACACTTAGAAAGCATCGTCACTCAGCTTTATCCTTTCTTACAAAGTGAGCTATTCTTATATCGTGCTGCTCGTAACTTGCCAGCCATGATTGATGAGAAGTTGAATAACCTGATTGACCAAGGAATGGTGGTTGAGTTAGGCAACGGTGTACTTGGCACTCCAGAGAAAAACAGTGAGCAATATCAACAATTAGATATGCTAGCCACCCCCGTATCTCAAAGCCTTGAGCGTTACTTTATGTCTTTGGCATTATTAGCCCAACAAGGCTCAGGTAATTTGACGGCTGAGCAGGTGGTCGACCTATGTCACCTATTGGGTCAACGTCTGTCTGTATTATACGCAGATGATATCCCTGACTTCTTTGACCGTGCCCTATTTACAAGCTTCTTAAATACGTTAATTCGCTTAGATTATGTACAAAATGATCCAGAAACGGGAGTACTGACCTTTGATGAACGTATTAATAATATCGCTCGTCATGCTCATTACATTCTAAATCCTGACATCATGCAGATCTTACAGCATGTGGCTACGTTAGATGAAGATGAGATTAACCATGCGATCAGTGAAATCAATAATAAAAAATTGAGCAAGTTTAGTCGTAAACGCTAGTTGAGCCACAACAGACTCAATCAAAAAGAGACAGCCCATTGGCTGTCTCTTTTTTTGACCCTGTTTTATTGGGAATTCCCTAGCCAAAGTTAGCGTTAAAAAAACCACTGCCAAGCAGCTGATACTTCTGTATCTTGGGTACCATCATAACGTTTATCAGCATAATCCACATTAGCACGGCTGGCACTGATATCGAATAGCCAGCGTCTATCTAGTGAGTTATTTTTTATATCATATCCGGTTAGCTTAAGCCCTAAAGTGCCACTAACCGCTTCACTGGTATCATCACTTAGTTCGGTCTCAGAATCCTTGACCATACCGTAATCAACACCAATATAGGGAGCCCAACGAATCTTTTCTGTTCCCACTGTCCACCAACTGCTTTGCATCGGCTCAAAACTTAAAGTGTTACGTAGGCTGATACCGCTTTCAGCAGCATTATAAGCATTATCAAGGCCACGAACGCCAGAATAGATTGAGCCTAGCGACTGCTTAGTAACCCCATATAACTTGTCATCAGTGTACTGACCTTGCAATTCATGAGTCATTTGCCAATAACCAATATTTTTATCTGATGCAATGATGGAATGTTGGTGGGTTAAATATCCAGACAATAACCAGCGTAAGTAATCGTCACTTAAGCCCTGTGTAGTGGCTGGATTATCATGGTTGCCGATCCCCTGTTCAGCGCTTAAATCCACTACTAGTGCCCCGGTAGTAATTTTCCTGGGGTCACTTTTGGAACGGTTATTAAATAGCTTAGTATGGCTGGCGCCAATACGGGCGCTACTTAAAGTTGGGCTTTGAACGTCTAACTGGCTTCCCATTAGCTCGCTATTAACATCTTGATGAGCTATCTGACCATAAATAGTAGAGATACTGTCTTGATCGCGATCAAAGGTATAATCACCCCGAATATTGGCCTGCCAACTGTCCCCTGATTGCTCTATCAATGCGTTTGTTGACTTTGACTTGATAGTACGGGTATATTCATCGGCAGCCAATAACCCAGACCACTGCCAACGACCATTAGGTATGCTGGTATAAATACTGGCGCTACGACGTTGGTTATCCTCATCATAACCATATTTATCTGTCAGGCTCTGTTGCACAGAAATGGAAGTTAAATCAGCTTGTCCAAACACATTATACAAAGTGCCATGCAGTTTTATTTGGTTATGTCCATAGCTGTCATCTGGGTCATAACGGTATTCTATATCGCCGTTAAAGGGATCAATTTCACCTTGACCAGTCACTTTGAGGCGCACGTCATTACCTACCGGATAAATATCGAGCATCAACTGCCCATCAATCACCCGCTCTCCGTTACTAATAGCCTGATCGAGTGTCGCCATATTTGCAGGCTTACCTATGATATTACCGAACAAACGCGAAGTGGGTAGATCGGTTTGATTGTTTATATCGGTGATTTTTGCGACATAGACCTGCCAGGTTGAGACCCCTGGTTCAGTAGAAGCAGTCTCAATAGATATCTTAAAATATCCTGCCTCAAGGTATGCCGACGTGATGGCCCTAACCAACTGATTGGCACCGGCCATGGACACACAACCGGTATTGGTTGGATTAGTCTGCTTTGGCTCAGCAAACCCTGGCGCTAATGAAAGCTGGGCAGCTTGCTGCGATAGCTCATTCTGTACTTTCTTACTCAATTCAGGCATTGCCCCCAGCTCAATACGCTGTACTGGCAAACAGTCTGTACTGGTAGAATCTGTCTCATCACTCATATCCTCCGGCGTCTCATCTACTGATTGTGATTGACGCAAAGATTCAATTCGTTGTTTTTGTAATGCATCTTGCCAAATTTGCTGTTGTTCAACGGTGTTTTTCCAACTTGGTGTGGCCTCATCAGGAATCTGCGGCGGACTGTTATTGGCTGGAGCTGCACCCGCTGCTATCGGCGCTACCAAAACAAAGGAACTCAAGCCTATCACTGTGGTGGCTAGGACCACTTTGTCTCTTTTAGTTTTAAACTTGACTGCTTTTGATTCGGTTGTTCTGGGATTTAAAGTCATAAGATTTAAAGGCATAATTTTTCAACATAGTTGCAAAAGAATAAAGAGCCCACACCTGAGGTAGGCGTGGGCTCCTGTTGACCTACAATTACATAATAAACCATTAGTTACTTCAACAATTTAATTTGTTTTCACTAATAGCTTAATACCAATTACAAACTAATGTCTGACTTAGTATTACTACCGTCAGTATCATCCCATTCATGGGTTACTTCTGCATGAGCTGGCATATTAACTTCTACCGGTTCCCCTGCAATAGCATTTTTGATCAAGCCTGGGATGGTTTTGACGAATGCTGGGACATTAAAAGTCTTAGCATCTGCTTTTGCCCCTACTTTATGCACAAAGTCGTCATTATTAATACTGCTAACAGTCGCTCCACCAAGCTCTGAATTAGACGCTGTCACTTTAGCAGAGTTAACCTCAATGTTACCGCTACCTACTGTAGCATTCAGGTTGTCTGCAGTAACTGTGGCTTGCTGGGTGTGTTTTTGATGATCAACATCAAAACCTGCTTCGCCAGCAGCACTAACTCCCAAAATTGTACCGTTATTGAAGTCATTAGTCAGCGCCTCAATTACATTGCCAGCGGTGATACCTTCAATGAACTTAATTGGGGAACCCTTAACTCTAAGACCTGTATCTACATTTACTTTAGCGATCTCATCTTGGGCTGAACGTATGTGAAGACCATTGCCAGCTGTTGTGCTTAAAGTACCCGCGGTAAGGTTACTTTGTAAACTGATCTCGTTACCACCATTAATAGTGATGGTGCCAGCCTCTATGTTGCCCAACTTATAGTAGTTACTATTATCGGTTTCAACATTTAGGTGAGCGCCTAGAGCATCACTTTTGAAGCTTTTTTCATCAGCGCTACCACCAAGGTTAGCACCAATACCAAAGTTACCAACGTAGTCTTTAGACTCTGCAGCTTTTAGCGCCACATTACCTTCTGCATTAGCATTGCTCAAGTCGATGTTGCCAGCGGTAATATTAGCTCCTTCAGTCATTAAAGCATCACCTGCCTCATTGGCAATAACTGTTAAATTATTGGCTTTAATGGTGGCTCCTGTGGCTTTATTGCTGGTCTCATTAACCACACCAAGATCAGCACCGAAGCCTAGTTTTGAAAGGTCTGGCGCAAAGCCACCATTGCCATCCATCGCCACACCAACCGCACGATGCGTATCTTGTGCAGCAGCGATATTAGCTCGGTTACCTTTGATAACCACATTATCAGAGTTAATATTAGCCCCATCCACTTGTGCCAACTGCGCTCCCTGAACACTTAAGACAGTTGCATCAATGGTAGCCGCTTTAGCTTGGGTATCTTCCACACCTAGGTAGTTAAAACCCGCTTGATTAGATACCGAAGGTAATACGCTCACACCTGTAGAGACTGCAGCTGGGATAACGGTTACGCCTGTAGAACCGCCAAGCTTAGCACCGCCTGCTGTTGTCCACTGCTTATCACTATCTTGAGCAATACGAGCTTCTTCACCAGCCTTCAGATTATATTGTTTGGCAGTAACGTTTTGAGCCGCTGCCGCCTTCGTACCGGCGTTGATAGCAACTGTTTCCCCTTTTAGGCTGCCTTTAACAGCATTAGACTTGCCAGTTTGTAGATACTGATAAGTGCCCTTACCACCGGCATCAACGCTTACTTGGGTTAAATCACTAGTGCCCGCACTGATATTAACATCACCACTTCCACTATGGGTGGTGGTCACATCAGAGTTATAAGCAGCTTTACCTGTATAGTTATCAGCATCAATGTTGATTGAGTTGGCAGTAATTTGGGTACCTGCGTCTACCGCACTATTAGCCGCTTTGATAGTCGCAGTATCAGCCGCATTAATAGTAGCTGTATTGGCTGTTGTAACTTCTCTAGTAATGCCTTCGCCTTTACCAGATAAATTAACGCCACCACCTACTAGAGGTTTTAAGCCAGCATAAGCTTCTAAAGCGGCATTGCCACCTGCTACGACAACGCGATCAACAACACGATCAGCAGAAGCTTCATTAATCACATCCTGAGCTGCTAAATTAACTTTAGGCGCTGAAAATTGTGTCCCTTGGTTGATTAAAGTTTCTTTCGCGCTTAGGGTAGCCTCTTTACCAGCAGTAACGCTTGAGTTAGCAGCTTGGTATTCATTGTGTTCATTAATGATTTGGTTGTGGTCAAGGCTTACCCCTACTTCGATACCACTCCATCCGCCTCTGATATAAGCTTCTGGGCCAGTACTTTTATTGACTGAGCTATCTACCGCAGTTAAAGCTTCTGTTGCCCCCGTGTTGACTTTATTAGCCTCGACAGTGAGCTTATTATTGGCTTTGATATCAGTGCCATTTAGGCTAACCGTATCTTGAGCATTGATTGCAGCATTATTAGCGGTTAATGAGCTGTTGCGAGATTCGCCAGTACCTTTGGTAGTAAGATTAGTTACCCCTTTCAATGAGCCTGAAGCCTCAAATTCAAGATTCTTAAGCTTATCAATGCCTTTTGCTATTAAGCCACCTTTTAACAAGCCATCAACACCGTTTTCTAACACTTTATTTAGGCTGTTTTCTAAATCAAGGTTGCTAGAAGCACTACCTTCAGAAGTGATATCGTAGGTTTCAGTTCTAGTAATGTCGGTTGGGTTGGCAGCGTTGGTAGTTATTGAGGTATTGGCATTGGCAGTTAACTGATCTGTTGCCGCCACATCACTACCGGTTAAACTGATGTTATCACCGTTTAAAATCACCTGACCTGCTGCTAATTTACTAGCAACGGTACTTTGAGCCAAGTGCTCACTGGCATCTTTTTTATCAGTAATATTAAAGGTTGTGCCATGACGATTTTCTTTATTATCTTGTGCAGTGGCGAAGTCATGACTAATATTCAAATCTTTTGCAGCATTTACTGCCAATTTGTTGTCAGCTTTTAGGCTACTTGCGGTAATATTAATATTATCATCAGCTTTTAAGGTAACGTCACTCGCCTTAATTTGACTGCCGGTTAAAGCCGTTTGTTTGCTGTTATTAACGTGGGTTTCACCGCCACCAATACCACCCCAGTACTTGAAGTCCTCTTCATCGGTCTGGCGGTTACTCACACTGCTATTAGCCACCGTTAAATCTTTAGCACTATTTAGCTTAGCGCTATCGGCAGTTAATTGAACCCCTTCTAAACGCTGGCTGTTATCACTATTTAGACTGACATCACCACCGGTAATGCTGGTTTGATGACCAGTTTGTTTAGCTTGGGTAATAGTGCGTGAACCTGATTTTAGAGCCGCAGTTTCATTTTCATAACGGTTAATATCACTGTGCGAATTTTCTGTAATTTCGCCAGTAGCCACTAGCTCTTTACCCGAGGTTAGCTTAACTTCGGCGGCATTAATGTCTGCGCCAGCAATACGGGTATTACCATTGGAGGTGACTTTAATGTCATCCGATGCTTTAAGACTAGACTGATAATATGTCTGAGACTTATCTAATGATTCATTCTCATTAAACCACAAGCCCTTGCTATTACGTGCTGTTGAGCTATCTGTATTGGTAGTGATTACCCCATTAATATTAACGTTGTCGCCGGCAGCATCGATGCTACTAGCTTGGATATTACTGCCCTCAATATTTACATCGCCACCTTTAAGGTCAACATTGTTACCCGATACAGATGATCCTTTAAAGCTTTCAACTTGTTGATAGCCAGAGTTAGTTAAAGTTACGCCCTCTTCAAGACTTTGTTTGGTCTCTGGTAGCTCATTACGTTTTGTCTGTATCTCGCCGCCGATATATAACTGGTCTGTACCAGAGAGACTTACGTTGTTAGCGGCAACCTCACTGTCTACTACTCTTAAGTTATTAGCTGCTGCCTCGATATCGTTGCTAGCTTTGAACTGCCCTTGTAAGGTTTGCGTAGCTTTGCTATCGGTATTATGCAGACGAATACGACCAGAATTCATACTGCCCAAAATTTGGCCATCTAAGGTTACATTTGGCTGTCGTCTTTCATGGTCAGTGACTTGAAGGGTGTCATAGTCAATATTATTACGTCCAGATATGATATTAATCGCGTCAGAAGACTTGATATTGCCATTAATATCAATCTTTGGAGCTAATAAGTCTAGACGTTTATCCCCGTCAATATCACCGCTTAAAGCCAAGGTTTTATTATTACGATCGCCTACACTAAAGCCAGCCAGACGTTCTTCTTCAATGGTGGGTTTACCAACCACTAAAGAAGCACGATTGGTGTTAATAAAACCAATATTTTCACCGCTAATGCCATTGGGGTTAGCCAAAATATAGTCAGCTGCCATACCAAACACTTCTTGTTGCCCTAACAAGAGTGATGGATTTTTTGAAACGACCTCATTCAAAATAACTGAAGCTGATTCAGATAAGTTTTTGTTAGCGTCAAGTTGACCTGCGAGCTGTGACTGACCTGATTGTAGAGAGTTGTTTAATACTGCCCCAGATTTACTAACATTAAAGTCTTTATATTTGTTATGTGAAAGACCCTGAGAGTTTGGATTTGCAATATTAACAACATCCACATTGCCTACTTGGCTAACTGAGGTGTCGCCCACAGGTTTAATATTATCAGCAAGTGCTGCCACACTCAGCATAGGTAATACTAAAGCCATACTAACTGCGCTTGCTATCCGGCCCTGGGAAGAAAGTTTAAATCCTTTTTTTGTTTCAGTAGTCATAACTGTGCCCTTTTATGATATGGATTAATAAATGAAACTACCTATTTGATTTAACAAAAAAATAGAATGCTTCAGGCTTAGTACGCCCTTACAGCCAGATTTATTGTCTATTGTAGATTTCCATAAAATATACAATAAAATCAAAGCTATATTTATATAATCAGATTTTTGTGACAATACCGTGACAAAGTAGAATATTATTGATTATTATTCTCATTATTATTTGACAAAAAGTATCTATTTGCTATATTTTTTTATGGTCAATCATGATAACTAAATAAAAATAGACTCAGTCTAGTCTTTTGTATAACGTATATATTGCTTTGGATTAATAATAATGAAAATCAAAACTTGAGGAAAAAAATAATTTAGAAACTAAATTTCATTACCTGTAGATACATAATAGAACTGCGATGAGATGAACTAAATTAGACCAACATATCAGGGTTATATTCGTCTCCGATAATGCCTATAATAGATTAGAAAAACTTAACTAAAAAAACAAAATATCTAAGAGATTAAGTTGCTTAACTCTTGCTATTATGTAACTATAACGTCAGTTAAATAATCACTATTATCAAAACAAAGAGATAAAAGAAATAAATAATTAAATAAATATTAAATACAGGTTATTGGACATAGCAATGGAAAAAGTTTCTAATAAAGATGAGAAGTTAATTAATAATGCTGTCGCAATAATAGAAAAACACTCAATGCGCTGTAACTGCAGTGGTTTGGCCGTACCTAAGTCGGTCCAAGGTCATTGTTATGAGTGTCTATCCTGTCATAAGAATTATGAAGGGGTCAGTTACGATTTTACCCGATTACTTCCTAACTCTAACTACACTCAACTCGAACACTTATCTACTACCACAGATAATCAATTAGACTACTTTAACCAAGCTATAGATATTCTGCGTACTAATAGTAGAACCATCATACTGCCAGATAACGCCTTAACAAAGCTATGGCGAAAAATAAAGTATTAAGCACAGTAGTTTGCTACTAATCTAACAAGCTGTAGTCTCATCACTTAATCATCAAATCCACTAAATTAACCCACAAAAAAAGAAGCCATCTCATTGAGATGGCTTCTTTAATGATTACTTCCAATGACTATTTTTAAGTCATAAAATTAAGCTTGCTCTTGCTCAACGCCTTTCATAGTTAGCTTAATACGGCCACGGTTATCAACGTCTTGAACCAATACATTGATTTCTTGACCTTCACTTAGATAGTCAGAAACGTTTTCTACACGCTCATCTGAAATTTGTGAGATATGGACTAAACCATCAGTACCTGGTAATACGGTTACGAATGCACCAAAGTCCACAACGCGAGCTACAGTACCTTTATAGACTTTGCCTACTTCAACTTCCGCAGTTAACGCTTCAATCTGACGAATCGCCTCTTTGGTAGCGGCTTTGTTCTCACCAAAGATACGGATGGTACCATTGTCATCGATATCGATAACCGCACCAGTGTCTTCAGTTAGCTGACGGATGGTCGCACCGCCTTTACCGATAACATCACGAATCTTATCTGAGTTAATTTCCATAACCGCATAGTTAGGCGCATGGGCATTAATTTCAGTACGGCTTGCTGGCAATACTTCGTTCATTGCATTTAGGATATGGATACGGCCGGCGTGGGCTTGCTCAAGCGCTTTTTCCATAATATCAGGAGTGATACCTTCAATCTTAATATCCATCTGCAGCGCAGTGATACCGTCTTTTGTACCGGCCACTTTAAAGTCCATATCACCTAAGTGATCTTCGTCACCTAAGATGTCTGATAACACCGCAAAGCGATCGCCTTCTTTAACCAGACCCATAGCAATACCGGCCACAGGAGCTTTCATTGGTACACCAGCGTCCATTAAGGCAAGGCTAGCGCCACAAACTGAAGCCATAGAAGAAGAACCGTTAGATTCAGTAATCTCAGACACCACACGGATGACGTATGGGAAGCGGTCACTGTCTGGAAGCATCGCTTGAACACCACGACGAGCTAAACGACCATGACCGATTTCACGGCGCTTTGGCACCCCTTCACGACCTGTCTCACCTACTGAGAAGTGTGGGAAGTTGTAATGCAGCATGAAGTGATCTTGGATAGTGCCGGCTAATGAATCAATTAAGTTTACGTCACGTGAGTTACCTAAAGTGGTAGTAACTAAAGCCTGAGTCTCACCGCGAGTAAATAAAGCAGAACCATGGGTGTACGGTAGTACCCCTACTTGGATATCTAAAGCACGAACTGTATCTAAGTCACGACCATCGATACGTGGCTTACCAGAAAGAATGGCGTCACGAACGGTGCGGTACTTAAGATCTTCATAGATTTCTTTGATTTGAGCTTCTTTCTCGCCAAACTCTTCGCTTTCAGGATCACCTGCAAGAGCTTCGATAGCAGCAGCTTTGATTTCATCAAGCTTGGTGTAACGCTCTTGTTTGTCACTAATTGAATAAGCATCAGCTACTTGGCTACCAAACTGAGTGATAACTTTTTCTTTTAACTCAGCGTTTAATTCAGGCGCAACAAACTGTTGTTTTTCTGTACCAACTGCTTTAGCCAATTCAACAATATTATCGATAACGATTTGCTGTTGTTCATGGCCATATAATACCGCACCTAACATTTGATCTTCAGACAGCTCAGCAGCTTCTGATTCAACCATTAATACCGCAGATTTAGTACCAGCAACAACTAGATCAAGATCACTGGTTTCTAACTCTTCAATAGATGGGTTAAGAACATATTCACCATTGATAAAACCAACGCGAGCACCACCAACAGGACCGTTGAAAGGTGCATCTGAGATAGCCAGTGCCGCAGAAGCACCAATCATCGCCGCGATATCAGCATAGTGTTTTTTATCACTTGATACCACAGTGGCGGTGATTTGAATTTCGTTTACATAGCCTTCTGGGAACAAAGGACGAATTGGACGGTCAATTAAACGAGAGGTTAGCGTTTCAAACTCAGTTGGACGACCTTCACGCTTGCCGTAAGCACCAGGGATTTTACCTGCTGCGTACATTTTTTCTTGATAGTTAACCGTTAGTGGAAAGAAGTTTTGACCTTCTTTGGCTTCACTTTTAACCACAGCTGCTACCAATACTGAAACACCACCCATATGCACAAGCACTGAGTTGGCTTGTCTGGCGATACGACCAGTTTCAATAATTACTTGCTGGTTGCCATATTGGAACTCTCGAGAAATGGTATTGAACATTGACATTAATTTTTCCTATTTTTATAAATTAGCAAATATAAAGGGGTAACACATCTATTGAGACTTATTTTAGCCTCTAACGTTTGCCTGCTTTTTAAAGGGTTATACCCCTGCACATAACTGAGCTGCAGGCAGTTTGCAGCAAACATGACAAACGTTAGAAGCCCATTGTCATCGAATAGATGGCCTCTTATTTTACAGGGATTTGCCATAGTTGACCAATAAAAGTCATTTGACACCCTGACTGGATTATCTGGTAGACCGCTTCCAGACTTGAAGAATGAGAGGATAAAGAATGAGATACAAAAAACGGCGTGAAATATTCACACCGTCTTTTTTTATTTAAGGCATGAGCGCTTTAATTTAACTTTTGACATAAACTTATAATCCCAATTAGGGAAAATAAGTTTACAACCACAATTAAAATTAACGACGCAGGCCTAGTTCGCTGATTAATGCTGCATAGCGAGCTAAATCTTTGCCTTTCAAGTAATCTAGTAGCTTACGACGTTGGTTAACCATACGGATTAAACCACGACGGCTATGGTGATCACCTTTATGCTCTTTGAAATGATCTTGTAAATCGTTGATACGTGCACTTAGTAGTGCGATTTGTACTTCAGGTGAACCAGTGTCGCCAGGGGCACGCTGGTATTGAGCGATAATTTGTTCGCGATCGGTTTTAGTTAGCATAACTTTCTCCTGCAATGCATTGATAATATAAAGTCAGTTTTATTGAGGACATCCCTGCATTACTAGAGATGACCTAAAAAAATGACTAAGTAAGCCTGTCATTATAACAAAAAACTACTCATAAGTGAGTAGTTTTTTAGAAGATTGATTACCATCTTAAATTACTATGTTTTAAACCAGAAAAACCACTATTTATTTTTTGGTCTATCTGTTTTATTTGGTCTATCTGCTTCAGTAGCATGACCACCTAGTGCTTCATCATCTAAAGCAGCAGTTGTAGCTTCTGCTACGCTATCAGGTTCTTGCTTATCATCTAAAGTTTTCTCAAGATTCTCTGCGTCTTGATTTAGTTTGTTATTACTCATGATAATCTCCAGTCTAGACCACTATTTAGATTGAGTTTGTTCTAGATTCTCAGCAATGCCTTCTGCTGCTTCGTCTTGTTCCTTGTCTTTGTTGTGACCCAGATTACCTTCAACTTGGTTCTTTAGGCCCGCAAGTTCCGCTTCTGATTGTTGTTGGGCAAACTTTTTATCATTAGACTGTGTCATAATATTTTCCTTAATTATTATAAACTTATGGGATCATAGAAATATAAAGTATAAAAAATAGAGGCTATTAAAAGTATCAACTGAGTTTATCTACTATATTTCTATTTTTAGCTATATTTCAGCTTTAAGATATTGCTATTACTGTTTCACCGCTTTATCGATAGCGGTGGCAAAGGCTTCAATATCATCAGGATTACGTGAGGTAATCAAGTTGCCCTCTTGCTGTACTTGCTTATCAACAAAGGTACCACCAGCATTTTCAATATCTGTCTGCAAAGTGTGATAAGCAGTTAAAGTCTTACCTTTCACTAAGCCTGAGTTAATAAGTAACCAAGGTGCATGGCAAATAGCGGCTACTGTTTTATTATTATCATAAAAACTTCTGACAAAATCTTGAGCCGCTTTATCTACACGGAGAGTATCGGCGTTGACCGTACCACCTGGTAGCACAAGAGCTGCATAATCTTCAGCTTTAGCTTCACTGAGAAATAAATCGGCAGTAAAGGTGTCTGCTTTATCAACATCGCCTTTCATACCTTGCACTTGTTTTTTGTCATTAGTAGTAATTAATACCGTTTCATGGCCTTTGTCTTGTAACAAACGGTCCACTTCTTCATATTCTGACTGTTCAAAATATGAACTTAATAAAAATGCGATTTTAGTACTCATTATTAAACACTCCGTTATTATTGAGACATTCAATATTTCTATGTATTTGCTATTGTCCTGAACATGCTAATAATTATTATTGTTATTGGCTTGGTAGAACTATTAGCCTACTGTATATTATTGTTAGTTATTATTATCTTTAGCTGAGTTTTTATTATTGTTATCTGTTATTTCTAATTATTGTCTTTATTTTTTATAGTTTTAATTATCGACTTACTTATTTATTTTTATTTTTTATTCTAATTTTTAATATTTATCTTCTTCTTATTTTTAACTTCTTATTTTTAACTTCTTATTTTTAACTTCTTATTTTTAATTTATTTTTTTATTATTATTTTCTTTTAATACTTTTAAACTTTAATTCTTTTAATACACTCCCTTCCTTAGGCTCACTATCTAGACTACAAGCTTAGTGGCGACTGTAAAAGATACCAGTTGCAAGAAAATGTATGTATTTGTGAAATATGTGGCTACTAAGTAACTTAAGCAACAAAGCCCAATATTAGTAGCTGTTTTAACATTAGTAACGGTTATATACCCATAAAAAAAGCCCATATCATTATGATATAGGCTTAATAGAATATGAGCTTCTTCAAATTGATTTGATTATCTCAAAGTGTAAATAGACAATGGCGAGACTCATCTCTGAACCATTTTCTTCGGCTGTAAACGACCATTCAGCTGTAACTGACCTAGCCCTAAGAAGACGCCTTCAGCATTAAATAATTTAATATCACAACTTTTTTCCGCCTCTGTGACCTCATCGTCTGAGCCACGCTCTTCAGCCATCTGCTGAATCAAGTACGCTGTTAACGCTGCATCAAGCTGCGGCTTAACATTTAGACGCTGACCCATTAGCAAGCGCTGACACTGCTCATCGGTTACCACAAGGGAGCTTAGCCCACTGATACAAGCATCAATGCTTTGCAACTGAGCCAACCGCTGTTCATGCGTTTGTTCTTCTAGCTCATCAAGGCTGATGGCTTGTTCAATATCGAAATGACCCACTTGGGTGCGGCGTAAAGCAGTAAGATGCCCCAAAGTGCCCAATGCTTGAGCGATATCTTCTCCCAACACTCGTACATAGGTGCCTTTAGAGCAAGTAACTGTTAATAATAATTCGTCTTTTGCTTCACCCTGCTCCAAAACCAATTGTTTTATGCTAATAGGACGAGCTTCCCGTTCAATCTCGATACCTGCACGGGCATACTCATACAACTTCTTGCCTTCTCTTTTTAAGGCAGAATACATGGGCGGCACTTGCTTGATATCACCTGAAAACTGAACGGTTACCCGAGCTAAGTCTGCTGCAGAAATCTCAGGAATGTCTTTTTCGGCAACGGACTGTCCTTCGGCATCACCAGTGTCAGTTTGCACCCCTAATTTGATAACAGCCTGATAAGATTTATCCGCATCAAGCTGATAATGGCTAAACTTAGTCGCTTCACCCAGACATATGGGCAACAACCCAGTAGCCATTGGGTCAAGGGTGCCAGTATGACCTGCCTTTTTACTGTCGTGGACAGGTGATTTAAGCAAATACTTCACTTTAGAGACTACCTGCTGTGAGGTCAGTCCCTTCGGCTTATCAATCAAAATAACGCCTGATACTTTACTCTTTTGGACTTTATTTGAGTCTGAAGCAGATTGAGTTGATTTGGCTGTATTATGTTTAGTCATTGCTATCTACTTAGTTAAGTTACACTCAAAATCAAATTAAGCTCAAAGTTCAGCATAGGCCAAATGTTATAACGCTGAGTCGTTATCGTCTTCGCCATCTTCATTGCTATTGGCTTCGGTTTGCTCAGTCTTGGTCACCGCTTTGTTAATCAGATCCATCATGTAGTTACCGCGGGCAGTTACTTCATCATAATGGAATCTTAGGCGGGGCGTAGTACGAGTTTTCAGGCTATGACTTAATTCTGTACGTAAGAAACCTGCCGCTTTATTCAGCACTTCTATACTGGCCTCGTGACTGTGTTTGCTCATCGCATCATTTAGCTCGGGTTCCATCACTGTCACATAAACGTCCGCATAACCCAAATCTGAGCTTACTTTGACACTTGAGATGGTAACAAAACCTGTTAAACGGGGATCATTAATCTCATCACGGATAAGGACAGCGAGTTCACGCTGAATTTGATCACCCACACGTTGTAAACGTTGGCTCATGGTTCTTCCTTTTAATACAGTTATTAGTAACAGCATAACACTCGTTGTCAGCACTACGTGGTGCGACCTTGAGTAGCTATGACTGCTAATAACTCATAATATAATGGCTATAAAAAACAAAAAAAGACCTAACAGGATGACCTGATAGGTCTTTGATGACTACTTTTGATACTTAGATAGTACGCTGAATCTCTTGGATTTCAAACACTTCAATCTTATCGCCCACTTCAACGTCATAGCCGCGAACCGCAAGACCACACTCCATACCAGAGCGTACTTCGTTCACGTCATCCTTGTAGCGACGTAGCGACTGAAGTTGGCCGGTGAAGACCACTTTGTCATCACGTAATACACGGATAGACTTGTTGCGATAGATAGTGCCTTCAACCACCATACAACCGGCGGCTGCACCAAACTTACTTGAACGGAATACATCACGTACTTCAGCAATACCCAAGATTTTCTCGCGATGCTCAGGAGATAACATGCCACTCATGGCAGCCTTCACATCATCAATTAAACCATAGATTACGCTGTAGTAACGGATATCGATACCTGCTTCATCCGCTTTACGCTTGGCAGCGTTATCAGCACGAACGTTAAAGCCTAGTAATACCGCTTCACTTGATTCAGCAAGTGTTACATCAGACTCTGCGATTGGGCCAACCCCTGAGCTGATTACTTTCACTTTAACTTCGTCAGTAGACAGCTCATTTAACGCTGCTAATAGTGCTTCTAATGTACCGCGTACATCTGTCTTCAAGATAATGTTTAACACAGACACGTCATCTTGGCCCATCTGTTCAAACATGCTCTCAAGACGCATCTTGTTCTGACGCTCAAGTTGCTGCTCGCGCTCACGATTGGCACGGAATTCAGCCACTTCACGGGCTTTTTTCTCATCAGATACGACTAAGAATTCACTGCCCGCTGCTGGTGTATCAGGTAAGCCTAGAATCTCTACTGGGATTGAAGGACCTGCAGTCTTAACACGCTGACCGGTCTCATCAGTCATAGCACGTACTTTACCATAGAACTCACCCGCTAAGACTAGATCACCTTGGTTTAAGGTACCTTTCTTAACCAGTAGGCTGGCGACTGCACCACGGCCTTTTTCAAGACGTGATTCAATGACCACACCTTGCGCCGCACCTTCAGTCGGAGCTTCAAGCTCCATTAACTCAGCTTGTAGGTTAACCAGTTCTAATAGCTCATCAATACCTTCGCCTGTTTTGGCAGAAATCTTCGCTACTGGAACGTCACCGCCCCACTCTTCGGTTACGATCTCTTTGGTCGTAAGCTCATTCAAGACACGGTCAGGATCGGCTGTACTCTTATCCATCTTGTTGATAGCAACAATGATTGGCGTACCAGAAGCGCGAGCGTGGTCAATGGCTTCTTCAGTTTGCGGCATCATACCATCATCAGCAGCCACAACTAGGATTACGATATCCGTCGCTTGGGCACCACGTGAACGCATAGCGGTAAACGCTGCGTGACCTGGGGTATCTAAGAAAGTAATTACGCCACGTTCAGTCTTAACATGATAAGCACCGATATGCTGAGTAATACCACCAGCTTCACCTGGTGCTACTTTCGTTTCCCGAATCTTATCAAGTAAAGAGGTCTTACCATGGTCAACGTGACCCATAATAGTCACTACTGGTGGGCGGGTTTGAACGTTACTGCTGCGCTCTTCTACCGCTTCTTGTAGATCGTCTTCAACTTTAGTATCACTAACTGGAACTGGGTTATGACCCATTTCTTCAACGATTAAACTGGCTGTAGCCTGATCAATCTCTTCGTCAGCGCCAACAATCTCACCCATTTTCATAAGTAACTTAGTTACTTCACGGGCTTTAACTGCCATACGCTGAGCCAGATCTGAAACCACAATGTGTTCTGGAATTTCAACATTATGAACAATCTTCTCAACCGGCTTTTCAAACTTATGCTGAGAAGCTTGTGAAGACTTTAAGCCGTGTTTACGGTTGCGAATTTCACGCTCTTCTTGTCCTTTACGGCGACGGCCACGAGTGGCTGTACCAGAAGAACCGCGTTTAATTTCACGACGTTCTTTTTCAAAGGACTCTTCTAAAGCTTCGCCTACTAAACCTTCAGCTAGTGGCTCATCTTTGCGAACTTCAGCCACAGGCTCTTTATCACTGTATTTACCCGCCATTTTGCGCATTTGCTCAAGGGTTTTCTTCTGAGCTTCTTCTGCTTGCTTACGACGAGTTTCCGCTTCGATTCTGCGTAGACGTTCTTCTTCAGCTTCACGGGCTTCACGCGCTTTGCGCTCTGCTGCTGTTTCCACTTTTGGCTTAGTCGGTGCTGCTTTCTTTTTCGGGGCTTGTTTTGCTTCTGCCGCAGCCTTACTGCCTTTTTTCACGACAACAGTAGAGACTTCGTCTTTTTTGTCATCAGAGGATGAGCCACCACCTAAGTTAGCACGCATCGCCGCCAGTGTGGCTGCTTGACGCTCTTCTGCTTCTTTTTTGGCTTGCTCACGTTTTTTCGCTTCTTCTTCAGCACGTTTCTTTGCTTCTAAAGCGGCTTTTTCGCGGGCAGCAATTTCTTCAGCCAATTTGTTTGGATCGGGCTTTTCAAATACTTTTTTCTTACGAACTTCAACATTAACGCTTTTTGACTTGCCCGAAGAACCAGTCACGCGAGCGGTACTAGTCGTTTTAGATTTCAAACTAATACGACGCTTCTCTTTTTGTCCGTGTGTTTGCTTCAGGAAAGCTACTAGCTGTTCTTGCTCAAGCTCGGTGACCAGGTCATCCTCGCCACGAGCAGGCAGCCCAGCGTCAGTCAGTTGCTTCTGTACTGCACTGACTGATTTGCTTACCATGTCTGCTAATTCTTTGACGGTCTTATCTGCCATTTATAGTCACCTATTTATTATTCTTCATTAAACCAAGATTCACGTGCCTTCATGATCAGCTCACCTGCAGTTTTCTCATCAAGACCTTCAATGTCTTCAAGATCAAATACTGCTTGCTCTGCTAAATCATCTAACGTGATGATGTCACGTTGAGCCAGCTTATACGCCCAGTCGGTCGTCATGCCGTCCATTGTGAGCAACTCTTCGCTTGGCTCTTTCATATTTTGCTGTTTAACCAGTTCATCAGCAATGACTACTTCTTTTGCACGCTCTTGAATCATTTCAATCGCGTCGTCGTCAAGACCTTCGATGTCATAGAAAGTCTCAGCAGGCACATAAGCCACTTCTTCAATACTGGTAAAGCCCACGTCTACTAACGCTTGAGCTAGGTCTTCATCGACTTCTAGACGATTATAGAACAGCTCAATATAAGCTTTTGTTTCATTCTGTTGACGCTCTAGGTACTCTGCCTCAAGCATCATATTTAATTTATAGCCAGTTAACTCTGAGGCCAAACGCACGTTTTGACCTTGGGCACCAATAGCGCGGGCTAACTGATCATTGGCAGTAAAGATGATGTCTGCTGTTTTGGCATCTTCATCTAACACAATACTGCTTACGTCTGCTGGCTCTAAAGCACTAATAATGTACTGCGCAGGATCATCAGACCATACAATGACATCAATACGTTCGCCATCAAGCTCAGACTGTACGGCTTGAATACGCGTTCCACGCATACCAATACAAGCACCTACAGGATCAATACGATGATCATTGGTCTTCACTGATATTTTAGCACGAACGCCTGGCTGACGGGCCACATCACGAATTTCGATGATTTGTTCGTTAATTTCAGGAACTTCTTTATTCATCAACGCAATCAGCATATCTGGGCTGGTACGTGATAATAATAATTGAGCGCCGCGGTTATCGCGATTTACATGATATAGGATAGCATTAATACGCGACTTTACGCGTAATTGTTCACGCGGTAACATTTGATCGCGTGATAAATACCCTTCGGCATTGTCGCCTAGATCAATAATATAGCCATCACGAGTTTGCTTCTTGACTTCGCCATACATCATCTCGCCAATTCTAGGCTCGAAGGCATCGGCAGTTAAAGCACGCTCAGCTTCACGAATCTTTTGGATAATAACTTGCTTGGCTTGCGTAGCGGCAATACGACCAAATTCGATAGACTCGATTTGCTCTTCTTTAATATCACCAATAGACCATTCGTTTTCATCAAGATCACTGATGGCTAACTGACAAGCAGGCATCTCGTGGTCTTCATCAGCCACAACAGTCCAATAGCGGTACGTATCATAGTCACCGGTGTCACGGTCAATTTCAACACGTACTGCTACTTCAGGCTGATCGGTATAGACTCTTTTTTTAGTAGAAACCACCAAAGCCTCTTCGATTGCTTCAAAGATGTCTTCTGGATTTAGGCCTTTCTCGTTACTGACGGTCTCTACTACCGTTAAAATTTCTCGACTCATTACACACCTATCCTCGCCTACTTATCATTTAAAGTAGCAAAAAATTATTAAATTTATTTTTATCTTAGGCCTAAAAGCTGTGATGTTTAAGTTCATTCAAAACGCTGCTTACTATTATCTCTTATCCAAACCCAAATTAATATATAAGGCTGGTTAAAAGTTAACAGTAATTTACCGGATCAAATCAAGTTAAATAAATAGTAAGCTTTAGAACAACTTATATGCCAAGATTACAAATCTTGATAGATTAAATTTGCTTTATCAATGTTATCAAGGGCAATATCGAACTGCTCGCCTTCTGGTGTGACTACAGATAATTGTTTATCGCCTAATTGCTCAAGCTTACCAGTCACTTTACGGCGTTTTGAGCTTCCCACGCCAACTGCTTGAATCAAACGCAAATTAAGCATTTGACCCAAATAATCCGACATCTGCTCAGGGGCAAAGAAAGGTCTATCAAGACCTGGAGAGGAAACTTCAAGGACATATTCGCCTGCAATAGGGTCATGCACTTCAAGCACACCACTAACTTGGTGAGTAACCGCTGCACAGTCTTCAATAGTAACCTGTTTATCAGCGGCTTTATCTTCTGGCAAGGATTCAATGTATATGCGTAATAGTGAACGCCCACCTTGCGGTAAGAATTCCACCCCCCACAGCGCTACATCACAAGCAGCAACAGCTGGGGCAATAATATCGGTTAACTGAGTGACTTTATTAGATAACTTCATGACTCGTTTTTTAGTCCATAAATAGAAGTATCTATTATAAATGCATATTATGACTATTAGGCAATATTAAAAATAACAGATACAAAAAAACCCACAAACAATATGGTGGGTTAAATAAAAAGTAAGATTGAAATAAAAAATGGTAGCGGGGGCTGGATTTGAACCAACGACCTTCGGGTTATGAGCCCGACGAGCTACCAGACTGCTCCACCCCGCATCAATCTAGGCTGACTATTATATGTAAAGTTTAAAGGGTTGTCAAGCATTAAATCATTTTAAATTTAAAAACTTAGCAAAACCTTATAAATCACTAAACTTATAGCCTTACCTTTACTACTTTGCCCCTTGGCTAGCTAATAACTGCTGCCTGAGTGCCAAATGAGCTGACCATACTATACGTAACTGCAAGGATAGTCAATACTTTGATATTGGTGCGATTGGAGGGACTTGAACCCTCACAGCTTGCGCTACCACCCCCTCAAGATGGCGTGTCTACCAATTCCACCACAATCGCTTTTGCTAATTTGTCATATATCCCAAGGCTAGATAATTAATTTATGTTAATCAAATCCTTGTTGAGGAAAGAGGAAATTAACTTAAATCGTTGCCTTAAGTGGTCACTAATTATTCTAAATTAGGTGGCACATTCTACTCGTCTTTAACTTAGGGTGCAACCCATTTAAAAAGTAGAGACCACAGTATCAATAAAGATACTAAGCTTTACCTTACTCTGCCGGTGCAGGTGCTGGTTGCGTGTTTGTCACCGGTACTTGAGAGGCAGCCGGCACATCTAACTGATATTGACCTTCCGCTTGCTTACGGGCATGAACCGCCAGCGTTAAACTGGTACTAAAGAAGATAACCGCCAATACTGCGGTCGCACGGGTCAAAAAGTTGGCACTACCTGCAGCGCCAAAAACCGTACCTGATGCGCCTGCTCCAAAAGAAGCTCCGGCATCAGCCCCTTTACCGTGTTGAATTAAAATCAACCCAATCATGGCAATAGCAACAATAATATGAATGGCTAGAATAATGTTAAACATGCTTTGCCTTACTTAATCTTAAGAGTTAAAAGACGAGAAAATTTCTATAGGATTGTGTTTTTACTGTATTTTTAATAACAAAATATTTTTGATAACCAAGCTTTAATCGCTAAAGTTTAACGACTAAGCCAGTATTAATAGCGACCGCGGCTTTGCATTTCAATGTTTCAGTTTCAATAAAAGACAAAAAGTCGCTATTGATCGGCAGTGTCATTATTTAGAAAATGCTTTGGCAATGTCAAGGAAGCTGTCTGCTTGTAATGCAGCGCCTCCGACTAACACCCCATTAATCTGCTCTGAAGCTGCAAAATCTTGAGCATTTTCAGGCTTAACACTGCCCCCATACAATACAGGGGTCTTTGCTAAGGCCGCTTCAAAAGACTGTAAACGCTCACGGATAAATTTGTGAACCTCTGTGACCTCTGCAACACTTGGCACTTTACCAGTACCAATAGCCCAAACTGGTTCATAAGCAATAATAAGCTTATTGGCAATATAATCAGCATCGGCAGCTTCTGACTGCTGCAAAAAATCAGCAATAACGGTCAGTTGCTCTGCCAATACTTGGGTAGTGTTGCCCGCTTCAAAGTCAGCTTCTGACTCACCAATACACAAGATAACGCCTAAACCTTGGGCAGCACAGTGCTTCATCTTATTTAATAAAGTCTCATTATCTTCATTAAAGTATTGACGACGCTCAGAGTGACCAATGATAGCCCACTGCACTCCTAAATCTTGTAGCTGCTGCGCTGAGACATCACCAGTATAGGCGCCTGTTTCAGCGGATAAAGCTGACACATCTTGACAGGCCAGCTTGATAACAGCAGATTTGGTACGCAGAATATCTTCAACCTGAGACAAATGCAATAAGCTTGGCGCCACCATGATATGGCTGTTTTGTAGGGTGTTGCTTTGAGCGTCTACACCATCTACTAAATCATCCACTAAGGCTTGCACTGCATTAACTGATGCAGGATTTAGCTTCCAATTACCGACAACCCAAGACTTCATAAAACACTCTCAATAAAAGAAATTCAACTTATTAACCAATGGTTTACCTATCAAGCAGCGAACAAACTCCAGCCTAATAGTAACGGATAGTGGTCAGCGTAAAAATATGATAGCCCTATATTATATCATAGTCTCATACAACTGATTTAGCCTTTATTGTTTTAAGGCTACAATTTGTAAAATTTCACACACAGTTAAGCCAAGCTAATCTTATTTAACGCTTGTGAAAGGAATAAAAATAAGGTTTACTAAAAAATCTATTTTTTGTCTGAAGTTTTATCCTCTCTCTTTGTCAGGCAGGCCACCTACTTATAAGATGCCCCCATGCCCGACGCTAGCGTTTCTATTCACCCCTCAGCTTATCCCTCAGCCACTGCCAACTCCCCCAAACCTCTTGCCACTTCAAAGTCGCTACCCACAGCAGTGAAGCTGACTGCTTTTGATAATGATCCCGTGGTTAAACTGGTAAATTCATTGCTGATACAGGCTGTGCAGCTGGGAGCTTCAGACTTACACTTTGAGCCTTATGAGCAACTGTATCGAGTTCGCTTCCGCATCGATGGCATACTAAAGCAAATGACGACGCTATTACCGTCTTTAATTGCCAAAGTTTCTGCTCGGCTCAAAATCATGGCACAAATGGACATCTCAGAACGCAGACTGCCACAAGATGGGCGCATCAAACTGCTTACCGCCGACAACCACACTCTCGATTATAGAGTTAGCGCCATACCCACCTTATTTGGCGAAAAAATAGTACTTCGGGTGATTGATTGCGCCGATTCCATAGTAGACATTGACCAATTGGGGCTTGAGCCGGATCAACAGCAAGCTTTTTTACAAGCTTTGTATCAGCCGCAAGGCATTGTGCTTCTTACTGGTCCCACTGGCTCTGGAAAAACCTTATCGTTATACGCTGGGCTTAAGCTGTTAAACACCGAAACCACCAATATCTCCACCGTTGAAGATCCGGTAGAAATCAATCTCTGCGGAGTGAACCAAGTTAGCATTAACCCCAAGATAGGCTTAAGCTTTGATGCGGCGCTTAAGTCTTTTTTGCGTCAAGACCCAGACGTGGTTGTGATCGGTGAGATTCGAGATTTAGAAACTGCCGATACCGCCATCCAAGCTGCCCAAACCGGGCATTTGGTGCTGTCAACTTTACACACCAACTCCGCCACAGAGACCCTAGCCCGCTTACACCACATGGGAATTACTCACTTTAATATCGCCACTGCTATCAGCTTGGTAGTGGCTCAACGCCTAGCTAGGCGCTTATGTGTCCATTGTAAAAAGCATGTTAATGTGCCCAGTCATAGTCTGTTGCAGATGGGGTTTTTGGAAAGGGACCTAGAGCGATTACAGCCCTCCTCTTTAGCGTGCCGCCTAATGCCAGACTGTGATTCAACCAAGTCTGCTATTTATAAAGCGGTCGGCTGCAAGCACTGTACAGATGGCTATAAAGGTCGAGTGGGCATATTTGAAGTATTACTTTTAACAGACGATCTGGCTGAGCTGATTATGCAAGGAGGCAATGCGTTACAGATTAAGGCACTAGCTGAGCAGCAAGGTTTTTATGATCTAAAACGCTCGGCTCTATTAAAAGTACTACAAGGCATTATCAGCATTGAGGAGATGCAGCGGATCATTGCAAGCCAGCATTAGCAAAACAGCCCAAAGCTAACCGATAGAACACAAGCAAAGCTCAATCATCCTAAGTTCAGTAGCATCTAAACCTTAAGTAACACCTAAACCTTAAAGGACAAGCGGTGAAACGTGAAAAAAATGACACCTTATTTGATTTTGTGTATCACGGCACTGATCGTCATGGACAAAGTATCACTGGGGAGCTGAGCAGTAGCAGTTTACCGATTGCCAAGGCACAGTTACGCAAACAAGGTATTGTGGCAACTAGAATTCGGCGCAAATCCAAGCCACTGATTAGCTGGCATAGAAAGATAAAACCGTTAGATATCGCTATATTTGCCCGCCAGCTGGCCACTATGACTAAGGCAGGCGTGCCTTTATTACAAGCACTAACCATTGTCATCGAGTCCTTAACCAAACCAAGTATGATTAAGCTGGTTACTAGCCTTAAACTCAGTGTCGAATCAGGTACCCCACTTGCTAGTGCTTTAAGCCAACACCCCAAGCAATTTGACAGTTTATTTTGTGCTTTAATTGAAGCCGGTGAATACTCAGGCTCACTAGATATCATGTTACAGCGTATCGCCACTTATAAAGAAAAAAGCGAACAACTAAAAAGCAAAATAAAAAAGGCCATCAAATACCCTATTGCGGTGATTCTTGTGGCAATGACAGTCAGTTTAATTTTGTTATTAAAAGTGGTACCGGTATTTAGCGATCTATTTGCGTCTTTTGGCTCTGAGCTGCCTCCTTTTACCCAGTTTGTGGTTTCTATTTCTAGTGCTTTACAGCGTTGGTGGGCACTGTTATTAGCACTTAACGTATTAGCAGTTATTGGTTTTTTCCATGCCAAAAATAACAGTCCCAAGTTTGTCGGCTTTATAGACCGCACCCTATTAAAACTACCGGTAGTGGGCGCTATTACCTACCAAGCTATTATTGCTAGGTTTTGTCGTACCTTGGCCACCACCTATGCAGCTGGCGTACCCTTACTGCAAGCTTTGGATTCCACTGCAGCGGCGACTGACAATCAAGTATTCTTCCAAGCCACTCAGCAAATCAGACAAGACGTTGCCACCGGCCAACCGTTAAACTCTGCCATGCTCAGTAGCCAGTTATTCCCCACATTGGCCATTCAAATGGTTAGTATTGGCGAGCACTCGGGCTGCTTGGATGAAATGTTAGACAAAGTCGCCGTATACTATGAAAATGAAGTAGACAATGCAGTTGAGGGGCTAACCAGCTTGATGGAACCAGTCATCATGGTGGTTTTAGGATTACTCATAGGCGGTCTGGTCATTGCTATGTACCTGCCTATCTTTCAGCTTGGGTCTGTTATTGGCTAGCAAGTTGCAGCAGATTTGTTTTATGGTTATTTACAGTCTTTTTTGGATTACTTTTTATAGGCTATCTCATGCAGGTTTGGCAGTTTATTGAAACCCTTCAACACAGCTTAGCAGCAGCACTGCTCATCTTTGCGCTGCTAGGACTATGTGTCGGTAGTTTTCTAAATGTGCTCATTTATCGCACCCCAAAGATTATGATGCAGCAGTGGCGAGTGGGCTCAGTTCAGCTCCTCCAATCTCAGTCAGACATTGCACCCCATTTATTACAGCCTGTGGCACAAATTGTGGCACAAGACACCCCGCTGTCGCTAGCAGCTCCCGCCTCCCATTGTCCTTACTGTCAGCAGCCACTGCGTTGGTATCACAATATCCCTTTATTCAGCTGGATAGCTTTGGGCGGTAAATGCTATGCCTGTGGTCAGAAAATTCACTGGCGTTATCCTTTGATTGAAATAAGCACAGCACTGCTGTCCATGTTGGTCATCTATCGATTCGGGGTAACGGCACAGGGTCTATTTGCTTTGATTTTTGTCTGGATTCTAATTGCCCTGACTGGTATTGACCTTATCAGTCAGTATTTGCCCGATAAGCTAACCTTTCCTTTGATGGCTTTGGGTTTGGCAGTCAATAGCAATTCGCTATTCGTGACCGCCTCTGAGTCTATATGGGGCTTGCTGCTAGGCTATTTCAGCTTATGGGCTGTGGTCAAAATCTTTTATATTTTTACCAAAAAACAAGGTATGGGTGAAGGAGATTTTAAGTTATTGGCAGCACTAGGGGCTTGGTTGGGCCCTATGCTACTACCGTTTATCATCTTGCTATCTTCGCTTCTCGGTTCTATTATTGGTATCATCTTAATGCGTAAGCGAGCCGAAAGTCGTCCTTTTGCCTTTGGTCCCTACCTAGCCATTGCGGGTATGGTGGCGCTACTATACGGACACTCGCTTATACAGTGGTATCTTCATTAGCCAAGCCCAGTAACTGATCGTTCTGCCATTTAATTGGATTGCCTCTGCTTTGGTTACTAGCGCACTGAGATTAAGCACAGTAATTAATACAAAACAATTTTCAGAACATGCTAACTTTAGCGGTTATATGTTTTTTTATGGCCTAACTTTCAGCGCACTTCATTTATAGCCTAATTTTGAGCGCAAGCTCAAATATGCGGCGTAGGAGTTCCGGCTAGCCACTCTCACCTTCCCCGTTTAATTCTCAAAAGCACGTGTTTTAAGGTATTGATATGACATACGACAATCACACCCACTCACTGTCACACCCCGATAGTCAACAAGATGAGCACGAGATTGACCCGCCGCAAAAGTTCCAAACTTTTTATGTAAATACCCCTATTATTGGCTTAACTGGAGGTATAGGTAGTGGCAAGACCGCTGTATCAGACTGGTTCGCGGCAAAAGGGATAGACGTGGTGGATGCAGATGTGGTGGGACACCAGATCATGAAAAAAGGCAGTCCTGCTCTACAAAAGCTGGTCGAAGCCTTTGGAGACTGGGTGCTAGATAAAAACGGGGAGATGGATCGCCGCGCGGTCCGTGATCATGTTTTTGAAAATGACAAAGCTTTGTTGACCTTAGAGTCCATTACCCACCCCGCCATTCGTCAAGAAATTAAAAATCAGCTCAATCAAGTAAAGTCTGCTTATGCCATTTTATCAGCGCCTTTATTGTTTGAAAGCTATGAGGCAGGGCTGGTGTCTTTGTGTGATAGAGTATTGGTAGTAGATGCCAGTGAGGAAACCCAGCTAAAACGTGCCAGCCGCCGCGACACTCAGAGCGTTGAAAAAATTAAAGCAATCATGGCCAATCAGCTATCCCGAAAAGCCAGAGTTGAACAGGCCGACGATGTGGTCTGTAATAATGGTGATTTAGCCCAGCTACATGCGCAGCTTGAGCCTTTGCACGAAAGCTATTTGGCGTTTAGAAAAATGCCACGCTACTGATAAAATCAGTGCCAATATAAATTAAGTAACAGCCAAAAAAAGAGCCCATGAAAAAGAGCGATGATCAATCGCTCTTTTTTTGGCCCTAAAAACGGGTTGCCAGCAGCAGCTTTATCTAAAACTGCTTATTTTATTTTATCTTATTTTCTTTACCCTAGGCTTGGTGGCGCTGACGGCTCACCTCATACAGCACCATACCTGTGGCCACGCTCACATTTAGGCTTTGTAATGAGCCATGCTTATTGCCACTCATAGGAATATAAACCAGCTCATCGCAGCGCTCTGTGGTCAAGCGGCGCATACCCTCACCCTCTGATCCCATAATAATCGCTACTTTGCCTTTTAAATCCACATCAGGTAAGGCTTTGGCGGTCTCATCTAGTGCCGTACCGTAAACAAACACCCCGGCTTGCTTTAAGTTTTCAATACAGCGGGCCAAGTTAGTGACCGCAATCACTGGCATAATCTCCATCGCTCCCACTGAGACCTTGGCCACTGTGGGCGTAAGGCTAGCTGAATGATGCTTAGGACAGATAACCGCATCTACGCCCATAGCCGCCGCTGTACGCAAACAAGCGCCTAAGTTATGCGCATCGGTAATTTGATCCAGTACCAAAAATAAAGCATCCTCTGATTTTGCAATAGTTGCAATCTCGCCTTCATCGGCCATCGCTAGCGGACGGGCATTAAGCACCACGCCCTGATGTTGAGGGCTGCCACATAGAGCGGTTAGCTTGTCTCGGCTGGCTTGTTGAATGCTTACACCCATTTGTTCCGCAAGCTGCAAAATCTCTTCAAAAGTAGAATCAGCTTCTTCTTCTGAGTTGTGTTGACCCCCCTCTTTAGCACTGCGACCTTGTTGCACAAATAATGCCATGGCATCGGTAGGACGATGAGTCAACAAAGCATGGATAGCATGAATTCCATAAAAATGAACTGGCTTTGCCATAAAATAACCTTTTAGCTGTTTTTATATCGGTGAAGTTTTTATATAACTGAGATATGGGTATAAGTAAAATTATAGAAAAATAACATAACTAGAGCTGTATTTAGTTTACTACGCCTAAGTTTACTTTGCAGTGAATATGAGGAAGACACCCTTGAAGCGGGTCAGTGGCCGCAGAGATAGCCATAAGACACGGAAGCACCCAAAGTATACACTGTGGGTGCTCTAAATATCATAAGAAAATTTAACCAAAATCTGAACTGATTAACCCAGTTAAGCTTTTTGTTGCTGGCAATTATCGAATAGATTTAACCGCCCTGATCTATCTTTTGGTTAGCCTTCAAGATGACAGTATTTAACCTTCAAGATGACAGATATACTGTACAATTTGGTCGGTACGCAAAGTGAAGCTACTGTCTCCTGCCACCACAAAAGCTTGACCGGCACGATAATAGGTAAAATCCTCTTCACCGGTAATCTTCACTTCACACTCACCACTGGTGATCTCCATTCTCTCCGAAGTATGAGTAGCAAACTCATATTCACGGACATGCTCGTCACAAGGTAAGATGACACCAAGCATTTTTTTGCTGCCATCTTCAAATAATACTGTATGGCTACTACACCTGCCATCATAAGAGATAGTGGCGTTTTTTACGACAGAAACCTGGTCATAAGTCGTCGTCATGATGACTTCCTCAATCTTAGTCTACTTAATAATAGTCATGGGCTAGAAATCAGTTAGCGTTCAACTTACAGCCCTACTTTTGGATGCTACTTTTTTGTTATTCAATGCTACCACAATATTACTAAAATGATTGTGACATGGCAGATGTTTTTTAAATATCAGCTATTCCAAATCTTCATTAGGCTTTGGTATAGGCGTTTTAGCATTATATCAGTGACTTACTTTTTTATTCACATACTTTTTGCACACTCAGAGATTTGACTTTTGTGACAAAAATAAATCACTTTATAATCAATACCTGTCACTTTAGTTATCTACAATAAAGCTTGTATTAATATTAAAATGGCTTTATATATCCAGCTACACTTAACGGCTATGCAATTTTATAGTCGTAATAAAGTGAAAAACTAATCGCAACAACCCTATTGCCTTATTTGCTTTTAAGCGGTCATAGCGATACGATACTGATACTATTTTTGTCCGTTTTTTAGTGTTTTTTTTCTAATAAACACCCCTATCGAGATTGCTGATGCTAACTTCTCTGACACTGCAAAACTTCGCCTTAATTAACCATCACGAGCTGTCATTCTACGACGGTTTCAATGTCATTACCGGAGAGACCGGTGCTGGTAAATCATTACTGCTAGATGCCTTATCCTTATGTATAGGCGGGCGTGCCGATACCAGTATGGTTCGTCATGGTAAGGACCATGCAGACATCTACGCTCAATTTGAATTTGCTGTAGATGCTAGTAGCGCGTCGACTCACAATACCAACACCGCCGCTGCAGTACGCCAATGGTTCGAAAGTCATGACCGCGAGTTCGAGAGTGAGGTTTTGATTCGTCGCCAATTAAGTAGTAATGGCCGCTCCAAAGCTTGGCTAAACGGCGCTCCTGTTAGTCTGACTGAATTAAAAGAATTAGGCTCGATGCTGGTCAATATTCACAGCCAGCACGCTCAGCAAGCCTTATTAAAGCCCTCCTTCGTGGTGGAGTGGCTGGACAGTATTGCCGGCTTGCAACCCTTGGCAAATCAGACCGAGCAGGCTTATAAAGCCTATCAAAGACTTAAGCGTCAAGCCGAAGAGATCGCCGCCAAAGAAGCCCATCGTAATGATCGCATTGAGCTGCTAAATAGCCAATTGGCAGATATCTCCCCTTTATTGGCCGTCGATTATGAGCAAATCGAGGCAGAACATGACGAGCTGTCTAACTTAGAAGCTTTGATGCTTGAGGCCAGTCATGCGGTTCAGCTGTTGGACAATGACTCAGATGATCCAGATGCGATGGATTTACTCGGTAAGGCCATTCGTCTTTGTGAAAATCAATCTGAGGTGAGTGCCACCTTCAGCCAAGCCAGTGAGTCTTTGTATTTAGCCCAGCAACATGTCAGTGAGGCTGTGGGCTTGCTGGCAGATTACGCCGAACAGCAACTGCCTGACCCTGAACGTCTTGAAGAGCTTAATACTTTAATCAGCTTAGGGCATCGCCTGTCACGCAAACATGGCTTGCCTGCGATTAACTTAGTCGAAGAGGCCCAAGTCTGGCAAGAGGAGCTGGATAATCTAGTAAATCAGCCCACCTCTGAAGTGTTAGAGGCCCAAATTAACGATGCTTGGCAGGACTTTACTGCTTTAGCCACTGAGCTTGGGACAGTACGTCAACAAGTAGCGCCCAGTATCAGTGCAGAGTTAGTAGCTCAGCTGCAACCTTTAGCTCTACCGAACGCTCGCTGTGAATTTGTATTTACCGAAAGAGCGGCTGAAAATTATAACGCCCAAGGCAAGCATGACATTGAGCTGATGTTCAGTGCCAACGTTGGTATGCCAATGCAACCTTTGTACAAAATTGCCTCCGGAGGTGAGTTATCGCGTATGGCATTGGTCATGCAGGTGCTATTGGCGACGCACAATCAGCAGCCTAACCAAGCAGACACTACTGAAACGGACGCAAACATCTCTGAGCCTATGCTGGTATTTGATGAGGTGGATGTTGGGATTAGTGGGGGTACAGCACAAGTGGTGGGTGAATTGCTACGCCAACTAGGGACACACCGCCAGTTATTGGCCATTACCCACCAAGCTCAAGTAGCGGCTCAAGCGCATCAACACATTTTAGTGCAAAAACATCATGACACTGATGAAGGCCAAACCACTAGCCAAATCAATGTCATTGAGAATGAAGCTCAAGTTGATGAGTTGGCCCGTATGTCTGGCGGAGTAAATATCACTGAGGTGACCCGTGAGCATGCCCGCAGTCTACTTGCTGATGTCAATAAATAGCTGATGTCAATAAATAGCTAACCTTTGGTAGCACTTGCTGCTCAAAAGCATATTGACTGCTAACTCGGTGGTAACTATGGTAGAGGGGCCACCTATAGTCTCGTTGCTTTAATATAGTAAGCGTTGCTTTAATTGTGCTTGCCCCCATATTAATAGTTCCCTGATTCCCATTTATTTACTAGTAAGTTTGCCAAATCTATGACCCTTGATAATTTGACCCATCATTTCCTAATAGCTTCTCCCAATATGCCAGATGAGCGCTTTGCGCAGACGCTGGTCTATATCTGTCGTCATGACAAACATGGCGTTCTGGGATTGGTTGTCAATCGCCCTATCTTAGAGGCGCGCGTGGGTCAACTGCTCGAAAACTTAGACATTGACGTTAGTGATCAGTCGGTAATGCAGGACTTGGCCTTAGACGGTGGCCCAGTTTTTCCCGAGGTGGGATTTGTGCTGCACACCGGTCAACCCACTTGGGCCTCCTCTTTCGCTATCTCTGAGAATGTGTGCATTACCACCAGTAAGGATATCTTAGTAAGAATTGCCGCCGGAGAAGGCGTCGGTCATTACCACCTGTGCCTAGGTCATGCCAGCTGGTTTAAAGGGCAGTTAGAAAAAGAGATTAACCAAGGCGATTGGTTGGTCAGCCCGGGCGACTTGTCTTTGTTATTTGAGATACCTTTTGAAGAGCGTTGGCGCCATGCTGCTCAGAAAATTGGAGTGGATTTGGACTTTTTAAGTGATGACATAGGTCATGCCTAGTATTGTATTGTCTTTGATTGGGTTACCGCCGAGTCTCCAGTTCTCGTCTATTGGCCCTCTCTGTAACTAAGTCTACCCGCTAATTAAGTTAGGGTTATCTAGCCCTGACTAATAATAAATTTGCCGATTAAGCGATAATTGTATCTATGCCAAATAATGAGAATTTAAACTCTAAAGAAGTTAACATTGAAGCTGCCCGCCCTGAGCAAACCGTACTTTTAGGCCTAGATTATGGCGTTAAAAAGATGGGCATGGCTTTGGGCAATACCGTTACCCAAGACGCACGCCCCTTTGATATCCTAGCAATGAATAACGGCCAGCCCGCTGATTGGGACAATCTACTGGGCATAATCGATACCTGGAAAATTGGCCGGGTGGTGGTAGGTCTGCCGCTAAATATGGACGGTAGCAGCTCAATGATTGCCAAGCGGGCACACAAGTTTGCTCGCCGCTTGGCACATCGCCTGATGGAGCAGCGTATTCATGTGCCGGTGCAATTATTTGATGAGCGCCTCACCTCAATAGAGGCGCGTGAGATGGCTTGGGAGCTTGGCCTAATAAAGAATGAGCGGGATCCTATTGATGATATTTCTGCTTGCCTATTATTACAAAGCTACTTGGCCAATCCTGATCATGCCGAAGACATTGCCACTTATAAAGCAGACTAAGTGCGTTATAGCCAACACCCAAAGATTAAACCGCTAGCCCTTTTTTATTGCTCAATAACCTATAAGCCTAAAGCCATGAGTACAGAGACTGAAAACCGCCCTAACCCGTCAACCACCGCCTCATCTAAGGGAAGTATTGCTGGGTTTCCTGCTGCGGCCATTAAGCTATTACGCGATGCACAAAAGATAAACAAGCTGTCTATCTTGGTTATCGTGTTGGCCATCTTTGCCTTTGTGGTATTTGGTACTTTAGCGAGCCTAAAGATGTTCCATGGCAGTGGCCAAATGTATTGGTTATTTCACTATTTACCTTATATTTTGGTAGGTTTGACCATACCTTTTACCCTATACCAAGCCTTCTTGGTCTACCGCTATCGTTTAAGTCAGCCCTCGATGCTGATGATGAGTGTCGGTGGTGCCAGCTTACTGCTCATTGTTTGTCTGTTGTTTTCACTATCAGACTGGCTGTGGCTGGCAATGGCCGCTTGGATTGGCGTAGCGTACTGGTTTCAGGCCACCTTTAAGCGCTTTTTTAACTTTATTGATGACAGACAAGGACTGTAGATTACACCTCGTTGTCCCTTGTTAGTCCGCTATTATCCGTTTTTTGATCACCTATTTATAGACAATACACCTGTAAAGAGTTATCCATTATGAGCACTGCTGATACCACCCCAGAACACCCTATCGAGCATCACCTAGACACCCAAGGCCTGATTTGTCCAGAGCCAGTGATGTTATTGCACCGCACCGTTCGCAAAGCAGAAGGCGGTGACTATATTGAGATTTTGGCCACTGACCCTGCGACCACTCGCGATATTCCCAACTTCTGTCGTCACTTAGGTCACACCCTAGTCTCACAATCAGAAGCAGACAACCCTGCCGGTGACCCAGAGCTACATACCGATAAGCTTTATCGTTATGTGGTACAAAAAAAGCAGGGCTAATTCATTTAGACCATAAAACCCTAATCTGCCAAAAAAAGAGGTCATCTTATGGGTTTGACCTCTTTTTTATAACCCAGATTCTATGGCCATAGCGTGTGCCATAACTGTGGCTTGCTTTTGTGCTATATTCTATGGCCAAGCTGTTGTTACTATTATATTTTTATCCGTTAAGTGTTTTGAGAGTGCCCCATGAGTCGTGATCGCGCCGTACAACCCAGACAACCCAAAGCCCTCGCTGTGGATGACGAGCCAGCCTATATCACCGAGTTTCGTCAAGCGATGTTGGCGCGCGGTCTATCTACTCGGACCCGTAATGCTTATGTGCGTGACTTAAAGCACTGCGAAACTACCAATACCAAGGCGCTGACCCTGTGGGAGGATACCGATGTCATGCAGTGCCTGACAGCGCTTAACAAGCAAGGCAAAACCCCACGCACCCAAGCACGTATGCTCTCTAGCCTGCGTCAGTTCTACTTGTGGATGGTGGGTAATGAGCGCCGTGAAGACAACCCGTGTGAACGGATTAAAACCCCAAAGATTGGTCGCTCCCTGCCAAAAGACTTGTCCGAAACCGATGTGGAAAACCTACTGTCAGCCCCCGACACCAGTACTGCACTGGGGTTACGTGATAAAGCGATGTTAGAGGTGCTTTACGCTTGCGGCTTACGGGTCAGTGAGCTGATGAATTTATCTCTTGAGCAGGTCAACTTAAATGCCGGCTGGCTACAAATCACCGGTAAGGGCAACAAAACACGTCTAGTGCCTTTGGGCGAATACGCCAGTGAAGCCTTGGATGATTACTTGAGCCATGCTCGAGGCGAGTTGGTGGCGCATCTAAAGTCTGGCAACTGCCAAGCGGTGTTTTTGACCACCCAAGGCGGTTATATGACCCGCCAAAACTTTTGGTATATGCTAAAAAAATACGCCAAACAAGCCGGCATAGAAAGCGACTTATCACCACACACTCTGCGCCACGCTTTTGCCACCCATCTGCTCAATCACGGCGCTGATTTGCGCAGTGTGCAATTGTTATTGGGCCACAGTGACTTATCGACCACGCAGATTTATACCCATGTCGCCACCGCAAGGTTGCAACAACTGCATGAGGCTCATCATCCTAGAGGTTGAGAAGCGTTAAAAAATTGCCCTGCAATTTTAGCTTAGCAAGAGAAAATCCCTTAAAGGGGATTTTCTGATATGCAAGTCATAGGCAGTCTATTTTGCAGCACTATGTCCGTGTCTCGTCCCGAGACAAAAGCAAAAGCTTACTTAAGTGGCACAGTCATTCCAAATATCAGTGAAGCCAGAGTCTACCCATTAGAATTTGTATAAAAAATTCTACAATTTAAAAGCACGCCACTTCTCTAAGCCCTCTATGTAATGGTCAAGCGTAAGGTGCGACTTACGCACCAACCGTTACAAACAAAAGTGTACGCACTTGTAGCCACTGTTGTTCAGTGAGATTAGGTCATTGCCTTTTGGAGTTTTCATCCACTTCTTTGTACCTTCATGCTTTTTGCGTACAGCATCGATCTCTGATTGCCTACTAGATTCTTTTAAGATTTATCTATTACTATTTTTAGATTTAATACGCCCAAAGATACTATCCATATCGTACTGTTTGCTTCTGTATAACTCTGCAATATCTGTTTGTTGGTTATCCATCTTTTGTACCTTTTATTTTTAAGCATAAAAAAAACCACCAATTAAGGTGGTTGTGTCTTATATATTTAAAGGCGTTATCACCCAGTTTCAGTGTGTTATTTATTCCAACATAATTAGAATATATTACTTAAAAATCTTATAAGCACATAATGAATGTATGCCTACAGCTATTTCTTCTAGACGTTCTTTTCTTGTTATCTTAACTTGATCGTAACCAATATCTCTAATATTAAACACCTTATCCTTTGCTACTGGTTGGTATACGAAATTATCAATTAACCTATAATAGTTATTTTCATCACCTGTTTTCATGATATCTAACAAAGCCTCTTTTCTGTCATTAAAATACTTCGGCTCTCTATCTTTTAATAAAACCCTCACACACTGGTTGTAAGGCGTATTATATTGATAATAAAAAAACATTATCAAAGCGGAACAACAAACTATACTTACGACCAATATATTATGGTTAACTTTAATCATCAACCCTTACCTTTTACCGCGTACTTCATCATGAATGGTGAAAGTAGAATCATAAAATACATAAAGGTTGCATCATCAATCCTAAATGTTTCTTCTTCTATCTCGTTATAAAACGTCAATCCAAATACTACGATAAAAAAGACTGTCGCTTTGTATGAGAACCACCATTTATTTTTCAACACTTCATACATTGTGCTTTTATAATAAGGTATGGAAGTTGCTTGGTATAAGAACAATAAAACCTTACAAAATAAGTAAGCACTCACAACTGATTGAATGAAAATAACTACCACGAAATCTGATAATGATAAGCTATCCACATAAATAAGTGGAAGCTGAACCGCTAAAGCTGCAACAAAAAATGTTAACAGCCAAGAGATAGCAAAGATATATTTAGGGCGATTTTTTAATTCACTATTACTCAAAATTATAGACTCATTTTATATATTTAACTAAACTTAACATACCATTTAAAATACTTCACTATTTAATTTTAACTATCACATAATCCCCTTGATTAACCCACCGATTACACGGCTAATGTTTTTCTTGGGATTATGTTTGCGTGATTGTGTGCTAAACGTTTCGTCTGCTATCTTACTCCAATCCTTTTTTTTGATATTTACGCTACTATCCATTAAGCTAGGCTTGGCTATGCCAGCAGCATTATCGTTATTGCTAGTTTGTAGAGGATTGATAGCAGTTGTAGTTTGAGTTATTACTTTCTAAGCCATCTATGCGATGGTTAAAAAGCAACTTATCCCCGCATACCTTACGCCATGCTTTTGCTACCCATTTAATAAATCATGGTGCCGACCTGCGTAGTGTACAGTTATTATTGGGTCACAGTGACTTATCAACTACCCAAATTTATACCCATGTCGCCACGGCAAGGCTGCAACAGCTTCATGAGGCTCATCATCCTCGTGGATGAAATGAATATCTATGGCGGATTATGATTTAAGATCTTTTTTGCGAAATGTTTTGCCTTTTCAACGCTACGAACCCTACGTTGATTAGAAACATAGGAAAACACTTATGCCAGCAACAATACTATATAGTACGCAGAGTGATATAAATATTTTAACAGAATGGATCAATGATCAGCCTAACCTAATGTGGATAGTCTGTACTGATATTTCAAAAGACTCTATTAAGTTCAAATTTGAAGATCGTGTATCTAGCATTTCTCAAGGCACTCATTCGATCTGGATAAAAGGTCAACCTCTTACCGTAATCGTTCGAATTGAAGATAATCAGAGCGTTGAAAAACAGGTTACAGAAAATGATCATTGGGAAGTTAATGGATTAGATTTAAGTCAAATCTATGAATTCCAAATTAGACCATGGACAGATGTCACTTGTACAGAAGTGATTACTCTAGATTTCTATGATTTAGGCTGTGAAAAAGAAGGCTCTTTAGCCAGAAGTTGTTTGAGTTGGCTAGGTAATCATTATAAATCAATTGGATATCCAGCTTCTGATGAGGCTAATAGAACATGGGGTCGGTTGAAGCGTTTTATCAAGAAAAATACTGTAATGGAAAAATGGAGTGGCCCTATTAATTGTTTTTATTTTCCAGATGCTTTTCTACAAAAAGAGTCTGGACGTCCTATAGATAAAAATTCATTTAATTTGAGTATCTCACCTAATCACGACATAGACCAATATTCAAACTGGTTTCAAAAATACTCGGACTGAATTGAAACAAATCTAGACCCTTACCAACTCATAAACCACAAAGCGGGCGGTAGTCTGAAAGGGCTGACTCTCAGCTGATGCCAAAAGAGCCTCACGCTTTTCAGCTTTAGCTCGGTACGAATACGGGGTCATGGTTAGTAAATCTGCCAGTGACTGTTTGTTTAAAGTTAAGTGAGCAGTAACCTGATGGCTATCAACCAACTTAAAATCTGGGGCAAGCTCCTCTAAAAACTTATCCGAATCATGCGGACGCACCTCATCAAACAATGCCTCGCGCATACTTTGCAAATGTCCAGAATCTGGCTTAGCAATAAGCAGTCGTCCCCCTGGCCTTAACACTCGAGCAAACTCTTCAACCAATATCGGACTAAAAATAGTACTAATGCCATCTAGGCTGTTAGCAACAAGCGGTAAATGCGAAGCGCTGGCCACCATAGGATATATGGCGGTGGTTTTGGTGTTCGGTTCATTTGCTGTAACTTGATACCAAAGCTGATGATTTTGTTTGGCCACTCTTGCTGTAGTAGCAACCGCCGGCTTGCTGATATCCAGTGCGATTAAACAGGGATTATTAGCCTCTGTTGCCGCTAGAGCCTCAGCAATAGCACCAGTGTAATAGCCTTCCCCGCAGCCCACATCCAGCCAAGTTTGGGCATTTAATTGCGAGTGAGCAGACCCTGCTGATTGCTCTGAGTTAACTTGAACCAAACTTGTAATCAGTTGCTGCAGGGGCTGATAAAAGCCTTGGCTTAAAAAACGATGGCGGGCATCGATAGACTGTTGGCTGTCACCGGGATCTTTAGATTTTTTGTTTTGTACTGGCAATAAGTTGACATAACCTTGGCGCGCCACATCAAAGGGATGGCGTGTACCCTTGGCATTTAGATTGCCATCACAGAGCCAAGTCTTGGCATCTGGCAACAAGGGCGATTGGCAATAGGGACATAATAACTGTGGTGCTTGCGTATTGACTTGCTCAGAGCTTGGCATGGCTAAATCCTGTGACTGCTATGATAAATTGCTAACTAATGACTAACTAAAACCTAAATCTGATCAACGTAAAAAGGGTGCCTAAAGACACCCTTTTATCATAATTTGCGCTAAGTTGCTGTGATGCCGATTCGCTATTAACGTAATTTTAAAGTCATCAAGCCCAGTACCACAAGCAAAATAGCCACAATCCAAAAGCGCACCACAACTTGGGTCTCTTTCCAGCCCAGCTCTTCAAAATGGTGATGCAGTGGGGCCATCAATAACACCCGCTTGCCTCGTAGCTTAAACGAACCTACCTGTAACATAACAGATATCGCTTCCGCGACAAACAGACCGCCCATAATAGCAAAGGCAATCTCTTGACGGGTCATGACCGCAATGGTACCCAGCATCGCACCTAGCGCCAGAGCACCCACATCACCCATAAATACTTGTGCTGGATGCGCGTTATACCATAAGAAGCCCAGACCTGCGCCTATCATAGCCGCACAAACAATAGTCACTTCTGAGTTATAAGCAATATAAGGTACGTGCAAATAGTTTGAGAAAATCACATCACCAGAAACATAGGAGAAGACACCAAGACCGGCTGCCACAAACACCACAGGCAAGATGGCTAGACCATCAAGACCATCTGTGAGGTTGACTGCGTTGGATGAGCCGTTAATCACAAAATAGGTGAAAATAATAAATGCCAAACCAAAAGGTACTGCCGAAAACGGGATAGAGAGATTTTTAAATACCGGTATCAATAAGTCCACCATGGCTTTGGTCTGCATGGGATCAGGCTGCTGGCTAGCAATATAATATAATGAGCTACCTACAAACAAAGCACCCACAGACAACCAAAAGTACTTCTTACGGGCAATCAGTCCTTTTGGGTTTTTGTACTTAATTTTTAGCCAGTCATCTGCCCAGCCCACGGCACCAAAAATAACCATAACCACCATTAAGATCCATACATAAGGGTTGGTCAAATCAGCCCAACACAAGGTCGAAAAACCAATGGAGGTCAAAATTAGCACCCCACCCATGGTCGGAGTACCTGTTTTTGCTAAGTGAGTTTTTGGGCCATCATCACGCACCGCTTGGTCATATTTGACACTGCGCAGGTAAGCGATGGTACGAGGGCCGAGCAGGATACTAAAGGCAAGGGAGGTTATGACAGTGAGTAGCGCCCGTAAGGTGAGTGATGATACCGCCGAAAACGGTGAGTAGAATTGACTCAACCAACTGTCAAATAACCAATATAACACCGCCTACTCCTCATGAACTTTCTGAAAATTTATTAAAAATATTAAATAGCAATAGTTAGATAGCAATAATTAACTAGCAATAAAAACAAAATAGCCTAGCCACAGTTAACACTGTGACGGCTACTATCCATTCTTTTTTAAGCCCTAAATAAGCTTAGCGGGTCGAATTATCGCAAAAATGACAGCTAAAAACAGGATTAATGTAAATTTTCACCAAAAACGCACATTGTAAACATCATTTACGCCCTTTAGCTGAAAATAATAAGCCCTCTTACCTGCCTCAAATGCTGCCCTACAAATTTCTTGCCCCAAAAACGCCTAGCTTAACCTTCAGCGCTTAGCAAGTCTTCAATTAAAGTTTCCATGGTGGTACTACGCGATCCTTTAAATAACAAAGTACAGGGCTGCTGCTGTTCATCTTGCTCGGCCAAAACAGCTTGCAGTTTGGGTAACAACTCTGCTTTAGTTTCAAATTGATACGCCTGCTGCATACCCTGACTCTTCGCTCCCGCTACCGTATCCTTGGCAAATTCGCCAGCGCACAGCAGTAAATCCACTGACTTGTTGGCAATATCTTGACCCAGTTTATTATGCTCGTCACGCGAAGCTTCACCCAACTCACCAATGTCACCCAGCACTAAGATTTTATAGCCGGACTGAGCCGCCAATACATCGGCAGCAGCACGCATAGAGTTGGGGTTGGCGTTGTACGTGTCATCAATAATTTGATGCATACCTAAGGTTTGTCTTCCTAAGCGGCCTTTACTTGAAGTGGCTTGATTCAATCCTGAGGCAATAACCTCAGGTGGTATGCCGGCTGCATATGCACAAGCGGCGGCAGCCAGTGCATTGCTGACATTATGCTGCCCTGACATAGGTAGGGTAACTTCCGCCACAGTGTTGCTTGAATCTAGCTCAAAATGCAGAGTAAAATGACTTTGTAGTGCTGTGGTTTCAACTTCAGTGGCATAGACTTGAGGCTGTCTAGGAACAGTATCACTCAACTGCTGCCAACCAAAGTGAATCACATTAGGCGTGTACTTTTTGGCAGTATCTGTTAACTGCTGGGTATAGTCATCA
Organism: Psychrobacter phenylpyruvicus DSM 7000 = NBRC 102152; assembly: GCF_000685805.1. GTDB lineage: Bacteria > Pseudomonadota > Gammaproteobacteria > Pseudomonadales > Moraxellaceae > Psychrobacter > Psychrobacter phenylpyruvicus. The sequence goes on along the minus strand of NZ_JMKP01000006.1, from coordinate 70,313 downwards.
TCGAAAGGTACAACTGTGGTGCTTGCTGCGGTTAGCGGCTGATAAATTTCAGCTTTGGTCTTAGCAATATTGTCACGGCCACCGAACTCGCCCAAATGCGCAGTGCCAATATTCAGGATACAAGCCACATCCGGCTTGACCATTGCAGCAGTATAAGCAATCTCGCCCACATGGTTGGCGCCCAGCTCAAGCACCGCATAACGGTGCTGCTGTTCAAGCTCAAGCAGCATCATTGGCACCCCAAAGTCATTATTTAGGTTGCCACGGGTAACTAGAGTTGTGCTTGGTTCAGCTGAGTGAAGCCCTTCTACTTGGGTAAAGATATGACGCAGCATTTCTTTCACTGTGGTCTTGCCACTTGATCCGGTCAGGGCAATAACTTTTAGATTGGGATGCTGTTGACGGCGATAGGCGGCGATTTGACCAAAAGCCAAGCGTGTGTCTTCTACTTGTAACTGAGGTACCCCTAAATCTGTGATAGGCTGGCTGACAATAGCAGCAACAGCGCCCTTCTCTACGGCAGTCTCAACGAAACTGTGCCCATCAAATTTCTCACCGACAATGGCTAAATAGATGTCGCCGGCTTCAATTTTGCGGGTATCAGTAGTAATGCGGGTGGCGGTAAGACGCTCACTATCTGTAGTCTCTAAGCCAATCCACTGACCTTTAAGCTGTGCGGTTGCCGCTTTGAGATGCTCAGTTGTCCAAATAAATAATCCGCGGCTTTGGGCTGTCTCTATTGTTGATTGGCTCATCGATTAGGTCTCATCTGAATGTAGGGGTATAAAAATAACAAAAAAACAAGGAGGATTTATTAGCTAAGGCTTGGTTATGCCTTCTTACTAGCCTCTATCAAGGCTTGTTGTAAAACCAAGCGATCATCGAAGTCATGGCGCACGCCTTTAATCTCTTGGTACGTCTCATGACCTTTACCAGCAATAACCACGATATCCTCTGCGGTAGCCTGCTCAACAGCATATTGAATGGCTTGTTTGCGATCGGCGATAACAGTGGTCTTAGCATGTTGCTGCTCAGTCATACCTTGCTGCATATCCTGCAAAATCATCTCTGGGTCTTCACTGCGTGGATTATCAGAAGTGAGCACCACTTTATCCGCCATAGCTAAGCCGGCCTGTGCCATAAGCGGACGCTTGCCCTTGTCTCGATCGCCACCACAGCCGAAAATGGCCCATAGATTACCGCTACAATGCGATTTTAAACTGGTTAAAACTTGAGTCAGCGCATCAGGGGTATGCGCATAATCGACAACAAAAACCCCTTGCTCAGGCTGTGAGCCTTGCTCATCTAAAGCCACACGCTGCATACGACCACTGGCGCCGTGTAATTGACCAACCAATGCTGGTACCGCTTCAAGCTCAATGCCCAGTGCCATAGCTCCAGCCACAGCCGCCAACAAGTTAGCCACATTAAAGCGGCCCAATAATGGGCTATGCAAGGTTAGTGGACCAAAGCTGGTTTCAACCTCTATCTCTACCCCACCTAAGCTAGGTTCAATACTTTTAGCGACAAAATAAGCATCACAGTCTATATTGCTATTTTCTAAGAAATCAGCTTGTAAGCTATATAGCCACACCTTAACGCCAGAGTTATTTGCAGTTTGAATCATCAATGGTGCAAATTCATCATCGGCATTAATGATTGCGTGAGTTAATTGCGGGAAATAGGCTTTATCAAATAGACGCGCTTTGGCTCTAGCATAGTCTTCCATATCTGGGTGGTAATCCAGATGATCACGACTTAGGTTGCTATAAACCGCAACAGTGACTGGCACCCCTTGCAAACGCTGCTGATCTAGGCCGTGTGAGCTGGCTTCTAGGGCCAAGACATCCACTTTTTCATCATGCATTTGACGCAAGAAGCTTTGCACTGCTAACGCATCGCCTGTGGTGTGACTGGCTTGTACCAAGCTGTCTAGGCGACCATTACCGGCTGTACCCATCACCGCGCTATTTTGTAACTGAGTCACGTTAGAGAATTGACACAGCTGTGCAATCAACTGGCTAATAGTAGTCTTACCATTGGTGCCGGTCACCGCAATTACTTGGGGTAATAAAGACAGCATATCAGCAGCAGAATTTATAGTAGATAAGGAGCTGGCAGGCAGTAGGCTAATCTGAATCACGCTACCCAAAATGTCACGCAAATTGGCAACATAAAGCACAGGACAAGCATAATCTGTATTTTGTGCGTTATATTCCAATGCTTCAGGCGCAATCTCAGTCAAAATAAAAGCCGCCTGCTTAGAAGCTGCTTTGGCATACTGCTGGCTCTTTTCGATAGGCTGGGTATGGCTTTTTAATAACACAAAAGCGGCAGGTGCGCTCGACCCTGCATCATTTGCACTTGCCAGTTGACGGCTATCCAACACAAACCTTGAGAACTCTAGATCAAGCCCTTGTGGCTGAGACAATAACTGCTGTAAGGTCTGCGCTTGCTGCGGTAAAGCTTTTAATGCTGTTGTAGCAACTTGGCGCAAGGTTAATACGGTAGCCTTACTGTCTATGGCTGTTGGTTGGTTCGCTGTCATCGTGTTGACCTTCTTCGATTATATTCAACTTTGTATTCAGCTGGGTGTGGTTGAGCTATTATTCAGCTGTTAACGGTTTATCAAGCGGCACGTTGTATAGACGTAAAGCTTCTTGCATCACGCTCTTGAATACTGGTGCAGCCACAATACCTGCATAATAAGTCTTACGCGGGTCTTCAACTAAGATAACCGTTGCCAAACGCGGGTTTGAGGCCGGAGCGATACCCGCAAATACCGTACGATACTGATCAGTATAATAACCACCTTTGGGGTTCACACGGCGCGATGTTCCGGTTTTACCAGCGATACGATAACCATCAATGGCAGCAGCCGTTGCGGTACCACCAGGCTGAGTAACCGTCTCCATCATCTTCACCACAGACATGGCGTGCTTCTCATCCAGCACTCGCTTGCCAACAGGCTTCTGCTCTTGCTTTTCCAAAGTAAGCGGATGTAGCACACCCCCGGACCCTAAGGCTGCGTATGCTTGAGCAATCTGCGCCAAAGTCACCTGCAAGCCATAACCATAACTTATCGTGGCTCGGCGAGAGGTTTCAATCTCTTTGGGCGTCGGAATAATACCGGCCTGCTCCCCGGGGAAGTTCAGCGCGGTCTTTTTGCCAAAACCAAACTCTTTTTGTACTTTGGTAATACCATCTGGCGGTAAAGATAAGGCAATCTTGGTCGAGGCCACGTTACTTGATTTTTGAATCAAGGTGGACATGTTGATCGAGCCTAAGTTATTGTGATCGCGAATGGTATAACCTCGAACTCTAATCGATCCTGGACTGGTATTGATTAATGAGTTTTCAGTATATTTCCCAGACTGCAATGCGGCAGCCACCGTAAACGGCTTCATCACTGACCCAGGCTCAAAGACGTCTAATACTGCGCGGTTGCGCTGGTTGTTACCGGTCATTTCATTTAAGTTATTGTTATTAAATGAAGGCCAGGTAGATAGTGCTAATACCTCACCTGTGTGTACATCGACCACAATTCCCGTTGACCAGCGGGCTTCTTGCACTCGGCCCACATGTTCAAGCTCTTTGTATAATAAATACTGCAATCTTGAGTCAATAGATAAGGTAACGTCCTCTCCAGGCACCACCGGCTTGATTTGTTCCAGCTCTTCAATACTGTTTTGATAGCGGTCTTTTAACACCCGAACCTTGCCATCTTCTCCCGCCAGCTTCGCTTCAAACTTACGCTCAATGCCGGCACGACCTTCATAACCGCTGTTCGGATCATTGGCATTATGGCCCATAAACCCTAGCAGCTGTGCATTGGGTTGCGGCTGTGGATAATAGCGGCGAAACTCTTGTTTTTCATACACGCCTGGGAAGTTGAGCACCATAACCGCATCGGCAATCTCTGGTGTCACCTTGTTTAGTAACGGTAAATAATGCGAACCTGAGCCTTTAGGCAGTACCGCTTTTACCGCTTCATCGTCACTAACATCTACCGTATTATCAAGTGCCACAGCTTGCTGCAAACGCTCAACAGATACCCCAGACACGCTAGCAAGTTGAGCCAAATCCATCTCTTTTAACTTCTGTAGCAGTCTTTGCTGTGCTTCTGGGTTATCGGCATTTCTTTTAATGCGTTTTTGGATATCGTAATACCACTGCGCATAGTCGTAAGGACTAAACGACACAGTGGACAAAGGAGCGCTCACCGCCAAGGGTTGATGATTACGATCGGTAATCATACCGCGATAAGAGTGCTGAGTACGCTCACTGGTAATGATTTGATTACCTATATTGATGAACTTCTCGGCGTTAAATACTTGAAGGTAGAAGGCACGAAGTACTAGGAGCAATAAGATACCAAAAGCCGCCCCCCAAACCAGTTGGAAGCGTATCAAGTCGCTTTCAGCACCGCCTCGATTTGAAGCCCCTACGGTTGCTGGTTTAAATATCTTGCCACCACGGTGTTTGACACTAGTATAAGCGCCACTGGTTTCTTTTGGTTTTTTCCAGAATTTTAATTTAGCCTTGCCCTCCGGAGCACTCCCAGCTTCTGCTTTACCTGACTTTGCAGCAGAGGCTTTTTTGGGTTTCACCAAAGGCTCGGTCACTTTACCGTGCATTGGCTTATTGCTAGCGCTATTTTTGCCAGCATTAGTCTTTTGGGTGTTGCTTTTTTTTCTGGGGGTAGAAGGCTTCTTACTCATCTTCGCCTCCTTGCTGCTGGATGGTCAATTCTGCTTCATCAGATTCAGTTGGTTGTTCAATATTTAGCCTATCACCAGGCTTGGCGGCCATTGGCTGCAATATCAGCTTGTCTTTGGTTGAGGGAGAGTACATGCCCAGCTGGGTAACCGCACGGCTGGCAATTTGTGGCGTGGCACTAAAGGTCTGTTGTTCGATAACCAAACGCTGATTCTCAATTTGTAAATTACGATGTTCAACTTTCATTTTTTGCAATGCCATATAGTCTTCATGGTACTGCTGCACCTGTTCTGCGGTCAATACAGCCGTCCAGATAATGCCAATTGCCAGCAAAATCATGACAGCACCGTAGACGCTAACACCACGATAGCGCTTGGTTAAAAACTCACTAATCTCAAGCGAGTTTCTATCTATTTGGTTCGAGCTTTGGGATTTGTTATTTGCCATATGGTGACTGATGTTATGACCGGAGGGTCTTTAAGGGTAAAAAATGACTCAATAATAGAGTGGCTTTGTTTATCAGGACTAATTTTTGTTACTCATTTTTTTTAAGCTAGCTATGAGGTTCGCTAGGGTCGGTATTATATGGGGTATCGGTACGTGTTGCCACTCTTAACCAAGCACTTCTAGAGCGGTTGTTAACACTGACTTCTGCCTTGCTTGGAGCAATACGAATTGGCTTACCAAAATAACGAGGACGCACTGGGGGCATAGGCAGATTTTCATCTTCTGGATACTGGCCACGGCTATGGCGCTGCAAAAACTGCTTAATACGGCGGTCTTCTAAAGAATGGAAGCTAATCACTGCCAAGTGTCCACCGGGTGCCAGTAACGCCAAGCTTTGCTGTAAGAAGCTATCGATATCACCGAGCTCATTATTAATAAAAATACGCATGGCTTGGAAGCTTTGCGTCGCTGGATGCTTGCCCTTTTGCCATTTGGGGTGTGCTTGCTTAATTACCTCCGCCAACTCTAGGGTTGAGGTATAGCGGTCCATTTGTTTAATCGCCCGAGCGATACGACGACTATGGCGCTCCTCGCCGAACTCAAATAGCACATTGGCCAACTCTTCTTCATCAACGGTTTGTAGCCACTCACCCACCGACTGACCACGGCTGGTATCCATGCGCATATCAATAGCTCCATCGCGCATAAAACTAAAGCCACGACTGCCATCATCTAGTTGAGGAGAAGAGACCCCTAAATCTGCCATAATGCCATTAACTTGCGAAACCCCATGCTGCTGTAAACAGTGGGTTATATTGGCAAAGCTATCATGCACAACTGTCACACGATTGTCACTTTTTGCTATTTCTTCTGCAACAGCAATGGCCTCAGGGTCTTTATCGAACACAAACAGTTGCCCGTCATCACTTAATGACTCAAGAAGCAGCTTACTGTGTCCGCCTCGACCAAAGGTAGCATCAACAAATATACCGGAAACCTTACCTTGTGGTTCAGTGACTTTTTTACTCTGTTTTTTGGTAGGAGTTTTACCTAAGACAGCATCGACAGTCTCGTACAATAGCACGGTTTCGTGGCTAAAATCGGATTTTGCTAAAGGGGTGGTCTGTGTAGCTGAGGATTGAGCATCGGTCACAATAAATAGGCTCCCTTAATGGAGTAAATACACAATAGGCAGTGATAAAAATAATGGCTAGCAGTAAAAGCCGTCAACACAAGAGCTGTTGATACATAAGTTTAGATAGCCTCGACCTCATTATCGCAAGTCACACCTGCTTGTCAAGGTAGCCACACCAACAAAGCGCTATTATATGCTTTTTTTGTTATTTCGCCTTGTTTTGACAAAAATTTTGACAGTTTTTTTGTAGATTAAAAAACTTTGTTAACCGTCTCCTTGTGTTTTATGAGCCTTAGGCCAAACCTGCTATAATGTCTCTTAAATAATCATTGCGTTCTTAATTATCATTATTACCCCCTTGGTTGGGGTTGCTATCAATCTTTTCGTACTTTTTTTATAAACAGATTATAAGAGAAACTTTATGACACAGACTACTGCAAATCGTCCTGTTCGTACCCGTATTGCCCCTTCTCCAACCGGCTTTCCACACGTTGGTACTGCCTATATCGCCCTATTCAACTTAGCTTTTGCTAAAGCCAACGGCGGTGAGTTCATCCTGCGTATCGAAGACACTGACCAAACCCGCTCTACCGAGCAATCAGAAAAGATGATCTTGGATGCCCTACGCTGGGTCGGTCTTGACTGGGCAGAAGGTCCTGATGTGGGAGGTCCACACGCCCCTTACCGTCAAAGTGAGCGTAGCGACATTTATAAAAAGCACGCCCAAGAGTTATTAGACAAAGGCCATGCGTTCCGCTGTTTCGCTACTAGCGAGGAGCTAGATGAGATGCGTAAAGAGCAAATCGCACGCGGCGAAAACCCACATTATGACGGCCGCTATGCCAATCTATCTCGCGAAGAATCTGATAAATTGGCCGCTGAGGGCAAGCCTTTCGTTGTCCGTATGAAAGTGCCTACCGAGGGTACTTGTAAGATTCAAGATATGCTGCGTGGCGAGATTGAAATCCCTTGGGAACAGGTCGATATGCAAGTGCTGCTAAAAACCGACGGCCTACCTACCTATCACTTAGCCAACGTGGTGGATGACCACTTAATGCAAATCACCCACGTGATCCGTGGTGAAGAGTGGATTAGCTCAGCGCCTAAGCACAAACTATTATACGATTATTTTGGTTGGGAAATGCCGGTACTGTGCCACATGCCACTACTACGTAACCCAGACAAATCAAAGCTATCAAAACGTAAAAACCCAACCTCTATCACCTATTATCGTGATGCCGGCGTATTGCCAGAAGCATTATTGAACTATTTGGGTCGTATGGGCTACTCAATGCCAAATGAAGAAGAACAGTTCACGCTTGATGAGATGATTAAGAGCTTTGATATCACTCGTGTATCACTAGGTGGCCCGATTTTCGATATCGAAAAACTACATTGGTTAAACGCTGAGTATTTACGTCAATTATCACCAGAACAACTAAAAGATAGAATCTTAGCTTGGGCCAACGACTCAGATAAGCTAACCGCTATTGCAGCGGCCATTCAGCCTCGTATCCATCTATTGTCAGACGCGGTTAATTGGGGCGGCTTCTACTTCCAAAACTTGCCAGACATTAAGGCTGAAGACTTCGAGCATAAGTCACTAAGCGCGGAACAAATCATGGAAATCTTGCAAATAGCCACTTGGAAACTAGAAACCCTTCCAGAATGGACCGAAGACAACATCTTTAAGACCTTAAAAGGCTTAAGCGCAGCCATGGACATCAAACTGCGTGACATGATGGCACCTTTCTTCGTTGCTATTGCCGGTAGTACCTCTTCTACGCCTGTGATGAACTCTATGTACATCATCGGTGCTGACATGACCATGGCTCGCCTGCGCCATGCGGTAGAAGTGTTGGGCGGACTGGGTAAGAAAAAGCTGAAGAAAATTGAGAAAACCGCTGCCGATATGCCAGACTTTTTGGTAGAAGCTGAATAGTTTTGTGGAGTAGCTTTTTCTTAGAATAGCTTTTCCGCTTTAAATCAATTTAGTAATTAAGTTAGAAATATAAAACGCAAGTTTTGCAAAAGCGGAGCTTGCGTTTTTTTGTTTTCAATTTTCAGCTTTCAGCATTTACCGCTACTGCCTATTATCACAATACTGGCTATCCCTTTACAGTAAAAGGCTGCCTACCAAGCTCGCCCAACTAACAATGACATATTATTGCAATATTCAATGGCTATAGTACCTGTCCTATAACCCACTCTATGTATTACTTACACCAACCCTAAACATCTATTTATTTATAGGTTCAAAAATGACTATTAGCTTATCTCGCCGTGGTTTTTTGAAGACAGGTAGTATCCTTTCAGGTGCTGCATTTTTAGGTGGTTACAGTCCATCAGTGTTTGCTAAAGCAGCTGGCAAATCAAAGCTGCTAAATTTTAAGGCTTTGCCAGCAGCCACTACCGATTCAGTACGCATCGCTGAGGGTTATAATGCTGAGGTGTTGATTTCGTTTGGTGACAAGCTCTTCCCAGACGCCCCAAGTTTTAAAGACGACCGTAGTAATAAAGGCGCAGATTATGCCAAGATGTTTGGTGAAAACAACGATGGTATGGAGTTTTTTGAAATTAACCGTGCCGGTGGTGTATTAGCCGTTAATAACGAATATCCAAACCACAATACCCTTTTTCCACATAAAGAGGACATGCCAAGAACGGCTGACGAAGTACTAAAAAGCCAAAATGTGGTGGGACTTAGTCTACTAGGCTTAAAGGCTGATGGTACTAACAAAATGCGCTTTGATGTTAATTCGCCATTTAACCGCCGTGTTACCGCCCATACGCCAATGTTGGTGTCTGGTCCTGCCAAAGGACATGATTTACTAAAAACAAAGGCTGATCCGCATGGCAAGCATGTTCTGGGTACATTTGGTAACTGCTCTAGTGGTAAGACCCCTTGGAATACTTATGTCACCTGCGAAGAGAACTTTGATGATATGTTCGGGGCCTCAAATGCAGCAGCGATTAATAAAGATATGAAACGCTATGGGGTAGAAGCGGAGTCTAGCTATGGTTGGGAGAAGTTTGATGATCGCTTTGACTTAAGCAAAAACCCAAATGAAATTAACCGCTTTGGTTGGGTTGTCGAAATCGATCCTTTAAATCCAAAGAGTACACCAGTTAAACGTACTGCCCTAGGTCGCTTCAAACACGAGAACGTGGCACTACAAGTGGCTAAAAACGGCAAAGTAGTTGCTTATATGGGCGACGATGAGCGCGGCGAACGCATCTACAAATTCGTCAGTAAAAATGCCTACAAAAAAGGAGATATCGCTCATAACAAAGACCTGTTAGACGAAGGTACTTTGTATGTCGCTATCTTTGATGGTGGCAAGGAGCCATTAAAAGGGACAGGACGCTGGGTCGCCCTAGAGCATGGCAAAAATGGTTTGACCAAAGCGAATGGCTTTGCGTCACAGGCGGATATTGCTATTCACACCCGTCAAGCAGCTGACCTTGTTGGTGGCACCCAGATGGATAGACCTGAGTGGATTGCGGTTAACCCGTTGAATGGCATGGTATTCTGTACCCTGACTAATAATAGTAAACGAGGTGATACCTTTGCCCCTAACGCTGCAAACCCACGCTCAGACAATATTTATGGACATATTATCCGTTGGCGTGAAACTGGTGATGATCATACGGCTGAAACCTTCGAATGGGATATGTACGTAATGGCAGGCAATCCTAACGTTTATCCTAAGGGTGACCCTCGTGCTGGTAGTGATAATGTCACTGCTGAGAACTCTTTTAATAGCCCAGATGGTATCGGCTTTGATTCAAGTGGTCGTATTTGGATTCAAACCGATGGTAAATACAGTAACGACGGTGACTTTGCAGGGCAAGGCCACAACTCAATGCTGTGTGGTGACCCTATTACTGGTGAAATCCGCCGCTTCTTAACCGGTCCAAACTCGTGCGAAATTACGGGTATAGCTTGGGCCCATAATGAGCGCACTATGTTTGTTAACGTGCAGCATCCAGGGGAGAAAAACGATTCAACTTTCCCACATAAAGGACAGACCCCTCGCTCCTCTGTCATTATGATTAGCAAAAAAGATGGTCGTAAAATCGGTGCTTAAGCAGCATGGCTATTGCTTTTAATCAAGCTGAGAAGATTTAGCCATAACTAATAATTTCTCCAACCCCAAAAGCTGAGTTCTTACTCAGCTTTTTTATGCCTATTCAAAAATAAAGCTTATACCCTACCCTCTTTTAAATCTCTAGAAATCTTAGCTTACTTACCTATAACAGGCTTACGACAAAACATTATATAAAAATATATAACAATTGTTATTCTAATAACCAGAGATTAGGTAATTAGGTAACTAGATACCCACTCCCCTTATCTTATAACAAGAAATCCAATCCACTTATTACAACACCTCCAAAAACAAGGAACATATCATGCCCAACACAACTGATTTTGTAACTGCTTTATTTGATGATACCAGCAACCCAAGTAAAATTACCGTCGGCTTAACTATGGCCGTTAAAGCATTAGAGAAAGGCCATTCAGCAAGCGTTATCTTATTTATAGATGCCGTTAAACTTGCCAAGCCTAATGCACTAGACAAGATAGATATTGGTGCCCCTTTTAAACCTGCAAAAGATTTACTAGAAAAATTTATTGAACAAGGTGGAAATGTCTTGGTATGTGGCGCTTGTATGGAGCATAACGGCATTAAAGAATCAGAGATTGATCCACGTTTTGAAGTTATAGATGGCGGTGATGTCGTTGATTTAATGATGGGTGCCACAGGCTCGCTACAACTGAGCTAATAACATACGTAAGTTTCTAAATTAGAAAATTAAAAAAGGGCTGTCAGTTATTGTCAGCCCTTTTTTACTATTAATTTTTTATTTCTCAGTCTTTTGTAAGTCACGCCACAGCAACCACAGTCTAGTATCCAGCTCAACCTGATGATAATCAGGCTGCATGTGACAACACAACTGATAAAAGGCTTTGTTGTGTTCACTGACTTTAAAATGAGCCAGCTCATGCACCACTATCATTCGCAAAAATTCAAGCGGTGCTTCTTTGAACACACTGGCAACCGTAATACTGTTATGTGATTTAAGCTTACTACCCTGCACCCGAGACTGGTGGGTGTGTATGCCTAGAGCCTGCTTTAATACTTTAAGTTTACTGTTATAACTGACCTGCGATAAGGTACCCACATTTTTCATGTATTGGTTTTTTACCTCGGTCACATATTGATACAAGGCTTTATCGCTTTGGACGTGATGCCCATCAGGGTATTTTTGTTGTAAATACAAGCCCAATTTATCCTGCTCGATGAGGGATTTAACTTGATCTTGGATATGAGCAGGATAATGGGCTATATATTTCAAAACGGTATTCCAAAACGGTACTTTAAAACTGTCTTTCAAAACAAGCGCTGTCGGTTTCAGCAGTAAGCTTGCAACAATCAATAGCGGAATAACGACTAGCGCACGACGGCTCTAGTCGTCAAATTCTCAACTGAACTACTGGCTACTTTAACACCAAGCCTGATGCCTTGTGATTGTCATCATCAAACCACTTTAGCTCCACTTCAAGACTGTGCTGAGTGCCTCTTTTACGCTTCATCTCATCTTCTGCTTTGACTTCTAGCGTTATATTCTCTGGCAATTGCAGCGCCAACTCCTCACTGCCTTTGCTCAGAACCACGCTACCTTCATCAATCTTATCAGCGAGTTGACGTAAAAAAGCTACTATCTCGTGCTTACTCTTACGCTCTTTACTCTTAAATAATGTTTTCTCTCTACTCATGATAGCTCTCCTTATTTAGTTATCCCTCACAGTTACTTAAGGCGTGCCTAAGTATTATTAATACTATACTACACTGCACTGCTTGAATATTGATTCACTATCGATAGGCATCTTGCCATATCAGTAAGCTTAGCATATTTAATGACTAAACTTTAATAGTGAATTAAGGCGTATTAATTACTAAAAAATACAGCTATTTAAGCAAGCCGTTGTAATTTAAGAAAGGAAACCTATTGATTAACTATACTTAATTTAAAAACATATAAGGTTATGATAAATTAATAATAATCAGTAGGCAGTTAAGAACCATAGCATACTGCCAAGCCTTGATTTTTATAGCACGAGACAACATAGTCTAAGTCATCATAGTATAAGACCTAAAATGCAAGGCATATCAGATATGAGGAGAAAAACAATGGCTAACTCTATAAAAAATGATGTAATTCTTACTCAACCTCGCCAAGTAGAACAGCTTTATGCTGGTATAGACACCCAAGATGGGGCGGGCGTTAAATTAACTCGAGTGCTTACTCATCAATTACAGCAGCGTCTTGACCCTTACTTGATGCTAGATAACTTTAAAAGCGATAATCCAGATGATTATATCGCCGGCTTCCCAAACCACCCCCATCGTGGCTTTGAAACCGTAACCTACATGATTACTGGCCGTATGCGTCATAAAGACAGTGCTGGCAATGAAGGGTTACTGCAAAACGGTGGTGTACAGTGGATGACGGCTGCTAGCGGGGTTATTCATTCGGAAATCCCTGAGCAAGAGGATGGCGAAATGGAAGGCTTCCAGCTTTGGTTAAACTTACCGGCCAAAGACAAAATGAATGAGCCTTGGTACCAAGACTTCCAAAATGCTGACTTGCCAAAGTTTGTGACCGAAAATGGTACTGAAGTAACGGTAATCGCCGGTGAGTCAAATGGCATACAAGGGGCGGTAACTCGAGAAGTGACTGAGCCTACCTATCTAGACATTCATCTGCCAGCAGACGCCAGCTTTAGCCATAATATTCCAGCAAGTCACAACGCCTTTGTGTTTGTGTACCGTGGCAGTGCTAGCATTGAGGGCAAGCAAGTACCGGTTAAAAACATGGCCATCCTAAAAAATGACCCAAATGCGGACGGCATCACCATTGAGGCTGGTAGCGAAGATACTAAAGTTATCTTGGTCACTGGTCGCCCCCTAAATGAGCCTATCGTGCAATATGGCCCCTTTGTGATGAACAGTCAGCAGGAGATTATCCAAGCAGTAAATGACTATCAACAAGGCCGCTTTGGTGAAGGAGCGTAATAGATAGCTTCATAGGCGCAATAGATAGTTGAGGTTTACCCTACCCAATCTAAGCCTGAACTTAATACAAAGCTGGTCAAAGTTAATTTGGCCAGCTTTTTTATTCTTTTATTAATGGTTTTTTATTAATCACTATTTGATCTTAGTTTATTTAAAACAATGAAATTTTTACGACCTCAGTTTATTAAAAGCTAAAAAGTGGCGAATTTTCGTGAATTTCAAAAAAAATTGAAAAAAAAGCATTATTTTTGATAATTGGGCTTTTCAGAACCATAATTTTGACCTATAATGCCCGCCACATCTTATGGGATGGTCGGTATAAACGTTGTTTTTGCTCTAAAAAGCCTCTTTTTTGAAATATTTTTAAAATAGTTAAAAAAAAGTGTTGACAACTTTCCATTACCCGCCTATAATACGCCCACTCTTAGAGAGGGGCTATAGCTCAGTTGGTAGAGCACTTGCATGGCATGCAAGGGGTCAACGGTTCGACTCCGTTTAGCTCCACCACATTTAAGATTAGTTGATACTCAGAATATTTTGTATATAATGACTATCAGCGGCACCAACGTAAGCACCTAGGCAAAGCTATTTTTATAGCACCTTACGTTGTAAAACTATTTCATGTTTACATGATTTTGTGTCCCGTTCGTCTAGAGGCCTAGGACCCCGCCCTTTCACGGCGGTAACAGGGGTTCGAATCCCCTACGGGATACCACCTATTCGAGCTTATCCTTAGCATTATATTTACTAAGAGATAAGCACTAAACCTCCAATCAGAGCGATTGGAGGTTTTTTTATGTCTATTTTATTTATCCTGTTGTCTTTTTTATTCTATTCCTCTTATCTCTTTACTCTGTATCAATAGAAATCGACTTAATCTGTATCAATAAAAATCGATAACAAAAAAGCGACGCACTCAAAAGAGTAGCGTCGCTTTTTGCTTTTTAAAATAGAAAGTTAAAAATTAATAGTTCATTCTTAGTCCAAACGCAGACCAATAATAGCTGGGATACCTTGGCGGATAACCTCAATAGTTACTACGCCCTCTTCTGGAAGCTGACGCAGTGCTCGTTGGAAGTCCTCGATACTGCTAATCGACTTCTGGTGCAAGTTGGTAATCACATCCCCTGGTCTTAGTCCAGCACGAGCAGCAAGCCCAGTGGGGTCAACTTCTGTGATCAACACCCCTTCTCCGCCTAGCTTAGCCAAACTCTCACGCGGTAAGGCCTGAATACGTAACCCTAGGCGAATCTGACTATTATTGGCTTTGGTGACCACAGCATCAGGGGAAACCTCGTCAGGGGCTACTGATAGTTTACCTCTAACATTTATCTGCTTGCCTTGACGTAACACCACGGCATTGAAGACATCGCCTGGCTTACTGCGGTTAATGATATTTAATAAATCTGACGATTCTAAAATCATCTTATTGTTATATTGAGTGATAATATCACCAGCTTTCAGTCCTGCCGCTTCTGCAGGAGAGTCTGGCGTTACTTTAATAAGTAAAGCACCTTGCGGCTTGCTTAAGCCATAGGCTTCCGCTAAGTTACGATCAATATCCTGCGGGAAGATACCCATGTAAGCACGCGTTACCACCCCGTTTTGTTTTAGCTGCTGATAGATATCTAAAGCTTCGTTAATGGGAATTGAGAAAGACAGCCCCATATAACCGCCGGTACCACTAAAGATACGTGAGTTAATACCAATTACTTGCCCATTGCGGTTAAATAAAGGACCACCAGAGTTACCGGGGTTTAGCGCCACGTCTGACTGAATAAAAGGCACGCTGATATCACGAGAGAAGTTACGAGATTTGGCACTGACAATACCGGCAGAAGCTGAGTAGTCAAAGCCGAAAGGAGAGCCAATAGCCAATACCGGCTCACCGACTCTTACCGCATTTGAGTCTCCTGTGGGCAGGGCGGGATATGACTTACCAGGCGAACCCTGTACTTTGAGCACTGCTACGTCGGAGCGCTCATCACTACCTACTAATTTGGCATCTAATTCAGTACGGTCATTTAGGGTAACGGTAATTTTATCCGCTCCGGCAATCACATGATGGTTGGTTAACATATAGCCATCGGTACTGACGAAGAATCCGGTACCATAATTGTACTCAATGGCTGGGGGTTGTGCCCCTGGAATGCGAATTCTATCGCCAAAGAACTGACGCAATAATTCAACGGTTTGCGCCTTAGCCAACTCCTCTTCACTCACCTTAGTGACCACGTTAACTCTGGCCACACCTGGGCTAACTTGCTCTACCAGTTCTGAGAAGTCAGAGGCAACCAAAGCCGCTTGAGCCACTGTAGGGGTCGCTGCTGTCGCTACTAGAGCACCTGTGGTTAACGCTGTACCTGCTGCTCCTAGCCCTAAGCTACTGATTGCCAGCACTGAACCTGCACTGACGGCTCTCAGCGCTTGCTGGATTTTGGTTAACTTTTGGCTCAAAGTAGAAGTAGTAGGGAACACCAAGGCATCTTCTGCCGAATCTTGTATTACAGCGTTCACTTCAGGGATACGAGGATTGTCTGTCTGTGAAGCACTATTCATTATTGTAATTCTCCTGGAGGGTCTGTGTTAAACAATAGGTTGACCTCAGTCCATTCGTGGATCATGCCAATACTAATGCCAACCTTACAGCCACAGCCGTTAATTATAATCAGTAACAAAATCTATATTCATGATAAGACGTTTTTACAGTATACGCTAGCAACTTATAGCACAAGCAAGCATCGCTCCAATTGCAGTTGCTTTCTAATTTGGTAACTGGGTCAAAAAACTACCGTATCTTTGAGCAATTGTACCGCATCTGTTACTTTATTTCGTGATATCATAAATTCACTTAACCCTAATTTCTTTTAATTAGGGTGTCAACAGTCGCCCAATAGATGGCTAATTATCTGCCAACCTTACTGGGTTATAGGACTATCAAAACTATAGCGCTAATAAAGATCGGCTGCTACAAATCATGGCTTCACTTAAGGGCATGACTTTATGGTTAGCCCTGCATTAGCGAAGCCTAGTAATAAACTACTAGGCTTTTTTACAGTGTCTTTTCACCTCTCTCTATTTTCTTTTTTTTGCCTGCAGGATGTAGTAAATGCTGACTACATAGCTGAGAATGGACACTGCATACACAAGGATTTTTTATGGATACCGCCTTATTATTATCTGGCGTGGTTGGGCTAGGCATTGCTGCGCAATGGCTGGCTTGGTATTTAAAACAGCCGTCAATTTTATTTTTATTACTTATTGGTATTTTTATTGGCCCGATCATGAACTACTTTGACCCAGATGCGGTCATTGGAGATTTACTATTTCCCTTTATCTCTTTGGGTGTGGCCATCATTTTATTTGAAGGCTCACTCACCTTAGAGTTCGAAGAAATTAAGCAGCACGGTAAAGTGGTACAAATGTTGGTCTCAGTCGGTGTATTAATTACCATCGCTGTGGTCGCCCTATCCACTTACCTTTTATTCGATGTCGACCCACTAATTGCACTACTATTTGGCTCCTTAGTCTGTGTTACCGGACCTACGGTTATCATGCCGCTACTGCGCAGTGTGCGCCCCAATAAGACCATCTCCAACATCTTAAAGTGGGAAGGGATTATCATCGATCCCGTGGGCGCTATCGCTGTGGTTTTGGTGTACGAATACATCATCTCCGGCGGAGAGGCCAACAGCATCTTCTTATTTGCTGAGATTGTGATTATTGCCTCTGCCATTGGTATGTTTGGGGCTTTTGTGCTGGCGAATTTAATTAAACGTCACATGATCCCTGAGTTTTTACACAACGTTTTTACCTTAGCCTTTGTGCTATTATTGTTCTCAATATCCAACCATTTAGAGCACGAATCGGGTCTATTGGCTGTGACCGTGATGGGCGTCGCCTTAGCTAATTGGAAAGACTTCCCACGTGAGCAAATCCTTGAATTTAATGAGTCATTAACCGTCCTGCTAATCTCAGTACTATTTATTGTGCTAGCAGCTCGGGTTGAGTTAAATAGCCTGTTAAGCGTCGGCTTCCAAGGCTTAGTGCTGTTAGCGATCGTCATGTTTGTAGCACGCCCTTTATCAGTCTGGGCCTCCTCAATGGGCTCTAATCTAAAAACTTCTGAAAAAATGATGATCAGTTGGATTGGGCCTCGCGGTATCGTTGCTGCCGCCATTTCCTCCTTATTTGCTATCCGCTTAGAGGAGTATGATATCCAAGGAGTGGAGTTGTTAGTGCCCTTGGTATTTATGGTAATCATTGGCACCGTCCTAATTCAAGGCTTGGGGGCGAAGATGGTGGGTAATCTGCTTGGAGTACGTGAGCCTGCCAATAATGGGGTGCTGATTGTGGGCTCTAACCCAGTGGCACTTAGAGTGGCAGCCGCATTACAGGAACAAGGCTTCGATGTGGTGGTAGCCCATAACAATTACACCAATATTGCCAAAGCCCGTATGGCTGGATTACGTACCTATTTTGGTAATCCCATCTCTGACCATGCCGAGCGTCACATGGACTTAATCGGTATTGGCCATCTCTTTGCCATGAGCACCGATAAGGAGATGAACACCCTATCCGAGCTACATTATCGTCATGAATTTGGCGAACAAAAAATCTATCGCTTAAAGTTCACTGAGGACAAGTCAAAGACAGAAAGAGAGAGCAAGCGCTCAGGCTTTAATTCACGTTGGTTATTTGGTAAAGATGTGACCTATACTAAGATGGCCAGTATGTTGTCAAAGAAGGCTCGGGTGAAGATTACCAATATTACTGACAGTTATAGCTACAGCCAGTATCGCGCCGATAATAAGCAATTTGTGCCTTTATTCACTATTGATAAAGAAGGTCATTTGCACGTGATTACTGACAGCTTTGACAATGAGATTCCTCGTGACCATAAGCTAGTGGCACTGGTCATTGAAGATGAAGTGCAGCCAAAAGAAGTTGATGTCACTGAGAAGCAAAACCAAGCCCGTGCTTTAGCCAACTCACAGTTTGAGGCCACATCCAAGTCACCTGAGAAGCGTAAAGAAAAGATTATAACCGAAGGGGTAGACGACCCAACTCATAGCTTGGAGCTTGATAAAGGTGACTCAAAACCAACTGATTCATCGCCTGCTCAAACTGACGTACAACACGGCCAAGATGAGGCAACTGGTGACAATGAGGCAAAATCTTCAACGACTGTACCTACTACGCAGTTAGAGGCTGAGCTGGCGACTAAGCTTGAACAGAGTCTACAAAAGCACTCTGATAGCAGTGGTAATACTAGTAGCAGTACAAATACAGGTAAAACCTCTAGCAATAAAAGCAGTAAGGCGGCTTCAGTTAAAAATCTGCAATCACAAGACAATGGTAACTCTCAAGCCCCAAGACAAGCCGATGGCTCGCTAGACCCTCAGCGCTTGCCCGATACTGAAGCAAAGAACAATTCGGATAAATCGTCTTAACTGCAGTGGCTTAACTGTTAATCCAAAGACACGACAACAATCTAAAAACAACCCAAAAAAAGAGCAGCTCACACAGGAGCTGCTCTTTTTTATTTACTACTAGGATCTCGATGATAACTATCTATCTATAGCTATGGTAGCTATACAACTGCACTGTTAGTGATAACTACACCCTTAGCGGCTACAGCTTCTGGGCAACGGCTTGCCAAATTCTAGCAGCTACCTCCTCTGCCTGCCCTTGAGCGTCAATACGCTGGACACGCTGAGGATGGGCCTGATGTTGCTGACTAAACCCTTGATAGACCCTTTCAAAAAAAGCCATTTGCTGTTGTTCAAAGCGATCAGCAGCACTACGCTTGCCTGCTCTTTGCATTCCCTCTGCAACCGGTAAATCTAGCCATAAGGTTAGGTCAGGCAGGCGGGGCACAAATTGACTGATAAGCCCCTCAATCTTCTGCAGCATAGCTGAGTCACCACACCCCCGACCATAGCCCTGATAAGCCACTGTAGAGTCTACAAAGCGATCGCAAATTACCCACTTGCCTGCCTCCAGCGCCGGCAAGATAACTTTTGCTAAGTGGTCACTACGAGCCGCGAACATCAGTAGCAGCTCAGTGTCATCGGTGATGTCCGTCTTGGTATCTAGTAATAGCTCTCGTAGCTGCTCGGCAAACGGACTACCCCCAGGCTCTCGAGTCTGCACGTACTCAATACCTGCGTCAGTTAAACACTGGCATAGACTATTGATGGCTGTGGTTTTTCCCACCCCCTCAGTACCTTCAAAGCTGATAAATTTAGCTGCATTGACTGTCTGCGACATAAGACTCGACTCTCTTTATTTATGGGTTATCAGCTGTTCTTTGTTCACGCATAACTTTTAAGTACTCTTGTACTGCCCGATTGTGGTCCGCAAGGGTTTTGGTAAACTTATGCCCACCCGTACCCGTAGCCACGAAATACAATACGTCACTATTGGCTGGGTGCATAGCCGCTTCAATAGATTCAGGAGAAGGCAAGGCAATTGGGGTCGGTGGCAAGCCATCGATTTGATAGGTGTTATAAGCGGTCTTCTCATTAATATCAGTACGGCGAATATTGCCATCATAACGCTCACCCATACCATAAATAATGGTAGGGTCAGTTTGTAGACGCATACCCTGATTAAGACGATTCACAAATACTGCCGACACCAGCTCACGCTCACTATCAACACTGGTCTCTTTTTCGATAATGGAGGCCATGATTAGCGCTTCATAAGGGGTCTTATATGGCAGATCAGCAGCACGCTTCTCCCAAGCTTCATCCAAAGCTTGTTGTTGACGCTTATAAAGGTCATTTAAGATCTGTTTATCAGTAACACCTCTAGCATAGTAATAGGTATCTGGAGTAAACCAACCCTCTAGATTATTAACGAACTCGCCTTCTGGAGTGAACGCATCAATACCCAGCAGCTGCTTAAAATTGTCTTTAGGCTTGCCGTTAGACTCTAGCACCTCTAACACTACCCCTTCTTTATTGGCAATCACTTTGTACAAGTCAGCAGCCGTCTTACCTTCAATAATTTGAATGGTAACCATGTCTACTTTTTGACCTTCTTTGAAGGCATCCATCATCTGTTTAAAGCTGGCATTTTTTGGTATTTCATAAGTACCAGCATGTAGCGGCACATCCACGGTTGCCTTGATATAAAGCTTGGCTAAGCTGGCAGAGAACATGGGCACATCGCGCTGAAATTGAGGTAAGAAGCCATAATAGCTCTGACCTTCTTCCACAACCAATTCACCAGCTGCTTGATTAGAGTGGCCAAACAAGGTCTGATAGACCATTGCCAATAAGAATAGCATTATTAAACCAAACACCAGTAGCAACTGATAACTGCGTTTTGAGGTAGGCTCTGGAGGCTGTTTTTTATGACGAGAGGGGTCATCACATACCAAGGATACGTCTGTTGGGTGCACTGTTTCAGTCTCAGTAGCTGTCGGTTTATTGGGATTATTGCTTGGATTTTTTGAATTCGAATCGCTCATAGCCACTCACGAGGTAAAAGTTTGCTAGAATTTAGCACTGTATGCTTAGATATTCAATGGGGAAAGAGCATCTGAGATTTTTTGTCTCCAATATAGCTATATTTCTATATATAAAGCATAGAGTTATCTTTGTTATTTTAATGCTATTAGCTACTAATTGTATTAGCTAATGACGCGCCCTCTCCTAACCTATTTCATACCTTTAAATATATAGCCTTTCAAGCCTGACAGACTAAACTTCTGCCGATTCCAACTGCTTATCTCCTAAGATTACAAAAAACTTGCTATTGATGAGCCTCCTTAAGTCGATGCTTTTTATTGGTTTTTTTCAAGCGACCTTTTTGATTGCTCTCTAACCTTCATAATTATTAGAAAAAAAAGTGTAAAAACCATCTAAAAATGTTAATGTGAAAATTAAACAAAACTTAACTGTTTATTTCAAGAATTTTAACAAAAGGATTTTACCATTGAAAACACTAGTAGGCGTTGTCTCATTAATGACCTTAGGAGCATTAAGTTTTTCTGCTCAAGCAGGCATCCATCAGGACTCGCATGGCAATGTGGGTTATGATACTTTGCAAGAGTGTCAACAAGCTATAAATTCAGGAACAGCTAGATTTTATAAATCTAGCACCTTTAAAAAGCCTCTATTACATGACAATGAAGTGTCAGTATCAAAGGGATTACTGGGTAATTTAGCCCCACAATTTCAAAATGGTACTTGCGATATCGGTACAGGTCATCGCCAACGTCGTGATGGCGTTGCTAAAGCCATTCAAGGTAAATATATTCCTTACTCGCCAGAGATGATGATTAATCAATATCATGATGCTTCAGGTAGGATTGTTCGTGTCTCTATGCATCAGTGTGATAACTGGTTCAGTGGCGCATTCCCTAAAGGCATGCCTGTTGTTCCACCGCCGCAACCTGTTCCACAACCAGCACCGCAACCTCTACCAACCGTCCAGACACCTCCTCCTGTCGTACAACCTGTAACGCCACCTCCACCGGCTCCTACGCCAGCAGTGGTAGCATCTTCGGGTGGTATTCCTATATGGGCGCCAGTAGCCGCTGCCGCAGTAATTGGTATTGCGATTGCTGCAAGTGGTGATGATGATAATGATTCTGGCACTTCAGGTACCACGGGCACTAAATAAGTAGCCACTTATATCTGATGTACTCACCATCCTTATAACACCTTAATATGCCTTAAATTTGTAAGAATTTAAGGCATATTTTTCTGAAACATAAAGATGAGAAAAAATGCTAAAAATAAACAAGCCTATTTTTAGGCTATTAATCGTAACTAGTGCTTTTAGCTTATTTGGATGTACTGTTAAAACTGGCTGCTCAGAGAGCAGTACCAAATGTTTTAGTACTTCTAAAGGCGCCATTAAAGGCAATGTTGTCTTTAGCAACAATCCTGATAGGCCTCAACTTGATCCCAACTTTAATTACATTAGGTTAAATATGAACGGTCACATTGCCTGGTTGGCTCAGGGTGCCAGCGATCAATGGCCCAGTGTTAATACTGAAGTGTTTTATAGTGCAGATCGCTCTATTTTTAAATGGAGTAATGGCCGATTGATTGCGGTAACGACAGCAGAATATGACTGGCGTGAACATATCATTTATCCTTTAAATTGGTCAGCACAAAAGCCTCAACAATTCATGCGAGAGATTGATACAGTCGACGGCATTACAGCAGTTCGCGAACGACGTGAATTAAGCAGTAGTGGAGCACCTGAGCACCATAATTTTGTCGGTGATAAAACGACTTTAAACTGGATACATGAATACACCATATCAAAAAGCCCAACGATGCAAGCTCAGCCTACCTTCGATAGTTGGTTTGCGTTTGATTCGAATAACATGAATAAGCCAGTCTATGGTCAACAATGCATCTCAAAAAGATACTGTTTATCTTGGCAAGTATGGAAATCATCATGAAGCGTAAACTATGTGCCTCTCCTCATTTTAATTACAAATATTTAGTTCTAGCTTTATCTTCCTCCCTTTCTCTATCCATCAATGCCAATGCGCAAAATCAAACTCAGCCACTAACCACGACTTTATACGACTCACCTGAGGCTATGCAGCCAGCTGTTAGCACCTCTAATCATTCAAGCTCTAATCATTCAAGAATACTGACCTCTCCTACAAGCCAGCGAATGGGTGGCTGGCTCTCACAAGAGTTTAATAATGGTCAAAATAGTGGCCTTAAACCCAACTCTAAATCTGACTTTAAAACTGCCTATGAACCTTATTATGAACCTGCCATGGTCTGGCAATCGAGCGCTGAAGTAGCACCACAGCAGACACAGCAAAAGACCCTTATTGCCGATTTAGATCATCTTTTAAAAAGTAAATCTTCAATAAAAAACAACTTATTGCCCCTAAAACAGTGGTTGCAGTCCTTAGCAGCCACAGGACGTGTGGTGCTTCCTAAGCAGGACCCTCGCTATTTAGAAGCCAACCCAAGTATTGAACCTGTTTTACGTACTGGGGATACTGTCCTTCTCCATGCTAATCCAAACACAGTGACCGTATTATTCGATAACACACAAGCGTGCCGAGTCCTTTATGAAGCGGGTACAAAAGCCCACAACTATATCGATGAGTGCCTAACCACTGTAAACAAACAGATGCAAGCCGATGATGCTTATCTGATTTCACCAGATGGCACTATACAATACATTGCCTTAGCAAAGTGGAATGCTCAAACCCAGCTGCCCCCTATTTCCGGGTCGTGGCTATGGGTACCTGATGCTACCAATGGCTGGACAAAAGACTTGGCCCTAGACGTTGCTAAATTTATAGCCACTCAAGGCCAAGATTTGCCATTGCCATTTGGACAAAATGACAACCCTATTAGTCTTACAGTTAGCCAACCTGTAACGTCAAGAGACCTACCGATCAGCTCAAGCGACTGGGGTGTCGTTGGTTTATTACAAACCCCTACCGCAAGAATGCACGACCAAGGCACCTTAGTAACTCATATCTCTCACGTCGATCCCTATACTCAATACAATCTTCTTTTGCAGCCGTTTGATAGGCTTGAAACTACCGTACGCTATAGCAATATTGATGGGGTATCTTATGGTCCTGTCAGCCCCAATCAAGATTTAAAAGACAAGTCTTTAGATGTTAAATTGAAGCTATTAAAAGAGGACCGCTGGTTGCCTGAGCTGGCTGTTGGCTGGCGAGATATGGCAGGAACTAGCTTATTCGCTGGTGAGTACCTAGTTGCAAGCAAACGTTATGGTGACTTTGACTTTAGCTTGGGTATGGGTTGGGGCTATTTAGGCGCTCGAGGTAATATTGATAATCCTCTAGGCAATATTGATGACCGCTTCGATGAGCGAGTCGTGGATAAGGGAGGCGAAGGTGGAGAGTTGAGTGCGAAATCTTGGTTTACTGGCCCAACTTCATTATTTGGTGGAATACAATGGCATACCCCTTATGATCCACTTACACTCAAAATTGAGTATGATGGCAATGATTATCAGTCTGAGCCTTATTCTGATAAAAACCTCAATACTAAGGACTTTCCAGTCAATATTGGAGCGACCTGGCAAGATTTAGACCGTGGTATCGCTGTTAGCGCGGGCTATGAGCGTGGCGATACGCTCATGCTAGGCCTAACCTTGCAAGGAGATTTATCTAAGCTTGGTCGCGTTAAACCTAAGGCCTATCAAGTCAAGAATATAGAAAAGCTTCCAGCCACTCAATACTCTAATCTTAGCTATCGAATCAATTTAGGCCAAGGCGATTCTGACACTTATACCAATCCGGCCATAATCAATGCCTTCTCCCAAGCTACTGGATGGAAGGCCACAGACCTGTCAATCACTCAGGGCAATGTTATATTAAACGTTGAAGACTATGGTGGCGCCTTTATCAAGGAAAGACTGCAGCAAGGCATGGAAGTACTACGTCAAGTGTTGCCAGCGGACACTAATTTTATTCAAATACAAGTCTCTCGTTATGGAGAGCCTGTAGGTGTATTCAATATCGATCCAGACACGTGGTCTCAGCAGTATTTACAGCTTCCGCCTCCTTCACAGCGTATTGATCACCCACTGACCATTACCACAGCGGTACCTACCTATCCTGCTTTAAATACTCAAGTAGTGTCCCATACTGAATTGCCGAAAGGGTCTATTCGATTTACCCCCAGTTTGCAGCAAAGTATTGGGGGTCCTGACGGCTATCTATTTGGTATTTTTGCGAATGCAAATGTAGATTACAAACTTTGGACAGGCTCATGGGTAGATGGCACAGCACAAGTGCGTGTGGTAGACAACTACGATAATTACTCGTATGTCGCAGACAGTAATTTACCGCGGGTTAGAACCAATTTTGGGGAGTATATGACCACCTCCAGACTCCTCATGCCGAATCTTCAGTGGAACCAATTTAAATCCTTTGGTAATAACTTATATGGCTTGGCATACGCAGGATACCTCGACCCTATGTTTGCCGGTGTTGGCGCTGAAATTCTATATCGTAAGCCTAATCAGCCTTGGGCAGTAGGCGTCGATTTAAACCATGTGCGTCAACGTGATTTTGACCAGCATTTTGGCTTGCAAGATTATGAAGCCACTACGGGTAATATTAGTGTCTATTGGGACACCCCTTGGTATGATGTTGATATGAAGGTATCGGCCGGTCAGTATTTAGCAGGAGATAAAGGCGCCACATTAGATTTGTCTCGTCAGTTTAATAATGGCGTAAAAATGGGTGGCTGGATTACCAAGACTGATGTCTCCTCTGAAGAGTTTGGGGAAGGCAGTTTAGACAAAGGTATCTACGTCTCCATTCCATTAGACACTCTATTTAGTCACTGGTCTTCAAATTCAGCGACATTGGTATATCAGCCTTTAATTCGTGATGGTGGAGCGAAACTTCATCGAAAGAATGAGCTAATAGATTTAACCTCTCCACTAGACAAGTCAACATTGGATATCAAAAATCCTTTGGCTCACTAGTAGATGGTATCGCTGTAAATAACCTTATTTTGTATTTTTAAGCCATCGTCTAATTACGGTGGCTTTTTGATAAAAGACAGCTTATTGCTTTAATAGCTTTATAGCTTGACTGGTTTTTTAGCTTTAGCCCAACTGTCGAAATTCAAACGACCCATAGCCACTCACGAGATGAAAGTTTGCTAGAATTGCACATTGTATGCTTGGATATTCAATGGGGAAAGAGCATATAGGCTGTTTTTTATCTTATATTTTTAAGAGCAATTGATAGCGCTCAAACTAGTCTGAGGGTCAACTATGGATTTAAAGTTTAATATAAGTCTAGCCCAAGGTTATAAGTCGCCCAGTCAAATCATTCGAGTTCTCAGTGAAGACTGGGTGAGCCACAACGGATATTGCCCTAGATGTGGTCACAATCCTTTATCTGAGTTCAGTAACAACCAGCCTGTGGCTGATTTTTATTGTTCAAGATGTAATGAACAATATGAACTAAAAAGCAAAAAAGCCAAATTAAGTACCATAATTAATGACGGCGCATACAGCACTATGATTGAGCGTATCAACAGTAAAGACAATCCAAATTTCTTTTTTCTAACTTATTCGCCAGAATTTGCTGTCAATAACTTCTTAATTATTCCTAAGCACTTTTTCACCCCAGATATTATTATCAAACGCCCTCCTCTACCTAATACTGCAAGAAGATCTGGCTGGGTTGGCTGTAATATTAACCTCAATAAAATACCGAAGCTTGGCAAAGTTTTCTTAGTTAAAAATCAACAGCCTATCGCAATAAATCGTGTCACAGAGCAGTTTCATAAAAGTACATTTTTGCATGAGCGAAAAATAGCTAATCGAGGCTGGACCTTAGAGGTAATGCGCTGTGTGGATAAATTGCCTGAAAAATTTACACTAAGTGAAGTTTATTACTTTAGTGACCACCTTAAGTCTCTTTATCCAGAAAACCACAATATACAAGCAAAAATACGCCAACAATTACAAGTACTGCGTGATCATGGTCTGATTGAATTTCTGGGAAATGGTCATTATTGTAAGTTAGACTAACCTACTTGGATGGCTCAGTTCTTACAAAATGTTTTCAGAGTCAATGTGTTAGAAACTAATAATAACAAACTGCCCATTTTATATGGTTCAATAAGAATAAAATATTGACAGCAAAAAAACAGATATTATCAATTGAAATTATCGAAACCTTATTAAAAACAGTAAAGATAGAAGCAAGCGATGAGTAACAGGCTTTGAATAAAGCCCAAGAGATGTATAGATATGAGCAGGTTGTCTCAGGTAGTAACGATTATTTTAGTACAGAATTCTTAATAAAAGGCGCTAAAGATAACTGAAACCTTTCATCTTGAAACCACAACTGCTGAACAGGAACCACACCACGCACCGCATTACAAAAGAACATCGCCTCAAGTTGGCTTAAATCTTCATTGCGTAAGTAACGCAGCTTAGCAGGTGCGCCGAGCTTTGCTAGCTTATCAATAATAACCTGACGCATAACCCCGCGCACCCCAGATTGCTCAATTGGTGGCGTATACCAAACGTCAGAATCTGCATCCTGTCCATCAGTATTCAGCGCTGGCTTTAAACGATAAAAGAAGTTGCTCATCACCCCTTCCACCCAATTACCGCTCATGTCTGCAACCAACCCTTCAGCAAGCTCAGGATTATGCTGCTTATGACGCTGTAACTCACCGGCTATCATCACCCCGTCCAAACGATTTAAGCTTTTTAGACCCGCCAAAGGCTGAGGCAAGCTAGCAAGCTGTGACTGCAAACACTTAGCTATAATGGGCGGCTGCTGTAACACCTGCTGTCCTAACGACTGATCATTATCCAAGTCACCACTCAAAAACTGAGCTGTATGCTCGGCGAGCGTTGCTGTCTGCATCACCCCCAACCAAATTAAAGCCTCGTTATCCGCAGCCTGTGTTGAATAAGCATAGCCACGCAAACTTTGGGCAGGACGAGAAAGGATAACTTTAATCAGTCCCTCGCTGATAGTAGCGGCAAACTGATGTAGTTCATTCCAGAGTTGCCGCTCAACTGTAGGGGGAATCGTTAACTGCAAAGCTTGGCAATGACCCATGAGACGAGCTTTATGGTACGACTGCCAAAGCAGCTTGCCATTATGCACTCCCATAGTGCTAAAGAAGCCATCACCATAGGCTACCGCTCTTAGGTTAGGAGCGATAATATCATTATGCGAGGAGGAGGAAATTGCAGAGGAGGCAGGCACTGAGGGTGTGAGAGTATTCATGCCGGCATCACTGAGTTGATACCACGTCATGGCATGAGACATCACCCTCTCCTTAATAACTGATTAGTGGTTAATTTAACCTTTTGAGATGACCTTGACCAATGATTAGCCGTTTTTATTCATAATAATCATACAGCTATAAAATTCACACTTAGCCAGTTCAACCTTAGTATCATTGATGACTTTATTCTTGACGATTTTGCCAGATAGGATGCTTTGAACCAGGTCCTTGCCCTCATCTCCCATAAGACCAGTCATCACTTTATACACTTTTTTGGCGTGATCAATGCTCATTTTCTTTTCGCTATCTGAATCATTGGGATTGGCATAATACCAGCCAAGCTCCAGATAATCTTGCGAGTCGATGATATCGAGATAAGGCTCATCGCCTTTCATAAAACGGTACTTCACCGCCATATTGCTGGCATAATCTAGACTTTTTTCATCAGTGACTGTGACTTTACCAAACTGTTTCTTTAAGGCATCTACATCCTCTAAGCTCAAATTCTGATTATTGGACGCTTTCCAGTTTTGTACGTCGTAGCTAACCGGCTTGCCTTCAGGCTTCTGGCTAACGTTTGACTCCACACGGCTGTCTGCCTCATGACTGGCCACAGCATCATTCTTAGACAGGGCTTGTTGCTTTGAAGCTTCCGTCTCTGAAGAAGCATCAACTGGAGTCACGGTTTCGTCGGCCTTGCTACACCCTGTCAATAACAAACAGGTAGCTAATCCTATGGCACTTAGCTTTGAGAGCGTTAAGCCGCTAGTAAATAGTTGGCTAGAGTTTTTGGACTTGCTGAATATCATTCACGCACACCTTTTTACTTATTTTTTGGACCGTTACCCACCTCGGTAACTCTTCAGTGAAGACTTCACAATAAAGCCCTCACTCTCTGTAAAAATGAATGTCTAGTTTATCCAAATCGCCACGCATTGCATAGTGGAAAAAGGATGAAGCTCAACACAAACCTTACAGACGGCTCACCCAAACATAGTGGGTTTGTTATACTCATCTTTTTATACTAAATTATAGCTAACAAACAGCGAAAAGCAGCTGCTTAAGTCCACTCTATTTCAACTGAGCTTTAATATCAACCTATGCTCACAAATCCACTTTGTCCTAATACGACAGCTAAAAAAATATAGAGTATTTTATGAGTCAATCTAGCCCTCAGCACTTTATCGTTATCGGCAATCCAATTGCGCACAGCAAATCTCCTGAGATTCATCAGCAGTTTGCCAAACAGGCCCAGTTACAAATTCGTTATAACCGTCAGTACTGCCCCGATGATGCCGCCAGTTTTATCGCAGTAGTAGAAGCTTTTTTTAATGGTGGTGGTGTCGGTGCTAATGTCACTGTCCCCTTTAAACAAGTAGCATACCAGTTATGTGCAGAACGTGGGCAGCTTTCGGCGCACGCTGAAGTGGCAGGGGCAGTAAACACCCTTATGCTAAAGGAAGGTAAGATCTATGGCGATAACACCGATGGTCAAGGGCTGGTCAATCATCTACTTAGTCTAGGCTGGCCCCTTAAAGGCGCTAAAGTTGCAATATTAGGCGCTGGCGGAGCATCACGCGGAGTGGCTCTGCCGCTTATTGAAGCGGGTATTAAACAGCTGACCATTGCCAATCGTACTGTGAGCAAGGCCCAAACTCTGGTTCAGCAACTGCGTACCGCCAGCCCAGTTATTGAGGCTATTGATCCTGATTACTGCGCTTTAGAGCAGTTAGAGGGTGATTTTGACATCATTATCAATGCCACCTCAATCGGCTTATCAGGGGATATGCTACCTCTAAAAGACAGCTTAAATTGCCATTATGCTTACGATATGATGTATGGCCGTGAGCTGCCGTTTTTGACTCATTTTTCTGATAAAGGAGCTAAAGTTTCACCAGGCTATGGCATGCTCATCGGACAAGCGGCATTAAGCTTTAAGCTGTGGACTGGCGCTAGCGTTGACCTTAATGCGTTAAGTGAGGCTCAATAACGACTGATAAATAAAGTTAATGAGCAATCACTGTGCAAATAACAGTGGTTTTAACATGAGGCTACTCACCCTAAGTGCTACTGCTTAGGGCTAAACACCTTAGTCTCTAAGGTCATTAATGGCTTTCTTAACCCCGTAGAGTGCATAACTACTCCGCCAAGCAAAGCAATCAAACAGCCTAATAAGGTATCTAAGAATCTGGCCTGCACAATTCCGTCGTAGGCCGCTGCAGCACCCGCCGATAGCGCTGAATGCCCTCTTCCATATTCAGCAATAAAGATGGTTAACGGCGTGACCATCACCACCGCCAATGCATAGTGGCGGGTAATAATGCTTTCTATCCAGACAAACATCATAAATATGGCGATTGCCACCCCGATGTCTGATAAAGGCAGTGACAATAAGAACCAAGCCACAAATACCCCAATGCCGGTGCCCAAAATCCTATGCAGCTGCTTAATCCACATCGTACGCAGCTGCATCCCTTGCATAATAACGTAGCAGCTAACAGGCACCCAATAAGGGTAAGGCATGTCCAACCATAGCGCCACCTCTAGTGACAGCACCACAAAGGCACTAACAATTAAGCTCTCTGTGACCATGCCCAACTGATAGCCATAGCCAGGATCCACACGCTCTGCTGGCGGTCTTACTATCCATAAATTATAAAAAAGTGACACTACCCAAGCATAAATAGCCCCTGCGGCGACAATACCAATTTTAGATAACATCTCCGACCATTGTACTGGCATAAAAATGGCCAAAACCGATGCCATCATAATAAACATACCTCCAGGCGGAGGCAGACGTAGATAGCGTCCCATTAGTACCATTGAAAAGGCCATAAAGATAAATAGTGGCACTCGAAAATCTGGCAGATTATGTGCCATAAGGCCTAAGCTAAAGCTACCAACCATAATAATGCCAATAAAAAACAACAAGGTCTGACGCTGGCGCACATTACCTGTCCGCGGTTGATTCAGAAATATCATGGCACCCAACGAAGCCAATATTCCTACTGGTAGCAGGTCAAATAAAGCCCCAATAAAAATAGTAGAAGCAATAGTAAAGGCAGCTACCACTCCCACATATAAAGGTCTAATCTTCGGTTTAAATTTAAATAAATGATCCGCCTCTTCTTTAGCAAGCTGTTTTAAACGCTGTATTATCATAAAAGAGAATTACTCACAGGGTGTTTTTTAAGAAAATCTACGCTCTGCCCAGCTTTACTTTGGACAGGCTAATATTTAATGGCCAGCTAGGCTTTTGGCCTAAATAAGTCGATTGGTCGGCGCCAAAAAGTCTTATGCTGACATTTCGATAACAGGAGTACAACACTACTACTGATTTAAGTTAATAATATAAGGCAATACTAAGTTGTAATGACTGTCTAAAGCACTGACTAAGCATTGCAACTATTAGCCCATCATAAAAAATATTGGCTCATCATAAAGCAAACCATACTCAGCAACAGGGAGGTTTATCAAAATTAGGTTCATGCAATATTGTACCTAACCACCGACACCATCATGACTGGTTTTTTTGGATAAAAACAAACTTATTTCTATGTGACACGTATTCACTGATGAATAATAGTTATTAATAATAGGTTTTTGTATGGATTGGGCTTATACTAAAATTGATGATAATACTGACATTATCATGGATAGATAATGTTTCACTGCAACACATTAAATATGAAAGAGATTAAATTATGCTAAGTTATAAAGCCCCACTTCGTGATATGAAGTTCTTATTAAATGACGTTTTTGATTACCAAACGCATTTTAAGGATTTAAGCAATGGCGAAAATGCCGATCCAGAAACGGTAGATATGATTCTACAAGGTATGGCTGACTTTGCTGAAAACGTCCTGTCGCCACTATACCAGCCTGCAGATGAAGAAGGCTGTCACTTCAAAGATGGCGTTGTGACTACTCCTAAAGGCTTTAAAGAAGCTTACGACCAGTTCGTAGAAGGCGGCTGGCAAGGTATTTCGTACCCAGAAGAGTACGGTGGTATGAATTTACCAATGTCATTAAACCTTATCAAGTCTGAAATGATTGGTACTGCTAACTGGCCATGGGCAATGTACCCAGGTCTAACTACTGGCTGTATCAACACCTTAATGCAGTACGGTACAGAAGAGCAAAAAGACACCTATCTTCCTAAATTAGTAGAGGGTACTTGGTCAGGTACTATGTGTCTAACTGAGCCACAAGCAGGTACTGACTTAGGTCAAGTAAAAACCAGAGCAGTGCCACAAGAAGACGGTACTTATAAGCTAAACGGTACTAAAATCTTCATCTCTAGTGGTGAGCATGACCTAACTGACAACATTATTCACATCGTTCTAGCGCGTCTTCCAAATGCCCCTGAAGGTACTCGTGGTATTTCACTATTTATCGTACCTAAGTTCAATATTAACGAAGAAGGTGAAGCAGGTGAGCGCAACGGCGTAAGCTGTGGTTCAATTGAGCACAAAATGGGTATCGCCTCATCAGCCACTTGTGTCCTAAACTTTGACGACGCAACTGGTTACCTAATTGGTGAACCACATCGTGGTCTAAAAGCGATGTTCACCTTCATGAACACTGCCCGTATCGGTACTGGTATCCAAGGTCTTGCTCACTGTGAGCTTGCTTTCCAAAACGCCCTACCCTATGCCAAAGAGCGTCGTTCAATGCGTACTCTTTCAGGTGTAAAAGAGCCTGAAAAAGTAGCAGATGCTATCATCAACCACGCTGATGTACGTCGCATGCTATTAACCATGAAGTCGTTCGCTGAGGGCGGCCGTTCAATGATTTATCATGCTGCGCGCTATGCAGACAAGATGGCTCAAGGTATCGCAGAGGGCAATGACGAAGAGTTTGAAAAGTGGGATGACAAGCTAGGTTTCTATACCCCAATTCTAAAAGGCTTCTTAACTGAGCTGGGTATTGAAGCGGCCAAAGAAGGCCAGCAAGTTTATGGTGGTCATGGTTATATCAAAGAGTGGGGCATGGAGCTGATCGCTCGTGATGCTCGTATTGCTACTCTTTATGAGGGAACCACTGGCGTACAGGCTCTTGACCTTTTAGGCCGTAAAGTTATCTTACAATCAAAAGGTAAGATCATCCGTAATTACACTTCAGGTATCATGAAGTGGTGTGGTGACTACGCTTTAGACAAAAACATGCGTAAATTCGTTTGGGCATTAACTAAGCTATGTGCTGAGTGGAACACCCTAACTGTACGTCTAATGCTAAGCGCTCGTAAAGACCGTGAAATCATCTCTGCAGCTTCTGTAGATTACTTAATGTACTCAGGCTACGTGATGATGGCTTACCACTGGGCACGTATGGCTGCAGTAGCTTATGACAAGCTAGAAAACGGTGGTACTGAAGCGCCAGAATTCTACAAAGCTAAGATTCAGACTGCTGAATTCTACTTTGATAAGATTTTACCACGCACTTCAGGTCACGCTGAAAGCATGGTAGCTCCAAGCTCGTCTATGACCGACATGGACATTGAACACTTTGCTTTCTTAGACTAATCTACCTGCTATTTAGTATTTAGCGCCTAGATTATCAAAAGACCGCTCTATTTAAATAGAGCGGTCTTTTTATTTGTATGGTTTTTGAGCTTAATAAGTAGGCTAAATTACAGAAAGCTAGGTACTAGGTACGGGTAGCTTGCCTTAAAGTTTGCTCATCTCTAGTAGCAATAGCCGCCATCAGCACTGGAAGGATAAATGGCCCAATCGCCCATAAGCCAATCTGTATATACAGCAAAGCCCCGATAAGAGCGCCTACTGCAAAGCTTGCCACAATGGTGAAGCTGTGCTTTAAGCTGACAAAATTACAATTATTACGATCAAATATATAGTCTGATAAATCAATACCTAACTGTGTGGTGTTACCGGTCATTAGTAAGGTCGAACTCATTTTGCCCATAACCGTCTTGCTCGCTGTATTACGAATGGCAAAAGCAATCAAACCCAAAAATCCAGTGAAAGCTATTTCTAAAGTACCCGGTTGATCAAATGGGCCAAAGTAGATTGCCGATAAAAAGAAAGCCAGCAAAAAAGCCACCTCAGCAAATAACAAGTCACTTAATATTAGTTTATTAGCTTTGCGCTTTTCGATAACCCGTTTGGTGACGATTACCGTCAATATAAATACTGGCACAGCGCCAAGCTTAATCCATAGCCCGCTCCCCCCTTGCACTATTCCAGCACCGGCCATTACCAAGTTTCCGGTCACATGGTTGGTAAAGAAACCAAATAGGCCAACAAAACCTATGGTATCAATGGCCCCACCTACTACAGTTAACATTACTGGTATCTTATATTGCTGCCAGAAAGTGACCTGCTGTGAGGAATTAGGCTTACCCTCTACAGTTTGCTCATTGTTTTGAGTCTTATTCGCACACATGGTCGTACCTTATTATTTTCGATTTTATTTTTTGAATTCTTACCGCACCAAAAGCGCCACTATAACTACAAAATCCCGCTGAAAATGAATTTCATCGGGATTTTGAGCAGCTTATAGTTGT
The DNA here is from genome assembly GCF_000685805.1 of Psychrobacter phenylpyruvicus DSM 7000 = NBRC 102152. Lineage (GTDB taxonomy): Bacteria > Pseudomonadota > Gammaproteobacteria > Pseudomonadales > Moraxellaceae > Psychrobacter > Psychrobacter phenylpyruvicus. The sequence continues at coordinate 35,651 of NZ_JMKP01000006.1, read as the reverse complement.
AAGCTTAGTGCGCTATATTGCTGGTTTAAACCTCGTTATTAAACCGCCCAGCAAGAGCAGCCAAAAGCACCAAAGAAGTCTTTTAGATTCGACACTGGTGCATTAGACTTCCAAGCTTTAGCGTGGTTGTGCCCATGTATGCTACAAGCACTAGAGCAGCCACAAGAGGCCGCCATAGCAGCATGATTTTGCATTGGTGCTAAAGAGTTTTTACCCGCCCCCTCTGGATCTGCCCAAGCCGCATAGCCCCCATATTTGTTCACTGGTGACCAATCAGGCATTGCCGGAGGAATAGGACTGTCATAATCTGAGAACTCGCCTGCCCCAAATACAGGCTTACCACCCACCACAGTTAAATCCGAGGTTAAAAATGGAATCTCATTTTCTGCGACGTTAAAGAAGTCTTTATTGGGTACAATAAAGTCGGCTAGATGCCCCTCTTCAATACGGCCACGCTGTCCCTCTTCATTAGTAAACCAAGCTACTTTTTCAGTCCACATACGTAGGGCGGTCTCGCGGTCTAATAGGTTGTCTTGATCATAAAGCTGCATACCACCAACGGTTTGACCACTGATTAACCAGGATAGTGATACCCAAGGGTTGTATGAGGCAACACGGGTAGCGTCAGTACCAGCAGATACGTTAACCCCGCTGTCTAGCATTTGCTTAACCGGCGGTGTATTTGAGGCAGCTGCTGTGCCATAACGCTCTGCGAAATATTCTCCTTGATAAGCCATACGGTGCTGTACCGCAATACCACCACCTAGCTCAGCAATACGGTCGATCGACTTCTGTGAGATGGTTTCTGCGTGGTCAAAGAACCAGTTTAAGCCCTCAAAAGGAATCTCTTTATTTACCTTTTCAAAAACATTCAATGCGCGCTCAATGGTTTCATCATAAGTGGCATGTAAGCGCCATGGCCATTTGTTTTGGGCCAAAATACGCACCACCTCTTCAAGATCTTCCTCCATATTAGCTGGCATCTCAGGGCGAGGCTGACGGAAGTCTTCGAAGTCAGCAGCAGAATAAACCAACATCTCCCCTGCCCCGTTGTGGCGGAAGTAGTCATCACCTTGCTTGTAAGTGACCGAAGAGGTCCAATTTAGGAAGTCCTCTTTTTCCTCTTTGGGCTTTTGGGTAAATAAGTTATAAGCCATACGCACCGTTAACTGACCCTCATCATGCAGCTTCTGTACCACTTCATAGTCGTCAGGGAAGTTCTGTGAGCCGCCACCAGCGTCAATAATACCGGTAACCCCTAAGCGGTTTAGCTCACGCATAAAGTGGCGTGTAGAGTTCAATTGATACTCAAAGGGCAGCTTAGGGCCTTTGGCTAGGGTGGCATAAAGAATCGATGCATTTGGTTTTGCGAGTAGTAAGCCTGTTGGATTGCCTTTGGCATCACGTTGTATTTCGCCCCCTGGAGGCTCTGGCGTGTCTTTGGTGTATCCCACAGCACGTAGCGCGGCTGCGTTAAGCAGGGCACGGTCATATAGGTGTAGGATAAATACTGGTGTGTCAGGGGCAACGGCATTAATTTCATCAATGGTTGGTAAACGCTTTTCAACAAATTGATTTTCGGTAAAACCGCCCACCACACGCACCCACTGCGGAGCTGGGGTTTTAGCGACTTGATCTTTTAGCATCGCCATTGCGTCCGCTAACGAGCGTACACCGTCCCAGCGTAATTCCATATTGTAGTTTAGACCCCCGCGGATAACGTGCGTATGGTTGTCAAACAAGCCAGGCAATACACTGCGGCCTTTTAGGTTAATGGACTTAGTGTTGCTGCCTGCTAAGTCAAGAACTTCAGAGTCTGTACCGACTTTTATAAAGCGGCCCTCTTTAATGGCCACAGCTGATGCAGTGGGGTTCGCACGATCAAGCGTGGTTATCTTACCGTTATAATAAATAATATCTGGATGTGTCATAGTATTATCCTATCGAAATTAGCAGAAACAGCCTTTTTGGTAATCAGCCTTACAGTTTGGGGTCATATATACAGCAGCTTGTAGTCATATATTCAGCATAAAACTGTATTTATTTGTAGTACTTAGCCATTACCTATCTCTGCTGAGGATTGAGCTGTTTTTGATGCCTCAGTACTTTGAATCTGAGCTGAATTGGCTTGATCTGACGGATTAAATAGATACTGCTTAGCAACAGGAATAAGCTGCTCACCCATTAACATACCCAATAACCCAACTAGCGCCCATGTTGGGGGTGCAGGCGAACGAACATTGACCAGACTATAAAGCACACCTACTACAATTCCGACAATCAATGAAGCAATATAAATTCTCATAATTTATACCTTTTACTCGGATGATATAAAAAAAGGATTAACCAAGTAGAGAGAGCACCTGCAGTAGCAACATCTCACACTCGATTAATCCTTCTTATAGCCCGTTCACTTGGGCCTTAACCAGTTAAATCATTAGCCTGATGCAGGGACTATTTAGCTGGGTTAGGACCAATTAATTCACCGTGCTCTACACGCTCAGGAGCGCCGTGAACCATAGTGTAAGCATAGTCAACACCCATACCATAAGCACCTGAGTGTTCTCTTACGATGTCCATTACTGCGTCATAAGTGTCTTTTTTCGCCCAGTCACGTTGCCACTCAAGAAGCACTTGTTGCCAAGTCACAGGGATAACGCCCACTTGTATCATGCGGTCCATAGCATATTTATGAGCTTCAGCTGAAGTACCACCAGAAGCGTCAGCTACCATATAAATTTCATAGTCAGTATCTTGTAGGCAAGATAGAGCGAATGATAAGTTACATACCTCAGTCCATAGACCAGAAACAACAATTTTTTTGCGGCCATTTTTAGCGTTTTCAGCTAATGCATCACGAACGTTTTGGTCATCCCAAGAGTTCATTGAAGTACGCTCAAGGATTTTGTTTTCTGGGAAAACGGCTAGAAGCTCTGGATAAGTGTTGCCTGAGAAGCTTTTGGTCTCAACAGTGGTAATAGTAGTTGGAATGTTGAAAACCTTAGCGGCTTTAGCCAAACCAGTTACGTTGTTTTTTAATACTTGACGATCAATTGACTGTACGCCAAATGCCATTTGTGGCTGTTGATCGATAAAGATTATTTGAGAGTTTTCAGGAGTTAAAAGCTGTAATTTGTTAGACATTTTGTTTTCCTTGATTAGGTTTGCCCTGTAGCACCGATTGTGAATTCTCAAACTTTCGCCCGCTGGCTAAATTTAAAAACTCACTTTTAATTGTATAGTTAAACTTAAGTAATATGTTCGCTTAATTACTAAGGCCTAACAATATTATATTCTCAGTCAGTTTCTAGCTCAATAGCTAAAATTCCCAAATTACAGTTTTCGTACATTATTAACCTTAGTTAACATTCGGCACTTATTTGTTTTAAATTACTAAAAAATAAAGGGCTGGTTATGCAGTTTTACAATTAAGGAGAGTTTCTATAATTAAATGGATTAATATAAAAAAAGCTCCCCTATTTCAGAGGAGCTTATCGACCAGTTTGTCGGCTTTTAATGGTTTTGACTAACTGTGAGTTCATAACCACTTCAGTCCAATGACAACTGGTACTACAGCATTGTTTCAGGGCTACTCTCCGCTTATGTTTGGTATCCTATCTTGGCTTATCGATGATAAAACCTAGCCTGCCTTGCATTAATGCCATCCGTTGTCCTATGATAGTGAGTAGCAGCGGATAAAGCCTTATTGTAGGGACAGCAAATTAGTCTCGATAATGACTTTATCCCAGTGCCTTTATCTTATTATCCCAATGACCTTGTCGGGGTGCTATTGCTAATGATTTGATTATTCATATCAAGCACTTAGCCTTAGCTGAGAGACACCCGAGAACCTGATGCAGTTAATACTGACGTAGGAAACAAGCGTGATCTTAGTGAACTCACTTCCAAAAATACACTTAATCCATTAAGGCCTAGCCCTTTAATGGCATTTTAGTGCTGTTCAATATAATTCTGTGCTTCGTCTCCCAGTAGTCAATCCAAACGGTCATCAGGTTTTCAAAGACACGGCTAAATTTTTGGTCATGTGGCGGTTAATGACCTATCTTTGACAAAAGTGAACCTTATGGACTTTCAAACACTACGCGATAACTGTCCAACTTGGCAGAATTACATCCATCATGAGTTTGTCAATCAGTTGGCAACAGGAAGATTACCCAAACAAAGCTTTCAGCACTATCTAAAGCAAGATTACCTCTATCTGCTGCACTACACCCGAGTAATGGCGCTGAGTGTTTATAAGAGTGACACTTTGGCTCAAATGCGGGTGGGACAAGCTGGTATCAATGCCATGCTTGATCTAGAAATAGGTATGTACTTAGAGTTTTGTCAACAATGGGACATCTCCATTGAAGAAGTCGAAAACACCACAGAATCTGCAGCGACCATTGCCTACACCCGCTACTTATTAGATGCCGCCATGTCTGGCTCTTTGGTTGAGCTATATGCAGCCATTGCCCCTTGTCTAATGGGTTATGGGGAGATTGGCCAGCGCCTTAAAGCGGAGGGATTCGTTGACAATAACCCTTATCAGCCTTGGATTGACGTCTTCGCTAGCGAGGAGTTCCAAGAAGTGACTGCCCAAAATGAAGCCTTTATCAATCAATTATTTGCTGACGTCAGTCCGGCTCAGCAGCCAAAATTACAGAAGCTATTTAACACAGCCTCTCGTATGGAGGTTAACTTTTGGCAAATGGCTTTAGATTTGTCCTAATTACTGCACAAGTCTTAATTACCGCACAAGCCGTTAACTTAAACGTTCGACGAATAACTAATCCACATAAATAAGGAGAAAATCATGGCCGTATTTGATGAACATGCCAACGCATACGACAGTTGGTTTATGGACAATGAGAATTTACTACTCAGTGAACTAAAATTAGTGGCTCACTTTTTGGACAAAGACAGTACTATTTTGTCCGTGGGCTGCGGCAGCGGACTGTTTGAAATGCTACTGGCAAAAGACTACGACATCCATATCAAGCACGGTATTGAGCCTTCAAAAGACATGGCGCAAATCGCTGAGAAACGCGGACTAACTGTGGACATTAATACCGCAGAAGAGGCTGAGATTGAACCTAATAAATTCGATATTATTATGTTCAACGGCAGTGTCAGCTATATTAGCGACCTAGCCCTGTGTATCAACAAAGCTCATGAAGCCCTAAAGCCGGGTGGTAAGCTGATCCTTATTGATGTGCCAAAAGAAAGCGGCTTTGCCAGCTTGTACAACTTAGCCAGCGCAGTTGATACTTGGGATCATAAGCTATTGGCTCACATCTCACCCAAAGACCCATATCCTATTGAGCTGGTGCGCACTGCAAACTGGCGCACCTCTGATGAGAAAATTGAGCTGATGCAAGAGGCTGGATTCACTAATTTTGAATACGCACAAACCTTACTGACCCACCCTATGTTTGCCAATGACAAGGTGCAAGAGGTTATTGAGGGTTATGACCGCGGTGATTATGTGGCTATTTGTGCTCAAAAGAAAGCCTAATAAGCGTTGCTATTGCTGAGAGCTTCGATTAAAGCGTAATCCTCACTATTAAAAATAAAGCCCCATACAGCAATCTGTATGGGGCTTTATGCAAATAATCTATCACTGACACTGACTATATCTTCTGCTTTTTATAAGCCGCTGTCAGCTCAACAACTTCGACACAGTACTGTACCGATACTCGCTCTGATTGCTGCTCTACTAGCTCTTGCTTTAAGCAGGCATGCAGCTTCTCAGCCAAGTCATCTCGAATCTGTTGACTACGCCCCGGCATCAGCCTTAATTGGATATAAACGAACCCTTCAGCCTGCTGCTCATCCTCTACCCCGACCAAGAATGTTTCTAACTTCACAAATCTGGCCTTAATCGCTTGCGGTGAGCCAAAGTGGCCCGTTTCCCATAGGGTGCTATTTAGCTTTTTTAATAAACTGTCAGGCTCTTTGATAGTGACATTGGGCGTGGCTTGAACGATAACGTGTGGCATAGTTTTACTCTATATTGGTCTATATTGGTATTAAAGTTAATGGTAAAAATCTGGGTGAGTTTAATCAATATTAATCAACAATAGCAGCAAATTTGGCATTGAGGCTATTTGCCAATTGCTGCGGTGGCAACTCAATCTCAAGCCCTCGTCTGCCTCCGCTAACATGCATGGTCGTTAACGATTGGGCAGAGTCGTGAATGATTGTGGGCAATCGCTTCTTTTGACCCAAAGGACTTACCCCTCCCAGCACATAGCCACTGCTACGCTCAACCAGCTTAGGATCGGCCATGTGTACTTTTTTGCAGCCCAAAGCTTTGGCCACTTTTTTGAAGTTTAGCGTATCAATAACCGGTAAAACCGCAACCGCAAGTTTATTGGCATCGGTTTCTACCACTAACGTTTTGAAAACCTGTTCAGCAGGCAGACCTAGCTTATCAGCGGCTTCTAGACCATAAGACTCGGCACTAGGGTCGTGCTCATATTCATGGATTTGATAATCTAGTTTTAATTTTTTGGCTAAATTAATGGCTGGAGTCATAAACCTTTGCCTCAATAAAATCAGTTGTTAATCAGTTTAGAGTACCGCATATACCAAAAAACTAAAAGCCCCCCTTAATGATTAAGGAGGGCTTTTTTAGGCCTAAAAAGTCAAGATTATTGGCTAGCCACTTAAGGCTTAATTGCTACTAAAACCCGGATACTATCAGGCACCAATGATAAGTTAGTCAACGCCTGCTCCCCTTGGGCTTTTAGTGATTGTAGACGTTCAATCTCTTCATCACGCACGTTGGGGTTCACTTGTTGTAATTGTTTTAGGCGGCTAATTTCACGCTCCCAAACCTGACTAAATCGCGCCAATGCTTGAGCACTAATGCCCTCTAGCTTACTTTGTGCAATGGCTTCAGCGTCATAGTAACGTGACTCAATCACTTTATTACGCACCTTAACTACCTGACGCGAACGGTTTTTATCCAAACGCTCAATGTGCGGCATAATCATATCGGCGGTAATGCGATCAGATAGGTCACCGCCCTGCTCTCCTAAGAACACTCGTAGATTTTGGGTTGGTAAAGTAGCGCCTAAATTCAGAACTTTTGGAGCAATGGTAGTCACCCTAAAGTTCACCTCCAGTAGCAGCATGCCCTCCGGAACGGTGTTACTCTTCAACATGGCAACTGTGGTGTTACCAAAAGTGCCCGAGTTGGCCATATCATAAATGGCCAGCATTAGTGGGTGCTCATGAGTAATAAAATCCATGTCTTCACGCACTAAGGCTTGGCTACGTTTGAAAGTTAAGGTCATGCCGTCTTCAGAGATTGGCAGATTGTCGACATCGGTATGCTGGCTGTTTTCGGCTTCTGGCGGATGAATAACCCAAGAGCCATCACGCTGTACACTATGATCCAAATTCACTGAAGAGAAGAAGCGATCTAAGAAAGAGGGCAATAAATTATTGGCATCAAAATCGCTCATAGCGTCTGCAATGCGGTTGGCAACGCGTGGACGACAAGAGTTGTACTCAAGTAGACGGTCACGGCCCGACTGCAACTCCGCCTCTAACTCTTGACGAACGCTCGCTGCCTCATCAATTAGATCACCTAAAGCTTGACGGTTTTCTTCGCTATCATCACCCTCAAGTAAAGGTTTTAGATCGATAATGAACTGCTCTTGTACCGTTTGTGCGGTCGGTGAAATCTGATTGAAGATATTAAGCGCAGAATCATACCAGCGGTACATACGCTCTTGAGCAGTGCCCTGAACGTAAGGCACGTGTAGAGTAATTTTTCGGGTTTGACCGATACGATCCAAGCGACCAATACGCTGCTCTAAAGTATCTGGGTTAGCCGGTAAGTCCCACAGCACTAAATGACTAGCAAACTGGAAGTTACGACCTTCTGAGCCAATCTCTGAACACAGTAGAATTTGGGCACCAGCTTCATCAGCGAAGAAGGCCGCCGCTTGGTCACGCTCAAGCAGACTCATCTGCTCCGTGAAGATAGCGGTCTTAATGCCGGCATGTAGACGTAACACCGCCTCTAAACTCTCAACTGTAGCCCCACTACGGGCGATAAGCAGAACTTTTTCTTGCTTTAACTCTTCTTTTAATAGCTTAATTAACCACGGCACACGAGGGTCATCCTCTAACCAGCTGCCATCGGGTTGATTCTCCTCTCCCCACAGCTGCTCGCGTAATTTGCCACAGGTCTGGTAGCTGCCTATCCAGCTTTCAGGGCAAGGCAGAGGGTGTGGACGACTGGTACGACCATGGAAACCTTGCACGCTATCACGGGTGTTGCGGAACAGCACTCGGCCAGTACCATGACGGTCTAACAACTGATTTAGGGCATAAGTACGTAATTTATCGTCCTCATTAATGGAAGCCAACTCTTCAGGATCGCTAAAGCCTAATAAATGAGTCAGGGCTTTAATTTGACCCTCACTCAAAGGCTTTTTATCCATTAATACTTCGGCTACTGCTGCGGTGTCAGAGAACGCTGCCTGACCCTCAATAAAGTCATCTAAGTCATCGAAGCGGTCTGAATCAAGCAGACGCAGGCGAGCAAAGTGGCTCTCTACCCCCAACTGCTCTGGGGTAGCGGTTAATAACAACACGCCTGGAGTTTCATGAGCGAAGTCTGCCACCAGCTCATATTTATCATTACCGCCTTGCTCTGGGTCCCAATGTAAGTGATGCGCCTCATCCACCACCAATAAGTCAAAGCCGGCTTCAAGCGCTTGCTCATATAAATCATGATGGTCTAGCAATAAGTCTATGCTGGCGATGATACACTGCTCAGTGGCAAACACGTTTTGATCCGGATTATGCTCTTTAATAGCCGCCGTACGCACTAGATCAAATAGAGCGAAATTTAGGTTGAAGCGGCGACGCATCTCGACCATCCACTGATACTGCAAGCTGTCAGGGACCAAGATCAATACCCGCTGTGCTTTGCCAGTAAGTAGCTGCTGATGGATAATCAGACCCGCCTCAATGGTTTTACCCAAGCCCACTTCATCGGCCAATAGAACGCGAGGTGCGATACGTTTACCCACTTCATGAGCAATATAAAGCTGATGCGGAATAATATCGACACGGGCTCCCATCAAGCCTTTTAAAGGGTGCCCCGCTAAGGCCGACTGCATACGCAAGATATCTTGACGCAGCTCGTACCAATCGCCACGCTCCACTCGCCCTGCCAATAGACGCTCTAATGGTTTCGCCAAAGTAATATTGGCAGCCAAGCGGGTCTCCATGATGCCACGCGGGTGCCCTTCCACATGATATTTGACTACGCCCATCACCTCTTCAAGCCCAGTAACTATGTGCGTGTTACCCTCTTGGTCGGTAATCTCATCACCCACCTTAAACGTTACTCGAGATAAAGGCGCCGAGTTCTTGGCATAGACCCGGGTCTCTTCGCTTTGAGCAAATAAGATATGCACACAGCGGTCATCAACATCTATAACCACGCCCAGGCCAAGCTCAGCTTCGGTATCAGATAAATAACGTTGACCAACGGCGAATTCGGGGATTAAAGCAGCTATTGTCATAAATCAGTCAGTTCTTATATTAAAATGTGGGGTTTCGCTTGATAATCAATCACAAGCAACAGCAAATAAACCGCTGTCAATTGGTGCTTATTATAAAGGATTATTAGCCCTATCTACGTTAATGAGGTCAAAGTTAGCAAATTCTACACCTAATCTTTGAAAACACCTTTTCCTATCGATTTTTTTGCTATTTTAACAACTAATCACTGTCCTTAAAAAAATACTCGCATAATCTTTGTAAATAAATAGCTAATTTAGCACTTAGTTTTGGAACTTTGGGTTACAGTGTTAGCATGTTGAGTATTGGCTGGCTTTATTGTATCAATAATCACAGAGGTAAGCCTAAGCCCCTTTTAGTAATAGTTAAATTAAGCAACAGTAGAATAATTAGGAGAGATTTATGAAAGCCGTATTTTTGGATAGAGGGACTTTTTTGGATGACGTGAACTTGCCCGCCCCTAACGGAGTCACTGATTATGTGGTCTATGAGGATACCGAGCAAGATGATCAGCTAATTATTGAACGCTGTAAACAGGCTGATATTATTTTTTCTAACAAAGTAAAGCTCAATGCCGATATCATCTCAGCCCTGCCCGACTTAAAGCTAATACAACTGACGGCTACTGGGATGAATAACGTTGATGCAGAAGCTTGTAAAGCACACGATGTCGAGCTATACAACGTGGCAGGCTATGCGGTAAAAAGCGTACCAGAACATACCTTTATGCTGATGTTAGCCGCCCTACGTGCTGGGGTTTATTATCATGATAAAGTCAGTGATGGTACTTGGGAGCAGGCTGGTAGCTTTTGCTTAATGGACGTGCCCTTGATTGATTTAGAGGACAAAACTTTAGGGATTATCGGAGTCGGCACCATTGGTAAACGAGTCACTGAGATTGCCAAAGCCTTTGGGATGAAAGTATTGTGGGCAGAGCATCAAGGCAAAGAGCCTCGCAGTGATGACTATACCGACTTTGACACCGTGCTTGAGACGTCCGATGTCATTAGCCTGCATTGTCCCTTAACTGAGCAAACCCAGCACCTAATTAACCAAGACACGCTGGCCAAAATGAGCAAAAAACCATTAATCGTTAACGTAGCTCGCGGCGGTGTGGTGGACTCAAAAGCCTTAGCCGACGCGGTGAAAAACGATCAAATTATAGGTTATGCCACCGATGTCTTCGAACAAGAGCCAACCACCAAGGATGACCCTTTACTACAATTGGCCGATCACCCCAGAGTCATCTTTAGCCCGCACAATGCTTGGGGCAGTAAAGCCGCTCAACAGAAGCTGTGGGATATCTTGAGTGAGCAAGTGAGTGAGTTTATTGCTAAGCAGTAAAAGACAAAGAACAAAAGATAAAAGCAAATGAGCTTCAACATCGGAGCATTTTAATGAGGGAGAATTATGCGGGGCAACGGTAGTCTTTCTTTACAGGCTATGGCCGTGCCTCGTCCCTCGGCGAAGAGCAGAAGCCGGCTTTATTACTGTAAGTATCGACTTAGAACCGTAGGCTATGGCTTCCTATTAGGGTAATCACTTAAAACACTTAAAACGTAGGCTGTGGCTTTCTATTAGTACTGAAAACTCTTGAAACGTAGGCTGTGGCTTTAGCCCAGCTACTGATAAGTTTTAAATTTGGCTGCTTTTTTAGAGCAATTATTAAAAAAACTTGATATGTAAAATGTGGCTTTCTGTTAGGTCATTCACTAAATACACTTAAACCGTAGGCTGTGGCTTTCTGTTAGGTCATTCACTTAAAGCTCTTGAACCGTAGGCTATGGCTTCCTATTAGAGTAATTACTTAAAATAGTTGAAACGTAGGCTGTGGCTTCCTATTAGAGTAATTACTTAAAGCTCTTGAAACGTAGGCTATGGCTTCCTATTAGGGCAATCACTTAAAATAGTTGAAACGTAGGCTGCGGCTTCAGCCCAGCTATTGATAAGTTTTAAAACTTGGCTGCTTTTTTAGGACAATTATTAAAAAAACTTGATATGTAAAATGTGACTTTCTATTAGAGTAATTACTTAAAACACTTGAAACGTAGGCTGCGGCTTTAGCCCAGCTATTCTATTAATAACTTTTAAAATTTTGCTGGGCTAAAGCCACAGCCTACCTAAACCATTTAGTCCTAAAATGACTTGCCTAGTCATACTTCACATCGATGGTATCGAATAAACCATTTTCACCCCAATCTTGCGTATATATTCCTGCATCAATAAACTTACGCAATGTTGAATACTGCCAATCTTTTGGACTATTCACATAGCCATGTTTAACCGGATTGAAGTGTATATATTCAATATGTCTCTGATAATCTAGATCATCACGTATGCGATGTTCCCAAAATCTTCTTTGCCAAATACCTCTTTCACGCTTTTTTTGTCGTGATTGAGATATTGACTCTTCTTTATTCATTCGACGAGAGAACTGGCTTTTCAAACTGGCAATAATTATTGAATAGTTATTGCTACTCTCAGGTAATGTCAGAATCATGTGAACATGGTCGGGTAAAACGACCATCGCATCCAAATTGAAATCATAGTTCTTTTTGGTGTCACGGTATGCCATACGAAATTCAGCGATGTAATCCGTCAGCAGTGATGACTGCCTATCTTGTAAGACGAAGGTTATAAAGTAGCATCCGCCATAGGTATTGTCTCGAATATAGCGACGCATTTATTGACCTTGTAAATATGGATTTTAAAAACCAGATGCTTTTATGTTGTGGCGCAAGCTTCAAAAGTTTCTAAATTTAACTTTATTCTACCTAATGAATATCAAGTTAGCTTATTTAAATATTTAACTTGAAATGTAGGCTGTAGCTTTCTATTAGGGCAATTACTTAAAATACTTGAAGCGTAGGCTGTGGCTTTAGCCCAGCTATTCTATTAATAACTTTTAAAATCTGGCTGGGCTAAAGCCACAGCCTACATGTTATGGATTGCACTTTAGCATACGCTCAATACCCAGCTTTACGTCGACCACATCGTTTTAGCCCATGCCTGGTGTTTATATCCTTAAGGAGTAGACAGATTCGTAACTCTTTAAGGTCATTTGGTAGATGGTAATGGAGTCTGTGAATTTTATTGATGAACTAGGCAATAATAACAACCTTTTCTTTGAATATAAGATACTACTCACTTTTCTTTTAATTGGATAGCAGCTAATTAAATTATATTTAATGTTTACTACATCAGAACATCACCCCCAAAAGAGTACAAATATCCAAACAACAGCCTCACAGTGCTTTTTAGCCCGCACAATGTTTGGCGCAGTAAGGTGGTTCAACAGAAGCTGTGGGATATCTTGAGTGAGCAAGTGAGTGATTTTATTGCTAAGCAGTAAGGGCTTTGATAAAAAACAATAAAAAACCACCTTCTTTAAAAGAAGGTGGTTTTTTGTTGTGAGCGTATCGTATTTAGATTAAAGTTTAGTTACTCAAAATATAACTACTCAGCCGTACCCATACTTATAGTTTCAGGTAGAGTTGCGCCACCATCGATAACCACTTGTGAGCCAGTTAAATAACTTGACTCATCGCTGCCTAAGAAAGCAAATAGCTCACCCACTTCGGTCGGTTTTGCCAATCTTTTCATCGGTACAGATTGAGCAATGGAATCAATCGCCTCTTCTGGATTATCAGGGTTTGATTCTGATGCCATTTTTTCAACCATCGGAGTACGAGCATAACCTAGCTGTGTGCAGTTAACCCGAATATTTCTGTCAGCATATTCAACGGCCAGACACTTGGTTAGACCCACTAAGGCTGATTTGGTCATGGCATAAGCGGCTTCACCTGCGTCAGCCACCAGATCACCTGTTACAGATGAGGCAATAACAATGCTACCTGCGCCTTGCTCTAGCATCTGCGGGATTACTGCTTGGCAGGTATTCCAAACCCCTTTGATATTCACATCAATATGAAAGTCACGCATCTCATCACTCATTTGCTCAAACGGTGCTAATTGGCACACGCCGGCATTACAACAAGCAATATCAACTTTGTTAAAAGCATCCAAGGTTAGCTTTACAGCCTCTTGCATTTGAGCTTTGTCAGTGACATCACCAACATAGGTGATCACCTCTGCTTGATAGTCCTTACGAATGCGCTCAGCGGTTTGCTCAACGCTATCGGACAAATCAATCATACAGATTTTTGCACCATGCATCGCATATACGCTCGCAATGCCCTCGCCTAGACCTGTTGCCGCTCCAGTGATGATGGCGACTTTATCGGTTAGTTTTGCCATGATGAACTTCTATTGATTCAGGTTTAAGAGCCAATTTTTTTTGAGAGCTTATGTTTTTGAGAGCTAATACTCAAAGGTTAAAGTAACGTTTAACAGCTAAACGAAACATTCACCCTCTTTAAGATAGCAAATATCTATTGCCTCCGAAACAACCCTCTCTGCTATAAAAACAAAACCAACACACAAACAATAGCCAACCCAACACCCAACATATTGATCTTATTAAGCTTCTCTTTAAAGACAAAAACGCCCACCACAGTAGCCACAGCAATTACCCCTACGTTCATCCCAGTAAATACCATGCTTGGAGAGTCTGAAAGCAGTTGATGAGCTTTAATATAGGCATAAATATTACCCATATTTAACGCGCCTAATAGCAGACCTGAAGCCAAAGCTTTGCTCTGCCATTGAGTCTTATTGACCAGTAAATATAAAAATAACAGTAGCCCAGCTATACCGAAGGCGATAAATATGGTCAACGGAAAAGCAGCCCCCTGCTTAGCCACTTGTTTGAATAAAATATCAATAACACCGTAGCCGAGCCACACCCCTAGCAGCCAAAACCAGGGGGCTACCTTCTTTGAGCCAGAATTTTCATTCAGGTGCGTCGGAGTCTTGACGAAGCGACCGGCAACGATCGCATCAGGTTTCCGGTACAGCAAAGCTATCAGAGCCATAAAGCCTATAAATATTCCCCAAGTGCGTTGCAGGGTTAGCACTTCATCAAATAGCAAAAATGCAGCTGCGATAGGAATGATAAGCGACAACCGCTGTGCAGCATCCGAAGCAATCATCCCGACCGATTCAATGGCACGCCCCAGAATAACAAACACCAACGGCAACAAGATGCCCAGCAGTAGTATAATGGTCCAAGAACTGCCTAAATCCGCCGTGGCACTAAGGTCTGGCTTTAATAAAAGCCAAGTTAATAAAAAAGCCACAGGATAGCCGGCCACGATGGTTTGACGAATATCGATATTATTTTGACGTAACACTTTAAGTAGCACCGAAACAGCGACACTACAAAGGACAGCAATGATAAGGTAGGTCATAACGGGAGAATCCAAAAGTAATATGTAACAATATATTACAGTCTAACAAATTTTAACGTCATTTACCGTTTTCTTTGCTTGATACTTCGATATAACCCCTAAGCTACGTTAATTTGACTCAATTCATTTACCTATTTGGCTTATGACGATGAATCATTTAGTTTCTGAAACTACAGATCCAAACTCAATAAATGCTTTTCTAGAGACTGTCCCACGCTTTGACAGCCTAATTGAAGCCATAAACTCGCTTAGCAGTACCGTTATTGACTCCATAGATGATGTCAATCTAAAGCCGGTCTCTGGCGGTGATATTAATGACTCTGGTTTACTAACTTTAGATAGCGTTGACCCTGAGCATAGGCAAATATTTTTGAAACAAAATAGCGTGGATAATGCTCGCCTACTCTCTGCCGAAGTAGCGGGGCTAGTGGCCATTCGGGCGACGGGGGCTCGCACCTGTCAACCGTTATGCTTTGGCATAGATAATGAGCTAGGGTGTAGTTTTTTATTATTATCGGTGATTCACTCTTCTCAAGGCTCAAAAGGTGCTACTAATAAATCACAGGGTTGGCATGACTTAGCCTCACAACTGGCTACTTTACATCAAGCACTGCCACCACAACCTGATTCAGTAGAAGCCAAGGCTACAAACCCAGATACTGAGGCCCAGCAGCAAACTGAGCAGCAAATCCAGACATGGTACGCGGGATGGTTTGAAGATAACTTTATCGGTAGCAATCCTCAGTACAATCCTTGGAGCGCGGACTGGCATGAGTTCTTTGCCACTCAAAGATTGGGCCAACAAACCAAAATGGCATTCGACAAGCAACTGATAAACCGCCAAACCGTACAACAGATCGAGCGAATACAACACAAATTACAGCAATATCTACCTGACTATCCGCTGACAGATAATACAGGTCAACCTAGACCTAGCCTGCTACATGGTGACTTATGGGCCGGGAACGCGATGTTAGGCAATACCTCAGCCAATAGTAGCGAAGTGCTTGGGTACTTGATCGATCCTGCTGTCTACGTTGGCCATCCTGAAACTGATCTGGCCATGACCCAGTTATTTGGAGGTTTTAGCAAGGAGTTTTATGACGCTTATGCCGGTTATGGCCTAGTTGAAGAAGGGTTTACAGATCGGTTAGACGTATATAACCTTTATCACTACCTTAATCATCTGAACTTATTCGGTAGCGGCTATTTGAGCGCAGTACAGCGTATTGCTAACCGCTTTGGCAGCTAGCCTTACTAGTTGGATTTTATTTAAGTCGTTTAAGTTGCCAATTTATACCTCATATAGGGCTTGGCTAATGGCTTTTTGAATGGGCTAATGCCTCAATATTGCTTACAGCGCCAATAGCTTTTTTGAAGTTCAACCTCTGTTTTAAGTTCAATTTCACTTACAATAAGCGTAATATCACAACCAACATCGCACCCCGCCCAACGCCAAAAATAACTATAAATAGTAATGAATGCCTATGAATAAGCTGTTTAATTTCTTCGAAACCCGTTTATCGGCCTTCCCAGAGAATAAAATCCCGTTGCCGAAACAGGGATTATTTAAGTTTCTTTGGGCCTGTACCTATGGGCTACGTAAATGGTTAATCCTATTTATGATATTCACCGCAGGTATCGGGGTCTATGAGGCGTTACTGTATGCTTGGATTGGGGATCTTGTCGACTGGATGGGCATTTATACCCCTTCCACACTTTGGGCGGAGAAAAGTGGCACCTTAAAGCTTATGTTTGCGGTATTGATACTGAGCCCTATCTGGGTAGGTTTGGCCTCTTTGGTGCATTTTCAGGTGATCCAAGGGGTGTTCCCGATGCAGATGCGCTGGCGTTTTCATAAACGCATGCTGGGTCAATCGATGGAATTCTATCAAAACGAGTTCTCTGGCCGAGTTTCTGCCAAGGTAA
Organism: Psychrobacter phenylpyruvicus DSM 7000 = NBRC 102152; assembly: GCF_000685805.1. GTDB lineage: Bacteria > Pseudomonadota > Gammaproteobacteria > Pseudomonadales > Moraxellaceae > Psychrobacter > Psychrobacter phenylpyruvicus. Next base: position 18,861 of record NZ_JMKP01000006.1, on the reverse strand, counting down.
TGCAGACCGCGCTGGCGGTACGAGAGACCATTATTACCGTCGTCGATATGATGACTTACGTCTTAGTGTTCTTTGTGACCAGTGGCATCATTTTATTTCAGCTTGATAGCCTACTGCTTATTCCCTTTGCTCTTTGGATAGTCATGTTTGGCGCAACGTTATGGTATTTCTTACCTAAACTGAGACAAACAGCGAGTATTCAAGCCAATGCCCGAGCACTGATGACAGGGCGTATTACCGATGCTTATGCCAATATCATGACAGTTAAGCTATTTAGCCATTCTCGGCGTGAGCTGGGCTATGCTAAAGCAGCGATGCAACAGTTTTTGGGCACAGTACATGCTCAGATGCGTTGGGTGACTACGCTGGAGTTCGTCAACCATCTAGTCAGTGTCACCTTAATCGGTAGTACCGCCGCTATTGGTCTTTATCTCTGGCAACGAGGTGATGTTGGCGTTGGGGCGCTGGCGATGGCGACGGCAATGGCCTTAAGATTGAACAGCATGACCCACTGGATTATGTGGCAGATGGCCAGCTTGTTTGAGAGTATCGGTACCGTACAAGATGGTATTCGCACTTTATCTACACCACAAAAAGTGGTGGATGTCGCCGATGCCAAAGAGTTGACTATCAAAGAGGGCCATATTAAGTTTGAAAACGTAGACTTTGGTTATGAAGGCTCTTCTAAAGCGAGTATGGGTCTTAAAGTCGCTACCGCAGAGGATAGCCTTGATCATAGCGAGGCGCCAGGCAACTATGTCAAACTGCTTGATAACTTTAATTTGGATATCAAACCTGGCGAAAAGATCGGTCTCGTAGGTCGTTCTGGAGCAGGCAAATCGACTCTGGTCAATCTATTATTACGCTTCTATGATGTTGACTCTGGGCGTATCACTATTGATGACCAAGCCATTGACCAGGTGACCCAAGAGAGTCTACGTCGCCAGATTGGTATGGTGACTCAAGACACCTCGCTGTTACACCGTACCGTGCGTGAGAACATTGCTTATGGTCGTCCTACAGCCACTGATGCGGAGATTATTGAGGCGTGTAAAGAAGCGCAGGCTTGGGAGTTTATCCAAGAGTTGCATGATGCAAAAGGCCATACCGGTCTGGATACCCAAGTGGGTGAGCGTGGTGTCAAACTCTCAGGGGGTCAGCGTCAGCGTATCGCCATCGCTCGAGTGATGCTAAAAAATGCCCCTATCTTGCTACTTGATGAAGCGACCAGTGCCTTAGATTCCGAAGTCGAGCATGCCATTACCGAAAGTCTTAATGCGATGATGGAGGGCAAAACTGTGATTGCCATTGCCCACCGTCTGTCCACTATTGCTGCCCTAGATCGCTTAGTAGTCATGGACAAAGGCCAGATCATTGAACAAGGCACCCATGAAGAGCTATTGGCAAAAAATGGAGTATATGCAAGTCTTTGGGAGCGTCAGAGTGGCGGTTTCTTGGGTGAAGATGACAGTGAAGACAGTTAACGTTATTATGGTTTATCTTTAGCCTTATTGCTATAAGGGTTAAGGTCTTAGATAACTAATAAAAACGGGGTTGGGCTAACCTATTTACTTGACAATAAATTCAAGCTCGGATTTAATCTTCAAAAGTATATGATTATTAGATTATTCTATATAAACTAATTAGCTGATAACAATGACTGCTTAGGAACTGTTATGAAGAAAAAGAACATATGGATTTTAATTCTGCTACTTGCTATCGCTATTATTGGGTTCTTTATCTGGCAACACTATCAGTCAGGCTCAGATCTCCCTGAAGGTATTGTCAGCTCAAACGGTAGATTGGAGTTAGAACGTTTTGACATCGCTAGCCTTTACCCAGGACGTGTGGAAGAAATGCTAGTCGATGAGGGTGATGAGGTAGAAAAAGACCAAGTGTTGGCTCTGCTCTCCTCTACTCAAAGCGAAAGCAATCTTACCGCAGCCAAAGCCGATGAACAACGAGCTCGCCAACTTGTTTCCCAAGCAAGAGCTGGACGAGCCCAAGGTGAGCAGACCGTTGCTCGTGCTGAGGCTGAGATTAATGCCAGATTAGAACAACAGAAAGTTGCCAAACTGGAATTGGATAATGCCCGTCAAATGCGCCGTGAAGGCCTAATTTCTCCCGCAGAACTAGACAAACGATTATCAGCCTACAATGGCGCGGTATCAGCGGTACAAGCTGCTAGAGCAGCTCGTTCTGAAGCTGTGGCCGCTCTTAGCAGATTAGATGCCCAAATCTCAGAAGCACAAGCAGGCGTCGAACAAGCAAAAGCTCAAGAGAGCGCTGCTGCCTCAGCCAACGACGACATGTCTATTCGCAGTCCCAAATCAGGCCGAGTTGAGTATCAAATTGCCAAAGTAGGCAGTGTCATTGCCGCTGGCAATAAAGTTGTAAGCTTACTAGACACCTCTGATGTGTTTATGAATATCTTCTTACCTAATGAGCAAATGAGCTCTTTAGAAGTAGGCGATGAGGCTCGAATCGTACTCGATGGCGTAGATATGGTCTGGCCGGCAGAGATCAGCTATATAGCCCATGAAGCTCAATTTACGCCGAAGTCTGTAGAGACCCAAAATGAGCGTGAAAAACTTATGTTTAAGGTGAAACTAAAGCTGCCTGCTGAGACTGCTCTAAAATATAAAGGTCTGCTAAAAGGAGGCATGACAGGGATGGGTTATGTGCGTACTAATGCGGATACTGCTTGGCCTGAAAACTTAAAGATTAAACTCGCTGAACCTACCTCACAGCCTGAATCTCAAGCTAATACTGATCCAAAATTAGAAACTACAGGCCAATCCTAGTTATTTTTTTATAGCTACTAAGCCATAGGTATAAGTTATTGCTTCTTATCACAGTAACCGCAGCCTTCAACAAAGCACGGTAGAAGACAAAACAGCAAAGGTTGTTTATACAGCGGTAGATAAGAGATAAGCAGCTGTCTGTTTATATAGAACCACAGTTAGAAGCACACTGCCCTAGTCTTTGACGCTAACCTAAGCCATTGACGCTAACGTTTTGGGGTAATTCATCACTGTAAAATTGGATTACGAGTAAACTAATGATACAAGCTGAGAGTGAATACATAGACCGTGACTCTGCCGTGACTGTGCAAGATGTATCGCATCATTATAATAAAACAGTAGCACTTGAGCAGATATCATTGACCATCCCAACCGGAACAACGGTTGGCCTCATCGGCCCAGATGGGGTGGGAAAATCCACCTTATTATCCCTCATCGCTGGTGTTAAAGTGATACAGTCAGGGTCAGTCAAAGTATTTGGTGAAGACATGGCCAACAAAGAGCATAGAGAGAAAATGCTAAAACGCATTGCTTTCATGCCGCAAGGTCTTGGTCATAACTTGTACCCCACTTTATCTGTTTATGAAAACATCGAATTCCATGCGCGGTTATTTGGCTTAAATGCTCGTGAGCGAAAGCTACGCATTGAACGTTTGTTAAAGGCTACCGGACTTGATCCTTTCCCTGACCGGGCAGCAGGTAAGCTATCTGGGGGTATGAAACAAAAATTAAGTCTGTGCTGCGCGCTGGTAAACAACCCTGATTTACTTATTTTGGATGAGCCTACCACCGGCGTGGATCCCTTAGCTCGTCGTCAATTCTGGACATTAATCGAAGACTTGCGCAGTGAACGTGAAGGTATGACTGTGCTGGTTGCCACCGCCTACATCGATGAAGCCGAAAACTTCGAACACCTGCTAGCGATGGATGATGGCAAGCTGCTAATTGACCAGCCCACTAAGACGGTGATGCAAGAGTATGATGCTAAGTCCCTTGAAGAGGCTTATGTCAAACTACTACCTCCCGAGAAGCAGCAACAAGCCAAAGGACTTAAAATCACTCCTTTTGAAGCGGATCCTAACTCCCCTCCAGCTATTGAGGCCGATGGCCTTACCAAACGTTTTGGCGACTTTACCGCCGTTGATCATGTCAGCTTCCGTATCGAAAAAGGGGAAATCTTCGGCTTTTTAGGCTCTAATGGCTGTGGTAAATCTACCACTATGAAAATGCTAACTGGCCTTATTGAAAGTACCGAAGGTAGCGCTAAGTTACTCGGTCAACCGGTAGATGCCAGCGACATGTCGACCCGGATGCGTGTGGGCTATATGTCGCAAGCCTTCTCTTTGTACACCGAACTCAGTGTCCGCCAAAACCTTGAGCTACACGCCCGCCTGTATCAGATCGAAGGCGAACGCGGTGAACAAGCCGTCGAAAAAATGTTACAGCAGTTTGAGCTAAAACAAGTTGAAGATACCCAGCCTGAATCCTTATCTCTAGGTATGAAGCAAAGGCTGCAGCTAGCGGCGGCTTGTTTGCACCAACCCGAAGTGTTGATTTTAGATGAGCCAACCTCAGGGGTTGATCCTGCTGCTCGTGATATGTTTTGGCAACATCTACTGAAGCTTTCACGTGAAGACAAAATCACTATTTTCGTTTCTACCCACTTTATGAATGAAGCGAGCCGCTGCGATCGTATCTCTTTTATGCACCGAGGCCAAGTGCTTGGCATTGGTACCCCAGAGGAGCTTATTGAAAATAAGCAGGCGCCTAATCTGGAAGAGGCTTTTGTTCAATATCTAATCGATGCTGAGAACGAAGACGACCCAAATAGTGAGGGTGTCGAAACCTCGCAACAAGAGCCAGAGCAGCAATCTGAAGCAATGGCACAGTTGAGCAATATCAAGCCAGACAATTCAGATAGAACAGACAATCCAGAAGTTACAGCGGATAAAACCGAAGGCATTAAGTTTTGGTTTTCTTCAGTATGGACCTTTGCTACTCGAGAAAGCAAAGAGCTGATGCGCGATAAAATCAGGCTGTTTTTTGCTATTTTTGGGCCCATAATCTTGATGGTTATGACCGGCTGGAGTATCTCTTTTGATGTTAATAACCTGCCTTTTTCTGTTTTGGATCAGGATGATTCGGCACAGAGTCGCCAATTAGAAGAATACTTCTCTGGGAGCGACTATTTTATATCTCAGCCTCCTGTACAATCTCTCGATCAAGCCCAACGAGCTTTAAGGAGCTCTGAGGCGAAAATGATTATCGACATTCCAACAGACTTTGGTCGCGACTTGATAGCACAAAGACAGCCTGAAGTGAGTTTTTATATCGATGGCTCATTACCCTTTAACGCTGAGACTATGCAAGGTTATGTCGGAGGCATAATGATGACGTATACCATGGATAGGATACAAGAGACCGGGCTACCCCTGGATTTAACACCAGCCGCTTCTTTAGAACCCCGGTTTATGTACAACCAAGACTTTAGAAGCGTCAACGCGGTTGTCCCCAGTGTATTGATGATGGTATTGATGCTTATCCCAGCGATGATGACCGCATTGGGCGTGGTCCGCGAGAGAGAGGTTGGTTCAATCTCCAACCTATACTCCTCACCGGCGAGTGTTGCCCAATACCTTTTAGGCAAGCAGCTACCTTATGTTGGCCTGGGATTGATAAATTATATTCTACTGGTAATTATGGCGGTATTTTTATTTAAAGTCCCTTTCAAAGGCTCCTTTACTGCCATGACCTTTGGGGCAATATTATTGATTTATGTGTCTACCGGTCTAGGGTTATTAATCTCAAGTTTTGTGCGCACTCAAGTTGCAGCTTTGTTTGTGACGGCTATCGTGACCCTTATCCCAACCATTAATTACTCAGGGCTACTATACCCGCTATCGAGTATGGGCGATGTGGCTCATGCTATCGGTATTGGTTTTCCAGCCTCTTGGTATCAACGCATTAGTATTGGTGGCTTTACTAAGGGTTTAGGTTGGTCGAGCTTCGGCAGTGAATATGCGATGTTGGCACTATTTGCTCTGATCTACATCACCTTGGCCTGTTTATTTCTAAAAAAACAGGAGGTATAAAGTGCACTTTTTAAAAAACCTGCTAACCCTGACCATCAAAGAATTACGTAGCTTATTTAAAGACGTGACCCTAATGGTGATGATTGTGGTGGTTTTTACGGTTGCGATTTATACCGTTGCCGAGGGTATAAGTACTGATGTGCGTCATGCTCCTGTCGGTGTGGTTGATTATGATCGCAGTACTTTGACTCATCAAATTCGTGATGCCCTACAGCCCCCATTCTTCCAGCCTCCTGTCGAGATAAAGAAGCAAGAAGTTGATGAGTTAATGGACAAAGGTGAGCTGATATTTGTCCTGGAATTCCCGCCTGGCTTTGAGCGCGATGTTTTATCAGGCCATAAGCCTGAAGTACAGATGCTTATTGACGCCACAACCATGACTCAGGCCGGTGTTGGTCAAGTCTATATATCACAAATCTTTAGCCGTGAAATCAGTAACTTTTTGAGTGAACCCGATCCTCCGTTGGTAGTCGAACCAGTACTAAATGTGATGTATAACCCCAACCTAGAGAGTCGCTGGTATATGCCGGTGATGGAAATTGATAATATGATTACCTTGCTAGCCATTGTGTTGTCAGGGGCGGCTGTTATTCGGGAACGGGAACGAGGCACTATTGAGCATTTGTTAGTAATGCCAGTCAATGCGGCTGAAATTGTTTTCTCAAAAATCCTCGCCAATAGCTTGGTTATTTTGGTCGCCTCGATGCTGTCAATGGGCTTGTTTGTGCAATACTTTTTAAATGTTCCCTTAAATGGGTCATTATGGTTATATGGATTTGGGGTGGTGATTTATTTATTTTCCATCTCTTCATTGGGTATTATGCTCGCCACTATCGCCCCTACTATGCCGCAGTTTGGGCTACTGATGTTGCCTATCTATGTAGTAGCCTTACTGTTCTCCGGAGCCACTGCACCACGCAGTAATATGCCCGAAATGGCACAGACTATTAGTGAATATTGGCCAACCACCCAGTTTGTGGATTTTTCTCAGAATGTGCTATTTAGAAACGCTGGTTTTGATATTGTATGGCCAGAATTGTTGATAATGGCAGTTATCGGGATCGCTTTTTTGATATACGCCCTCTCACGTTTCAAAAACATGCTAGAGCGCTTGAGTTAGATCTATAATGCCAGCTGTTATAGATCAACAGATCAGCGGCTTATGACCTTTAAAATATAGGATATATCACAAGGATAAAGCTATGCACTCTTTAACTAAAATTGCTACCTTAAGCACCCTTACCCTTTTTATTAGTGCCTGTCAGACGCCGCAAACCACCCAAGTAGAGCGTACTAGTGAAGTGCCTATCCCAGCCAGTTTTGATAAGGCTAAAGCAGCCCAAGGCAGTCAACAAATAAGTCAATGGTGGCAAAATTGGCATGACCCTTTGTTAAGCCAGCTGATCAACCAAGGCCTACAAAACAGCTATGACATCCGTATTGCCGAAAGCAATTTAAAAGAGGCGATGGCTATTAGCCGCTTAGCCAATGCCAATCTTGGCCCTCAAGCCGGAGTTGGTGGCTCTGCAGGGGTTGGTACTGGCTCTATTGAACCCTCTAAAGATGGCAAGCTCTATGATTTCATTCGTCCTATTCCCGGGGCATCTAACCTATACGATCGCCGCGATATCGATGCGGCCTATGCTAATGTTGGTTTTTCAGCTTCTTGGGAGCCTGATATCTTTGGCCAAAAACAAAGTGATATCGATGCTGCTAACTATGCTGTCATGGGTATGCAAGAAAAAGTTTATGGCGCACAGTTACTGGTGTCCAATCAGATTGCAGAGCACTACTTAGCAGCACGGGCCGCTGAACAACGTGAACAAATAGCCAATCAAAACCTTGAAACATTACTCCGCTATCAGCGTTACGTCAAAGGCCGCTTTAACGCTGGACACGTCACTATTGAAGAGGTTAATAATATTGCAAGCAAGCTCAATGCTGCTCGTGCCAAAAAGAGCACCTTTCAAGCTGAGCGTGAGGCCCATGTTCGCAGTATTGCGGTATTGATCGGTCAGGTGCCACAAAGTTTTGAGCTACCCCGATCTACTATAGATGTGCTGGAGCATCAGCCTGAGGCACCTAGTGGTCAAACCCCGCAGGGTCTTCTAGAGCGCCGGCCTGATATTCGCGCTTATGCTTCACAAATTAAAGCTTATTCAGCCAAGCTAGCTAGTGCAGAAGCGGACTTATTGCCTCGCTTCTCCATTAACTTCTTGGGCCAAGGTGGACGCATAGAGATTGATAGCGATGTTCCTGCATTGAAAGGCTGGGGCAGCCTATTAAGCGTGGGCATCAACGTGCCTATCTTTACCAACGGACGCATTCAAGCCAATATCGATAGTGCTGACTCCCGTTTGCAGACTGCATTACTGCAATATGACCAAAGCATTTTACAAGCCTTGGGTGAGGTGGATAGCGCCTATCAGGCACACCAAGCTTTAAAGCAGCAAAACACTCTTCTAAACACGGCTGAACAACAAGCAAGAAAACGGGTCAGTGATTCCGAAAAACTATTTCGCTATGGCAATAAAACATTAGACAATGCGCTTGATGCCCAAATTGAATTACAGCAACTACAAGAGCGCAGAATTGATTCAAAGCTGGCACGAGCCAACATGCTATTAAATATTTATAAATCTCTTGGTGGTGGCTGGGACAACACTAAATCCGTTTCATAATAAACCACAATTTAATGCCTCACTGTGCATAATTAGTCGCTAGGATTTAAAGGCTGTTAGGGATAAACTATTGAAATCACTCCGTGTTAAGGATTAACCATAAATGCAACAATATGAACACCGTATCACTTTATCGGGCAAGCTAGCACGATACTATGATTTTTCGAACTCTGATTATTCAGATTCGGACACGCTGCAAAAGCCTCTGCTTCACTTTTATGGAGGTAATGGCTTCGTTACCGGAGTTTACCAACCGTTAATTAATGAGCTTAGCCAGCAGTTTAATGTGGTCAGCTTAGCGATGCGTGGCTACTGGCCGGATTTACCTACCGATAAGGTTATGACCCGAGAACAAGATGCGGATGTATTGATTGAATTTTTGGAACAGACCCAAACCGGCCCAGTAATTGGGGTGGGTCACTCGCAAGGTGCCACTGCAACCGCAATGGCTGCCGCCAAACGACCTGATTTATTTTCCGCCCTGTATCTTATTGACCCAGTCACCTTTACCAAAAAACAGACTTTGCTCTATAACCGCATTCCTCGATTGGCTTTACTGACCCAAGAGCCATTCAAAAGCACTCGCAAAAAACAAACCGACTGGGACAGTGTCGATGAGTATTATCAAGACTTACGCCAAAAGCGTGCTTTCCAGCGAATTAGCGATGCTCATTTAAAGATTTTTGCCAAAAACAGCTTGGTAGCTAAAGAAAAAGGGCAATCCGGATTTAGTTTGTTATTTCAGCCCAAACAAGAGCTGGCTAGCTACTTTGGCACCCCTTACATAACACCTGCCCTAAAAAAGCTGAATAAGAAAGAAGTCCCTTTCTATTTGATATTGGCCAAGCCATCTATCTTCAATAGCAATAAAGTACGCGAAAGCTGGAAAGGTTTGGTGCCTATCCAAAACAGAATTGTCCTGTCGGACTATGGCCATCTACTTCCGCTAGAAGCTCCCAAAGCTTGTGCTGAAGTCATTTTCAATTTTGAGCAATCGCGGATTAAGTAGCCCATTCCATTATCAAGCCTACTGACATATTGGCTAGACAGCTTGGTTAAATAGCAGCAAAGCTACTTTATCTCTAGGCTTTATATTATGGAGTTATAGCTATGGATTTATTTGCCCCAGAGCCCTCCTACAACCTACTGCCTTTTGACGGTATAGTGAATGATTTAGGTATTGTCTTAGTAGACGACGATAGTTTATATCAGCAGCTATTAGCTGAGCTGCCTTGGCAGTCCGATAAAGTAACATTATTTGGTAAGACCCACATTACCACCCGTCAGATTGTGTGGATGGGCGACAGTGAAACTGATGGCTCTCTGGCTTATAGCTATTCGGGACACAGCCGCGCCATCACTCCTTGGCACCAATCAGTGTTTCACGTGAAACAATTGGTTGAGCAAAAGTTATCCGAGATTGGGGTAGAAGTCTGCTTTAATAGTTGCTTGCTAAACTACTACCCCACTGGAGCGGATGGCATGGGTTATCATGCCGATGATGAGCCTGAACTTGGTCATCAACCGGTAATCGCCTCGCTGTCGTTGGGTGCTACCCGCAAATTTGTGTTAAAGCATAAAAAAGCTCAACACAAAGTTGAGCTTCATCTTAAGTCAGGACAGCTGATCGTCATGCGAGGTAGTACCCAGCAGTATTGGAAACATACGGTCACTAAAACGAAATTGGTACAACAAGGTCGAATTAGCCTCACCTTTCGTACCCTATATCCGTAACCTTACTTTATATCTCTAGCACAATTTTGCCAAAGCTATCGCCTTTTTCTAAGGCTTTGTGCGCATCAGCAGTATCTGCCAAAGGATACGTGGCTTGAATTTGTAGCTGTAACTTGCCAGCTGCTATTTGTTGCAATACCTCGGCTAAATCTTCAGCGTTTGGCTTGGCGATAAACCCTTGGACATCTAGCTTTTTATCAGCGCCCGCCTCTTTTAGCTTTTGGGCCCAAATCGAAGGCAATACCACCACACGCCCGCCAGTTTTAACCACAGTTAACGCTTTTTCACCGGCGTCACCACCGACCAAATCCAATAAAACATCGGCATTTAACTCAGGGAACTGCTCTTCTTTGGTGTAGTCAATCCAACCTTCAAGCTGGCTAGTATCGATCAAGCTTGCAATTTTTTGATATTTTTCAGCTGAGCAGATTACCGTCAGTTTGATACCGATTTCATCCACCTTATTCATTAATAACTGCAGAGCTAAATGACCCACACCCCCTGCTGGCGCACTCATTACCACGTGCTCACCGGCTTTTATTTCGGCAAAATCAATCAGCTGTTTGGCAGTAGTACCGACACAAGGTACAGCCCCTGCTGTTTTTAAATCTACCCCTTCAGGCACTTTAGTGAGCAGCTCAGCCTCTACGCTATTGTAATGGGCATAGCAGCCACCGCTAAAGTTTAAGGCAGCCACTTTATCGCCCACCTCAAACTGTGCTACATTACTAGAAACTACTTCGCCTGCCATATCAAAGCCTAATATCGCAGGCTTATTCTCGGCAAACTGCTTATTTTTGATATTCTCAGCACCCCATCCGAGGCCTTGGCGAGTTTTATAATCAACAGGATTAATGCCCGCATAAGCCAACTCTACCAATACTTGACCATTACCGACTGTCGGTACGGCAGCATCATTAATAAACTGCAATACTTCAGGCTCACCAAACTCAGTAATGATAATGGCAGATTGGGCTTGAGGTAGGTTTTGATTAGACGACATGACACACTCCTTGTTTTTATGAGACAAACGATAACTTTCATTCTAGTCTAGCACAACACTAAGGAGCCAAGTTGAGACTGCTTTCGGATCATGATCCAAAAGACATAGAATCAAAGCCATAACCAAAGAGGCTTACCATTATTCTTGGGGGCTGTTGCAATCTAGCAGGTCTTGGTCCCCACTATTATCCTGAATCTCTTCCTCTACTTTTTGCATCAGCTTAGGATCAGGTCGGGCATCGAGCACCTCATCCACCTGAGTATTGCCTAGAATGGCTTTGGCACGCTCCTTGGCTTTTTCTTTTTCTAGATTATCTGCTTTACGGCTTTTGCTGCTGGCCAACGCCTCTTCAGCCAGCTTGTTAAGCAGTTCAGGGTTGTGGCTAGTAGTATCTTGGGATTTTTGTTGCTCCCAAGCGGCAAGATAGTTAATAAGCGCTTCTTCCACCTCATTATCAAAGTGCATACGATAGGTTGGCTCAGGCAAGATAAAGCCATTATTTTCCAGAGCATGCTTCGCTTCTCTAATGGCAATACTGCGCGCTTTGGTAATATCGGTATTGGTTTGGTCAACCCACACCTGAAACTCAAGAAGAATATTAGAGTCACTAACCTCAGTAACAATACAAACAGCCTCCGGATCCTCTAGCACGAACTCTAAGTCTCGAACTGCCTGAATACCTACTTTAATAGCAGCAAGAGGATCATCGTTGGCATCCATAGCTAATTGAAAAGTAAATCGACGCTCAGGATTTTTGGTGTAGTTTAAAATGGTGGCTTTAAACACTTCTGAGTTGGGAATACGTAGCTGGTTACCATCTGCCGTCATCAGAATAGTGGCCCGGCTGGTGAGGCGTACTATGACCCCCTCTTGCCCGTTAATATCCACATAATCCCGCGCCCTAAAGGGCTGGCGTATACTAAGCATTAACGAAGCAATGTAGTTTTCAATGGTGTCTTTGACCGCAAAACCCACCGCAATACCAATAACCCCAGCACCCCCTAAAAGTGTGCCAATTATTGCTTCAGCCCCCATCAAGCTTAAGCCGAGTAGCAGACCTATAACGATAAATAATATTTTAACCGTTTGAGCAAGTAGCTCAGCAATAAAGGGGTTTGGAGTAATGCGTTGCCACAAAGACTCGCGACGAGCCAGCCAAGACCCAAACCAAACTACGATAATGAACACCACAATGGCGACCAGCAATAAGGGCAAAGCATGAATAAACCCTCGGAACTGCTGTTTTAACGCACTAATCACCGGAGTAACGTTGTCTTGGACATCTAGGGTACGGCTAATGCGGTCTTCAACTGCCACCACATCGCTAACCCTATTGGCCAAACTAATGGCCTGCTGCGCCTTCTTTTCATTAGGCACTTCACCAGATAAGCTGACTACCCCTTGATTGACGCTCACATTGAGCGCTTTAAGCCCTTCAATTTCGGAGTAAATCCCACTAATACGCTGTTTGATATCCTGATCATTAACCTGATCAGGTTTGGTCGCAATGACTGTGTCCTTATCGGTCAGATTACCCGCTGCAGGTACATTAACAGGCTCAGAAGCTTCAGAGGCAGCTTCGGTCGCTTCGGCTTCAGACTCGGCCTCCTCGTTGCCATCAACGGCTGCTTTATCCTCATTTTGCTCAATGTTTGTAGACGGCGTGTCGTCACTCTGGGCTTGTGCTTCAGGGACGACACTGGTTAAAGCCTGTGCAGGTAGAGACAATAAACAACTGCTTATTATCCATAACACAATCGAGCCAAACCAGGCGTTATGGCTTTTGGCTCTCTTAGCTTGGGGTTGCTTATTAGATTTAGCTTTAGTTTCAGGCAACTGTAAAAAGGGCGACATTCATATCCTGTTTTGCTTTATTCATCATTGCATTCTAAACCAAATAGTAGGGTTCTCTATTGGTCTAAATAGGCCTGTGCTTCACCCAAATCTAGAGTGCCTTCATAAATAGCACGGCCGGTGATAATCCCTTCTAGACAGTCGCCATAAGGCTTTAATAGCTCAATGTCTTTCATATTGGTCACGCCACCTGAAGCGATAACGGGTAGGCCACCTTCACGAGCCAAATTAACAGTCTGCTCAACGTTCACCCCTTGCATCATACCGTCACGGGCGATATCGGTATAAACGATAGACGACACCCCAGCATCGGCAAAACGCTTCGCCAAATCAGTGGCCTTAACGTCTGTCACATTGGCCCAGCCATGAGTGGCTACCAGACCGTCTTTGGCATCGATACCGACGATAATATGACCTGCAAACTCACGACAAGCCTCTTCCACGAACTCTGGATTTTCAACGGCTTTGGTACCAATAATGATATAGGTTAAACCGGCGGCTAGATAATGCTCAATGGTCTGTAAGCTACGTACACCACCGCCAAGCTGTACCGGTAGAGTTGGATGTGCCTTAGCAATCTCCATCACCACATTCTTATGCACTGGCACCCCATCAAAAGCGCCATTAAGGTCTACTAAATGTAAACGACGTGCGCCTTCATTAACCCAACGGGTTGCCATGGCCACTGGATCATCAGAGAACACTGTGTCATCTTCCATGCGACCTTGTTTTAGACGCACACATTTGCCATCTTTTAGGTCGATAGCAGGGATAAGTAGTGGCGCCACTGATTTATTTAAATTGTCTAAAGAATTATTCAAGGGAGATTTGGACTGATTATGCATATCAAAGACCTATATTTTTAGAAGCTTTTAAGCTAAATAAAGAAGAATCAAATAAAAATTACAATTTACATTTATGCCCTAAAATGGCTTAAATTCAGAAACAGACTGGCAATTTTAGGGTAATTTAACGTATAATCCTAGGTTATATTGTATATGTATTTTGGTAGCCAGTCGCCACTGTCTTCTATGTTAAGAGATTAGCACAGGTCTCACTGCTCGTTCTCATTTATTCTAAATTTTACGAGTTTACAGTCTGAAGTGCATTTTCGTTGTACTGCGCTAAACCCTCTTATCCCAGCAAGAGTCTCTCTCGGTCACCGTACCGTTCGTGGCTTGTTCACTACCGACAGGACGTCTGGCATTTCTTCGCTTATGGAATAAGTTCGCTTATGATTACCATCAAAAAGGGGCTTGATTTGCCCATTGCTGGCGCACCCAGCAGTGAAATCACCCAGCATTCTCCAAAGCACGTTGCACTGGTAGGCTACGACTATGTCGGTATGAAGCCTACAATGAACGTTAAAGAAGGTGATATAGTCACTAAAGGCCAACCCGTTTTTGAAGATAAAAAACGTGTTGGGGTGATTTATACTGCACCTGCCTCAGGTAAAGTCGTCGCCATTAACCGTGGCGAACGCCGAGTATTCGAAAGCATGGTTATTGAGATTGATCCCAATGCCGGCGCCGATGCTAATGAGGTTACGTTTCAGCAATATGCCTCTAATGAACTGGCTGGGCTTGATTCTGAAGCTGTTGAAGCGCAATTAATCAAATCTGGTGAATGGACTGCTTTCCGTACTCGTCCATACAGCCGTAGTCCAGAGGTTGGCTCTCGTCCACAAGCCATTTTCGTCACTGCTATGGATACCAACCCATTGGCCTATGACCCGATGTTGCTGATCCAACAAGAGCAACAGGCCTTTGATGACGGCCTTGCGGTACTTTCTACCTTATCACCAAAAACTTATGTTTGTCACCATGGTAATGCTAACCTAGCAAAAGCTGCTAATACTGCAGCGGGTAATAGCACTGAATACCATGCCTTTGCAGGCAAACACCCTGCAGGTAATGCGGGTACTCACATTCACTTCTTACACCCAGTAAGCCGTGAAGTCATGGTTTGGACCATAGGTTTTCAAGACGTGATTGCTATTGGTAAGCTATTTACCACAGGTCGTATCTATACTCGCCGCCTAATCAGCTTGGCCGGTCCTGGTGTAAAAAATCCACACTTAGTGTTGACTGATCGTGGTGCAGACCTAACAGAGCTTACTCAAGGTCAATTAAATGCCGGCGACAATCGTATTATTACCGGCTCGGTATTATCAGGTCGTAAAACCATTGCCAGTACTGCTTATCTAGGTCGTTTTCACAACCAAGTGAGCGTCCTAGAAGAAGGTTATGAGCGCCCAGCATTCCACTTCTTTAGTCTAGGTGCTAACCGCTTCTCAAAACTGCCTATTTACATCTCGCAGTTCTTCAAGGGTAAAAAGTACAACTTCACCACCTCAAGCAATGGCTCTCCTCGTGCTATGGTGCCAATCGGTGTCTTTGAAGAGGTTATGCCGCAAGACTACTTGCCAACCCAATTACTCCGTGCGCTGATTGTTGAAGACATTATCTCAGCAGTAGAGCTTGGTGCTTTAGAGCTTGATGAAGAAGATTTGGCTTTATGTACTTTCGTTTCACCAGGTAAATACGAGTTCGGCGATATCTTGCGTGATAACTTAACTCGCATCGAGCAGGAGGGCTAACGCTGATGAAATTCTTACATAATATGTTTGACCGCATGGAGCCTAGCTTTACCAAAGGCGGCAAATACGAGAAATACTACGCTGTGTTCGAAATGTTCGACACATTCTTACGTCAGCCTGGTACTACCACTCACTCAGCGTCTCACGTTCGTGATGGTATTGATTTAAAACGCATCATGATTATGGTGTGGTTATGTACCTTCCCTGCTATGTTCTGGGGTATGTACAACGTTGGCTTCCAAGCCTTAACGGCCATTCAACAGTTAGGCCTTCAGCCTGAAGGTTGGCGTACCGCAATCACCAACATGGTGGGCTACGATCCAAATAGCATTTGGGCCGCCTTCGTCTATGGTGCCATGCAGTTCTTACCTATCTATATTGTGACTTTCGTGGTAGGTATCGCTTGGGAAATCATTTTTGCCGTGGTTCGTGGTCACGAGGTGAACGAAGGTTTCTTCGTAACGTCTGTACTATTCGCTCTGTGTTTACCACCCGATATCCCATTATGGCAAGTGGCGCTAGGTATTAGCTTCGGTGTTGTCGTTGCAAAAGAAGTGTTCGGTGGTACTGGTAAAAACTTCTTAAACCCTGCCCTATCAGGTCGTGCGTTCTTATACTTCGCCTACCCAGCTTATATGTCAGGCGATACCGTTTGGACTGCAGTAGACGGTTTCTCAGGGGCCACTCCTTTAGGTCTAGCGGCCATTGGCGTAACTCCTGATAAGTTTGTCGATGCTTATGGCTCAGCCATCACCTGGATGGATGCCTTCTTAGGTAACATGCAAGGCAGTATCGGTGAAGTTTCTACCCTAGCTATCTTATTAGGTATGATCGTCCTAATCTGGACTCGTATCGCTTCTTGGCGCATTATCGCGGGCTGTGTGGTCGGTCTAGTAGCCACTTCAATGGTCTTCAACGCCATTGGCTCAACTGACAACCTAATGATGAACCTACCTTGGTACTGGCACCTAGTATTGGGTGGCTTTGCTTTTGGTGCGGTATTTATGGCAACAGACCCTGTGTCAGCTGCTCATACCAATAAAGGCCGCTGGGCTTATGGTATTTTAATTGGTTTCATGACGGTGTTAATTCGCGTCATCAACCCAGCCTTCCCAGAAGGTATTATGCTAGCGATCTTATTTGCTAACTTGTTTGCGCCATTATTTGACTACTTTGTCACTCAAGCAAACATCAAACGTCAAACGGCTCGGAGGATGCGTCATGTCCCAGCAGACTAAGAAAAGTTCAAACTCAAATATGACCACCATCACGGTGGCGCTGGTTTTATGTTTGGTCTGTTCTGTAATGGTATCCGCCGTTGCAGTAGGCTTAAAGCCAGCTCAAGTTGAAAACCAACTGCTTGACCGTAACAAAAACATTTTAGTGGCTGCCGGTTTATTTGACCCAGCCAAAGACACTAATGAAGATGTTGAAAAACGCTTTGCCGATTTCGATGTCAAACTGGTTGATTTAGAAAAAGGTGAGTACGCTACTGAAGCCGACTTATCAAAAGCTGGTATCACAGATGTTAACAACTATGATGCCAACCAAGCGGCTAAAAACAAAGCCTTGAGCACAGACTTAGGCAATGATGACCCTGCCAGTATTGGTGCGGTACCTAAGTTTGCCAAAGTTTATGTAAAAAATGATGCCAACGGTAAGCCTGAGTTAATGGTACTTCCTGTTCATGGCTATGGCCTTTGGGGTACCATGTATGGCTTCTTAACCCTAGAAGGCGACTTAAATACTGTTAAAGGTATCAGCTGGTACGATCACAAAGAAACACCAGGTCTGGGTGCTCGTATTGAAGAGCCAAAATGGCGTGCGCAGTGGGAAGGTATCCATGCGTATGACGAAAATGGTGAAGTGGCTACTGGGGTAACTAAGGCCGGTCAAAGCCGCGAAAACTGGGTCGATGGTATCAGTGGTGCAACCCTGACCAGTGTTGGTGTTCGAAACCTTATCCAGTTCTGGCTTGGTGAACGCGGATACAAGCCATTCTTAGATAACTTACGTGGTGGCACTCCTGATAGCGCAGCTAACGCTCAAACTGAAACCACTACGGGCGAGGAGGCATAACATGGCAACAGATACTAAAAAAATCTTAACCACGCCGATTTTTGACAACAACCCGATCGCTCTACAGATTCTGGGTATTTGTTCGGCGTTGGCGGTAACAACAAGCGTGCAAAACGCTTTGGTTATGTGTATTGCACTAACCTTAGTAACCGCGTTTTCAAGCTTTTTTATCTCAATTATTCGTAATCGTATTCCCTCAAGCATTCGTATTATTGTACAGATGACCATTATTGCATCTCTTGTAATCGTGGTTGACCAGATCCTTAAAGCGGTTGCTTATGATGTCAGTAAATCACTATCGGTATTCGTTGGTCTAATTATTACCAACTGTATTGTAATGGGTCGTGCTGAAGCGTTTGCGATGAGTAACCCACCTGTACCTAGCTTCTTAGATGGTATTGGTAACGGTCTTGGTTATTCTGCTGTTCTACTATTCGTTGCGGTTATCCGTGAGTTATTAGGTAATGGAAGCATCTTAGGCTTCACCCTACTTAACCCTGTAACCGATGGCGGCTGGTATGTGCCGAATGGCTTGTTGCTACTACCCCCTTCTGCCTTCTTTATTATTGGCTTATTCATTGCGATTATTCGTACTTGGAAGCCTGAGCAGGTTGAAGAGCCTGAATTTGTTATGAAGCCTCAGTCTAAAGGTATGGCTCATGGAGGAGGTCACTAATGGGACACTATATTAACCCCACTCTCAACACTTTTAGGGGTTGAAAAAAAATGACACCTCACTATCCTTAAAGTTTTCGACCAAGAAGACCAAGGACAATGAGATGCCACTTGACGAATTTATCATTAATATCTATCTGATGGTAGAGCAATATTACAACTTAGTCGTTCAAAAACCGTTAAGAAGAGGCGGATTTGCGCCTAAACTTAGCGATACTGAAATTATATGTATGGAGCTAGTTGGTGAGTTTATGGGCATGGATCAAGACAAACAAATCTGGCAATATTTTAAAAACCACTGGCTGTCTTGGTTTCCAAACCTTGGCTCTTACCCTAACTT
>NZ_JMKP01000005.1 GCF_000685805.1 Psychrobacter phenylpyruvicus DSM 7000 = NBRC 102152 | reverse complement strand
TATTTTAAGTTTTTTTAAAATAAAGCTTGCTTAAAGGTAATAAGGTCCCTATACTACATTCCTGCTTAAGAGAAACCCGCAGCAAATCATTACCTCGTAGTATTAGCATTAATCCTCCGTTTTAAGATTTACCGTAGTTGCTCAAGCGTTACCCGACCAAATTGGTCATTATGTTTTAAAATTAGGAAGATGAATATGTCAGATACTATCAAAGGTACAGTAAAGTGGTTTAACGAAGCTAAAGGTTTTGGCTTTATTGCTCCAGAAACTGGTCCAGACGTTTTTGCTCATTACAGCGAAATCGCAAGCTCAGGTTTCAAGACCTTAGCTGAAGGCCAAGAAGTTGAGTTCACAGTAACTCAAGGTGCTAAAGGCCCACAAGCCCACGGTATCACAGCTATCTAAATAGCGATGATGATTTAAAGTGATGATAATTGAATATTAATTTAATATTAACTTCATAACATTACTTTAAATGAATCAAAAAAACGAGCCCTTGGCTCGTTTTTTTTCGTCTGCACTTTTTGTTCGGCTCTAAATTGTTAGGTGTCAAAGTTGAATTTCAAGGAAAATCTGTTTTAGCCAAGGCTGACTGCTCCTTAACGATAAAAATAAAAGCTAGTATTTATATATAATTTAATATATTATATATTTATATAATGATTAGCTTGTAATCAAAAAACCCGTTAAGGAGGGAATCTATTATGCAAAAGAATGTTGGCGATACAGACAGAATGATTAGAATCATTGCAGGAATTATTATTCTAGCCATTGGTGTGTATTATGGTAGCTGGTGGGGATTGATAGGTCTTGTACCTTTATTTACCGGTTTAACTCGATCTTGTGTACTGTATAAAATGTTAGGTATTAACACTTGCAAGCTTAATTAATCCATTTTTTGGTCCAGTATTCTGTTAACTTAAAATTAGGAGAGAGCAGTGAGTAAGTCCTTTAATGATATCACCAAGCATGTAAACAAAAATTTAGCAGTCTTAGGTAAGACTATCCCAGAGACGACCAAAGCTTTTTCAGGTCTTGCCCAAAGTGCTTCGGCAGCTGGTGTCTTAGATCAAAAACAAAAAGAGCTTATTGCTTTGGCGATAGCAGTGTCTCAACGCTGTGACGCTTGTATTGGTTTTCATACCAAAGCACTGATCAGGCTTGGGGCAACTCGTGAAGAGATTGCTGAAACACTGGGTGTCTGTGTTTATATGGGCGGCGGTCCAAGTCTTATGTATGCTGCAGAAGCCATGTCTGCTTTTGAAGAGTTCAGTGAGTAGAGATAATTTTAAGTTCAAATAGAGCGAAGGGTTCGCCATTGTTGAAATAACAGCAAGAATCTGAATTACTGAGCTTTTTACTAATTAAATAACTAACTAACTAAATTAATAACTAACTAGCTAGCTTTTAATTATTAAGTCTTAATTTCTGTAGTCGTATAGGCGGCAGAGATTAAGACTTTTTTTTAGCTAAAACTCTTAATCCCTAAAAGGAATATGGGATTGTATTGGTTAATCTATAAATATAATGTAATATCATATTATATTATATGTAACTAAGAAGTAACCAGTAGCATAGCTATATTTCAATAAAGTTTCTATAAGTAATGGGGTAAAAGTAGTTTTGGTCGCTTTCTTCCTATTACTACTAAGCAATGATTAATACGACCTGAGTTTATTATCAGGTTGTCATGAGAACAAGAGTTTTAGGAGTCATGGATATGACAAAAAGAAAATGGCCAATGATTATAGTGCTTGGGGCATTATTGGTTTTAATATTGGCATTTTTGTTCAGTATGCTGCTGACCAAAATGCGCAGTGTAGATGAGTCTGTTACCACCTCAATCCAAGTGGATATTAACGATCCAGCACTTATTAAGAGAGGAGAGTACGTGGCCCGCACTGCAGACTGCGTTGCGTGTCATAGTACTTTAGATGGTGAAGCCTATGCTGGTGGCCTGCCAATGTTGACCCCACTAGGTGCTATTTATTCAACCAACATTACCCCAGATAAAGAAACGGGCATCGGTAATTATACTCTGGCTCAATTTATTAACTCAGTGAAGCATGGGGTTCGTGCCGATAACTCAGCGCTTTATCCTGCAATGCCTTATCCTTCTTACCAAATTATGCCTGATGAAGACATTGCTGCTATGTATGCCTACTTTATGTCAGCGGTAAAACCAGTAAAACAGGCCAATCTAAAAAGTGAGCTACCTCCGGTATTTAACTGGCGCTGGCCTTTGGCTTATTGGCAAGCGATTTTTGCGCCAGAGCGTAAATTTGTGGCAGAAAGCGACGACAAGGTTCTAGCCAGAGGTCAGTATTTGGTTGAAGGTCCAGGTCACTGTGGCTCTTGTCATACTGAACGGGGTATTGGCTATCAAGAAGTGGCGTTATCCAATAAGGACTCTGATAAATATCTAAGTGGCGCCGTCATTGATGGGTGGCGTGCTAAGAGCTTACGTGGTGAGCATCGCGGCTTAGGCACTTGGAGTACAGAAGAGTTGGTAGATTTCTTTAAAACCGGTCGTACCGATAAAGTGGCGGCTTTTGGCGCCATGGCGGAAGTGGTTGAGCACAGTACCCAATATATGACCGATGAAGACTTATATGCGATGTCCGCCTATCTAAAAACCTTAACTCCTGCTCCTGGTAAAGAGGTGACTTTAGCGGCCAAAAAAGACACTACGACGCAAAAACTACTCGATGGTAATTATGATAGCCGCGGTGCTATGTTATATGCTGAATACTGTCAGATTTGTCACCGTGCCGATGGTAAAGGAGTACCTCGTATCTTCCCAGCATTAGATGCCAACAGTGCAGTCATTGCGCGTGATGCAGACTCAGTGCTTCAAATCACCATGAATGGTGGGCGTATGCCGAAGACTCCGTATGATCGTATGGCCTTTACTATGCCTGAGTTTAAACACTTGAGTGACTCAGATATTGCAGAAATTGTGAACTATGTTCGCAATAGCTGGACCAACCAAGCGCCAGAAATTAACACCACAGACGTGGTGAAAATGCGTGCTTTCTTAAATGCCAAACCAGTCACAGCCACAGATTTACCAATGGATCTTACTGTGCCTGCACAGCCAAAAGGAGCAGGTAATGAGTGATTTAAATATGATGAATACCGCTAAAATCAAAAAGTCAGTATTTGCTATAACTATGTTGGGGGCTATGGCAGTGGCTATCAGTGGCTGTTCTGACCCTAAACCTGCAGATCGAGCAGCACCAGAGTTTGTGGTAACTACTGCGGACGATGCTAATGAGGACATCGGTAAATATGTGCTCCCTCAGGATACTGAGATTTTAAAAGAGCCCAATGCTGAACAAATTATCTACGGTAAGCGTCTGCTTAACGAAACCAAACGCCTGCTTCCTGAGCATGTGGGTGCAGAGATGAACTGTAACAGCTGTCACATCTCGCAAGGTAAAGTGCCTTTAGGCGATCCTTATATCAACAGCTTTAACTTCTACCCTCGGGTGATGCCACGAGCGGGTAAAGAAGTGGATTTAGAAATGCGTATCAACGGCTGTTTCCAACGTTCTATGAATGGAAAGCCCTTAGACCGTGAAGGTCCCGAAATGAAAGCTATGATTGCTTACATGGAGTGGCTAAGCCAAAAAATACCTCAAAGCCAGCGCGTGGATATTCAAAACGCCGGTGATATTGATACTTCCTTGGTGGCTGATACCGAACGTGGTGAAAAAATTTACTATGCTCAGTGTGCTAGCTGTCATGGTGATAATGGGGAGGGCTTAAAAGACAGTCGGGGTGATATTGTTTTCCCACCTTTATGGGGCGATGAGTCCTTTAACATCGGTGCGGGTATGGCGCGTACCTATAAAGCTGCAGCCTTTGTTAAATACAATATGCCAATGAGTGTGCAGACGAAGGGTTTATGGGGTCACGGCGGTATCTTGAGTGATCAAGATGCTGTGGATGTGGCCGAGTTCTTCGCTCACAAACCTCGTCCTGATTTCCCAGGTAAGGTCAATGACTGGCCCAATGGTAATAAACCTAAGGATGCCCGTTATTAGGTAGCACTACCATTATTAATTATGCAGCAATTAATGCTTATCTAGCAGATATTGATTGGATAATTATGTAAAGTTAAAGCGTCTAAATCATATCTTAAATTAAACCCTCAAATTGTATTTGGGGGTTTTTTTATTAAACTTATCACTGGTTAAGGCATGTATATAAATTGCTAAAGTATATGACATACCCCTTGGATTTAACCTATACTAAATATTAAATATTGAAAAAAATAATCTAAATTGATGGTCTATTGAGACGGCAATTAGCGACAAATAACTCATTTTTTTCAATTTCTTTCTCAAATAAGGGTGTAATTTCAGAATAAAAAACCCCATACCTTCTAGTTGATAATTATAAAATGAGGTCTACCATGCGCAAGATACCGGTTTACAATCATCCCGCTGCGGGTTGGTCCGCTCTAATAGACTCTTCTCGTGTACTCATGGATTACCAAGCTTTTTTACGCGGTAGTAAGAGTGTATTAGGCAGTAACCAACCTGAATGGGGCTTTGATTGCCCAGGCTGCGCATGGCCCGATCACAAAACCCATAAAACGATTGATGTCTGTGAATCGGGTATCAAAGTGTTGGCCAGTGAGACCATGAATATCTGTGCAGATAAAGAGTTTTTTGCTAAACATTCTGTCACAGAGTTACAAGACTGGTCGGGCTATGAGCTAGAACAGGCAGGGCGTTTGGCGCAGCCGATGCAGTATGATGCGTCTCAAGATAAATATATTCCTATTGCTTGGGAGACAGCTTTTAAGCGTATTGCCGATAAGTTACGAGGTTTAAATTCTCCGGACGAGGCACTGTTTTATACATCAGGCCGTGTCACCAATGAGCCGGCCTTTATGTATCAGTTATTTGTGCGGTTATTTGGTACCAATAATTTACCAGACTGCTCAAATATGTGTCACGAGCCGACCTCGGTCATGTTGACCAAGCAGCTAGGCGTTGGTAAGGCGTCAGTGATACTTGAAGACTTTGAACAAGCCAAACTGATACTGATGTTTGGACAAAACCCAGCCACCAACCACCCTCGTATGCTAGAGATGTTGGCGCATGCACATCAGCAAGGCTGCCGCATTATTTCAATAAATCCTATGCGCGAGCAGGGACTGCGTAAGTTTAGAAATCCGCAGAAAGTCACTCATATGGTCGCTGGATCCAGTGATGATATGGTCGACGAGGTCATTCAAATCCAGATAGGTGGTGACGCTGCTTTATTGACGGGTTTGGCCAAATGGCTTATTGAAAACGACAAATTAAATCAAGATTTCATTGCAGAACATACCTCGGGTTTTGAGCAATTTAGCCACTGGATATCTGAGCAAAATTGGACAGATATCGAAGAGGGCTGCGGCATTAAACAAGCTGATATTATTAACTTAGCGCGTCTGGTTGCGGACAGTCCAGCCACCATTTGTACTTGGGGCATGGGTATTACCCAGCATGTGCAGGGTGATGATAACGTCGCTATGATTACTAACCTGCTACTATTAATGGGTATGATAGGAATAGAAGGCGCAGGGGCGTCGCCGGTACGTGGACACTCGAATGTACAGGGTGACCGTACTATGGGCATTCACGAACGTCCTGCCCAATCATTGCTCGACAGCTTACAAAGTTTCTTTAAACATCCTATGCCGCAACAGCCTGGCTATGATGTGGTTAAAGGGGCCCAAGCCATGCAGCAAGGGAAAATAAAAGCTTTCATGGCAATGGGAGGTAACTACTCAGTTGCTGCTCCCGACAGTCAAGCCATTCAGCAGGCCCTTACTAACAATGAACTTAACGTCTTTGTGGCGACCAAACTCAATGAAACCATGCTTTATCCCGGTGAGAATAATATTATTCTGCCTTGTCTAAGTCGTACTGAGCGCCTAGTTACTAGCAAAGGTAATCAATTTGCGACGATAGAGGACTCTATTTGCCAGATTGTTAAAACCCAAGGTACGTTGAAGCCGATTAGCGATTCTCTTAAATCTGAAGCACAAATTATAGCGGGAATCGCTACTGAGTTGTTTGGTGAAGACAGCCGCTTAGATTGGCAGGCAATGAGTGAGGATTATGATCTAGTACGTGACTATATCGCACAGACTATTGAGGGTTTTGAGAACTTTAATCTGCGTATTCGTGAAAATAAGCGCGGTTTTCATTTATACCATCCTGCCCGTCATCGTCAATGGCATACCGAAAGTGGCAAAGCACAGTTTGAAGTGCCGCAGTATCCTATCACCTATGTGGCGCAAGAGATGCAGACCAAGTCGAATGCTGTAAAAGCGATTAATGGACAGCAGTCCGAGCACAAAGCAGCAGGATCTACTCAAGCGATTTGGCAATTTACCAGCGTGCGTAGCCACGATCAGTTTAATACCACTATTTTTGGTCATGAAGACCGTTATCGTCAGACCAAACGCCGTGATGTATTGTTTATGCATCCCGATGAAATGAGCCGAATGGGTTGGCAAGAAAATGATAAGATTGTTGTTATGCGTAAAGACAGTGAGGGTAATATCCGGAAGTTAGGCCCACTGCTACTTACCAAGATGGATATTGCCTCAAACGCAGTGGCAGGCTACTATCCAGAGTGTAATAACTTGATGGACTTAGACAGTCACGCACCTACCTCACATATTCCCTCTTATAAGTCGGTAACAGTTGAGCTACAACGGATTGAGGAAGCGGTCTCTGCCTAAATTAAATCCATGCTCAAATTGAGTCTGTGCTTAAGTCAGATCTAGGATTACTAGACTGCTTGATTGGCAAGCTTGACTCTTTATCCATAACAGCCAGTTATCCGTAACAGCCAGTTTTTGAGTAAGTTTGTGAGGCAGTAAACCAAAGTTCACGACGTAAATAAGTAGGTCATTATGAGATTAAGGTGGCTACGGCTTTATTTGAAGCAGTGCCACCTTAATTTATTTAAGGATACGACTATTATGAGTGGCTTAAATTTAGGTACAGTGGCACTATGACAGGTAATAATACAAATAACGCTGATACCAGCAACGAAAATAAAAGTTTGGCCCGCCAATACCCCACTGAACGAGCCTCTTATATAGCAGATCCTAGCACCCAAGATGCAAAGCAGTTGCAGGTTCATCATGCTACTGAGAGTTTGGCAGTAGAAGCAGCGATAGCTTTGGTTATTAATGGCATTCATTATGCAGTACTGATGGCCAGCCCCAGTGACCTTAAATATTTGGCACTAGGCTTCCTTTATAGTGAAGGCTTAATACAACATAGTGGCGAGCTGTTAGATTGGAAAATTACCCAACTTACTCCTGAGTCAAACTTAACGGCCTTTATTGATCAAAGATTTGATCAATCGCGAACCCTGCAAGTGTTGGAACAGCAGCTACAAGACTACGAGGCTTATATTGTAGATTTGACTTTAAGTCAGCGCCGGCATCAGCAGATTCAATTTCAGCGGCGTCAACTTTCTGGGCGTACAGGCTGCGGTATGTGTGGCATGACGGGGCTGAGTCAAGCGCTGCCTGACTTAAGCGCGTATCGCCGTGACGGTCCAACTTGCCGTAAGCCGCAGTTAGATACTCTGCTAGATATACGTAATCAGATTGCCAATGCGCAACAGACCCATCAGTTAACAGGAGCGGTCCATGCGGCGGCCACACTCTATAGGGGACAGCTTAAACTGTTTGAAGATGTGGGCCGCCATAATGCATTGGATAAACTCATCGGCTGGCAACTGCGCCATAAGCTACAATTGGAATTGGTTGTGATGACCTCTAGGCTGTCGATTGAGTTGGTACAAAAAGCCATCCGTTGTCGCTTACCATGGTTGGTGGGAATATCTGCCCCCACTAGCACAGCCGTCAAGGTAGCACAGCGATATGGCTTGGGGCTGGCAGGATTTTTACGAGAAAATAGAGTCACTTTTTATACTAATTAGGTGCTCTTTTATATTGATTGGCTGTTTTTTATACCGATTAGCTATTGGCTATACTCAATAGGTGTGAGTGTCTTACTCTTTATAAACTTTATTTAACTTGTTTTTTTATGACGTAATTTAACTTTGTTATGACCACAAATAATGCATTGGCTCAGGTGCTTCTGAACAGTTTTGAGCAACATAAACCGCAGCTACGAGGCAAACGAGTTTGGCTAGCCTGTAGTGGCGGCCGGGATTCGTTAAGTTTGGCTCATCTTTGTCAGCAGCTATTTAACGCAGATAAGCTGCCTTTTTTACCACAGTTGCTACATATCAATCACGGTATGCAACAAGCCAATACCGCTTGGGCACAGCAAGTGTCGAGCTGGGCACAGCAAAATCAGATGCCATGTCAGGTACTAAAAATAAACTTGATTAAAAAGACTGAACAAGAAGCGCGTCAAGCCAGGTATCAGGCAATGATAAACGTTATGAATCACCAAGATGTGTTGATACTAGGGCACCATCAAGATGATCAAGTTGAGACCCTATTAATGCGGCTGTTCAATGGGGCGGGGGTCAATGGGCTTAGTGGCATGAAAGAGTGGTCTATTAAAAGCAGTCAGAATCAAGAGGGTGCTCAAAAAAACATAGTTTTATGGCGGCCTCTGTTGTCGGTTAGCCGGCAACAAATTACCCAGTACGTAGATAAAGAGGGGCTAAGCTATATTGATGACCCGACCAATGTGGCTTTACACAAGAGTAGTAGTGACTTAAATCCGGATCAGCTCAATGATCGGGCTTGGCTACGCAGTGTCTTATTGCCCCATATTACGCAGCGTTATCCTAAGGCAAAGCAGGCTATTGCTCGCACTGGGCAATTAATGCATGAGGCAAGTGTTATTCTTAATGAGCAGTGCAGCCTAGACTTGTCTCAGTCAACCATTAGCGACAGAGCGTTTTGTTCTGTGCTGGATATTAACCAACTGACAAGGTTATCCACCGCTCGACAATCTGCGCTTATTCACAGTTGGCTTGCCCCCACTGCCGCTGAATTACCTCCTTCTAGGCGACTGGTAGAAGACGTATTGAGCTTGATGCACCGTCAAGACAGCAACCATCAAACCTGCTTGTATTGGGACAGTGGCAGGTATCAGTATCAGATTCGTAGTTATCAGCATAAATTGTATCGGTTGTGGCACAGTTGGGAGCAGTGGTTACAAGTAGCGCCTACAACACAGCAGGTAAGTCTCGATATTGACAAAGGGATAGCGTCTCCTCTATGGCTAAAGCCAACAAGTACCGGCTTCGAGTGGCATTTACAAGGATTAAACCTGCTCATAGCTGAGTTAAAGCGGCAGTTGGCTGCGGATATTGAAGCTAAAGCTGAGACTCAGACTGAGGTTGATAGTAATGAGAATAAATCTATTACAGCGTCAAAGGGGGCGACACTCATCTTTCAGCCCTTGCCTCGTAGTCAAAAGATAGCTTTGCCCGGCAGGGTAGGGCGTAAGTCGGGTAAAAAACTATTACAAGCGCTAGATGTTCCTAGCTTCATGCGGCAATCTGTGGTGTTGTGTTCGTTACAGTTGTCCTCTGCGCCTGCTCAACAACAAAGTATTCCTTTGCTAGTAATCACTCCGGAACAAACGCTAGTTTTGCAAAGCCCATTTTTACAGTCTATTGCGCAGCTGGTAGAAAATAGAAAGCTGATCAGCAAGATACATAACTTGTAGTTTTTTATGCTACTAGTGTAGTAAGCCAATTGATATCAGTGACAGTCAGTTGAGTAATATAATCAATAAAATGATGTGTTACACTAGCAATATTATAAATCGCACTAGCGTTTGTATAAAATATAATAATGATTAACTTAATAAAGGCTTGGGCACACATTTTACCAAGCTAAGCTATAAATATTGGGAGAAACAATGGCAGAGCTTAAAGGGAAAAAAATCAGCTTTATTGGTGGCGGCAATATGGCCCAGGCCTTAATTAGTGGTTTGATTGGCCGGGGTGTTAATCCTTCAGATATTACTGTTGCCGATCCTTCTGAGGCTATTCGCGAGCAGTTAAAGCAGCGAAAAATTAATGCCGTAGACCCTACAGCGAATACAGAGAGTGACAACTCACAAGTTGCGGTGAAAAGCGCAGACGTGGTCGTTTTGGCGGTTAAACCTCAAGTGATGCGTCAAGTGGTGTCTGATTTTGCTGAAGTATTGGACAGACAATTGATCATTTCAGTGGCTGCCGGTCTGTCTACTGAAAGCTTAAGTAAGATGCTAGGGGGCTATAAAAATATTGTTCGTGCCATGCCAAATACCCCAGCCATGATTCAAAAAGGAGCTACTGGGCTTTATGCCGCCGACTATATCTCTGAGGCGGACAAAACGTTGGCGGCATCATTGATGTCAGCTTCTGGCTTGGTGAGCTGGGTAGAGCAAGAACAGCAGTTGCACGCGGTAACGGCGGTATCAGGCTCGGCGCCTGCATATTTCTTTTATATGTTAGAGGCAATGATTGACGCTGCAGTTGAACAAGGCTTAGACAGTAAGCAAGCAGCTGCGTTAGCTATGCAAACCGCATTGGGTGCAGCCCAGATGGCCATAACTAGTGAGGAAGACCCTGCAGAGCTGCGCCGTAAGGTAACCTCTCCTAATGGGACCACACAGGCGGCTATCGAGTCGCTACAACAAGATAATTTTGCTCAGATCATAAAAAAAGCGATGCAAGCTTGCTATACCCGTAGTGAAGAGATTAGCAACGAATTGGCTGATTAAGGCAACGGACGCATCAGCTATTAACAACACAGTCACAGCTATTGAATAGGTTGTCGGTACTATACGGTGGTCGACAGCCCGCTTTTTAAATTTAAACTAGTAAGAGTACGTTGAATGACAAGTCTTTCGTATGCCCTATTCAACATGGTGGTAAATTTTGCCATGTTACTGATTTTCATCCGCTTTATGCTTCAGTTTGCAGGGCTTGAGCGCAATCATCCTTATGTGCAACCCGCTTATAAAGCGACCCAAATAGTTGATGTGTTTGGCCGTATTTTTCCTACAGTTGGTGGCGGACGAGTGAACTTAGCGGCAGTGATGCTGTTATTTTTATTAAAGCTGATAGACATCTCAGGCAATGCGGCCCTTGCTGGCCATGGCTACACCCCAATTAGACTGTTCTTTGAGGGAAGCTTATCGTTAATTTTAAGCTTCTTGAGTGTGGCGCGTTATTTAATTATCGGCTCTATTATTATTAGTTGGGTGGTACTACTGACCCAGAAGATGCACCCTATTTTTGAGCTGATTGTGCAAATGGCTGAGCCTATCTTAGCGCCTTTTCGGCGTATCACGCCAAATTTAGGTATGTTGGATTTATCGCCTATAGTGGCCATTTTCGGCTTACTGCTTATTGAGATATTTGTGGATATTATTGCCAGAAATCTATTGCCTATGATTGGCTAATAGCCATGAGTGGAAAAAATAACTGATTATAAAAGATAAAGAAAGGACGCGGGCGAGCATAATATAGGGCTAAAAAGCCATTTAATACGGTTAATTTGCAGAAAAATAAAAAACGCACTTGCAAAGCTGTTTTAGTTTGCTATAATACTCGCCCACAACATGAGGTAACTGGCTAAATCAGCTGAGCACCAAAAGTTGTGTTTTTAGAAGTTTCGGTGAAGTGGGTGAGTGGCTGAAACCGCACCCCTGCTAAGGGTGTATACGTTAACGCGTATCGAGGGTTCGAATCCCTCCTTCACCGCCATTTATTTTGAAAGATTTTAAACTATTAAAAGTTTTAAAAAAATTCAAAAAAATGTTGACTCCTAAAAAAAAGTGGCTATAATAGCCATCCTGTTAACGACACAAGTTAATAAGATAAGTTAGATAAATATGCGCCTGTAGCTCAGTTGGATAGAGCACTTGGCTACGAACTAAGGGGTCGGGAGTTCGAATCTCTCCAGGCGCACCATCTAACCAATCACTAAATCAATCGCCCATTGTTTGGCGATTTTTTTATGCCTGTAATATTTGTAATAGCCTGCGTACTTCCAATCTGCTTCTTAGTTTCACTCCATTTGCTTCTTATCCTCTCTGTCATCTGATCCAAAATAAGCTACAATAGCTTTTATTTTTCTATTAACAAGTCTGTCCTTACTGAGTTGTCATTTCATCATGTCTAAACAACGTACTCCCAAGCTTTCTCGTCGTCCTCAAGCTGCCGCAGCTAACAGTACTGAGCAATTAAGACCCACAGGTATAGAAGGTGTTAGCATCTCTGGTGAGCCAGAAATTGCCAAAGCTTCTACCCGAGTTATTGCTATCGTCTATGATGGCATGTTAATTCTGGCCTTATTATTTTTGGTGGGGACCGTATTAACCGTAATTGGCACCATGATGACTATGGAAACTGGGGTAACCTCAGATCAAGCCCAAACCTTGCCACGTTGGTACCAAAACTTGGTGTTAACCCCAGCTTTCATTTTGACCCTGATTGGCTTTTATGGCCTTTTTTGGCGCCGAGCAGGGCAGACTCTAGGTATGCAGACCTGGCGTTTGAAGACGGTAGATGATAACGGTCAGCTTTTGACTTGGGGTAAGACTATCAAGCGTATTTTAGCTGCTTGTGTGGTCCCGGTAATTTGTGGCGTGATTGGCTATGCCTTTCATGGTTCACGCTCGGCGATGCTGCTGAGTGCTTTTTTTGGACTGATGTTCAATTATCTTTTTTGTTTGTTTAACCGCGGAGGATTGGCGGTACATGATATGCTTTCGGGAACTGTCACCTTAAAAATGCCAAAAATTCACCACGAGGGTTTGATTAAATCTTTAAGAAGCAGGAAAAATAAAGCCAAATAAGAATGGCTTGCATTATTCACATGCTCATACAAATCTTTGTTTAACTAAGACAGTAATCCGTATAGGCTAGGGTTATAATTAAGTAATGAATTAAATAAATTAAAATGTATTTGTAAATTACGGTTTTAATTTGAATTTTTTGATTTAATTATGGAGCCTATTATGAGTAAAGACAGCGGTGTGAATTTTGATCAAGATATTTTTGCAGCACTAATCACCAAGCATGATTTGCAGCGTGATTTATGTGATCAGCTTGAAAAAGAAAAAGATAACAATAAGCGTAAAGACATTTATGAAGAGCTGAAGCTAGAGTTACAGGCGCACGCCGCAGCAGAAGAGCGTCATCTATATATTCCCGTGATGCAACATGATGAAGGTTTAGATTTATCGCGTCATGCCATTACTGAACACCATGAGATGGATGAGATGATGGAGACGCTTGATGATGGCCGTATCAGTCAAGACACTTGGGACACTACTTGCGCGGATCTAATTCACAAAGTTCGTCATCACTTACAAGAAGAAGAGAATGAATTCTTCAAACAAGCCCGTAAGATTTTAGATGATGACTTACAGCAAAGATTAGGCGCTTTATATCAAGTTGAGCATGATGAGTTTGAAAAGACGCACGCTGATGACTAAATAATAGTGATTATTGTCACATAAACCCGCTAAATAATTTTAGTGGGTTTTTTTTATTTATAAAATATAAGCAAGTTGTAACGACCGGTCTATTTTGCTTTAAATTTTCGGATATTGCTCCATAATAGAATAACCGAAAAAGCTACAACAATAAGCTAAAACAACAATAAGCTAAAACCTGTAAACAATTACAAATCCTAAATAGGAAGTACCATGGCATATACTGATTTATTTAACCCTATTGAAATGGGCAACCAAACCTTTAAAAACAGAGTATTTATGGCTCCGCTCACTAGATTACGTGCGATAGAGCCGGGCGATATGCCTAACATTTTAGCCGCAGAGTACTATTCTCAGCGGGCAGGCGCAGGCTTGATTATCACCGAAGCTACTCAAGTGTCGCTACAAGCCAAGGGCTATGCTGGTGCTCCCGGCCTACATGATGAAGAGCAGGTGACGGCTTGGAAGGTCATCACTGATGCGGTACATGCTAAGGGTGGCAAAATTGTGGTGCAGTTATGGCATACAGGCTTAGTGTCGCATGAAAGCTTACAGCCAGAAGGCAAAGCCCCAATATCAGCGTCTGACGTTAATGTGGGCATTCGAACCACGCTACGTGATGATAATGGAAAGCCAATACGTGTCGAGAGCACCCCACCTCGTGCAGCAAGTTTAGAAGAGATTGAACAGGTAGTTGCTGACTTTGCCCAAGCCACTAAATATGCCAAACAAGCTGGGTTTGATGGGGTAGAAATTCATGGGGCGCATGGCTATCTATTGCACCAATTCTGGGCAGAGCATACCAATAAGCGCGAGGATAACTATGGCGGTAGTCGAGAAAACCGGGCTCGTTTGATGTTACAAGTTATAGATGCGTGTGTTGAGGCTTGGGATAAAGATCATATTGGCATCCGTATCTCACCTTTAGGCAGCTTTAATAGTGTGGATGCGGGTTACAATGAAGAAGAAGCCATATGGCTGGTTGAGCAAATTAATAAGCGCAGTTTGATGTATCTGCATCTCTCAGAGCCAGATTGGGTCGGCGGCACGCCTTATTCGACAGAGTTTCGTCAAAAGTTGCGTCAGGCATTTGATAACAGCATCATTGTTGCTGGTGGCTATACTCCTGAAAAAGCGCAGTCGTTGATTGAGGCAGGTTATACTGATGCTGTGGCTTTTGGTCGTGATTACATAGCCAATCCAGATTTGGCAGAGCGTCTCGAGAAGGGTGCGGTATTAAATGAACAGCATCCTGAGACTTTTTATGGCGGCGGAATTACAGGCTACACAGACTATCCTTTTATGGATAAATAATAAACAAAAATCCTTTATCGACCCAAAAAAAGACCTATCTTTCATAGTTAGGTCTTTTTATTTGTAAGGAGATTAAAATATGCAGTCTAAAACAAAGAGTCTAGAAATGGATTTAGCGAGACTCATCTTGCTGATCAAAGTAGCGCATCAGACCGTTTAGTAGCAAGCTGTCCTTAATATGAATCGGGTGGGTTAGGTGTTGGGCCAGTAGCGGGGCATCACCGCCGGTTAAAGTAAATTCATAATTTGGATTGCGCCGTGCTATCTCATTAATCGCCCCCACAATAGACAATAAAATACCTCGGTGTACCGCATCTGAGGTGTTCACACCTTCGCTAATACTGGTAAAAGTGCCTTCACTGATACTGATTTGCTTGGTTCCTGAAAATAAGGCCTCACGCTGCAAATAAATGCTTGGAAAAATGTACCCGCCCAGATGGTGGGCATGATCCACTAGATCTATGGTTAACGCAGTACCACAGCCGACAATACACTGACGTTTTTTTCTATCTACCGCCCCCAATATCTGTAGCCAACGATCTACCCCTAACTGCCCGGCATCATAGTCACTGGTGAGCAAGGGGTGCTGCGCATCCACATGAACAAACTCAAAAGGAATATCCAATGAGGCTAGGGATTCAGCGACTTGGGCATTCACCTCCGAACCGAGCACCGAGGAGACTCCAATAAATTCAGGGGCTAAGGTACTAAACCTATCGGTTAAACCAATCAATAACTCTGCAGGCGCTTGCAAATGCTGTTTGGCATCTGAGGTGATAATCTGACCGATATCATCTGCTAGCCAATATTTAAGTCTTGTGTTGCCTAAATCAAGCCATAAGTTAGACATAAAAGCCCCTTTAGTTAAATTTTAAGTAAGTAAGGTGGGTTAGAAAAATAAGGGTTGCGGCAGTTAGCTTATAGCGGCTCTTATTTTAATAGCGGCGTAATAATAGCAGTTTAAATGAAAAATTTGTCAATCGATGTTCAAAGGCACTGTATTTTCTCAATTGTCCGCTGTGGTATGGCTATAATATGATTTGGCCTTCATTTAGCTGTCCTATAACAGCGCGGCTAACAACACAGCGGTTTTCTGACCCAGTGTTTTAATGTAAACTAAAACAGTTTATCAGATAAATTAAGAGGTCTCTTATTGGCATTGGTACTGATGGCTATTGGTAACTGATGGCTAATAACAATGACAGAGGCCGCTAGTGAAACAAATAAAATGGACCTGCTATAAGGAAAGATATGTCCCTAGCGACTCCCCCTAAACTATTGAAGCTTAGCGTGCTAACCCTAGCGGTCACCCTTGGTGTAACTTCGTTGACAGCGAATGCCCTAGACTTGCCGACGATGCAAGCATTGGCTGAGAATGGTAGCTCAGCTGAACAGTTTAACTTGGGCTGGAGTTACGAGACAGGCAGTGAAGGGCTGGTGCAAGATGACAAAAAAGCACTTCAATGGTATCAAAAAGCGGCCGCTCAGGGCGATGCAAGCGCTCAGTTTAATATGGCGGTGATGTACCACGAAGGTAGAGGCACAGCTCAAGATTTTACAAAAGCAAGGTACTGGTATCAGAAGTCTGCTGCTCAGGGTGATAAGGATGCTCAGTATAATCTAGGGATTCTTTATGAGTATGGATTGGGGGTTCCCGCCGATTATCTTCAGGCTTTTAAGTGGTATTTACAGTCAGCAGAGCAGGGTGATCCAGAAGCACAATACAAAGTAGGGCTGTTTTATGAGCTGGGCATAGGGATCAGTCAAAGCTTTTCGAAAGCGGCTGAATGGTATTTAGCAGCAGCTCACCAAGGTTATAAGGAAGCTCAATATTCATTGGCTGTGCTATATGATGAGGGTCAGGGAGTCTCACAAAATTTTGATAAGGCGCGTAAATGGTACCTTAAAGCTGCCGGTCAGGAAGTGGATGGGGCTTATGTCAATCTTGGAGTCATGTATTATCATGGCAATGGGGTTGAGGTAGATTACTCCAAGGCAGTTATGTGGTTTTTAATGGCCGCTCAAGCAGAAAACCCAGTGGGTCAGTTAAACTTGGCCATGATGTATGAAAGTGGACTAGGGATAGAGCAAGACTACAAAATGGCTGCTGCTTGGTACAGACGAGCTGCTATGCAAGAAGAAGCCCAGGCGCAGTATAACTTAGGCATACTTTATGATGGTGGCTACGGAGTAGAGCTAGATGCTACTGAGGCGGCCATGTGGTATCAAAAAGCTGCTGAACAAGGTATGGCAGATGCTCAGTACAACTTGGCAATTAGTTATCAAGATGGTGAAGGAGTTCCTCAAGACTTCAAACAAGCTTTAAAGTGGTATCAAAAAGCTGCTGAGCAAGGCTATGGTAAGGCAAGCTTCAATCTTGGAACCATGTATTATAATGGTGATGGGGTAAAACAAAGCTACACTGAGGCTAAGAAATGGTTTGAACATTCTTGTGCAGATGACTATTTTGAAGGGTGCGGTGTTTATCTAGATTTAGAAGGGGCGGGATATTAGCTATAACCGGATAGCTAGTCATAAAAAAAGACGCTCATGAGCGTCTTTTTTTTATAGATAGTTTTATTCTTAACCGCTATTAACGGCTGTTATAAAAGGGGAAGCCTAGCGCTCACTTAAATCACGAGCCACTAGTTTTTTAAGCTCTTCAGGAGAAGACCATAGACCTTCTAGGTCATAGAATTCACGGGCTTGGCGCGTCATGATATGAACGATAACACCGCCCAAATCTACTAAGGTCCAGTCGCTGTCTTTTTCACCTTCACGGCCTAAAGGCATAAAGCCTGCTTTTTTGGCAATAGCGCCAACTTCATCAGCCAAAGCATTCACATGACGCTTTGAGGTACCTTCAGCGATAACCATATAATCCATGACGTCTGTCAATTCAGAGACGTGAAGTACGGTAAGGTTTTTTGCTTTTAAATCGTTTAGAGCATCTTGAACCATCTCAAGACATTGTTGTAGTCTTTCATCGCTCATGGGTGTTTTTTGATTTGCGTCTATTGTCATAGCTATCCTATAAGGTTGTCTGTATAAACTTTATGACGTTTAAGCCAAAAGTATGTTTTAAAATTTCGGTAAAGTTTAGTTCATTATGAGGGCTTTGGGTTTTGCGTAGGTGGTATGGAAACCATTAACTCAATAAGAATGATATAAATTGTTTTTCATGATATACGAATATACGGAGCGTGGCAAAGCAGATTTTGCAATATCTGGCTTACCTTGAGCAATTGCTTCACGTATGGCGCTGCTCGATAGGGGGGCTACTGTGTGTGAATCTATGTATATGCGGCCATGAGTGTCCAGCTTCAAGTCCTGTAAGCAGTGGCTAACTTGTGGTTTTAAAGACTCGGGTAATAGTTCAATAATCTCTTCAGCAGTCTGTAACTCGTCTCTTGGGAATACCCATAGGTGAGCAAACTGGGTTAATTTATCGCCATCGCGCCACTTAGGTAAGCTGGCAATATTATCTGCGCCAATAATAAATACCAAGCTGTGGTTAGGATACTGTTGGCGTAACTCAGCCAGTGTATCGATAGTATAGGTGGGCGGAGTTTGCCAGATTTCATATTCGCTAATTGCTAGGTTTAACGGGATACAGTTAGTTTGAGAAGATAAGGTTCCTGTTTGTAGTTCTGTTATGGCTGCGTTCAACATATTCAGGCGATGCTGAGAGGCACTGCTGTCTGTTTTTAGCGGTGAACGTGAAGTGGGCATAAAGTAGGCATTAACTGGGTGGTTATCCGTAGCTAACTTGTGATAAACATGGGTTAATAAGGCTAGGTGACTGTTGTGAACTGGATCAAAGGAGCCGCCTAAATAAACCTCGATAGGCAACTTGCTACTGCGCTGCTTTGAGCCAATATTAGCGCTAGGTAAGTTAGTATTATCATTATTAAAGGTTAAGGGCATTATAAATCCATTAAAATCCATTACCAAAGCGGGCGGTGTATTACAAGCTCAGCAGTGAGGCTAACTAAGCGTATTTATTAACAACATTTAGCTAGCTTATATAAAAAAAGATACTACTTAAAGAAGTAGCCTATAAAAAGTAACCTTCCCAAAACCAACTACTACCGTCAAAATAAAACTAGCCGACAGTTCTGCCGGCTAGTTTTTACTTTTATTGGGTCTATTGACTGAATCTAAGCCTGTGTCTTGAGTCTATTAGACGTCTGGGCTACTGGCTTGGATGGCAGTCAAAGCGATAGTATAAACGATATCATCGACTAAAGCGCCACGTGATAAATCGTTAACTGGCTTGTTCAAGCCTTGTAACATTGGACCCACACTGACCACGTTGGCACTACGCTGTACCGCCTTATAAGTGGTGTTACCGGTGTTTAAGTCAGGGAAAATAAACACGTTGGCTTGTCCAGCAACTGGCGAGTCTGGTGCTTTTTGCTTGCCCACACTCAATACAGAAGCGGCGTCGTATTGTAACGGACCATCTACCATTAAGTCAGGTGCGCGTTCACGCACGATCTGAGTCGCTTGCTTCACTTTCTCAACATCATCACCGGTACCAGAGGCTCCAGTAGAATAGCTGATCATCGCCACCTTTGGCTCAATACCAAAGGCTTTGGCAGAAGCTGCAGATTGAATGGCAATCTCAGCCAATTGCTCCGCACTAGGATCAGGGTTAATCGCACAGTCACCATACACCACTACTTGCTCTGGAAGTAGCATGAAGAAGATAGAGGAGACCAGTGAGTACTGAGGTGCGGTTTTAATTAACTGGAAAGCAGGACGAACAGTGCTAGCAGTGGTATGAACTGCTCCTGACACTAAGCCGTCAACCTCATCCATGTGTAACATAGTGGTGCCCAATACCACACTATCTTGTAGCTGTTCAGCGGCTTGCTCTTCGGTGGCTTTACCCTTACGACGCTCTACAAAGGCTTGAATATATTTGTCTAAGCTAATACTCGCCGGATCGATGATTTCGATATCTTCAGGCAACTCAACACCGCGGTTTTTAGCCACTTGTGCAATTTCATCTGGATTACCAATTAACACACACTGAGCAATACCACGACTTTGACAAATAGCTGCCGCCTCAATGGTTCGTGGCTCTTCACCTTCTGGTAAAACCACTCGTTTTTTGACCTGTTGTGCTTTTTTCACTACTTGGTGACGGAAAGCAGAGGGAGATAAGCGAGGGGTATAATCACGTTCGAAGTAGGACTTCAACCAATCTAGGTCAATATGAGCTGCTACGAAGCGGGCCACTGTTTCTGCACGCTCTGCGTCATCCTTTGGAATCTCATTACTGATATTCGATAAATTTGTGACCGTCTCTAAGCTATTAGTAGGCACGCTCATGATGGGTAGACCCGTTTTCAACGCAGGCTGACACAGCTCAAACACGGTATCGTTTGGAATAATGCCACCAGTTAATACAATCCCTGCCATAGGGATGTCATTCATGCTAGCCATGGCCGTCGCTAACAATAGATCATCACGATCACCAGGGGTAACGACTAGGGTGCCACGGGTAAATATCTCACCCACACGCGAGATGGTACGTGCGGTCAAACTGGTTTTAAGAACTCGGCGCTGTTTGGCGTCCCCTTCATTTAGCCAGCTGGCATTAAGCTGCTGAGCAATATCCCAAGTGCGAGGTACAGA
Organism: Psychrobacter phenylpyruvicus DSM 7000 = NBRC 102152; assembly: GCF_000685805.1. Taxonomy (GTDB): domain Bacteria; phylum Pseudomonadota; class Gammaproteobacteria; order Pseudomonadales; family Moraxellaceae; genus Psychrobacter; species Psychrobacter phenylpyruvicus. Next base: position 120,959 of record NZ_JMKP01000005.1, on the reverse strand, counting down.
TAAGCTGTTGCTAAAAGGAACCACCCCGATTAGGTGGAACTGCTCGGTGGCAAAGCTAGGCGAATGTGACTGCATGGCGCTAATAAAGTCTGCATCCAACTCCAAAATAGCTTCACCGGGTGCCACAGGCTGGGTATCAAAAGTATTGGGTACATTATTGGCACGCATTAAGATACTGCCTAAAGTGCGCTCTCCATTGAGTCCACCAAAGACATGGGCATGCACATCTAACTTGTCGGCCAACTGTTTCGGGTTCTCAAGATCAGCCATGCTAACGAAGATCACTTTGGCATCTAAAGCGGTAGCTAAGGCAAAGTTCACTTGTGACGCATAGGTTACCTCTTCGGTAGGCACTAAACCTTCACAGATGACAACGTTATAATCTTCTCCTAACTGATGAAAATTGGTGACTACCTCTTCCATCAAGTCATCTACGTTGCCTGCGTTCATCATACGTTCAACACGCTCACGAGGAATAGACGGAGGCGGATTTAGGCCAAAAGCATGACGAATTAAGTCACTTGAGCTATCTAAAGTGTGCTGTGAGTCATGCGAGTCATCTTGCAAAAATGGCTTCATAAAACCCGCTTTCATACCGAGGTAATCCAAAGCCTTGAGCAACCCTAAGCCTGCAGAAGTTAAACCAATGCCACGGCCGGTAGGAACCAGCAAAATAGTTTGCATAAACAAATCCTTATTAGTTCAATATATTGGTTTGATTTTTACGTTATTTTTATTGATTTGACTATAGACCCAGTACCGCTCTGGTTTCTTCTGCGATTTGCAGCTCTTCGTCTGTTGGAATAACCCATAGCTCATACTTGCTTCCTGGAGCATGGAAGCTGCCTTCTTCGCCGCCATATAGTTGGCTGTTTTTGTCGGCATCTACTTCTAAGCAAAAGTGACGCATCACTTCTAGAATGCGTGCACGGATAGTCGCTGAGTTCTCACCAATACCTCCTGAGAATATGATGCCGGTTAAATCAGGCAGGGCACAAGATAAAGAGGCCAAATATTTACCGGTGCGATAGCAGAACATTTCAACTGCCAACTGAGCATTCTTCTGGTCTGGGTGTGAGTCATCATTAGCAATAGACTCTACGGTACGCATATCGTTTGAAACGCCTGAAACCCCTAGTAGGCCACTTTCTTTATTCAAAATGACATCGATTTGTTCTAGGTTTAGGCCCATAGTGCGTTTTAAGTGAATGTGAAGGCTTGGGTCAACATCGCCACAGCGGGTGCCCATCATTAGTCCTTCTAGTGGCGTTAAGCCCATACTGGTGTCTAAGCTTTCTCCATTATAGACTGCGGTTGCAGAGCTACCATTACCTAAGTGAGCGATTAACCAACCATGAGGTCCTTCCTTTTCGGTCAGTTGGCTAGCACGATTCGATAAGTAAGCGTGTGACGAGCCGTGGAATCCATAGCGGCGGATGCAGTCATTTTCATACATCTCTTTTGGAATGGCGTAGCGGAAAGCTTTTGGAGGCATGGTTTGGTGGAATGCGGTATCAAACACCACCACTTGAGGTAGGTTAGGGTGAATGGCTTGAACGGCCTCAATACCCGTAGCATTAGCAGGATTGTGTAGAGGGGCCAACTCTTTTAGACGTCTGATTTCTTGTACCACATGTGGCGTCACTTCCACAGCAGAGCTAAACTCACGACCACCATGGACCACACGATGTCCTACTGCAATTGGAGATTGGTCTCCAAGAAGAGTCATAATTCGAACCAAAGCAGCTTTATGGTTAGCCCCTGGGATACGGACTTCGGTTTTTTTACCTTCTAGGCCTTTATGTACAATACGAGCATCATCTAATCCTAAATTCTCAGCCAGACCGGTAATACGGTGATTATTATCTTCACTTATTAAAGCATATTTGATAGAAGATGAACCGCAGTTAACGACTAAAGTTGGCTTGCTGATAATATTGTTGCTCATATTGTATCCTTACATTGAAAGTTTCAAATAAAAAAAAGACATGACACCAAACGGGGTCATAAACTAAATAGGCACAAATGCCCCATCTTTTACCAACACATAACATCCTATTAGGGTGTGGTTCAAATTGTAATATCAGTAACTTTTGATTAAGCAAACTGGTCATCTATTGCTGCAGAAGAGAAATAGATTAAATTTAAGGTCGCCCCAATAACAGCTATGATTGGTTGCTGGTATGCACCTGTTTCAAGTATAGCCTAGATTAATTTGAAAAACATCGGTTTAGTGATTAAAAATAAGTTAAGTTATTAAAAATTAAAAGTTTCTTTTATTATGTGAATTTATATAATTAAAAGCCTTTAGGTAAATATAGAGAATTTTGCTACCATAGAAAAAAACTATATTGTTATCTGCTCATCCTCGTTCACACTCATAGGAAGCTGTTCATGCCAAAGTTTCATTTTCAAACTTATAGCTATAAAAACCACCAAAATTCAAGCGCCCTAGGTTTGGCAGACGTAAATAACGGCACTGTAACTAATGCCTCTATAACTGATGCCTTTGTAACCAATGCCTTTGTAACTACTGTCAAGCCGAGTCGCTTGCCTTTACTTCTTATCCTCTTAATTTTGAGTAGTGTCTTTTTGAGTGGTTGTGGCCAAAAGGGGGATTTGTATTTAGTAAAAGATGCCCCGAGTAATACCAAATTTATTCTGTATGACGGCAATAAGGTAGAAGGTGACACCGCTGCTAGCCAAGCTGAACAAGCAGCAGAACAGCAAAAGATTGAAGAGGCCGCTGCTGCCGAACCGCAAGATTACTAACTTATTCACCCCTAAATAATTCAAGTCATTTATAAATCGTTATTTTAATTGTTTGATTTTAATGATTTAATAAACCCTAACTTCAATATTAAATCTCAATTGGATACCTTTATATTATGAGCATCACAGACTTATCACAGGCGACTGTTCAGCACACTTCAAATGGCTTGCGTATTAATCCTGAAAGCTTTGTTAAAAAAATACCTGCCTTAAGCTATCAGCAAGGGGTGCTCGCTATAGAGGAAGCTTCAACACAGCAGTTGGTACAACAGTACGGCACGCCGTTGTATGTATATTCTAAAAAGGCAGTGCTCGAGGCTTATCAAGCCTATAGTAATAGTTTTGCTGAAATTGATCATCAGATTTGTTATGCGGTAAAAGCCAACTCTAATTTGGCAGTATTAAAGGTGTTGGCTCAGGCTGGTGCAGGCTTTGACTTAGTCTCGTCAGGAGAGCTTGCGCGGGTGTTGGCTGCCGGTGCTGACCCTAGCAAAATTGTATTTTCTGGGGTAGGCAAAACAAGGGCTGAGATGAAGGCGGCTTTGCAGGCAGGCATTGGCTGCTTTAATGTTGAGTCGCTTAGTGAGCTTGACACCTTAAATGCGGTGGCTGCTGAATTACAAGTAAAAGCACCCATCTCTATTCGAGTAAATCCTGACGTTGATGCCAAGACCCACCCTTATATTTCAACAGGTTTAAAGGACAATAAGTTTGGCATTAGTCACGATGTGGCGATCAAGGCGTATAAGCATGCTGACAGTCTACAGCACTTAAATATTGTGGGTATTGACTGTCATATTGGATCACAGCTGACTGAGATCGATCCTTTTGTTGCTGCCTTAGATAAGGTTTGTGAGCTTATTGAGTCATTAAAACAAGAAGGCATTGAGCTTGAGCACGTTGACTTAGGTGGCGGCTTGGGTGTGATGTATATCGATGAGCAAGTGGCAGAAGTGAGCGAGTTTGCCAATGCCTTATTACCCAAGCTAAAGCAGCTGGGCTTAAAGGTACTGTTTGAGCCAGGCCGTAGCATTGTTGCCAATGCCGGTGTGCTATTAACTAAGGTTGAAGTATTAAAGCCTACTGAGCACAAAAACTTTGCCATTGTCGATGCGGCGATGAATGACTTAATTCGTCCGGCTTTATATCAAGCCGAGATGGCCGTGATTCCTATGAGTAGTGAGCCTGAAGCTGGCACCGAGGAGCAAAGCTGGGATATCGTAGGAGCGGTTTGTGAGACGGGTGATTTCTTGGCCAAAAAACGCTTGTTGTCTTTGGCTGTGGGCGACATATTGGCCATCACTGGGGCGGGTGCCTATGGCTTTGTGATGAGTAGTAACTATAATTCACGCCCGCGCCCTGCTGAAGTTATGGTGTCTGGTGATAAACATCAAGTGGTGCGTAAACGCGAGACCATCGAGCAGTTATTTGAAACAGAGTCTTTCTTTGAGCTTGATTGATTTTAATGGTCTAACTTGATTGTTTATAACTGTTTAAATTGGAATTAGAACAGAGTAAGACAGTTGGTTTTACTCTTGTTGTGTAAAAGCCTGCGTTTTATACGTAGGCTTTTTTTATGATTTAAGCAGTTTCTTGGTTAATAGTTTGCAGACAGAGCCTGGTTTTTGGCCCAGAGCAATTATTTATAAACAGTTGATAAGCGACAATAAAAATCAGCTCTAGCTTATTTCTGTTGGCAGCGTTTAGTTATTATCATTGTTATATTCTGCATGGTAAGATAGGGCATAAATAAAATCTAAGGAATAAAAAAATGCTTATAGAATTTACCAAAATGCATGGATTGGGTAATGATTTCATGGTGATAGACTTGGTTACCCAGCGTCTAGATCTGACTAAAGAGCTGATCTCCTTACTGGCAGATCGCCATATGGGTATTGGCTTTGATCAACTGTTAGTGGTCGAGCCACCGATGCGTCCTGATGTCGATTTTCGCTATCGTATTTTTAATGCAGATGGCAGTGAGGTTGAGCAGTGTGGTAATGGTGCCCGTTGTTTTGCCCGTTTTGTCCAGGCCCGTAAGCTGTCATTTAAACAGCGAATAAGGGTCGAAACCAAGTCGGGTATTTTGACCCTGACCACGGATAACTATGGCTGGGTAGAGGTAGATATGGGCAAACCTCGCTTTGAGCCAGATGAAATTCCCTTTACCCCAAAAGCCATTACCAAAATTCAAAACGCCTATCACTTAGACGTTGATGGCACCCCTGTACAACTCTATGTGGCCAATATGGGTAATCCTCACGCAGTTATTAAAGTGGATGATATCCTAACTGCCGATGTGGAAACGTTGGGCAAAGCGATTGAGTCGCATCCAACCTTTCCAGAACGGGTGAATGTCGGCTTTATGCAGGTGGTGAATCAGCGTCACATACTTCTGCGGGTGTATGAACGAGGGGTAGGTGAAACTCAGGCTTGTGGTACCGGAGCTTGTGCTGCAGTGGCTACAGGTATCCGTGAAGGCTGGCTTGACGAGGGGGAGGAGATTAGAGCGCAGCTTTATGGCGGTAGCTTATTGATTCGCTGGTCCCCTGGCTATTCAGTAATGATGACCGGCCCGACAGCCTTCGTCTATGAAGGCATATTTAGCCCAGATGGTATTATGGCCCAAGCAGGTCTAAAGCCATCTGCTTAAGTCGTTAGAATAAGTAACTAGATTATGTGTGCCAAGCCAACTCCTCAGCCAAAACTGCCTAAGAAGCCCTCCAAGCGGGCAGCGGATGACGCTGAATCAACTTTTGAGATAAGTGCTGAGTTACAGCAGCTATTGCTGCCAGTAGAGCAGTGGTTGGCGGAGTTGTCTGTCAGACAGATGTCAGAGCACACTATTGAGGCTTATTATGCTGGCCTGTATCAGTTGGCAAGCTTTTTGGAGGGGAGCAAGCTAACTTGGACACGCTGTGACAAACGGCAATTGGCCAGATATATCGGTCAGCGCTTGGATGTGGATGCTTTGGCCATCTCTAGTGTGCAACAAGAGTTATCGGCCATTCGTCATTTCTATAGTTGGCTTATTGATCAAGGTGAAGCTCGGATAAACCCTACCACAGGATACCAGCTCAAGAGAGCGCCACGCCCTCTGCCAAGTATAGCGGATGGCGATTTGCTGACTCAGTTGTTAGAACAACCCATGCCAGATACCCCCGAACAAGCGAGGCTTTGGGTGCGCGACAAAGCTATGTTTGAGCTACTTTATAGTAGTGGCCTACGGGTAGGGGAGCTGGTGGGGCTTAATGTCTCTGATTTACGAATTCATGAGTCTGGTGAGCGAGGTGAGGTGAGAGTTACCGGTAAGGGCAATAAGACGCGTTTGGTACCTGTGGGTAAGCAGGCGCTAAAAGCCATTACCACCTACCTTCCTCATCGCTACCTCTGGGAGGAGCAAGGAGACACTGCGTTATTTATTAGTGAAAAGCTGGGTACTAGATTGACCACGCGCGCGGTGCAGCAGCGACTAAAGATTGCCGCCAATCGTGCTGGCATTGCCCAAAATATGTATCCCCACCTACTGCGCCACTGCTTTGCCTCACATATGCTATCCGGTAGCGGTGATTTGCGGGCGGTGCAAGAGATGCTGGGCCATAGCGATATCAGTACCACTCAAATTTATACTCACGTAGATTTTGCCAAATTAACTCAGGTCTATGATAAGGCTCATCCTCGCGCTTCTCATAACAAGCGTGGAGATTAGGGCGTGGAGACTAGGGTAAGTTAACTAGCTCCAGCTATTAGTTAGCATTATTAGGCCAGTCTGTGACAGTTATGAATGGGCATATTTTGGCGCCAGGTCTGCTGTTTTTCGGCATCGAAAGCGGTGGTGATTAGCCCAAAGTCTTCAGTCAAGTTAGTTTGCTCAGTTTCCTTCACCCAGTCACCATTGGCGTTGGCAAAAGCGCTATGGCCCCAAGTCTCACGGCTACTGTCTTTTGTGTAATGGGTGCCGCCTTGTGCTGATCCGACTACTAAGCATTGAGAATCTAAAGCGCGGGCTTGCAGCAGAAGTTGCCAATGGGCTTTGCCTGTCTGATAAGTAAAGGCGGACGGAGCAGTAAGAATATCTGCCCCTGCCTGTCTAAGTCTTTGGGCTAAGGCAGGAAAGCGCAGGTCAAAACAAACCATCATCCCGATAGATAAGATGCCTGAATTTTTATCTTGGACATTACCCGATGGGTGCAAAAACTCTTTATTTAAATTCTTCATATCACACTGAGCGATAACTGTGGTGTCACCAGGCTCAAAAGTTCGACCCTCATCATAGCTGCCGGTATCGTCTGCTACTTGAGCACGAAATAAGTGAATCTTGTCATAACGGGCCAGACGCTTACCATCAGGAGCAAATACCTGACTCACTTGTCTTAACTTATTGTCTGCTACCACAGTACCATCTGGACGATAGGGACAGGGTAGTGTGCCTGCAACGATAAATAGTTGATGTTTAAAAGCTAAATTGGCATACCAACTCGACAGCTCATCAAAGCGTTCAGAGAGCTGCTTTTGTCCTCCCATACGGCAAGCGTTTTCTGGCAACACGAGTAAGCTAACTTGCTGCTGGCTTGCTGCAACAACTGCTTTTTCGATGGTCGCCATATTGGCTTCAATATCAAATTGACTGTTTAACTGCACACATCCAATGTTAAGTTGAGTCATAGCTACCTACTTTCTTTTGTTTTTGTAAATTATATTGATAGGGTATTAAGAGGATACCAAAGGTATGATTACCTTAGTTGTTATGCTTAAGTTATTAGACTTAAGCTATTGGCTTATTAGAGTAGCACGGAAAGAGTAAGCAATCTATGGGCTGCCAATAAGCCTAACCTATAAAAATAAGCCTAATTGTCCAACAGTAGTTTGGGCCTTTGTTTCAAGAGATACCGCAGCCTAATCCCTATTTATAACAATAAATCGTTTACTCTGATAGCCAGTTGAGGTATTTTTTTATGAAGGTTGGTGGCAAAGTTTTATCCTCTTACAGAGAGTAATTATGTCATTATAGTCAAGGTTATTTGCTACCTAATCTGAAAAAATAATTAATAAAACCTTATACTAAATGCCCAAAAGCTTTCTATACCCAAACCTATAGCTAGCAGCCAACCAAAAAATAAAACATAACAAACTATCGAGAATACAACGACCTATGATGAGTTCCTCTTTTAATTTAGGTGTTAACCTATCCACTGCACAAAAGCTGACCCCACAGATGCAGCAGGCCATCAAGCTACTGCAACTTTCAAGCTTAGAGCTTGAGCAAGAAGTTCAAATGAAGCTAGACAGTAACCCTTTACTTGAGCGAGTAGAAGAGGACGAAATTAGTGCTGAAGACTTTAATAGCCTTGAAGAGCTGACTCGACTAGAACTAGATGCGGAAGCTCAAAAGGAGATTTATCAGTTGTCCAATGATCATGCTGAGGGCTATGAGAATGATGACTATGAGGCAGAGGGCAGCTATGAGACAGTGGATTACGATGAGTATGGGTATGACACTGGTGCAGATTCGCAACAGACAGCTAAAGGTGACTTGAGTGACTCAGCAGAGGACGATCAGCAAAATGTGATGGAGATAAAAACCAGTAGCAGCCTACAAGCGAATGAAAATAAGAACAGTGAAACTGAAGGTCAGACGCTAGGGGAGCTGCCTATTGATACCGGCTGGGAGGATGTGTTTACTCATGGAAGCACTGCATTAGCCCGTCCAGATACCCAAGGTATGAGTGACTATCAAGGTGCAACCTCGGTCACTTTACAAGACCACATACGTTGGCAGTTGAACTTTAGCCATTTAAATCAGCAACAATCCTTGATTGCCGACTATTTGATAGACGCTATGGATGAAAGCGGCTTTATTCAAGTAGATATGGCGGATTTAAAAGCAAGCTTTGATGAAATGGCCAGTTTTTATGGTTGGGAAAATCGCATCGAGTATGAGCACATAGAAGCTGTAATTCAATTAATACAGTCTTGCGAGCCATTGGGTGTGGGAGCCAGAAGCTTAGCAGAGTGCTTGCAAATCCAACTACGCAGCTTAGAAGAAACTGTGCCTTATCGAGAGCAGGCACTGCGTCTGTTAGATGAGCATCAGCTACTGGTAGCGAATAATATCAAAGAGTTAATGCAACGAACCGGCCTCAAAAACAGTGATATTGGCCCCAGTTTAGAGTTAATTCGGACCTTAAGTGCTGCCCCTGGATTGGCTTTTTCTAACGCACAGCCTGATTACGGTATACAGCCTGAAGTCTACGATATCCCTGATGTTTTGGTATATTTGGTTCATAACTCAGAGTCAAAACAAGGGGTGTGGAAAGTGGAGTTAAACCCTGAGACTTTGCCAAAACTTAGAATTAACCAAGAGTACGCCAGTCTTATTAAACGCGGTGATGACAGCCCAGACAACGTCTATTTACGGGATAACTTAGTAGATGCCAAGTTGTTTATCCGTAGTATTGAAGAGCGCAATCAAAACCTGCTGAAGGTAGCAACCAGCATTATTAAGCTACAACAAGACTTCTTATTGCAGGGGCCAACAGCTATGAAGCCGCTTATTCTAAAAGATATTGCAGAGGAGGTCGGGCTGCATGAGTCTACCGTTTCTAGATTGACTACCAGCAAAAGTATCTTAACGCCGCAAGGCCTATTTCCACTAAAACACTTCTTCTCATCGCATGTCTCCAGTGATCAAGGTGATATTTCCTCTACGGCCATTAGTGCCATGATACAGGAGTTGATACAACAAGAAGACCCCAAAGCCCCTTTATCAGACAGTGCTATAAAAAACCTTTTACAGCAGCAAGGGATTGATATAGCCAGACGTACGGTAGCCAAATATAGAGAAGCGATGAATATCGGTTCCTCTACTCAAAGGAAAGTTAAGTTCTAAAGAGTAGGTTTTAGAAAACAGGTTTTAGAGAATAGTTTTTCAAAAAAAACGGTAAAAAATACAAGAGATTCAGAAATATTTTAACAAGCCATTATCAAAGTAGTTGAAGCCAGTATTAGTATGGCGAGAACTTATTTTTAAAATAAAAAAATTTCAGATTATATAGTATTTATTTCTAAATATTAGTTATTTTTACATTTATTTACAACAAACATGCTTGTGCAATCCTTATTTTCGTGGCAAATTAAAGTTATTCCAACCCATGTTGACTAGCACAGAAGTTGGAAGCAAAAGTAAAATTAAGATGGATTTTTAATTTTACTTGAAACGATGATACCCAAGCTACACCGTTGAGTTTGATTTTAATTAACCAGACGGGTTAAAAAATAATCAAATAAAACAAGGGTATACCTAACGACTTAGACAAAAAACTAATGACAGAGCCTTATTTTGGAAGGAATTACCATTAGGTCAGTCATTAATTAAAAGTCACTTTGAGTCAGCAAAAGCTGCTCAATTCATAAAAAGGATGTAAGCATTATGAACATTTCAATTACTGGCCATCACATCACAATTACTGACGCTATGAAAGATATGGTTATGGACAAGCTTTCAAAAGTTGAGAGACATTTTGACCAAATTCAAAGCATTAAAGTGATTCTATCGCTAGACAATAACCGCAGCGATAATAGCAATAGTGGTAAAAATAACCACAAAGCTGAAGCACTTATGCGAGTAGCTGGTCAAGAAATGTTTGTACAATCATATGATGACGACATGTATAAAGCCATTCATGAAATGGCAGATAAATTAGACCGCCAAGTGCGTAAATATAAAACTCGTATCGATCGTAAAACCCGCTCTTCTAAACGCAAACAACGTCTTGCGCTACCTACAACAGAGCCAGTTGACGAATCTTACGCTTATTAGGTCAACCCATACTTAATCTCAAAACTTAATTTTACAATATAAAATAATATGAATGTAAAAAGCCCTTATCCAAATAGGATAAGGGCTTTTTAGTAGGTTTTCTTTTTTAGCCTATAGTTTTTGGTTGCTAAATCACGGCCTATTTACATATCTAGCCGTTAACCCCCGCCTACGGCTTGAACCACCTCAATAACCATATCTTGTTCAACGTGGGTCGCCGCCAGTTCAGATTTAGGGATTAATTCCCCATTAATCTCAACAGCATAACGTCCTTGCGTTAATTGTAAGTCATCTAGTACAGCCTGCACAGTTACCTGTGCTGTCTGTTGTTTTTCTCCATTAACAGTAATTGTATACATTTTTTCCTCTATAAAATCTTATCTAAAAAATAACCCAAAACATTGCCTTTTAAATTTAGAGCAGATGGCTTTAACTGGCGGAGTGTCTTAAAGTAGTGACCGCCAACCAGATCCAACCGATAATCATCAGTGTACCACCAATAGGGGTGATGGCTCCAAACCAGCGCGGTGCTCCAAGAGTCATGGCAAATAGACTGCCTGAGAAAATAATCAGCCCTATCTGTAATAGCCATGCCGTAGTTGAGGTGGTATAGCCAAGCTTAATTAAAATACTTACTAGGAGTAAACCTAGAGCATGATAAAAAAAGTATTGTGTCCCGGTTAACCACCAAGCCATTTGTTCAGGGGAGGCAGTGGCTTTAATGCCGTGAGCACCGAACGCTCCTAAAGCCACAGCCAGAGCTAAGTTAACAGCTGCGATCGAAGTCCAGTTCATATCAGTTATACCTTATAGGTTATAAGTCGTCTTCACTGGGCATAATGACGCTATCGATGGTCATTGCCTCTCGGATTTTATCCATGGCATTTTTTTCGATCTGACGTACCCGCTCAGCAGAAATATTGTAAACAGCAGCCAGCTCATGCAAAGTGGATTTTTGCTCAGACAGCCAGCGCTGTTCAACAATATCCCGCGAGCGATCATCTAAAGTATCCATAGCCGTCATTAGCGCATTAGTAGTATTTTCTTCCCAGTCAGCATCTTCTACCATTTCAGCAGGATCAACACCATCTTCCAAGAAGAGCTGCGGAGCATAGTGCCCGTCTTCATCATCAGTTGACTGAGCTTCAAAAGAAGCGTCATAGGAAGTTAGTCGTGACTCCATTTCCAGAACCTGCTTGCGGGTCACATTTAAGTCAGCTGCAATCGCATCCGCCTCTTCTAAAGTTAGCTGGTTGTTGGTTTTCTTTAAGCTGCGTAAGTTAAAGAAAAGCTTGCGATGCGCTTTGGTAGTTGCCACTTTCACAATGCGCCAGTTACGAATAACAAACTCGTGAATCTCAGCTTTAATCCAATGCACAGCAAAAGAGACCAGACGCACCCCTTTATTTGGGTCAAAGCGTTTTACCGCTTTCATCAAGCCTAAGTTACCTTCTTGAATCAAATCTGCTTGCGGCAGGCCATAGCCTGAGTAACTACGTGCAATATGAATCACAAAGCGTAGATGCGACATAACTAAAATGCGCGCAGCTTCAACGTCACCTTCATTGTAGTATCGATGAGCAAGCTCTTGTTCTTGTTCAGGAGTTAAAATAGGGATCTGCTGCACCGAGTTCATGTAAGCACCAAGATTGATGCCTGGCGCTGACAAATTCACAGGCATAGCCGGGACCAAATCACGAGTACTGGTATTGGGGTATTCGCTAACCCACTCTTCAGTTTGTGCGACTTCTTGGGTTAAGATATCGTCATCTAGCTCATCATAGGGCAAGTCATCCTCGTCCATGTCTATGATTTCTAACGGCTCGACATCCTTGGAATCCACTGGTTTCGCCGTGTTTTTTTTATTTGTTTTAGGAGTAGCCATATTTTGACCTTCAAAGTAATAACTTTATTGAGATCTATTGTAAAGGATAGCACCCCCTAGTTACCATTCGTTTTGGTAATGATGAGGTGAAAGATTGTATCGAGTTTTTCTAAACTATCGGTAGATTCCTCATTGGTGGCGGTACTCAGTAATAACTGCAACCCCGCTTGTTGGCAAAATGCGGCCAAATCCGTTTGAGAGTTGGGGTCTGTAGCTAGAATATATACACTCTCTGAGGGCTGTACTGAGCGCAGTGCTACCTTGGTTTTTAATAAAGGCATTGGACAGGCCATGCCTCGGCCATCGACCAAGGCAGATATGGTTAGCTGTGGCGTGGCTGCCTTAAGACTCTCGAGGTCGCTGTTACTAAGAGTGTCAATGTAGCTTTGTACCAAAGCCTGATGCTCACTATTTTCTAAACTAATATTTATCATAGAAGGCCATTTTATTTAGTAAAGGTATTAATTAATGAACGCAAATAAAAGTAATATTCAGCGAAAAGAGTAACTATTATAAAAAATTACACCGCAGATAAGAGGGTATAAGGTTAACCGGTTAACATGTTATTATCAAAAGTGGGTTTAATAATGATGGCTAATAGCTGAAATTCAAGCCGCCCTCTCAATACTTTAAGACTACTAATAAATTTTAAGACTGCTAATAAGTTACGGACAATAATTTAAGGAATAGATACTTGCTCTCTTTTCAACCCAAAAATCAAGACAAATGGTCTGTATTTAAGCTGCCCCTCAAGATTATTAAGCAGAAGGTGGCGGTGTCCGGTTTCTTATTGGTTGGGCTAGCTGTCATGGGTCCCTCGGCCATAGCTAAGATTGAGACAGATCATAGCCAAGTTGGTTATCAATGGTCTGCAACCACGCCCTTCTTTTCTGGCTCAAGCCTCAAGGATGCTCCCGAATTTAGCTTACCAGAGTTGGGCAGCGGGGGTGGCCGCTTCATTGAGGTCAACAAGCATAAAGCTTTGGGAGAGTGGTCGTTACAGAATCTGGGGAGAAGTGCGCCTTTAATTAATGATCCTTGGTCGCAAGAGCAATTAGAGTCTATGGCTTGGAAAATTAATGCTCAAGCTCGAAATCAAGCCCCATTAGCTTTACTGGTAATTAATAATACCAGTATTAATGCCTTTGCTATTCCAGGTGGGGTGATGGGTATCCATACGGGGACCGTCATGGAATCCAATAACTTGGATGAGGTTGCCAGTGTCATTGCTCATGAGGTGGCGCATTTAAGTCAGCGCCATTACGAGCATCGAGATGAGGCTAGCCGAAAAGCACTGTTGATGCAGATTGGCGGCATACTGGCAGCCATTGCGGCTTCTGCGGCAGATGGTGATGCGGCAGCAGCGGTGATGATGGGCAGTCAAACTGTAGCCTTGAATGCGCAAATGGCGTTTAGCCGCAGTAATGAACGTGAAGCGGATCGTATTGGGATGCAATTAATGGCAAAAGCAGGATACGATCCTAGAGCCATGCCTAAGTTCTTTGGTACTTTAGATCAAAAGACTCAGTTAAATATGAGTGATAACGCTTATCTACCAAGTTTTATTATGACTCACCCTTTAAGCTCTGAGCGGCTGAGCGAGGCACAAAGTCGGGCCAATAGTTACCCAACCTTGGGGCTGGACAGTCAGCGTCACCAACTTAGTTTTGAGATGCTGAAGTGGCGACTCAAAGTGTTATCCAATCAGGCCACAGAAAATGAGCTCGTAATCACCGCTACAAAAAATAAAGGAGCAGAGCTGGCTTTGGCTTATTGGTACGCCAAGCAAGGTCGCTATCAAGAGGCCCAAAATAGACTCAATAAACTAAAGCAAACGGCGATAACTGCTTCTGCTGCAGAAAAAATGAACTTTGATATTTTACTGGCCATTACTGAAGCTCAGATTGCAGGTTTGCAAGACAAATGGCAGCTGGCTGAAGAATCCTTGACCCCTTATTACAATCTTTATCCTGAGCGTCGGGATCTTAAGTTGTTAATGGCTGACGCTTGGTTACAGCTGGGAAAATATAATGAAGTTGTCAGTTTGATGAAGCCTATTGTACAAAGTAGACCTCATGATTTAGAAGGCTTGTACCGTATCCAGCGTGCTTATGAATTGATGGCTATTGAGAGCAAAACCAGTGCGAATGGGGCTGCTACACAAGCGTTGGTTAATGAGATAGCAGCGGTAAATGCCTTACGTTATCGAGCTAAAGGTGAGTTGTGGCGGGGCAAATATAACGATGCTTTGGTGTCTTTACAGCAGGCAAAAAAACAAGTTGAAGATTTAAGCACTAGCGCCAATACAGTTACTTTTAATCCCAAACCTTTATTAGCCAATATCAATAATGAGATGGCAGAGGTAAAAGCAGCCAGAGACTTTCGCCCCTAGCTGCTATTATTAATTACACTGTTATAAATGTAATTAGCCTCCTATAAATAATAGGACCCACAACAAGTTAATTAGGGATTATCCCATTAAAGCTTTTTTTACCAGTTGCGACATTACCGCTGGGTCAGCACGGCCCGCAGTTTTTGACTTTAGGGCTCCCATAACTTTACCCATATCTTGCATTGAGCTGGCACCTTGAGCCGCTATTTCTTCATTGATGAGAGTAGCCAATTCTGCTTCACTCATTTGCTGTGGCATAAATTCGTTGATGATATCTATTTCAAACTGCTCTTTTTGAGCTAAATCTTCACGACCATTATCTTGGAACACGTTCAAGGATTCTTGGCGCTGTTTCAGCTGCTTCTGTAAGATCTCTAATACCCCAGCATCATCCAGCTCAACTTTGCGATCAATTTCAATTTGTTTGATCACCGACTGTACGTTGCGTAATACTTTTACTTTTTCTAATTCACGGGCTTTCATTGATGTTTTTACTTGTTCGGTGATGCGATCTTTTAAGGCACTCATGGCTTCTTCCTATTTTGTTATGGTTATTAGGTCTTTCATTAGTATCGGCTAATACTTAGTATTTTACCGTTATAGTTTTGCTATAAAATAATTTTTATATAAAATTTTAGCACAAAAAAACCACCTTGATTATGGCGCTCCAAGCATGGCTGCGAGGTAGACGACAAAATAAGGTGGTTTTTTTAATCAATCACCAAAACACTGGCGTTTTGGTATCTCTAAATTCAGCTAGCTCTAAGCTAAAATAGGTTGAGCTAAACTGAGAAGAGAGCTGATTAGTACATACGAGTTGTACGGATAGACTCGCGCTGTAATTTCTTTTTGTAACGTTTTACGGCTGCTGCCTTTTTACGCTTACGCTCTTGCGTTGGCTTTTCGTAAAACTCGCGCTTACGGACATCAGATAAAACACCAGCTTTTTCGCAGGCACGCTTGAAGCGACGGATAGCGATATCAACAGGTTCGTTCTCTTTAACCTTAACTGAAGGCATGCAGACTCCTTAAATAATAAATTGTGGAAATTAGAGACTAGGGACATTAGCAATGCTGTGTCATTGGTATTAGCCGTAATGTCTCATGGGGTTACGGCATCAGCTATTGCTAGGATAAAATCATTCATTCTATACAAATGCTAGAATAAGAGCGAGATTATACTAAATTTACAGATTGATGTCAAGCATGGTCACTCAACGCCTTTGTAAGAAGACAGTGCCAGTTGTTATAGAGGTTAATTTTTACAGGCGAATGTGAAACAGTCGAGTTAATAACATAGGGCATAAGTCTTAAATAACACAGAGCATAAGCCTTAATAGTTAAAAATATGTTTGAACAGTAAACTGAAGGCAGCTATAATTAACATTAAACATTCATTTTAAATGAATGATAATGAGGGGTTTGTAGATTGCATCACAGTTTTGACATTACTTAATGATAGGCTGAATGAAAATCTTATACTGGAGATAGTGACTCAGAAAGGGTTGTGATATTATTATCTAGTAAAGTTAACTTAACTATATATAAGGGACTGTTAGACTTGCGATAAGTCGCAGTAATTTATTTTCTATATCCCTTATATTAACAACCCTTTTAGGAGTAACAAATGTCATTAACGGCTCTTCTAAGCAACAAAAAAGTGGCAGTTCGTACCACAACTTTAGTTTCAGTTATGCTTGGTGCTGCTCTAACTTTGACTGCATGTGGTGATAAGGATCACGAAGTGAAAGCGGTAGATAGAGTAGATGAAGCGGCTGAGCTGGCTAGAGCAAACGCTCCTGAGCCTGAGCCATTAGCTGCTGAAGATATCGTTGAGGTTGAACCTGCTGCAGATGCAGCAACTGCTGAAGAGGGAGCTACAGATGCTCCTGCTACAGAGGATGCGGCTGCAGAAACAACTGCAGATGCTGAAGCATCTGAGGCAACAGCTACTGAAAAAGCTGCAGAGGAGCCAGCCACAGAAGAAGCGGCTCAATAATATAACGCTTACCTAAGTTAGATCTAAGTTAAAGGCATTTAGACTTGAGTTAAAAGTAGGTCTAAGTTAGGGGTGTCAGTTTTTTACTGAGTTTGTGGCTTGAACAGTTTTTTATCTTAAAATTTAAAAAGCTAATATGAGGGTTCTCATGCTAAAAATAAATAAACAACAAGATGGTAAAGACGGGCTGGCACCTTTTAGTAAAGCAGGGCTGCTTTTAGTGGGTATCTTAACTTTAGGCATGGTAGTAGGCTGTGGTGGTGAGACTGAATCTGAGACGGTAGCTGAGCCTGCCGCCAGTGAAAGTATGGCCACTGAACCGACTACTGAAGTGGCAGAGCCCGAAGTAGAGCCTGCGACAGAGCCGGTAGCCGACGACGTGGCACAGCCAGAAGCTGAAGCAGCCACAGAGACTGCAGAGTCAGATGCTAGCACTGCGGCTGCTCCTTTATCAGCAGAAGCAGGTGCAGAGTTGTATGAGGCCCACTGTAAGCTATGTCACGAAAAAGGTCTGTTAAATGCACCGAAGTTTGGTGATGCTACAGATTGGGCACCTCGCATTGCTCAAGGTAAAGAGACTTTATATAAGCACTCAGTAGAAGGCTTTAAGGCTATGCCACCTCAAGCTGATAATGGGGTGACTGTAGAGCAAGTTCACGCTGCAGTAGATTATATGGTCGATCAAGCTAGCTAAGGCTAAAAACACCCTTGATAATCTGCTAAAATACCGCCACTGTGTAGACATCGTGGCGGTATTTTTTTTGTCATAATTGTCATAATTGTCATAATTGTCTTCATTAAATATAAGTATCTGTATCAAAATAAGCCGATGGTGGGCAAAAATAGACGACACAACACTTTAATTATCAAACAGTAGGTGCGACTTGAAAGTTTTAGGTTTAGAAACATCATGTGATGAAACAGGGTTGGCCATCTTTGATAGCGAGCTTCTTGCAGCAGGTAAAAGCGGTCTACTAGGCCAGGTTCTGTACTCTCAGATTGAACTGCATGCCACTTATGGGGGCGTGGTGCCTGAGCTTGCCAGTCGTGACCACATTCGCAAGTTGGTACCGCTACTTGATGAGCTATTGACTCAGTGCAATATCAGTAAAGAGGATATTGATGCCATTGCCTTTACCAAAGGGCCGGGTCTTATTGGGGCTTTAATGACAGGAGCACTGTTTGGTCGTAGCCTAGCTTATGGATTAGGAGTGCCAGCTATTGGGATTCACCATATGGAAGGGCATTTACTGTCCCCTTTATTGGGTCCTAATCCCCCCAAGTTTCCTTTTGTCTCTTTGTTGGTGTCAGGTGGTCATACGCTGTTGGTGGCTGCTCATGCCATAGGTGAGTACGAGATTTTAGGTGAGAGTATTGATGATGCGGCCGGTGAGTGTTTTGATAAAGCGGCTAAAATGCTAGGTTTGCCTTATCCTGGTGGTCCTAATGTGGCGCGCTTGGCAGAAAATGGCGATCCGTCAAAGTATGATTTGCCTAGACCCATGTTACACCGAGGATTAGACTTCTCTTTTAGCGGTATGAAAACAGCCGTGCATAATCTGATTAAAGATACCCCAGGATCAGATACAGATGAGCAGGTCAGAGCTGATATTGCCGCCAGTTTCCAGCATGCTGTGGTCGATACCCTAGTTAAAAAGTGCGTTAAAGCTTTAAAACAGACCGGCATGAAACAATTGGTTATCGCAGGCGGAGTGAGTGCCAATTTACACCTGCGTCAAACATTAGAACAAGAGTTGGCAAAAATTCAAGCCACGGTTCATTACGCACCATTAGAGCTGTGTACTGATAATGGGGCAATGATTGCTTACGCCGGATATCAACGTCTACAAGCCGGTCAGAGTGACGATTTGGCAGTCAGCTGTGTACCAAGATGGAACATTAGCGACTTGCCGGCGTTGACATAGTTCAGTCAGCTATAATTAACAGTTAAGCACTTACAATCAATAAGGACAATAAATGCAGTGGTTAGCAATAGGTATGGGGGCTGCAATTGGAGCTTGCTTGAGAGCTTGGTTGGCTAAGCTCAATCCGCTGCACGCTTGGATTCCTTTGGGCACCCTGGGGGCTAATATCCTTGGTGGCCTGTTAATCGGTATGGCCATGGTAGTCTTTGTGAAAGTAGGACAAAATTGGCATCCTAACGTTAAGCTGTTTGTGATTACCGGCTTTTTGGGCGGGCTGACCACGTTTAGTACCTTTAGTAGTGAGGTATTTGGCTTATTGCACGATGGAAAGGTTGTGGCGGGTTTAGGCCTGATAGGGCTACACGTGCTATTTACTTTGACAGCCACTGCCATAGGGTATTATGTCACTCGACTGGTACTGTCTTAAGTTAGGCCCTGTCTTAAGTTAAGTACGGTTTGCAGTTAGTTGCTGTCTTAAGTTAAGTGTTAAGCCAATTCGTCTCGCCTGAGCTTACCCAGCTATTTGGTAGCTTGGCTAAAATCCGCCTAATTTTATTTTTTTGTTATTTAAAACCATCCTTTCTGACTGTAGTTAAGTTTTTTAGTTAAGCTCTTTGCTAGGGCTTTACCAACTCATCCAATAGCTTAGCAAAGCCTTGCATATAAGCTACTTCTTGGCTTTTTTCACGAGTGGCGGCAAATAATTGACAAAACACCCCATGTCTATTTTGATGGTGCATAGACGGAGGAAGGTCCTTATTTGAGCTATTTGGAGAAATAAGAGGCCGCGTCACAATCCAGCCTTTTTTCTCATATTCTGCGGCTACCCAATCGGGTAAAGCAGCAACTCCCCGCTCACTGGCGACCAACTGAATTAACATAGCGGTCAACTCTGTAGTCCGTATTTTGGCAAAACTAACCCCAGCTGGTGCCATGAATTTGGCAATCACATCCAGTCGTTTGGCCTCTACCGGATAAGCAATCAAAGTTTGATCCACAAGATCATTAGGAGCAATGCTCTGTTTGCTGGCTAGTGGATGGGTAGGGGATAACACCAGTCGGCTTTCATAGGTGAATAGAGGCTGGTAGCAGATGCCTTCCAACTCTAAATCGCTAGTAGTGATTAATAAATCGATATCACCTTCAGTCAATAGGTGATGAGGTTCCGGCTCAAAGCCGGTGGCAAAATCAAGCTCCACATCCGACCACTCGCGTCGGAACTGATTCAGAATAGGCATAAGCCAATCAAAACAACTATGACACTCAGAAGCCAAGCGAAGACGGCCAGCTTGACCATGAGCCAGCCTTTTTAAGTTATTTTTGGTTCTAATAACTTGAGGCAAGATATTGTCTGCTAGTTTTAGCACCACGTTACCTGCGGGGGTGAAGGTGAGCGGGCGAGTTCGGCGATTCACCAGTTTCACTCCATAATAACTTTCTAATTCTTTTAGTTGATGCGATACCGCAGAGGCGGTGACATGAAGCTCATCCGCAGCAGCGGCGAGCGAACCATGGGCACGTAAGGCTGATAAGGTTTGTAGATGACGAAGCTCAAGCATAGTTTTAGATCATTTCATTAGATGACTGTGGGCTCTATTCTACCCCATAACCTAGACTATATTCATCTGCTTAATCCAGCCCTAGATTATTGGCGTTGGAAAGAGAGGGGGCGGCTCTTTGGGTGAGGGATATTAAAGGGTTATTAAGTGGATAGTTATAAAAAAAGGTAGGGGTTATGGGTGTCAATAATAACCTATGAGAATAGGGAGTATAAAAATAACTTGCGGCAAGGGTAACTTTTACTTTATATTGAGCGCATACTGACGAGTCACATAGATTTACATTAGAGTAACTATTAGTTGAGAAATATTGGTAGTTGAGAAATATTGGTAGTTGAGAAGTATTGGTGGTTGAGAAGTATTGGCCTGAATCTTTATTTATTGAAATTGCTGATAATTACTTAATGAACGTTATTTTTTTGATGGTTGTGACTCAAAACTCACAAGGAAGATGGATAGCTGTTTTGTTTTTATGACAATTATTTCTATTATCAACATTAGATTATAAGAAACGTAAAAACCACTAAAGCAGTTAATCATAGTGAAATTGTCTATAGCAGAGTGAAAGAACGAGAGGGCAGTTAAGCCATAAACGACGTTTTTTCTGTCCCCGCTGCTGTGCTAATGAATGAATTCAGCATCTCCCTTTTAAACAAGTATTCTGAGATGGCAAGTGTGCTCACAGATTAACGCACTTGCTTATAGGGTTATGCATTGAGGATAAAGCTATGTGGAAAAATATGAGTTTGACCAGTAAGATTCTGGTCGCAATGGTACTAGGTATCATCCTAGGACTAATTTTTAACTATACCGGCTTAAACGCTGAAGGTAGTTTTGTTAACACTTATTTAGTAAATGGCTTATTTAGTATTATCGGTAAGCTGTTTGTTAACTCGCTAAAAATGTTGGTTGTACCCTTAGTGCTAATCTCACTTATCTGTGGGGTGTGTGGTATTGGTGACATCCGTTTGCTAGGTCGTATTGGTACTAAGACCTTTTTTATCTATATGTTCACTACCGCAATTGCCATTGCAACAGCCATTGGTCTTGGCTCAATATTTGGCATTGGTAAAGGGATGAACCTTAAGCCTGAGAACGCTTTTGAAGCCAAAGATGCGCCGCCTTTAATTGACGTTTTCTCAAATATTATTCCCTCTAACCCGATTAGTGCCATGGCCAATGGCGATATGCTATCTATCATCTTCTTTGCCATTTTAATTGGTATTAGTATTCTGATGGTAGGTAAGCCTGCTAAGGGTTTGGTGCAAAGTCTAGAACTGATTAATGAAGTTATCTTAAAAATGGTAACCATCATTATGAACCTAGCACCATACGGTGTATTTGCGCTGTTAGTAATAGCCATGTCAGATTTAGGCTTAGACCTGATGGTGTCATTATTCGGTTATGTGGCCGTATTGGTAGGCTCTTTGGCTTTCCACTTCTTTGTGACCATGATGATTATCCTAAAGCTTACTTCAGGACTATCGGTAAGAACTTTCTTAGCCAAAATGCGTGAAGTACAGATTTTCGCTTTTAGTACCTCCAGCTCGAACGCCACTATTCCAGTTAGCTTACGCACCGTAACCAAACGTATGGGTGTGGATAACTCTGTGGCGTCATTCACCATTCCTTTTGGTGCGACCATCAACATGGATGGTACCGCCATTATGCAGGGTACAGCCACTATCTTTATCGCCAATTTATACGGTATAGATTTAAGTGCAGGCCAGTACTTAATGGTTATCTTAATGTCAGTACTGGCATCTGTAGGTACGGCAGGGGTACCGGGTGTGGGCCTAATTATGCTGTCAATGGTCTTTGCTCAAGTGGGCTTACCTATCGAAGGTATTGGTCTAATCTTAGGTGTGGACCGTTTACTTGATATGTTACGTACCGCCGTAAACGTCGGTGGTGATGCGGCAGTGACTGCTATTGTGGCAAAGTCAGAAGAGAAAATGGACCTAGATGTTTATAATGACCCAGAAGCGGGCACCAAAGATGTGTTTGATGGTTACATTGATCCAGAAAGTGAACAAGAATTTGCTCATGTTATGAGTGATGGCATTATGGGTAGTGAATATGACGACTTAAATAAGCGCTAGATTTTGTTAATCAAGCGTTATTCCCTATGTCATTCCCTATAAAGTCATCATGTAAATCCATGACACGTAAAAAAAGCCCCAATATGTATTGGGGTTTTTTTATGCTCGTTATCTAATACTTGTTACATAATATGTGTCAAAGAGTTTTATCTTAGAACGTAAAATAGCAATAACTGGCTATTTAGCCCATCATATATTTGGTGACCATGGCCAAACAAACCAGAACAATCACTGGGCGAATAATTTTACTACCGCCTTTTACCACCATATGTGAGCCTGCATAAGCGCCTATGGTTTGTCCGACCATCATTGCTAGGCCAACCTTCCACAGCACATTACCACCGATAATAAAGAAAATAAGGGAGGCGATGTTGGTAGATAGGTTTAATACTTTGGCCGCCCCGGTAGCAGCGATGATTTGTCTGCCACGTAATGCCACATTCCCTAGAGCAAAAAACATACCCGTACCTGGACCGACATAGCCATCATAAAACCCAATCAAGGGGGCGACCACTCGTTGCCAAGTAGACTCTGATACCCTGGGCTCCGCTTCTACTTCGCCTAAACTTGGCGCAAATAAGGTATAAATACCGATAGCCGCAATCAAAAACGGGATAAGCTTTTCTAGCATATCAGGGGGAGACATCTGTACTGCGATGGTGCCTAGAACTGAGCCGATAAAAGCACCCGCAATGGCCAGTTTCATCTTTGAGGGTGAGACCACGCCTTTTTTTATCATTGTGATAGAAGCGGCTAAGGCGCCAGAAGCTGCTTGTAGTTTATTGGTACCTAGGGTTAAAACAGGAGGAATATTAGCTAATAACATAGCAGGAATGGTTAATAAACCACCACCACCTGCAATGGCATCAATAAATCCGGCGATAGCTGCCACTGCGGTTAACATCAAAATAACTTCAAGGGTTAAGGAAAAATCCATAAACGATGTCCAAAAATTAAGCTAAGGGCATAGATGGCTTAGCTGAATATAAATATAAATATAAAGGTTGAAAAAACAGGGTGAAGACGACTATTGGACTACATCAAATCAAGTTGTGGATTATAGCATGCAGTAAAAATATGCCAGTGATTGGATGCTGTAGCAGCGAGTATTTCATCTATTGGTAAAACTTACTGTTTTATTGAATCGACTGCTTTATTGAATAAAGAAGGTAGAAGATAAAGGTTTAGCTATTTGTAGATTTCAAATTTTTATCTCGATACAGCAGACTTTTCTGCTACCATAAATGCGAAATGTATAAAGATAAATTAATAAATTAAATAAATTGATGGGTTAGTAAATCAGTCCATTAGCAAGATAGTGAGGAAGCATGGTATTTCAAAAACTAAAAAAATTCTTTGAATATGAGGCGGCAGGAGGCATTGTATTGGCAATTGCTGCCATTGCAGCGATGATTGTCGCTAACTCACCACTAAGCCACTGGTATGAGTCTTTTATTCATGCCCCAGTGGTGGTGCAGGTTGGAAAACTTATTATCGATAAAGATGCGCATCATTGGATTAATGATGGGTTGATGGCGGTATTCTTCTTTTTAGTGGGCTTAGAGCTCAAGCGAGAAGTATTGATTGGCGAGCTGTCAAACATTAAGCAAATTGTATTACCTGCAGCAGCGGCGATAGGCGGTATGGCCGTACCAGCTTTGGTCTACGTAGCATTTAACCACAATAACCCAGAGTATTTAGCAGGCTGGGCTATTCCTGCGGCAACTGACATTGCATTTGCTATTGGTATCCTAAGCTTATTGGGAAGCCGAGTCCCCAACGCACTGAAGATATTTTTGGTATCCATCGCTATTTTTGATGATATTGGGGCGATCTTAATTATTGCCTTATTTTATACCAGTGATTTATCTTTACTGTCGTTAGCAGTAGCAGGGTTATGTCTGCCCTTCCTCTATTTACTTAATAAGCGTAATGTCACAGCGATTACCCCTTATTTATTCTTTGGCATAATCATGTGGATTGCGGTGCTTAAATCTGGGGTTCATGCCACTTTAGCAGGGGTATTGTTGGCGTTGTTTATTCCTATGGTTAATACGGATGACCCTGAGCACTCGCCACTCGAAGATTTAGAGCATGACTTACATGGTACAGTGGCTTTTGCGATTCTACCGCTATTTGCTTTTGCCAACGCTGGTATTTCACTGCAGGGCGCAGGTTTTGCCCAGTTGTTTCATTCGGTACCCTTTGGTATCACCGCCGGTTTATTCCTAGGTAAACAGGTGGGCATTATGCTTATGACTTGGGCCATTATCAAATCAGGTATGGCATCATTGCCCAATGGTACCAACTTTAAGCAGATCTATGGTGTCTCTCTGCTTTGTGGGGTGGGCTTCACTATGAGTTTATTCATTAGTGGCCTGGCATTTGGTGGAAGAACGGAAGGTTTTGATCCGCGTTTGGGTATTATTTTAGGGTCTATTATTTCTGGCGTCGTAGGGTATTTGGTGCTGAAATATACTTTAAAAGAAGAGACGGCAACGGGTATCACGGCTTTAGACTTAACCAAAAGCTAGTGAAGATAATGCTGTAAAAATAAAGTAAATAGGTAAGTTGATAAGATAAATGAAACATACCGGCCAGAAGAGAGAGGGTTTCTTGCTCTTTTAGCCGGATTCACAAAGGGAACAATATCATTGTGAAAATAAGATGTTTGTTGTTGATAACGGCTGTCGTACTGTCAGGATTAACGGGGTGTGCCACCCTATCAAAGCAGGAATGTATGATAGGTAATTGGCAAGCGATTGGCTTTGCCGATGGCGCCGCCGGCAGGACACCTGATTATTTAAACAATCACAATAAAGCTTGCGCTAAAGTAGGAGTAGCTGCAGATTATAGAGCTTGGGAGCAAGGCCGCAAAGAGGGTCTAAAGCAGTATTGTACTGAGACCAATGCTTATCAAATTGGGCGTAGAGGGGCGCAGATGAGCCCTGTGTGTCCAGCCAATGTTGCTGCTAACTTAGAGCGTATTAATGCTGATGGTCGTCAGTACTACTTGTTGAATAAACAGTTAGGTATCGAGCAAGATCGCCTAAAAAAATACCAAGATGATTACGATAAGCTGCGCAGAGGGAATAATTTAAACTTCACCAGCGAAAAAGAGGCACGTAGTTATTTGCTTGAGTTACCGGCTAAAGCTAACAAAGTAAATCAGCGTATTAAAAATATAGAGCAAGCCCTTGAGCAGCTACAGCGACAATATGGCTATTAATGTCAATCTAGTCACTGCAATCGCTGTATTTTTGAGTATAGAGGTCTGGTTTATAAGACTTTGGTGTAGAAGGCTTCGGTTTACAAGGCTTTGGTTTAGAAGGGTAGGGATTTGGAATGAGTAACTGTTTTGTTACACAAATTAATCAAAATTATGAAAAGAATACTAACAGCCGTGACAAGAGATAACAGACAGTGCTGAGATGGCGACTATAATAGTCAACAGATTAATTATTTTTAGTGCAATTTTTATAAAACTAAATTAACAATTGCTCTATTTTTCCATCCCTTTAATTACAATAACTTTTGGAGATTTTTATGAAAAAGCTACTAACTTTATTACCTCTAAGCTTAGTTATGGCCGCTTGTGCAACTAGCCCAACGACTACTGCACCAAGCGCAGCCGCTAATAAAGCCTATGACCGTATGGCGCCTGAACAGTTTATCTGTGAAGACAATGCTACTGTAAACGCTAAATACTCAATTGATGGTGAGCAAGCTACAATCAATGCAAGCCTACCTAAAGCTAACTGGAATAACCAAACTGTAATTATGGATATCGCACAGGCAGCTTCAGGCTCACGCTATGTAAATAACGCCAGTCAAAACGTTACTTATGATTGGCATACCAAAGGTGATCTAGGTATCATGCGCCTAACATGGGCAGACGGTACTGAATATGCGGTTAAATGTGAGCGTAGATAAGTTGGTGTTTAAAAGCTTAAGCTAAAGTTTTAAACATAGCCGACTTAGATATAGCTCGCTTTAGACGTAGCTAAGATATAAAGAAAACAGCAATGACCATTAGTCATTGCTGTTTTTTTGCATTAAGTTCTGTAATTTTTTCATATAGTTGGCAAGTTGTTCTACCATATTTTTTTTGGTCTGTTATAATGTGCGACTTGGTAAACTAGACGATCGCCGTTTTGCTTTGGCAGAAGGGAGGAAAGTCCGGGCTACATAAGGCAGCGTGCCAGCTAACGGCTGGGCGGGGTAACCCGACGACAAGTGCAGCAGAGAGCAGACCGCCTCAATTAAGCTATACAGCCTAGCTGTAAAGTGTGAGGTAAGGGTGAAAGGGTGCGGTAAGAGCGCACCGCATGGCTGGCAACAGTTCATGGCAAGGTAAACTCCACGCGTAGCAAGACCAAATAGGTGTCCATTACTTGTCGCCTGCAGGGGACACGGGTAGGTTGCTCGAGCGTATTGGCAACGATACGCCTAGATGAATGATCGTTCACGACAGAACCCGGCTTATCGGTTTACCAAAAATCTTTTATGCTTACTACAAAAAAGCGTATATAATAGCCACTTGCTAATGAAATAGCAGAGATTTTCCCTTAAATTTAAAATATTTTCACTTTTTTTGCATTTAGGGGTTGACGGCTTATAATGTTTTAGGGATAATACCGCCCTCAAATGGCGATGTAGCTCAGCTGGTTAGAGCGCACGACTCATAATCGTGAGGTCAAGAGTTCAAGTCTCTTCATCGCCACCATATATTTGGCCATTAGCGCCTAAAATAGCCGATTACTTTGCCATATCAAGCTAAGTAGTTGGCTTTTTTTATGTCTCTTCGTTTTGTTGGTATTCTCAACTTAATCATTTAGTTAACTGCTAGCTGTTTAGTTAATTGTATGGCTAAACGTTTAAAAGTTAGATGGGATTTACGCTGACAATAACGCTCAAAAAACTCAGTTTTGACCTGTGTCAATTAACATTGCATTTCTATCACTTACAAGCTAAGTTAAAGCTGATAGAATAGATGACCTTAACATATTTTTTACTTCATTTTTTATTAATGAACTCAACAACTAGGTAGCCGCAAGACGTGACCGCATTATCAAATATTCGAAATTTCTCAATCATCGCCCATATTGACCATGGTAAATCAACCTTGGCTGATCGCTTTATTCAGACTTGTGGTGCGCTGCAGGATCGTGAAATGCAGGCCCAAGTCTTAGACTCAATGGATATTGAGCGTGAGCGTGGTATTACTATTAAAGCGCAGTCAGTGACCTTGTATTATGATCACCCCAATGGCGAGCGCTATCAGCTTAACTTCATTGATACTCCAGGCCACGTAGACTTCTCTTATGAAGTTTCACGTTCACTGGCTGCTTGTGAAGGGGCCTTACTGGTTGTGGATGCCGCTCAAGGGGTAGAAGCCCAGTCTGTAGCTAACTGCTATACCGCTGTGGACTTAGGTCTAGAAGTGCTACCCGTCCTGAATAAGATTGATTTACCACAGGTTGAGCCGGAGCGAGTTATTCAAGAAATTGAAGACATTATTGGCATTGAAGCCATTGATGCTCCCCGAGTCTCTGCAAAGTCAGGTCTTGGTGTTGATGAATTATTAGAAGCTTTAGTTGAGCGCATTCCAGCCCCAACTGGGGAACGTGATGCTCCGCTTCAAGCGTTAATTATTGACTCATGGTTTGATAATTATTTGGGCGTGGTTTCTTTGGTGCGTGTACGCCAAGGTACTATCAAGAGTGGGGATAAAATTTTAATTAAGTCGACTATGGATTCACATTTAGTGACCTCCATTGGTGTTTTCACCCCGAAGCCCCTAGAAACTGGCAAATTAGAAGCCGGTGAAGTGGGTTTTGTTATCGCCGGTATTAAAGACATCCATGGGGCGCCAGTGGGGGATACCATTACTCATGCTAGCACACCTGATGTTGAGCTAATTCCTGGGTTTAAACAAATTACTCCTCAGGTCTATGCTGGCTTATTCCCAGTGGATTCAGGCGACTTTGAGAAGTTCCGTGAAGCGCTACAAAAGCTACAGATCAATGACTCAGCCTTATTCTTTGAGCCAGATACCTCAGATGCTCTAGGTTTTGGTTTCCGTTGTGGTTTTCTGGGTATGTTGCACATGGAAATCATTCAAGAGCGTTTAGAGCGAGAATACAACCTTGATTTGATTACCACAGCGCCGTCAGTAATCTATGAAATTAAAAAGAAAAACGGTGAAGTCATGCTCGTGGACAACCCCTCTAAACTACCAGATCCTGGTTTTGTAGAGGAATTCCGTGAGCCCATTGCGCGCTGTCAGATTCTTGTACCGCAAGATTATTTGGGTAACGTGATGACCCTATGTATGGAGCGCCGTGGAGTGCAAGTTGACATGCGCTTTATGGGTAAACAAGTGCAGCTGGTTTTTGATATTCCGCTTGGTGAAGTTGTGATGGACTTCTTTGACCGTTTAAAATCTGTGTCACGTGGATTTGCTTCATTAGACTATGAGTTTGACCGTTATGAAGTGGATAAACTGGTTAAGGTAGATGTGTTAATCAACGGCGATAAAGTAGATGCTTTAGCCATGATTTGTCACCAAGAGCAAGCCCGTTATCGTGGCAACCAGTTGGTTGAGAAGATGAAAGAGCTGATCCCAAGACAGATGTTTGATGTGGCAATTCAAGCCGCTATTGGCAGCCAGATTATTGCCCGTAGTACGGTTAAAGCGATGCGTAAAGACGTTCTTGCTAAGTGTTACGGTGGTGACGTATCTCGTAAGAAAAAGCTACTAGCTAAGCAAAAAGAAGGTAAAAAGCGCATGAAGCAAGTGGGTAGTGTGGAAATTCCACAAGAGGCCTTCTTGGCGGTATTGCAAGTGGATAATCAGTAAGCTTATCCTAATAAAATCGATCGCAAGGGCTTAGCTTCTAAGCCCTATGATCTGAATCCTATGACTTAAATAAAAACAACTAGCCAAGACTTTGAGTGATTAGCTTTTTAGTAGACTTGGAATAATAACAAAGCGGTTAAGGCAGCAGTATGGACTTTGATTT
This sequence comes from Psychrobacter phenylpyruvicus DSM 7000 = NBRC 102152, assembly GCF_000685805.1. Classification (GTDB taxonomy): domain Bacteria; phylum Pseudomonadota; class Gammaproteobacteria; order Pseudomonadales; family Moraxellaceae; genus Psychrobacter; species Psychrobacter phenylpyruvicus. Next base: position 91,481 of record NZ_JMKP01000005.1, on the reverse strand, counting down.
TAATTTAATTTTAGTGCCAGTAACCTTGATTCTTGGGGTGATATGGCTGCTTGATAAGTTTTGGCTTAAGCAACACAAGAGCGCTAAGACAGGTAATTCGAAAGAGCTTCAGGCGGCCCAGGACAATTTAGCGAATAAAAAAGCCGCTTATATTCAGGCTTTGTCTGAGCACGATATGTTCAATGAGAACAGCAATCAGGACTTAGATACGATTAACGTCAGTGACGCACCTATGCCAGTTAAGCAGGCTGAGCGTGAATATCGTGAAGCCAAAAGACTGGCCAATCAATCGATCTCCCAGAAGGCTTCTCATTCCTCTAAAGAGCACTTTTTAATTCGCTGGGCTCATGATTACTTTCCAGTATTAGCGATTGTGTTGGTAGTGCGCTCATTCATTGTTGAGCCGTTTAATATTCCCTCTTCATCTATGGTGCCCACTTTATATACTGGTGATTTTGTAGCGGTAAATAAATATGCTTATGGCATTCGCTTACCGTTAACCTATAATAAAGTGATCGATATAGGTGAGCCACAGCACGGTGATGTGGTGGTGTTCCGTTATCCAGAAAACCCGAAAATTTATTACATTAAGCGTATTATTGGCTTACCTGGTGATGAAGTTAGCTTTAACAATGGCCAGCTGTCAGTAAATGGGCAACCCGTTCCGAGTGAGCAAGTTGAGTTTACGGCAGATGAGGCTTTAACCAATCAACTTTATACTCCAGTTAAAAGCAGCGATCCTAGCCGTGAGTGGGACTTGTCCCCTGAGGATGCGGTTATGGTGGCGCAAAGTGAAGAGCGCGGCGCACGATATTTTCAGGAGAAGTTAGGTGAGCATAGCTACTTACGTCGTTACTTGTCTCCTAATCTATTACGTGCTGAATACTCAAACTTTTTACAGCAGCCGATAGAATATGATAGCAGCTGGAGCGTAAGTGTTCCTGAGGGTAATTACTTCGTAATGGGTGATAACTCAGACCGTAGTGAAGACGGCCGTTATTGGGGCTTCGTACCTGATGAGAACTTGGCTGGTAAAGCGGTTTATGTGTGGATGCACAAAAAGCCTGGCTTGTCTAACATGCCGACCTTCAGCCATAACCGCGCTATTGACTAAGTAAAATTTTATCAAGCGGTGTATCAAATCTTTAACCGTGCATATCACAATAAAGTGTAAAGTGTCATGTAATAAAGACAGTTGATGCGCCGTAGTAAGTCCATACATCACCTTGATTTAGATACCCTATACTTAAATAACATAAGCTTAACTACCCTAATTTAACCCCTTCAATTAATATACCTAGCTGTTTCTGACACCTCCTTGAGTCCAGTAATAGTTATTAATATGCCGAAATAATATGCCAAAAGTTTTTAAAAAAGAAAGCGGTGATAGCGAGAAGATAACAGAAGTTGCTGAGATAGTGTCTCCTAATAAGCAGCCTCCTAAACAGCGCTATATAAACTTTGAAAAAGGTTTGCCTAGTTTGCAAAGAGCGTTGGGCTATACTTTTAAAGACACCACTCTGGCAAAGTTGGCTTTAACCCATCGCTCGTATGATGGCAAAATTAACTATGAGCGACTGGAGTTTTTGGGCGATGCCCTGCTAGGGATGATTATAGGTGAAGCGCTATATTACCAATACCCTAATCAAGATGAAGGTCGGCTGACGCGTATGCGGGCTACCTTAGTTCGTCAAGAGTCACTAGTTATTGTGGCGCAAAAGCTTAACTTATCTTCGCATCTAATTTTGGGAGTTGGTGAGCGCAAGGGTGGTGGTCGTGAGCGAGCGTCAATATTGGCAGATACGGTTGAATCTTTAATTGGTGCCATTTATCTAGACAGTCAAAGTGTGGATGTGGTTAAAGCTTGCGTCCTAAGTTGGTTTGCTGAACTCATTGATAATGTGAATGATCAGCGGGTGTTAAAAGATGCCAAAAGCCGACTGCAAGAGTGGCTGCAAGGTCATAAGTATGAGCTACCCAACTATGAGTTACTAGAAACCCAAGGCAATGCCCCTAATCAAATTTTTATTGTGCGCTGTGAGGTAGACGTACCTCATACCACTCCTATAGTTGAGTCAGGTGAGAGTCGCCGTATTGCTGAACAAAAGACAGCAGAGAAGATGATTAACCAGTTAAATAAGCTCGTTAGTGATCGTATTATTAAATTAAAACCTTAAGCCTCTTAATTCAAGAAGTTTCAGAAGATAACATCGGATAAATAGACATATGTCAAATGCACCACAAGAAAACCAACCTTTAGCTAACGAATCAAAAGACGCGACTGACAATTTGTTAGATAGCTTCTTTAATGATGAATCGTTACCTGAAGATTATCGAGCTGGCTATGTGGCCATCGTTGGTCGCCCTAACGTCGGTAAATCAACCCTAATGAATCACATGTTGGGGCAGAAGTTATCCATTACCTCACGTAAGCCACAAACTACCCGTCATCGCATTCATGGTATTTTATCTAATGAAGAGATGCAGGCGGTATTTGTCGATACCCCTGGTATTCATAGCAATGAAGTACGCCTTATTAACGAGCGTATGAATAAGGCTGCCTTCTCCGCTTTAGTTGATGTGGACTTGGTACTATTTGTGGTAGATGGTGAGCAGTGGCGGGAAGACGATCTATTAACACTTGAAAAAATTGGCGAGACTGATACCCCTGTGGTATTGGTTATCAATAAGGCGGACACTATCAAAGATAAAGGTTCAATCTTGCCTTTGATTGAAACCTATCATGAGAACTTTGACTTTGCCGATATTGTTCCGGTCTCTGCTCTAAAAAACCAAAACTTAGAGCGTTTGCAACAAGTGATTCGCTCCCATCTGCCTCAAGGCACTCCCATCTACGATACTGAGCAAATTACAGATCGCAGCGAGCGCTTCTTAGCCAGTGAAATAATTCGCGAAAAAATCATGCGTCAATCAGGCGATGAGGTTCCTTATGATTTAACGGTGCAGATTGATGAATTCAAAGATGAGCCGGCACATATTGATCCTAAAACTGGTCGTAAACGTAAAGCGGTAACTTTTATTGATGCCACTATATTCGTTGAGCGTAATGGTCAAAAAGCCATTATTATTGGCGATAAAGGCAGTCGTATCAAGCAAGTGGGTATCGCTGCCCGCGAAGATATGGAAGCTTTGTTCGAGCGTAAAATTATGCTCAACTTATGGGTTAAAGTTAAACAAGGGTGGTCAGATGATGCCCGTGCCTTAACCAGTTTAGGATACTAATAGTCAGACTTGTGAAATAGGGCGATGAGGTCAGGCTTGGACCAGTCATTAATCTATAGGATGGATAATAACGTTGCGTAATGAACCACTACACGCGTATAGTTTGCACCAGCGCCCCTACCAAGAAAAAAGAAGTATCTATTATTTGTTTACCAAAGAGCATGGGGTGTTGCATGGTATTGGTAAAAAAGGGATTCCACAGTTTGCTCCATTAATGCTGTTTGCAACCGGTAAAAAATCGTTAAAAACCTTGCAACAGGTGAATATCGTCGAGGTGGTACCCAGTTTAATGGGGCAACAGCAATATGCTGCTTTATATGTCAATGAGATCACGTTAAAGTTACTGCCGGTTGAAGACAGTATGCCCATTGTCTATGCGCAATACGCTCATACTATAACTCAGTTGCAGCAGCAATTAAGCTTGGTTGAACTAAAGCTTGTGCTTCGCTGTTATGAGCAAGTTTTATTCAGCGAGCTTGGTTTTGCGATTGACCTTGAGCAAGACAGTGAACAGCAGCTCATTGAGAAAGAACAGTACTACTATTTTGCGGCAGATAGAGGATGGGTAAAGCCGTCAGCCACTGAGTCGCAACAGCAAAGAAGTTCGAGCAATCAAGGCCCCCAGTCCTCTACGGCCGCAACCTTGGCCTCGCCCTCTAACTTTGGTCATCGCAATCCCTCCGCTTTTATGCGACAGTCGCCTGTTAAAGGAGAGACAATTCTTGCCATGCAGGCAGGTATTAGTGTACCTACTATTGACAGCTGGACCCAAATTCATCGTCAACTTATTGATTACTTATTTGATTATCAGCCATTACAGAGTCGTATCTTATGGCAACAGTTTTATCGTTATCAATAAGGTATGATAGATAGGCCATGACTGTTATAAAGCCCCTATATTAGGATTGGAGTCAGTTATGAATGCTTATCAAGATATCAGTTATTATTCTCGGTTATTTTTATCAGTTATCTAGGGTGAACTCTTATGAATAAAATGGTGCAGTCCTCTTCAAATACTCCGTTATTGGGCGTTAACATTGATCATGTGGCTACTTTACGCCAAGCCCGAGGGGTTAGCTATCCAGACCCTATTGAAGCGGCGCTTCTTTGTGAGCAAGCAGGAGCAGATGGTATCACCCTTCACTTACGAGAAGACAGACGTCATATTGTTGATGAAGACGTTTATCGCATGAAGCCTTTATTAAAGACTCGTATGAATTTAGAGATGGCCACCACTGAAGAGATGCTCAATATTGCGCTCAAGGTAAAACCTGAATGGGTATGCTTGGTGCCAGAGAAGCGGGAAGAGTTGACCACAGAGGGCGGCTTAGATGTGGCTTCACAGCAACAGCATCTTAAGGGCTATATAGCAGCTTTGCATGAGGCGGGTATACAGGTTTCATTATTTGTTGACCCTGAGTCGAAGCAGATAGATGCTGCACTTGCTTGTGCGGCTGATGCTGTTGAGCTACATACCGGTCAGTATTCACAAGCAGCGCTAGCAGGTGACAGTGCCGCTACTGCCCACGAATTACAAAGAATTCAAAGTGCCACAGCCTACGCATTGTCGGCGCAAGATAAGTTCATCGTTAATGCTGGTCATGGTCTCACTCGAGATAACGTCTATCCTATTGCCAGTATCCCAGGGATATATGAGCTTAATATTGGTCACGCCTTAATTGCAGATAGCGTATTTATGGGGCTTGAAAAAGCGGTTCAGGCTATGAAGCAAGCAATGCAAGGCTAATTGTACTAATCTTATCAGAATAATCACGGGCAACCAGTCTTTTTAACGCTGTAAGGCTTGAATCGATAGCTGCCTTGTTGGTTAAGAGAGATTTGATACATATTGTGGGTTAGGTGGTCGTTAGGACAGTATTTAATATGGCCAAAATGCCCACGAGGTAACCCACTGTCTCCAAAGAATTTAATATAGTGGCGTCGCCCTGCTCTGAGATATATCCTTCCGTAATCCAAGTTTAGGGGTTGTTTTAGTAGCATTTTATTGACTGCTGGGTCAAATTGATGGTTGTTGTCGCTATCGGTAAAAATCAGTAGATACTCTTCAGCTTGATTATGGCAATGATAATTAGCATCCGCTAAACATAATAGGCTGTTTTGACGCTGCATAAAGCTTTGAGCTTTGGCAACTCTAAAGGCATTTGTTATTTGATTGCGTACTTCTTTGGCTTCCCAGCGTTCCAATGTCCCAACAAATGAGGGCAAGGCTATCGAAATTAATGTGATAAGTAACAACAAAGTTAGTAGTAATTCTATTAAAGTAAATCCTTTGTTTTGACCTCTTTTGTTTGGGTTAAGTTTAAGGTTGTCACAGTTCTGGTGAGCTCTTTGATTTAGTAACTTAACAATAGGAAACGACATTATAGGTCAACCTTACAGTATAAAACAGCCTTCATTTGGACATAGCCCAGTGATAGCCGAGTATTTGTGGCAATATTTAACCTAGTGTCAAATTTTGTTACATTTGGTGAAAATCTAGGCATAAAGGATAGAACTATTTGAGTATATGTATTAGAATTGCCATTAGTAAGTTGTGTATCACATTTAGTTATATTTAATTACATATAATTAAATCACATAAAAAATTAATGTATTGATTAGATTGTGATTAATTAACATTAATTACTTATTAATAGAATACAATGTAATTGGCAAGTGATTTATGTATTTTTTTATATGTATTAGATGACTGGGTCACAAAAATATGTTGTAAATAAATTAATTTATATATAAGCTATTATGCGAAAGTATAAATTAGTACTCGGTTCATTTTTTTTATGAGCTAAGTATTACAAATTAGAGATATTAAGTGTTTTTTGCACACAAACCGTCCCTTGGAGGAAGTTTATGAAACTTAACAAAATTACTTTGGCTTTAATTGCCGCTGCTGCAGCGCCAGTAATGGCAACTGCTGGTGTAACTGTGAGCCCAGTTTTACTTGGTTATCACTTCACTGAAACTAACGATGATGACTACGTAAAAGAAGATCTTAAATTCTCTACTGAAGATGATCTATATACTGGTGCTGCTCTAGGTATCGAATTGACTCCTTCAACTCAATTCCAAGTTGAATATGGTGTTACTGATTCTGATGCTTTTGATGAAAATGGCAAAGCATTTGGTGATGCTGAACGTGAAATGATCAGTGGTAACTTCCTAGTTGGCTTTGACGAGTTCTCAGGCTACCGTGATACTGCTTTCCGTCCATACGCTTTAATTGGGGCTGGTCAACAAAAAATTGAAGTTAAAGACAAAGGTGGTAAACAAGTTCGTCAAACCACTGATACCATTGGTAACCTAGGTCTAGGTGCTATGTACCGTATCAACGATGCTTTAAGCCTACGTGGTGAAGCTCGTGCGATCCATAACTTTGATTATGATCTATGGGATTACATGGGTCTAGCTGGTCTAGAAGTAGTTCTAGGCGGCCACTTAGCGCCAGCAGTAGCTGCTCCAGTAGCAGTTGTTGAACCAACTCCAGTTATCGTTGTTGAAGCTGACCAAGACAGCGATGGTGACGGCGTAATCGACAGCTTAGACCAGTGTCCAAACACTCCAGCTAACGTAGTAGTTGACGAAACTGGTTGTCCAGTACAAGTTCAGATCGATGACGAACTGAAAATGGAACTACGCGTATTCTTCGATAACGACAAATCAGTTATCAAAGAGCAGTACAAACCAGAAATCGCTAAAGTAGCAGAAAAAATGCGTGAGTATCCAAACTCATCAGCTAGCATCGAAGGTCACGCTTCTAAGACTGGTCCATCAGCTCGCTACAACCAGCGTCTATCTGAAGCCCGTGCAATCGCAGTTAAGACTATGCTAACTAACGAATTCGGCGTAGCTCCTAACCGTCTAAGCACTGTTGGTTACGGTTATGACCGTCCAATCGCGCCAAACGATACTGAAGAAGGTCGCGCAATGAACCGTCGTGTGTACGCTGTTATCACTGGTAACAAAACCATGACTGTTGACCAAACTAAAGATATGAACGTTCAGTAATATCTTGAGTATGTTTTAGTAGTTATTTAAAAAAAAGCTGCCAAATTGGTGGCTTTTTTTTGTTATATACTTTGAGTAACCTTTACATTTTTCTTAAAGCATTCATAAAATCAGTTAATTAACTGTAATACAAAGGTGTTATACTGCGAGCGTGAAAAGAGTTACTGATTATTACCCGAAAAATATTGAGTCTTCAAAATATGTCTAATGAAATACAAAATTTACGCAATATCGCTATTATTGCTCACGTCGACCATGGTAAAACAACCCTAGTTGATACATTATTACATCAATCTGGTACCTTCGACGATCGTGCAAATATTGCGGAACGCGCAATGGATTCAGGCGCAATTGAGCAGGAACGTGGTATTACGATTCTTGCAAAAAATACAGCCATTAAATGGCGACATCCCAAAACAGATATCGAATATCGCATTAATATTGTAGATACCCCAGGTCACGCCGACTTTGGTGGGGAAGTAGAGCGCGTAATGTCTATGGTTGACTGCGTACTACTGGTGGTTGATGCCATTGATGGTCCTATGCCACAAACTCGATTCGTTACTCAAAAGGCGTTCGAGCAAGGCTTGAAACCTATTGTTGTGATTAACAAGATTGACCGTCCTGGTTCACGTCCTGATTGGGTAATGGATCAAATATTTGATCTATTTGACAATTTGGGTGCCAGTGATGAACAACTAGATTTTAACGTTGTTTATGCTTCAGCTCTTAATGGCATCGCTGGTCTAGATGCAGATAACTTAGCTGATGACATGACCCCATTATTTGAAACCATTGTGGATAAAGTTGAACCACCACAAGTGGATGCGGATGCGCCATTCCGTATGCAGATTTCAAGCCTAGATTATAATAACTTCGTAGGGGTTATAGGTGTTGGACGTATTGAGCGTGGTCGTATTTCTACCAATACTCCAGTAACCGTTATTGATAAAGACGGTAAAACTCGCAATGGTCGTATCCTTAAAATTATGGGTTACCATGGCCTAGATCGTATTGATGTTGAGGAAGCACAGGCGGGTGATATTATCTGTATTACGGGTATTGATGCTTTAAATATCTCTGATACTATTTGTGATCCCAACCATGTTGAAGCTTTACCACCATTAACAGTGGATGAGCCAACAGTTTCTATGACCTTCCAAGTAAACAACTCTCCTTTCGCAGGGCGTGAAGGTAAATTTGTTACTTCACGTAATATCCGTGAACGTTTAGAGCGCGAGCTTATTCATAACGTTGCCTTACGTGTAGAAGATACTGATTCGGCTGAGAAATTTAAGGTTTCTGGTCGTGGTGAGCTGCACTTATCAGTATTGATTGAAAATATGCGTCGCGAAGGTTATGAATTAGCAGTTTCACGTCCAGAAGTTATTGTTAAAGAAGTTGACGGTAAACTTCAAGAGCCGTATGAAAACGTAATCTTTGATGTGGAAGAGCAGCACCAAGGTACCATCATGGAGCAGGTTGGTCTGCGTAAAGGTGAAATGACCGATATGCAACTTGATGGTAAAGGTCGTATGCGTATCGAAGCTGTTATGCCAGCACGTGGTCTTATTGGCTTCCGCTCTGAGTTCATGACGTTAACTTCTGGTACTGGTATTTTAACCTCAAGTTTCTCACATTATGGTCCTCAGAAAGTGGGTGATGTGGGTGGTCGTGTTAATGGGGTGTTAGTATCAATGGCAAACGGCGTTTGCTTGGGCTATGCCTTATTTAACCTTCAAAAGCGTGGTAAGCTGTTTGCGGAACCTCAACTTGAAGTGTATGAGGGTATGATTGTTGGTCTTAACTCACGTAGTGACGACATGGTGGTTAACCCAACTACCGCTAAGCAGTTAACCAACGTACGTGCCAGTGGTACCGATGAAGCGTTAACTCTAGTTCCACCTATTAAGTTCACTTTAGAACAAGCGCTTGAGTTTATCGAAGATGACGAGCTAGTTGAAGTAACTCCTAAGTCGATACGTCTACGTAAGAAATATTTGACTGAAAGTGAGCGTAAGCGTCACGGTCGTAAAAAAGAGAAGTAAATCAGCTACTTATATCCATAAGTCATAATGTGAAAAAAGCTTTGATGAAAGTCTAGGTTTTATAAAGCTTATAGCTTACTGTAAAGCTAAAGATTGTTTACATTTTGACTACGGATCGGTATTTGATAAGAGTTAATATAGGCACATAGTCTATGTTAACTCTTTTTGTTTACCCAATTATTTTTAACATATTCTAAAAGAAACAAAACAACTCATCTTTCTTGATGAGCTTCTATTTATTTTTACCCCTTTTTTTATACAAGTGTGATAAGCATTTACTTATATGCTTACTGTAGTTGCTTGTGCTTTTTTTGTTAATCTTTTGGAGGATTAATTATGAGTATAATTTCAGAGTTTAAAGAGTTTGCCCTAAAGGGTAACGTTATGGATTTGGCAGTGGGTGTGATCATCGGTGGCGCATTCTCAGGCATCACCAACTCTTTAGTTGAAGATGTGATTATGCCAATCGTTGCTTTCATCGCTGGTGGTGAGATTAACTTTAAGAATATGTTCATTTTATTAGGTGATGCCCCAGAAGGCGTTGCCATGACTTATGATGCCTTAAAAGCAGCGGGTGTTCCTTTACTGGCATATGGTAGCTTCATAACGGTACTTATTAATTTCTTAATCTTAGCCTTCATTATCTTCATGATGGTGAAAGGTATGAACAAAATGCGTCGTAATAATGATGTGGAAGAGGTGGTTGAAGAGACTCCGTCAGAAGAAGTTTTATTGCTTCGTGAAATTAGCCAAAAGCTAAGCAAGTAACTCTTAATATACAGTAGCTATAAATACAGTAATTATTAATACAGAAACCACTCAAAGCAGTAATTCTCAATTTAGTAATGGTATAAGTTACAAGACACTTAAAAGTAAAAAAGGAGGCTAACCTTAGGTTAGTCTCTTTTTTATTTGCCAAAATTCAGGCTTATTCTGTGATCTTTATTGTGCTTTATGAGCGGGGCTCAGGCTGGCAGTTTGGACAAAAAGTACTAGCACGACCAGTAATAGTCACCTTCTCAATAGGAGTGTCACAGGTGGGACAGGGCATTTTGTGCCTGCCATAGACCAGTAAAGTCTGCTGAAAATAACCGGTAGTGCCACTGGCCACGGTAAAATCTCTTAGTGTAGAGCCACCTTGGGTAATGGCACGTTTTAATATTGCACGAATATGCTCTGCTAATACAGAGAGCTGGGATTTGGTAAGTTTATTGGCGGGAGTGCTAGGATGAATACCAGATAAAAAGAGGCTTTCAGTGGCATAAATATTGCCTACACCTACCACAAAAACTTGATCCATTATCACCGCTTTGATTGGGCGACTGATGGGCTTTAAGGGAGGTTTATTAAGCTGATTTCGAGCTTCGTTTTCAGAGATACGATGAACTTTATCGTATAAATAGTCTCCTGAGAACTCTGCATCCAAAGGCTCTGCTCCCAAGTGAGCTAACAGTTTTTGTTCATAGTCTTCCAACCACAAAATAGCGCCGAAGCGGCGAGGGTCATGGTAGTGTAACTGAATTGATTTTTCCGAGTTATTATCACTAGCGTACTGCATGATTACATGGTCATGCTTACGTTTATCTGTGCCTGTGGGAAATTGTTGCAAACTGCCAGACATGCCCAAGTGAATGATTAAAGCCTTGGTATGTGGCTGCGTGGTAGCGACTTCAGCTGTGCCAGGCTGCATATTATTTTTAAAATGCAAAATTAAATACTTAGCTCGGCGCTGAATATTATCTAGCACATAGCCTTGCAGGCTATCAATATCCTCGGGGACCTGCCAACGTAGCTTAGGTTGAAAGACCTCAACTGTTTCTACTTTTTTATTAAGTAGCGGCTTTAAACTTGTTTTAGTAGTTTCGACTTCAGGTAACTCAGGCATAATTAGACAGCTCTTCTCGCATGTAAGATACCCGGCTGTTGTTCAAGCTTGGCCAGCAATTTTGATAATTGTGATAAACCGGTCACCTCGAGACGGAACTTGAGGTGTGCCACATTATCATCATCACTATTGGTATCTACGCCGCGAATATTGACATCTTCTTTATCAATAACTTGGGTTAGGTCGCGAAGTAAGCCTCTTCTATCATAAGCCTCAATTATGATTTCAACGGGCTGATAACTGGTCTGCTGTGATACCCAAGAAGCCGAGATTTCACGTTCAGGTTCCCGCTCAATTAAACGGTTGTATTCTGCACAGCCTCGATTGTGAATAGAGACCCCACTACTTTGAGTAATAAAACCCGCGATAGGCTCACCGTATACCGGCTGACAGCAGTTAGCGAATCGAGTTTCTATATTATCGAGACCGTCAATATTAATCTTATAAGCGTCGAGCTTCCCAGTGACTTTAGGATGTACGCTTGGGGTATAGTCTTGCTCTTCCTTATCGGTGACTAAGTCAAGCTCTCGTGAGATGTGTCCTGTCAGCTGATGAAGGCCTATATCACCGGTGACCAAGCCTACTAAGATATCATCAGCAGAGTTGACATTGAAATGTTTGACGTAGTCTTTTAAATTAATGCTATTGGGATGAACCGATAAGCGGCTCAACTCTTTTGTTAGCATCTGTTTGCCAATTTCTATATTTTTATCACGGTCTTGCTTATTAAACCATTGACGTAGCTTTGAGCGAGCACGCGAGGTTTGAATGTAGCCCAAGGAAGGAACCAGCCAATCTCGGTTTGGCTCCCGTGATGACTTGGTAATTATCTCTACCTGTTCACCAGTTTTTAACTGATAGGTGAGGGGAACATAACGTTGGTTCACCCGCGCTGCTTGGGCACGGTTACCTACCTGAGTATGCACGTAGTAAGCGAAGTCCAAAACTGTAGCACCTTTAGGTAGTTCGGTAATGTCTCCATCACGGCTAAACACGTAAATGTGCTCTAATTCGCCGAAGTCTACCAGTTGTTCTTCGTCTTCTTCTAAGTCAAACTCATCAATGATGCCCTCGGGTGACAAGTTTTTATTGGTGCTATCACTGCCTGCCAATAATAATTGACGTAGAGAGTTAATTTTCTGATTGAGGTAAGCATCCTGCTTATTTTTGCCACCTTCTTTGTAATTGACATGAGCACACATACCGAGTTCAGCTTCAAAATGCATCTGATGGGTGCGAATTTGAATTTCTAAGGATTTGTTTTCGGCAATAACTGCAGTATGTAATGAGCGATAACCATTGGCTTTAGGATTGGTAATATAGTCATCAAATTGCTCTGGTATATGACGCCACATACCATGAACGAGCCCTAAGGTGTGATAACACTCAGCTTGAGTATCGACCAACACCCGCAATGCTCTAATGTCATAGAGTTGATCAAATGATAAGCCTTTTAGCTTCATCTTACGGTAGATAGAATAAATGTGCTTAACCCGTCCTGAAACTTCCCCTTTAATGCCAGCTTCGGCCAAGGCTGTTTCGAGCTGTGCTTGCACCCGTTCGATGTATTCTTCCCTTTCACTGCGCTTTTCAGATAGGAGCTTGGCAATCTCTTTATAACGATCAGGGGCAAGATAGCGAAACGCTAAGTCTTCTAACTCCCACTTAATCTGAGCGATACCCAAACGGTGTGCTAAAGGGGCATAAATAGTCATAACCTCACGTGACACACGTTGTCTACGCTCTTCACTGGCGTAGGACAGCTCACGCATGGCAAAGGTACGCTCAGCCAGCTTAATGAGTACCACACGTACATCATTGGTCATTGAGATTAGCATGCTATAAATGTTTGACAGCTGCTCGCGTTGATTATTAACGAAATGGTCTTCTAAGCGTTTATTGCTCTCGATAGTTTCAGACAACTGACCCAAAGCCAAGGCATCTCTAACCAATTTGGCCACTTCACTGCCGAAAGCTTCTTCGATACGCTCGTTGGAGATAAGGTTGGTACGCGCCGCACGATACAGCATAGCAGCAGTTAACGCATCCTCATCTTGGTATAGATAAGTAAGAATATCGGTCATACCGATACCCGTCATGTAGGCACTGGAGCGGTTGTCCTCGGATTCTAAGCTAGATTTTCTACCGACCATCTCACAGGCTTTTGCCAAATCTGGTAATTCGGGAATATTAACCCGATTAGACACAGCTTTTAGCCAAGCGGGTAAATCAATGATGGTATTTTCGGCTAAGACTTTATCTTTGTTTTGCTCATCGGTAGGACTAGATTTATTTTCAGAGTCTGGAGTATAGGCCGTGTTATGAGAGTAGGTTAGGGTGTCAAGTTGTACCCGTTCCACTAATTCTGCATCGTTAAGAGGTAGGAAGTCCGCTTGAATAGAGCGGTCCATGGCTGTAGTAAGCTTGGAGGTGGCCAGTTGCTTTTTTAAATCTTCATTAAGCAACTTAAAGGATTCATTAGCACCAGGTTTATAGTAACCATGTTGCTGCTGAGCAATCATTTGCGCAGCTAGGGAGGCACTGTCTTCAGTTGTTGTTTGACCATCAATAAGGGGCAACCCTTCGCGAACTTTTACCAAGTCTTCCTCCCTTAACATATGTTAGACGGGTTCAAGTTAAAAGCCTAAACCGAGTCCTATACTATGTTGTATGCTATTACTTAACTATCGTTTATTATTATCTTATCTATTAAAAATATTTCAAGTTGTGCTCTGTGAACAGTTGTGAACCAAGGTAATCCATGATCTAATAAAACATACTTTGTAAGTATTGTATAGCAAGTAATCAAAATCCTTTAATACTATAGTGAGCTTAGTTAACCCTTAGTTTGCATATAGGCCTCTGCAGCTTATAAAACATAATGTTAAACAGTCTCACTATAGTTTACAGTTAAGCAGTATCGAGCTAAACAGAGTCTACTTTTTCAAAGCGGGCAATTGATTCAACATGACCGGTGTGACAGAACATGTCCATCACTCCAGCATCTGTTAGGCGGTAGCCCTGTTCAATCAAAGCTTTGGTGTCACGAGCCAGTGTAGCGGGGTTACAAGACACATAAACAATGCGTGAGGCATTAAAACGAGGCAAATACTGCATAACTTCCCAAGCACCAGAACGCGGCGGATCAATTAAGATAGCATCAAAGCCTTGCTGCGCCCACGGCTGCTCACTAAAATCTTGGGTCAAATCTTGATTATAAAACTCAGTATTGCTAATGCCATTGCGTTTGGCATTATCTGCAGCGCGGGCGGTCATAGCGTCTGAGCCTTCAACCCCAATGGCCAGGCCTTGGGTTCCATCTTTACCGCCTACTAAGCGGGCTAAAGGCAGGCTGAAATTACCCAAGCCACTAAACAAGTCCAGTACGCGCTCACCAGGCTTTAAGTCTAGCAAGTCACATGCCAACTTGGTCATCTTACGGTTCACAGACAAGTTGACCTGGGTGAAATCGGTCGGAATAAACTCATAAGTTAGGTCAAATTCAGGCAGTTGATAATACAAACGGCCAAACTGCTCCGTTAAATCATCGGTGTCGTGTAGTGCAATACGCTCGATGCTGTCAGGACCTTTCGATTGCAAATAAAGCTGCCAGTTGCGGGCTTTAAAGAAAGTTTTTAGCTTGTCGATATCAGCTTCAGACAGCGGTTCAAGATGACGTAAAATAAGTGCCACAGGCTGGTCGCCATCGGCTAGCTCTGGTATCGCTTCACCCATTGCTAGCTCAATTTGAGCAATATGTGAGCGTGATTCAAGTGAGCTGATTAATGCTTTTAGATTCTCAATTTCAAATCCAATGCGCTCATCTAGAATATGACATTCATTTAACTCGGCTAAGAAGTTGCTGTTACGCTCACGAAAGCCAACCAACGCACTGTCTTTTTTGGCAACATAGCGCACACCCATACGTGCTTTGGTGCGATAACCTAGACGGTCTGCTACTACAGGTGGTAGCCAATTGTCAGGCTGAACGTCGGCTTGATGCTGAAGCAGTTCTGCTAATACGGTTTGTTTAAAAGCTATCTGCCCATCAGGCTGCCAATGTTGCAAACTACAACCACCACATATTCCAAAGTGTGGGCAAGGCGGGGTCTGACGCTGTGGATGAGGATTTTCAATTAATTCAACCGCATCCCCTTCTTCAAAGCTTTTACGGCTATTGGTTAGGCGCACAGTAACGGATTCATTAGGTAAGGCAAAGCTGACAAATACCTTTTTGCCATGCTTTTCTTCAATATGACCTTGGTCAGCGCCAAACTCATTGCCATAAATAGCCACACCCCGACCATCATGAGATAAGCCGTCAATTTTGAAAGGAAGCGGCGCAGCGTCTTTCAAGCGGCGACGCACTCTTGAGCTGGTCTTAGAAAGCTTCTTGCTTGGAGCTGCCGCTAAAGAGGCGTTATTGGTGCGACTATCGGTTGGAGATGGGGTATTGTTTGTATTATCGGTGGGCTGCATAAACCTGCCTGTCTGTTAAATGTGCCAAAAATTAAGGGTAAATATTAGTGAGATTTTAACACATAAAGCCCTTGGTCGAGACTGAAGCGTTAGCAATAACTGCTTTAAAAGGGGCTAAATCTATTAAGGGTTAGGGATTTGGAAATAAATTGGTGAGCTAAGGCATGATAGAAGGATAAATGTTTTAACCATCAATCCTAAAAAGTGATTAATGGGAGACCGGCCAGTGCGCTAAAAAGTCCTGATGGCGAATACTGCTATCCTCTTCAAATTTATTTTGCAAAAAGTCGCGAGTTTGATCTTGCCAAATGTCAAAATCAGCTGAAGATAGATGGCCTATCAAACGCATCCACCGCAGGTAGATAAGCCAAGTATTAAGGACATCTGACTCGCAGTAAATGGCAAGTTCGTGCCACTGCTTCTGCGCCACCATATCGCCAACCTGGCTGCCATCAAGCTCGCGCTTGCCTGGCAAACCATATAAGTTGGCTACAATAGTCATGGCTTCACGGCGACTGCTACCGTACTGACTGAAACGGTCCATTAAATCAAGATGCCGGGTGTGAAAGCGATTGACGTAATTATCATAGCGCATGGCAGTAATGCGATTGCCTTCCTCAAACAGTAAAGGAACGCTTAAATCGTATAACATTGCCCGGTAAATCAATACTGGGATGTCAAATCCTGACCCATTCCAACTGACCAACTGCGGTAAGGTTTTAAGGTCTTTAAAGGCACGGAAGAAGGTAGATATAATTTCTTTTTCACTAAGAGTTTCAGCCGTGAGAGAAAACAGGGAGAGCTGACCGTCTTTCAAATAAAACACAGAGATACACACAATCTTATGCAGGGGCAGACGCATAAAATCATCTCCTGACTCTTGGACACGTAGGCTGGTTAAAGCGGTCAACGCATCTTCATCGCTAAGGTCGGCCAACTGAGGATAAACCCGGCGAGCGCCGTCAATATCAGCGACGGTTTCGATGTCGAATACCAAGACAGGTTGCTTTAAAAGATCAGTCATAGCGTATCTACTGTGTTTTTAGTATTGAAAGCTAAGTATTACAAGCCAATTGCACCGGCAAGTGCTCTGTCGGTGTAATTAACTTTCTTATCTTTGCTTTTATAGCCAAGTGATTATTTTCTAAGTAATGGTTTTCTAAGTAGCTATTTACCAAGCAATTGTTTGCCAGGTGATTACTCGGCGGTAAACAAGCCGGTAGATAGATATCTGTCACCACGATCACAAACGATAAAAGCAATTACCGCGTCTGGCTGGGTGTCTTTAATCTCTTTAGCCACTTGGATAGCGGCCCAAGCGGCTGCTCCAGAAGATACCCCTGCTAAAATTCCTTCGGTACGGGCCAACTTACGCATATAGACCTCTGCTGTATATTGGCTAATATCCATAATACGGTCGATAACAGTTGGGTCATAAATCTCTGGCTTGTATTCTTCAGGCCAGCGGCGAATACCAGCAATAGAAGACTCATCATCAGGCTGCAGGCCAATGACTTGAATATCAGGGTTTTGCTCTTTTAAGTATTTACCAGTCCCAGAAATGGTTCCTGTGGTGCCCATTGAGCTGATGAAGTGAGTAATACGTCCGTCAGTTTGACGCCATAACTCTGGACCTGTCGTTTCATAGTGGGCCGCACTGTTGTCAGGGTTGGCAAATTGATTTAGCACGATGCCTTTGCCCTCAGCTTGTAACTGTAATGCTTGGTCACGAGCCGCCTCAATACCTTCATCTACTTCGATTAAAGTGGCTCCATAAGCCGCCATAGCATCTTTGCGTTCTTGGGTAGAGTTGGTGGGCATTAACAGAATCATATTATAGCCACGCATGGCTGCAACCATAGCCAAAGCAATACCGGTATTGCCACTGGTGGCTTCAATCAGGGTATCACCAGGCTTAATTTGACCGCGCTTTTCGGCTTGATGGATCATGTTAAAAGCCGGACGATCCTTAACTGAGCTGGCTGGGTTGTTGCCCTCTAACTTGGCCAAGACCTGTACCTGAGTGTCCACTCCTTCAAGTTGAGGTAAACGCTGTAGCGCAACCAAAGGGGTGTTGCCTACGCAGTTTGATAAGGTTGTGACTTGGTTGAAGAAGTTCGCAGGGGTTTGAGTCGAATTTGACATAAAGAGCCTCAGTACAAGTTATCAGTTTTATTATAGAAGTATAAATGCAAAAGATTATACCATTTTGAGTCCCATCAGGTTATCTGCAATACGTTAAAACCTGTTACACTTATCGTGGCCTCTGCTTATATATAGCTGGTTGTTTATTTACTTTTACTTGGCTCTAATCTATTGTGGCTTTCATGCCCCTAAATAAAGTCTACTTCCCATGCAAAAAAAAATAATCGATTTTAGTAGTGCCTATGCACAGCTCATCTTACTGGTATTTTTGCCCATTGTGGTGTTGGCAGCCGTTGGGGCCTACTTGGTAGAAAGAGAGTCAAGTAAAGCTATTAAGTCTGAGCAGCGCACTTTGGCCACAGCAGCACTGATACGCTATGAGCCCATGGTGAAGCAGCTACTACCTGTGATTTTAAAGAACCAGGGTAAACAAGTGCAAGAAGATTTGCCCAGAGAAGCCTTGTCCGAAAACTTGGAGTCAAACCAATCTACCTCAACCGTTAGTAGCAAGGCTGAAGTTGTTCGAGACTCAAGCTCTCAAGTTGCCAATATGTCCGTGCCTGAAGAGCTTCAAGGTGTTGACGGTATCATTGATAGTCAAGAGCTTGAAAGAAATCTTAACTCTTTAGATGATATCCAAAAGCGGATTAGCTATATCTTATCTTCAATGAATAATAATCAGCATATCCAGCGGGTGGCTATTATTGATGAGGGTGGTAAGGTTTTGGCTTTTTCGGGAAATCAAAGCATTGAGCCTTGGATTAATATTAATCCACAAAAATTGATTGATAAGACTGCGGTTGATCAACAGGGGTTTGTGTCAGGTGTTCCCACTGATATTGGCACGGCTTATGGCTACCTATTGGGAAACTATGAGGGCACAAAATACTGGTTGTTCGTTGATATGGACAATGAGCCGTTAACCATAGCTCAGCTAAAGGTTTGGTTGGGGTTAGGTATTACCGGTCTATTTACCTTGCTTATGCTACTTCTCAGCTTGAATACTTATGCCAAGAGCTGGATTGCGCCTATTTATGATTTGCGGTTGTATTTACAGCAGATTACCCCTGAAAATATGTATTTGCCAGTGAATATTAAATCCACCGGTGAATTGAATTTACTACAGCAGGATTTATTAAAGACCTTTAGACGGCTATATGGGGATTTTCAGGAGTTAAAAGACCATTCTGACCAGACTGAAGATGATCTGCGCGATGCTTTTGATGAAATGGAGATGCAAAATATCTTTATTCGAGAAGCTCGAGATCAGGCCATATCTAGTAGCCAAGCAAAATCTGCTTTCTTAGCCAACATTAGCCATGAATTACGCACCCCTTTAAATAGTATTGATGGCTTTATTAACCTTCTAGCGCGGCATGGAGAGTTAACTGCCGAGCAAGACTTATATGTGCAAACCATCCGCAAATCTTCCGCTCACTTATTGGCCCTGGTCAATGACGTTTTGGACTTCTCAAAAATTGAAGCCGGTAAGCTGGTGCTGGATAAGCATGAATTTAGTTTGTACTCAGCCATTTATGATGTGATGGATATGTTGTCGCCGTTAGCCGCTGAAAAAGGGCTGCGTATGGCGGTGATGTACTATAACGATGTGCCCAACACCATCATTGGTGATGCACTGCGAGTGAAGCAAGTACTGACCAATCTGGTAGGCAATGCCATTAAATTTACCGATGTGGGGGAGGTTGTAGTCCGAGTCGGTATCGATGAGATTGAAGAGGCAACAGTAATTGATAAGGACTCAGACAGCGTTCAGAGTGCTGGTGCGGGACAAGTCTCAAGTGAAAACCATCTGAACGGTGGCAGCATGATTCATATTGCCATTCAAGACACAGGTCATGGGTTATCTGAGAGCGCTAAGAGTCAATTATTTAAAAGCTTCAGCCAGGGCGATCCTTCGATTACCCGGCAGTATGGTGGTACCGGCTTAGGACTGGTTATTTCTAAGCAGTTGACCAAACTGATGGGCGGCAGTATTGGTTTTTATGACAATGATAAGGTCAATATAAATGGCCAGGGATTATTGGCAGACACTACTTTGCAAAGTACTGCTAATACAGGTTCAGTACGTACAGGAGCTACTTTTTGGTTCACAATTCCAGCTCATATAGAAGTAGACTTGCCTGATGATATCGAGTTTGGGGCGACTCATGAAGACATTGATAATGAGGATCAAATAAGGCTGCCAGTACTGCGTCCCTTTGCCCAATCATCGACAATTGATGATAAGCCCTTTGAGATGTTGGTATGGATAAACCATGCCCCAAGTATTCAAGTGTTTATGGCAGCGACTCGACCGCTGAATATGAATGTAACCATAGCCCGTTCGTTGGCAGGTGCCTTAGAGAAGCTAAAAGAAGGCGGTAATAGCTGGAATTGGGTGGTCATTGATGGAGGTGAAAGTGAGACTAGAGAGGATAGGGCGGCTCTGCTAAAGCAAATTCGCCTGCATTATCAAGGCAAACTAGCCATTTATGGCTATCAAGTGGCTTTAGATGCAACCTTACTGGAGCGTTATAAGGCGACGGGCCTTTATCAGCCCCTTGATAAGCGCCAACTGTATAGCATGCTAGATACACGGACCACTAATGTCTCTACTATGGTTGCGCCGCCGACTTGGCAAGGGATAACGGTGTTGGCAGTTGACGATCATCTGCCAAACTTGTTGGTGCTTGATGCCCTACTCAGTGAGCTGGGTATTAAAGTCATTACGGCCAATAGTGGCTATGATGCAGTAGACATAATCGGTAAGCAGATTATGTATGACACATATGACTATTCAGAGCAATCCAGAATAGAGGGCGCTGCTGGTTCAAGCTCAGCAAAAGACAGCAAAAACACTAAAATTGATTTGGTGTTTATGGATGTTCAAATGCCTAGAATGTCTGGGGATGAAGCTGCGAAAAAGATACGTCAATTAGAAGAAGAGGCGCAAAAAGAGCATTTAAACTACACCAAGCGCTTACCCATTATTGCGTTGACAGCGCATGGCTTGGCGGATGGCAAAGATAAGCTTATAGCAGCGGGCATCGATGATTATGTCGGCAAACCCATCAGTCGTCCGCAATTGTTACAAATTCTACAGCGCTGGCTAGGACGAGGGGGAGAGGCGGTCTCAAGTGCTTTAAAACAAAGTAAATCGGCGCGATCTAATGACATTGCATTAAAGCAAAAGCAAGGTAGTGAGACAGCTTCTACTACAGATAGTGGCGAGATGCCGGTAGTGGATTGGCGAGATGCTTTAATGCGGTCGGCGAACAAAGCAGACTTGGCCAAACAGCTGCTACTGATGATGCAGGATTCTGTAAAAGATGAGTTACTAGATTTGCAAAAGGCTTGGGACAATAGAGACAGAGAGCAGTTGGCACAAATTGCGCATAGAATATTAGGAGCAAGTCGCTACTCTGGTGTGCCCCAAATCCGTCAAGCCAGCCAAGACCTAGAGGACAAGTGCTTGTTAAACGTGCAGCACACTACGCCTGCACAGTTTGCTATGTTGGAGGAGTACTATACGGCGCTGGTTTCTAGCTTAAAAGTGTTGCAAGCATTAGATTTAGATGCTTATATAACCAAACAAATGCAAGACAGCGAAGAGAAAACTTTGAGTGAAAATGATATGACCTGGAAAATGATCTAAGTTTATCACTAGTTAATGGAACTAACCTGGACAATTAAATAAAAAGAGAGAAGCTATGTCATCCCTACTAACCAAGACCTACCAGACCGTCACCTTAAGTGAGGCCAATGATATTTTGACTGTAACCCTAAATCGTCCTGACAAAAAAAATGCGATGAGTTTTCAAATGATGGCAGAGCTAATCAATGTTGCCAAGGCTCTAAAAAAAGACCGAGCTATTCGTGCGGTTATTATTAATGGAGAGGGTGATACTTTTTGTGCGGGCATCGACTTGGGCGATTTGAATAACCCTAAAAATGCCCTTATGGGATTGTATGAGCTGCTAAAACCCACCCAAAGCATCTTTCAAAGAGTTTGTTTGATATGGCGTGAAGTCCCGATGCCGGTCATTATCACCACTCATGGTTACTGTATTGGGGCTGGCATGCAATTGGCGTTAGCTTGTGATTTTCGTATTACGAGCCCGGACTGCCAGTTTGCCATTATGGAGGCAAAATGGGGTTTAGTACCCGACATGGGATTAACCCAATCTGCTTTGCACGTTTTGCCAGTAGATACCCTAAAAGAGCTGACCATGACCGCCCGTTTAATCTCAGCCGAAGAAGCTGAACAGTTACATTTAGTGAGCCATGTGGATGACAATCCTTATCAGAAAGCCCAAGCCTTAGCAGAGGAGATTGCTAGTCGCTCGCCAGATGCGGTATTGGCCAGTAAACGGGTCATAAACCATATGACTAAGCAAAGCTTTTGTGCCTTGTATCAAGAAAAAATGTGGCAGCTTAAGCTTATGGGCGGTGGTAAAAACCGTAAGCTGGCAATAAAAAAAGCCAAGGACAGTGGGGTGCAGTTTTTAAAGCGTCAGTTTAGTTAATTGGTCTGGAAGGTGGCTTTTTTTGTTTTAAGTAGCTACTAAAAAACCAGGATTAGTCATGTTGTTTTATGGTTAAGTAAGCTTGCGTAATTTTGATTGACTAACGGCGATATTAGGGTAGGCTTAGCTTATTAGCTCCTCTATTTTTTTAATGAATGACGATGGTTAGTTAACCTAACCTAATTTAAAACAGCCAGTTTTGCCAGTTTCTTTTCGGGGAGACTGGCTTTTAATTTTATTGGGTCTTTATATATATTTTATGTCAAAAAAACAAACGACTCCTGCTGATAAACAGCCCATGCCTGTAGCCTGGATTATGATGCTTGGGCTCATTGTGGCTATTGGTCCGTTGTCGATAGATATGTATCTACCGGCCTTGCCAACGATGGCTAAAGACTTTGGGGTGAGTACCGCTCGGATTTCCAACTCAGTGCCGGCTTATTTTATAGGTTTGGTTTTTGGTCAGCTTATTTACGGACCCTTAAGTGACCGTGTCGGCCGAGTAAAACCCCTTTACTTTGGTATGACGTTATATGTCATTGCCTCGATAATATGTGCCACCACAGACAGTGAATATGTGTTATTTGCTGCCCGTACCCTGCAAGCTTTAGGGGCTTGTGTCGGTGCAGTGGTTACCCGAGCGGCCATTCGAGACACCATGCCACCACGTCAAATGGCAAAAGCCTTCTCAATTATGGTACTGGTCATGGGTTTGGCACCTATCTTAGCCCCGTCATTAGGCGCTGCTTTTTTGAGGTTTTTTGATTGGCATGCGATTTTTTGGTTTTTGGCAGCTTTTGGCGTATTAAACCTGCTGCTGACTAAGTTCTTTTTTAAAGAAACCTTGACCGAAGAAAACCGCAGCGTTCGTCCTTTAAAGACCATATTTAGTCAATATGTGGATTTATTAAAAGACCCTTCTTTTGGCTATCCTGCTGTAGGCGCAGGGTTATTAATGGGCTCAATGTTTGTCTATATCAGTGCTGCTCCAGAGTTATTGATGGATGGTTATGGTCTGACAGAAAGTCAATTTAGCTTTATATTTGGCATGAATGCAGCTGGATTTATTGTGCTAACTCAGGTGAATCAGTTTTTAACCAATCGTTTTCGCCTCATTTCACTGCTGCGCTTTGGGGCCACACTACAGACGATAGCCGCTACTTGTTTGTTATTTTTAGGCATTGTTTATGGCTCAGAAGCTTGGTTGCCCTTGGTGCTGACCTCTATTTTCTTTTGTATTTCAGGCTTAGGGTTGACCCAGCCTAATGCTACGGCGATTGCCTTAGCGTTTCAGAAGCATCGTGCTGGTATGGCTAGTGCCTTGCAAGGGTCATTGATGTTTTGTGTTGGCATTTTTGGTGGCGTTTTACTTAATCTATTCCCAGTTAATCCAGTATTTAAACTCGGTGCAACCATGACCATATTAATGTGGTTGGGCACGTTTTTAGTCTACCGAATTGACAGCAGCCTCAATTTGGATAGCGCAAGTTGATACCGAGGTAAAGCCCTCTAAACAGACAAATTTTTGCATTAAAAAAGACCTTTTGGCATTAGCGGAAAGGTCTTTTTAGTTTTAATCTTCAGTACTACCAAACTGGAGGACGCCATAAGGGACTGTGCCAGCCATAAGGACCGTAACCATAACGGCCATATCCCCAAGGATAGGGGGTGCTTAGATATTCCATATCACGTTGACGCAGATAATAATAACGACCTTGATTGTAAGCCTCTTCTAGTTTCTCAATGTCGTCTAATGGACATACTGGTTGCCAAGCGTAACCTTCACGGCCCAGCTTATAGGCATTTAATTCGGTACAGAATTGCTTCAGGCCTTGTTGTCGTCCCTGTTCCCATAACACGCGATTAGGAGTGCTGCCTGGTACCGGAGTGCAGCTCTCTACGTGCTTTGCAAAATAGGCCCCCGAACGGCCTACTATACCATCGGCATAGCCAATCTCGGTCCAATTACCAGCTTGACACTGTTTAGGAGATAAGGCTTGAGTGGTGGCGCATCCGGACAGCAGAGCGAGGGCAGTGCTTAATAGACTACCGGCTAAAGTCATACGCATTAAAGTCATAATGATTGCTCCTGAGGATGAATGCCAAAGTGGAGAAGGGATAACCCCTGAGATCTCCTTTAATCAAGATTAATTAACAACAGAATTAGGTTCAGTGCTTATAGAATACTTTTCTTCTGTTATTATGTATGGTGACTCATTTACGCAACAAAGTTAATAGTTAAATATTGAATTTACGTTAAATCACGTATATATAAGTAGTATAAGAAGGAAAACCTGGTTTTTAAATACCAATAATGGGCATAACTATGAAAACAGTATTAGTGGCAAATCAAAAAGGAGGGTGTGGCAAAACCTCAGTGGCAATTACTTTAGCCGCTGCCTTAGCCAATCAAGGACAGAGTGTGGCGTTAGCAGATGCAGATCCGCAAAAATCTAGCTTGCGCTGGTTAAAACAGCGTCCAAACACCGCCGCGAAGATTTATGCTGTGGATTGGCGGGATGAAGAAGATATTGGTGAGCTTCCAAAAAAAGCGGCCAAGAACTTGGGTAAGAAAGATTGGTTAATTATTGACGCACCAGGCTCATTAACCGCTGATCGCGCTGAGTCTTTAATTAGTGAAGCGAAGGCCATCTTAATTCCAGTCCTACCTTCTATCTTCGATGCGGACAGCACTAAGCAGTTTTTAAAGTCCATTCAAGACATCAAGCGTATACGTAAAGGCAAGGTTGATATCCATTTACTAGCCAACCGTATTCGCCCCCAGAGTAGCACCAACCAAACTTTACAGGGGTTTTTTACTGAAATAGGACAACCTCCCTTAGCATGGCTGAGTGAAAGAAGTTTATATCCACAGTTGGCAGAACAGGGTCTGAGCATCTTTGATTTTAATCAAAAGCGTTATCGTGATGTGCAAGCCCAGTGGCAGCCAGTGATGGACGCTTTGATGCCAAAAGTGGCCAGTAAGTACCAAGAGGTATTGGCAGACAGTACGATACCTGCTACTTTAGAAAAGTTGGCAAACAGCAGTAATGATCAGGAAAATACATTAAAAAAAGTAGATGATGGCTCAACATGGTATGAATAACCACAAAAACCTACTAAACTAGCGCCCTATTTATACTACACCTGTCAGTTGCTGTTATAGCTGACAGCGAGTCAAAATTACGGGGAAATTATGGGTACCTGGATAGCCATTGCTATTGCTATGTTTGCATTGGGCACAATCATGGCGCTTAAGCCCAGTGCTGTTGATATACGCTTAGATAAGCTACGTATGATTGCCAGAAGGTTGGAGCTAAATCCAAAGGTGGTTGCTTGTCCCGATTGGATTCGCGGCCGCAACAATGAGTTTGGTAAAGGGATGATCGGACAGTATTCTCTTATCATGGATGATATGAAATTTCCTGAAACCCATTATCAAGTTGTTGATGGGATGTTGAAACTTGAGAACTTTCAAGCTCAAGGCTCAGATTTAAACCCTCAATCATCCTCTTTAGAAGGATCTCATTCGACCTCTAAGCAAATGCTAGCTCAGCGCTTGGAGGGAGAACCCCTAAGCCTACCTCCCAGCATAGCGCCCTTGGTTAAGGGGGTCTATCTAAAAGCCAATAGTTTGGTAGTGTTTTGGCATGACAGCAGTTACGTACAGCCTGCCACCAACCCAAACTTTAAGGTGCAGCAAATAGAACCTGAATTATCTGCCCTAAAGTCGACCATGCAGGCTTGGGCCCAAAAGCTAGCTAATAAAGGGGCTTAAAAGGCTGAAAATTGTCAAAATTTGTACCATAGTAGGCCACTGCTCTTGAAAAACTTGGTTGACAGCGCAACTGTTAGCAGTGTAACGTCAAGGCAACTTTTGGCACTCAGCATAATTTAACTAGATTTAACTAGTAGCTACCCTGCTTATAAACGCATACATAACAAATATAATTTATAAAAAAGATTAATTAGGATTGTGATATCAATGGCTAAAACCACCGGTAAAAAAACAGCAGCGACCTCTTCAGCCAGTGCTAAAGGCAAATCACTGGTTATTGTGGAGTCTCCTGCAAAAGCGAAAACCATTAATAAATACTTGGGTGATGACTTTATTGTCCGCTCAAGTATTGGTCATGTGCGTGATTTGCCAACCAGCAGCGGTGCCAAGAAAAAAGCCACCAAAGCTGATGAGGGGTTAAGCAAAGAAGAGAAAGCACAACAAGCCTTGGTACGCAGAATGGGTATTGACCCAGAGCATGGCTGGAAAGCGGTATATGAAGTACTGCCTAGCAAGACCAAGGTTATTAAAGAATTAAAAGCTCTGGCCAAAGATGCCGATAAGATTTATCTGGCAACGGATTTGGATAGAGAAGGGGAAGCCATTGCTTGGCATTTACGTGAAGTGATTGGCGGTGATGACAGCAAATACCAAAGAGTGGTGTTTAACGAGATTACCAAATCTGCCATTCAAAACGCGTTTAAAGAACCAGGCAAGCTTGATATTGACCGAGTCAATGCTCAGCAAGCTCGCCGCTTTTTAGACCGTGTTGTGGGCTTTATGGTATCTCCTTTATTGTGGCAAAAGATTGCTCGTGGTCTATCTGCAGGACGAGTACAGTCAGTAGCGACTCGACTTGTGGTTGAGCGTGAGCGTGAGATTCGTGCCTTTATTCCAGAAGAATATTGGCAAATCCATGCCGACACCACCATGAAAGGTAATGACAATGCGAATGTAGCCGAAGACACGCCAATTCGTCTAGAAGCGGTCAAGCAAAATGGCAAGACGCTTAAGCTTGAGAACAAACAGCAAACTGACGCGGTACTTGACGTTCTTAAACCCGCCAAATACGTGGTTAAAGAGCGTGAAGAAAAGCCAACTCAGTCTAAGCCAGGTGCTCCTTTTATCACATCGACCTTACAGCAAGCAGCCAGTACTCGCTTGGGCTTCCCAGTGAAGAAAACCATGATGTTGGCGCAGCGTCTGTATGAAGCCGGTCATATTACTTATATGCGTACCGACTCTACCTTCTTATCGGCTGATGCCTTGGCTGGAGTTCGAAGCTTTATTGAAGACAGCTATGGCAAAAAATACTTGCCAGAGAAGCCAAACTTCTATGGTAGCAAACAAAATGCCCAAGAGGCTCACGAAGCTATCCGTCCGACCAATGCCAATCTAAAATCGACTCAACTGAAAGGGGTTGAGCGTGATGCCATTCGTCTTTATGAGTTAATCTGGCGTCAATTTGTGGCCTGTCAGATGTTACCAGCTAAATATAAATCGGTTAACTTGCTGGTTGAAGCGGGTAACGTGGAGCTAAAAGCTCGTGGTCGCACCATGACCTTTGATGGTTATACCAAAGTTATGCCACCAGCAAAAACAGACGATACCTTACTGCCTGATGTCAAACAGGGCGATGAACTGAATTTGGTTAAGCTGGATCCCAGCCAACATTTCACTAAACCACCAGCACGTTATACCGAGGCAAGCTTGGTAAAAGAGCTTGAGAAAAAAGGTATTGGTCGTCCTTCTACTTATGCTTCTATTATCTCGACCATTCAAGATAGAGGTTATGTCAGATTAGAGAACAAACGTTTGTACGCCGAAAAAATGGGTGACATCGTTACCGATCGTCTGACCGAAAGTTTCCCCGAATTGATGGACTACACTTTCACAGCGGGTCTTGAGGATGAGCTAGACCACGTGGCTCAAGGCGAACAAGACTGGAAAGCGGTTCTTGATGACTTCTATGGTGATTTCAAAACCAAACTTGAGCACGCCAAAGAAAAAGACGGCATGCGCCCTAATGATCCAACCGACGTCCCAGATGTGCATTGTGACTTGTGTGGCCGACCGATGCAGCTGCGTAATGGCTCCACTGGGGTATTTTTAGGCTGTACTGGTTATAATTTACCTCCAAAAGAGCGTTGTAAAGGCACCAAGAACTTAATGCCCGTAGAAGCTTTTGCTAACTTAGATGACAGTGAAATTGATGATGCTGCTGAAGTTAAAGAGCTGATGGAGAAGAAGCGCTGTCCTAAATGTAGTACAGCAATGGATGGCTATATCGTTGATGGGGGTTTAAAGCTGCATATTTGTGGTAACAACCCAGACTGTGATGGCTATTTGCTGGAAGAAGGTAAATTTGAAGTGCCAGGCTCTGATGCACCGACCATCAACTGTAATAAATGTGATG
Organism: Psychrobacter phenylpyruvicus DSM 7000 = NBRC 102152; assembly: GCF_000685805.1. GTDB lineage: Bacteria > Pseudomonadota > Gammaproteobacteria > Pseudomonadales > Moraxellaceae > Psychrobacter > Psychrobacter phenylpyruvicus. Next base: position 62,938 of record NZ_JMKP01000005.1, on the reverse strand, counting down.
GTCAAATGGAGCTAAAAACAGGTCGTTTTGGTCCTTACTTTGCCTGTAATAAATGTGACAACACGCGTAAAGTACTAAAAAATGGTGAGCCTGCGCCACCACGTATGGACCCAATTGACATGCCACAGTTGAAGTCGACCAAGCATGATGACCATTTCATCTTACGTGAGGGAGCAGCGGGCTTGTTCTTAGCAGCTTCTAAGTTCCCTAAAGTACGGGAGACTAGACCGCCTAAATTAGCTGAATTACGCTCTATTCAGGATCAAATGGAGGATAAGTTCCAGTACTTATTTAAGGGTCCAGATGAAGATCCAGAGGGCAACCCAACCATTCTACGTTGGTCACGTAAGCAAAAAGAGCAATATATTGGCTCAGAAAACTTGAAGACTGGCAAGGCGACCCGTTGGGGTGTTTACTGGCGTAATGGCGAGTGGGTTGAGGAGTAAGGCTTAAACCACTTGCTACTTAGCTAAGTTAAATAAAGGCTAAAAGCGTATTAAAATAAAAGGCCCAGCACTTCAAGTGTTGGGCCTTTTGCTATAACAGTATTGACTCGCTTAAAGGAGACTAGTCTTGTTGCTGCTGCTCTAGTTTCGCTTGTAGTTTCTGCTGTTTGCGAGCTTCAATAACCTCATTCACCTCAACGCCGATATGAGCTTCACCACGCTCTTTGGCCAACTGGATTTGACGTTGACGCTCACGAAATCTAGCCCGCTGCTCTTCAGTGGCTTTATCGATACAGTGAGGGCAAGATTCGCCTTTCACATAGGCAGGATGCTGTTTGTCTTCTTCGGTAATTGGCATACGACAAGCATAGCATTGGTCATAATCACTTTTTTCAAGACTATGATTTACAGCCACACGATTGTCAAAAACAAAGCAGTCGCCTTGCCACATAGATTGTTCAGCAGGCACTTCTTCTAAATACTTTAAAATACCGCCTTCCAAATGATACACTTCATCAAAACCCTGTTCGCGCAAATACGCGGTAGATTTTTCACAGCGAATACCACCGGTACAGAACATCGCCACTTTTTTATGTTTATTAGGATCCAGTTCATTTTTTACGTATTCTGGAAACTCACGGAAGGTTTCTGTTTTTGGATTCACCGCATTTTTGAAGGTACCGATTTGAACTTCATAATCATTACGAGTGTCGATTAACAACACTTCTGGATCGCTGATTAAATCATTCCACTCGCTAGGCTTAACGTAGCGACCAACGGACTGTAAGGGGTCGATGCCTTCTACGCCCATGGTGACAATTTCTTTTTTTAACTTAACTTTAGTACGGAAAAAAGGCTGGGTATCAGTAAAAGACTCTTTGTACTCTAGTCGGCCGATAGCTGGTATCTGTTGAATATAATCTAGTACGGCATCAATACCTTCACGGCTGCCAGAAATAGTGCCGTTAATACCCTCAGAGGCAAGTAGTAGTGTCCCACGCACCCCTTGATCTAACATTAATTGGCGTAATGGCTCACGGTAGTCTTCATAATCGTCAAATCGGGTGAATTTATAAAGGGCCGTTACTACGATATCCTGTTGCTTAGTAGTGGCATCTGCACTTGTTACATTCTGAGTTGTCATATTTTCTCCTGCTGGCTAGGTCGCAAACCTAGTGCTGATGAGGTCAAAGTAATACACAAAATAATAGATAATTTTATGATCACTGTGACGGGGTAAAATAGCAAAAACAGTCAAATACTGTATTTTGCTGTTCAATAAATTACAAAAATAAAAGCGCTATCTAACATAGCGCTTTTGGGTAGGGTAATCTTATAGTGGAGGCTCACTGCAGAGATAACAAGGTAGCTCCTCTATTCTGCTTTAGCGGCTTCCGCTTTTTTTTCAGGGGCCTTCTGATCTGATTTTTCAGGGGCTCTAGCCGGTGTTGTTTTTTTCTCTACAGCTTTTTCTGCACTTGGTTCAGTAGAGGCTGGAGGCGCAACAGGCTCTGGCGGTTTTCTTTCAGTCAGAGCCGCTCTAGGCGGTGTCATGCCTGCATTGCCCGTTACTTTTTGATTGGTAATTTGACCGCTGTAATCTTTATCGCCCTTTTTATCGTTATCTGATAAGTTAACTACTTCCTGCTTTTTAATTTCAGATTTTGCCACGTTATTAATACTAACCCATTGATAAGGCACAGACTTCAGGGCAGTACGCATATAATCTACCCAAATAGGCAAGGCAGCCACACCGCCATATTCTCCTCTACCTAAGGTTGAAGGTTGGTCAAAACCTAACCAAACTACCGACACTTGAGTGGGATGGAATCCTGCGAACCAGGCATCTTTCATCTCGTTAGTTGTCCCTGTTTTGCCACCAATATCAGAACGACCTAAGGCTTTGGCTCGGGCTGCTGTACCGCTTTGAATAACGTCACGAAGCATGCCTGCCATCTCATAAGCCACCGCGGGCTTTAAGATACGAGGTGCCTGATCTGCCGCTTGATAAATTAACGGTACCGGCTTCAAGCGATCCGATTCAGGACCTGCATCGTAGAGTAGAGATTCAACCGCAGCTTGCAGTGATTGCTTAGGATTAGGTTTGGCTTCTTCTAAGTCAGAATCTTCAGCACCAACCTCAGGCTCTTCTGATGTTTCACTAGCTGTGATTAGCTCTGGATCTTCTTGTAAGGCTTTGACCGCTTTTTGGCGCTGCTCAGCATTAGCCTCAGCTTGTTTCTCAAAATCCTCAAGCTGCTTTTCATTTAGCTTTTTGAGCTCATTGTTATAGCACAACGCACAGGCACGTTGAGGGTTGGCTAAATACAATAGGTTGTTTTTATAATCGTAAACTTGGTCAATAAAGTAAGGTTGTATGCGGTGACCACCATTAGCAAAAGCAGCGTAAGCGGTCGCCATTTGTAAAGGTGTGGCTTGTCCAGCACCCAGTGCCAAAGATAGGGTGGTCGGCAACTTGTCCTTATCGAGACCAAATTGTTCTAATAGTTGACGTGCTTCAGCAGTACCTACCGCTTGCAGTAAGCGAATAGAAACCAAGTTACGGGACAGAATAAGTCCGCGTCTTAAGGTCATGTCGCCATAAAAGCGACCGTCAGAGTTTTTAGGACTCCAATCGCCAATACGTAAGGGACCATCTGAAATCATGCTGTCAGGGCGATAGCCTTTCTCCAAAGCTGCAGCATAATTAAGAGGCTTAATGGTTGATCCAGGCTGACGCCACCCTTGTGTGGCCCGGTTAAACTTACTGTGCTGATAGTCAAATCCACCAACTAGGGCTTCGATGGCTCCAGTTTCAGGATCTAATGCTATCAAGCTTCCTTGTACATCAGGAACCTGAGTTAATCGCCAAGAGGTATTATTTTCATTAGCAATTAAACGCACGATGTCATCTTTTTTGACGATATCTGAAGCGCTATTGGGATATCGTCTAATACGGTTGGCATCTAGATATTCTTTGGCCCAGCTCATGCCTGACCAAGGAATGGTGACCACTTCACCGCTTTGTAACTCAGCTTTGAAGCTACGCCCACTCACCTCAGTAACTTTGGCCGGAACCATGTTGGAATAAGTTTTGAAATTCTCCAAAGGCTCACCATTAGCCTCGGCACCTCGCCAACCATGGCGACGGTCATAGCCGATTAAGCCTTTTTTGATGGCAGTATCTGCAGCTCTTTGGTCTTTACTGTCTACAGTTAGCTTAACGCGCCAACCGGCGTTGATAACTTGATCCCCGTAGCGATCTACCAAAGTACGACGAGTCATTTCAGCCAGATAAGGCATATTTACATCGAGCTTTTCTTTATAAAGATGCACGCCAAGGGGCTGCCGAACTGATTCATCATATTCCGCTTGAGTGATATGACCCAACTCTAACATCCGTCCTAAAATCCAGTTACGGCGCTCTAAGGCGACCTCAGGATTAGAGACAGGGTTGTTTTGTGAGGGGGCTTTAGGCAGACCTGCTAGGGTTGCCATCTCAGCGGTAGTTAGGCTGTCCAAAGATTTACTAAAATACTTCTTAGCAGCAGCCCGGATACCATAGGCACCTTCACCCATATAAATCTTATTAACATATAAGGTGAGGATTTCTTGCTTGGTTAATTTATCTTCAATGTTACGGGCTAAATATAGCTCAGTTAGCTTACGGCTAAAAGTACGCTCAGGGCTTAAGAAATAGTTCTTCGCCACCTGCATGGTAATGGTTGAGCCACCCGTTTGTCCTTCATCGTCAGTGATGATTTCGGTAACTGCACGACCTAGGCCTTTAATACTAATACCGCTATGCTCATAGAAAGAGGAGTCTTCAGCGGCTAAAAAAGCATTAATAAAACCTTGTGGAATCTCATCATAAGTCACAGGCAGTGACATACGGTTGCCGTACTGACCAATTAGCTTGCCGTCTTTGCTGTAGATCTGCAAAGGCATTTCTAGATTTGAGGTCTTGATATCTGAGATATCAGGCAGGTTTGGCGAGATATACATGGCCATCCCATAAAATCCAATAGGCAGAGCCAATACCAATATGAGAGCCAAGGCAATAATGGCCAACAATATGGAAACAATATAATGGATAAGACGAGAGCTAGCAGACGATTGAGACATAGTGACTCTATTAATTAGAAACGTAAATATTAGGCATAGCAAAAATCACAGCACCTGCCTTAAAAGTTAATCAAAACAGTAACCTAGGTTAGTTACTACAGCCGGTTAACTTAAAGATGAGTTGGGATAATGATTTCTTTCTATGCATAAAAAGCACATATGACACGCATACAGCTACAATTATAAAGCAAATTATAAAGTAATTGAGCGATATCTTATAGTTCTAGCCATAAAACAAAGTAATACACTGAGTTTTAAGTGATAAAAGGCTCTATTTTATAATAAAAGGCCAGGGAGGGGATAAAAAATTCAGAGACATAATAGTTTAGATTAAATTTAAAGTTATCCTCTCGGCTATTAGATAAGACCACTAAGGTTATTGTAATTTATATTAATATACTAATTAATATAAATTAATAATTATGTTGACAAAGCAGGGTTAAATAAATAGGGTAGTAAATCAAGTTAGAGAGAGTCATTTATTGAAACCAACGCTGGCCGGTGATAGTTAAGCTTGTTTTTAACGTACAGAATCAAGGATGTGTTTTGCGGCTATTTTTTATCCCACCAAAATCATTGCTAGCAATAGCGGTTAATGCCAGTACCTTAAGCTTTGTAGAACTAAGTTTTAAAAAGCAGCAGTTCCATCTACTAGGCTATGGCTTGTTAGCATTAGAGGAGGGGGAGGTTGTAGATAATCAGATTATAGACACCGAGCATATGGGGCAGCGTATTGCTGCACTGGTTATTCGTAGTAAGCGCCATACGAAGCAAGCAGCGATGGCTCTAGCCACAGATTTGGTCATTACTCAACACATCAGCTTGCCTAACGAATTTAATGAGCAGGACATTGAAGCTCAAATACGAGTCGATGCCGACCAGTATATTCCTTACCCATTGGATGAGGTAAGCTTAGACTTTGAGGTATTAGGAGCGGCTACAGATGCGGTTGATTGTAATGAAGTATTGTTAATAGTGGCGCGCACGGAGTACGTCGAGCAGTATAGGGATGCTTTAATATTTTCTGGATTAAATCCAAAGGTGATAGAGGTTGAGGCGCAGGCCACCGAGCGTGCCCTACAGCTCATGGTTAGCGGTAATATCAATTATCTGGGTACGATAGCATTGGTTGATATAGGTCAAAGTCGAACCACGGTCTATATTGCTCAGCAAGGGCAGTTTGTTTATCAGTTGCAACAGTTGTTTGGTGACAGTCATTTGACAAGTGCCATTGCTGCACACTATGGCCTAGTCAGTGAAGACGCTGAGCAAGCCAAATTAAACCCAGAGTCGCTTATTGATTATGATCAACTCATATTCCAACCTTTTATTGACGCGTTCATGGAATACTTGACTGTGGCCTTTGAGCAGTATGCAGCAACTGAGACAAGTGATGAGATTGATCAGGTTATATTATGCGGTAAAGGGAGTGTATTGCCTCAATTAAGCAGTAAGTTACAACATCAGCTGTCTTTACCGGTTACTTTAGCCAATCCTTTCAACTCTATGAGTATATCGGCTGCTATTGACACTAAACAGCTGTTAAAAGATGCGCCCCAGCTAATGACAGCCTGCGGCTTAGGCATGCGTTGTCGAACGGTTGGCTACTGATGCCCCAACTTAATTTGTTGCCTTGGCGTGAGCAACATCGACAACAAAAAAACAAGCAATTCATAATAGCTGTGGTTTTAAGTTTAACCATTACCTTATTGGTAGCAGCAGCTGTTTGGGGCTATTTACGGCAAATAAAGCACACCCTTATAGTAGCCAATAATCTATTGATTGAGAAAAATTCATTATTAGAGGTGGCCAAAAATAAAAATCAATCAATAAAACAACATCGAGAGACAACGGTAGTACAACTTGCAGAAGTAGAGCGCATAGCCCATCATCGCAATAGTTTGGTTCAGCTGTGGTCAGAACTTACTGCAGTGATTCCGACAACGATGTATCTGACAAGTATTGAGAGTCAACAAGGCTCGCTGGTGTTGCGCGGAAGGAGTAGGCAGCCTAGTGCCGTTACCAAGCTTGTGGCTTACTTACAGCAAAATCCAGCCATACAACAGGCACAAGTTAAATATATAAAAAAACCACAGTCGGCGGCACAAGTTACGCCTTATAGCAATAGACACAATCAAAGTGCTGTTGATCATCAGGTGGAAGCAACTATCATGGACTCAATGACTGCTAGCCACCATTTCGACTTCGAAGTGGTGGCTGTTTTGTTTGAGAGGGAAGCTAAAAATAGTGACTCTGCACTAAGCACCTCTATCAACGAAGCAGCGACAGCCAGCAAAGAGGGTGGACTATGATCCCTCAACAGTTGTCTCAGCAACAAACTGTGACGAAAACCAAGCGCTTGGATTTACGGCATTGGTATTATGAGTTACAAAGCTTAGATAGCCAAAATTATGGTAGCTGGCCTTTTGCAGTAAAGGGATTTTCAATATTAGTGATGGTACTGCTGGTCGCTTTAGCCTGTTATTTATTACCTATTAGCAATCAATTACAGCAGATTGAAGCAGAAGAGAATAAGCAGCAAGTATTAACAGAGAAGTACCTCAGCAGTCAGGCTCAGGCGAATCAGTTAGTTACTGAGCTTGAGCAAGGTGAGGATACCCAGCTACAGCTTGACACGCTGTCGTCTCTAATGCCCAGTATAGAAGGTGTGTCTTTGACACAGCAATTAAACGAGCTAGGGTTTAGTAGCGGAGTAGTCATTGAAGATTTACAGCTTTCAGCAGAGCAGGAACTAGACTTTTATAATGAACAGTCGCTGACTCTGATAGTGTCGGGTAATTATCATCAAATAGGAAAGTTCTTGGGCAGCTTAGCTGCTTTACCGCAGTTGATTACCTGGCATAATTTATCAGTAAAAGCTTTAGCAGCCAATAACTTACAACAAGCAAAATCCCCAATATTGGATCTAACTCTACAAACCAAAACCTATCGCTTACAGCCTGACGTCTTTGATAAAACGCAAAACGCAGAGGGCGTATCTGCTTTTTTTATTCCTGAAGCGCTAGAGGCAGACGTTGCCGAGACAAATGACAACCCCTATCAGCCCAAAGTCCAACGCAGTCCATTTAGCTTACCTAATTTTATAACTCCCCAATTAGCTTCAGCTGCGAAGCCGGACAGTAATCGTAGTGATGCTCTGTCTACACAGCCCAATGAGCAGTGGCAACATCCCCTAAGTAGCTTCCAATATCGGGGTAGGATAAGTGGAATAGGCGGTACTTATGGTTTAATTCAAGGTGCTGATGGGATAGTTAGGCGGGTTCAAGTAGGCCAGACATTGGGACAAGACAATATCAAGGTAATAGAAATTACCCCCACTCAGATTAATTTTACCGAACAAATTGAGAACTCTAAAACAGGGAAGTCAGAAAATAGGTGGGCTTTGATAGCTCCTATATCACCCTTTAGGAATGGCCTATGATATTTAGTGTTTCCGCTTTGAGGCGGATCTGGTTAGGGGCAATGCCTACCACAAATAATTGCAGGCGAGCGCCTTATCCTATCATTGTAAGCACTTTGCTATCGGTGCTGATAACTTTAAGCAATATAGCTTATGCCAACCTCCACTATTCAGAAGGGTTGATTGACATATCAGCGGTGACTGCGGATATAACTGCCAATAATAAAGGGGAAACTAAAAGCTATTTGCGTCGTGATGCCATTGATTATCAGCCTCTGAGCAATAGGACTGAAAAGGTCGAAGTTGTTTTGGATAGCGCAGATCAAAAGGTGGCTATTGAGCGGCAAGGCAATAAAATTGTTTTGAAGCTGTCAAAGACTCAAGTTGAGCCAGGTCTAATATACAAGCAGAACTCCTCTGAGCGGCTACTTCGGTCTATTTATAGTGAAAATAAGGGCAAATATGGTTGGGTGAGTATTGAGTTAAGCCAGGATTTCGAATATCAAAGCTATCAGGTGGGGAATAAAATAACGCTAAATTTGCAACCGGCTAAAGGCTTAACCCAACTTAGTGTGCCTATTAATCAGTATAGTGGCGTCCCTATTTCTATCGACTTTCAAAATATTGAAGTTCGTAGTGTGCTTCATTTACTGTCGCAGTTTATGAATATTAATATTGTCGCTAGTGATGCAGTCACTGGCACCCTAATGTTGAATTTAATTAATGTTCCGGTAGATCAGGCTTTAGATATCATTTTGACCAGTAAGCATCTCGGTAAGCAGATAAATGGGAATGTTATTTTAGTCGCGCCCTTAGCTGAACTAGCTAAGCAGCAACACACCTTATTACAAGCACAACAACAAAAAGTGGCATTGATGCCATTACGCAATGAGTATATTCGGCTTAATTATGCCAAGGTCAGTGAGGTTTATGCTTTAATCGAAAACACCAGTCGTCAGACGACTGTTAACAATAAGCGTATTAATAGTGATGCTGACAGTCAGCAGCAAGTCCTGATCAATAATACCCTGGCTACCACTTTACTATCGAGCCGTGGGGTAATGGCAGTCGATACCCGGACCAACACCTTGATTGTCAAAGATACTGCGACCAGCATTGATAATATTAGAGCCTTAATTGCAAAGATTGATATTGCAGTGCAACAAGTGATGATTGAGGTGAGAATAGTCAGTGCCACAGACAACTTTAGTAAAGAGCTAGGGGTTAAGTGGGGCATGCTATCAAAAGGTGTGGCCAATAATGATACTTTGTTGGTGGGTGGTAGCGATCAAACTTTGGCCGACTTAAAGAAATTTAGCTTGCGCGATACCACCTTTAAAGGGAAGCCAGTGAGTTATCCTGATTATGGCGTCAGCCGACCTGATAACCTCAATGTAGATTTGGGAATTGCAAACCCTGCCGGTAGCCTGGCGCTTGGTATATTAAGTATGTCAGATTTGATGATTGACTTAGAGCTATCCGCAATGCAAGCTGAGGGTCGAGGTGAAGTTATTTCAACCCCAAAAATACTAACGCTGGACAAGCAAACCGCTCGGGTCTCTTCCGGGACAAAAATCCCGTATCAAAGTGAATCAGAAGGGGGTGGAACGACTACCCAATTTGAGGAAGCCTTACTAAGCTTAGAGGTAACTCCCAATATTACTCCGGAGGGTAGGATATCGCTACAGCTGAATATCGAAAATGGTCGCCCAAATCCAGTAGGGGATGGGGTTATTCTTATTGATACCGATAGACTGAGTACTCAGGTGAATGTTGCTGATGGAGAAACCATAGTTTTGGGCGGTATCTATCGCAATCAGATCTTTAATAATGTTGAGAAGGTGCCGTTCTTTGGTGATTTACCTTATCTGGGCCGATTGTTTAAAAAGGACATGCGCCGCAATGATAAGCAGGAGTTGCTAATTTTTGTTACCCCTACATTGATTACAGAGAAAGCTTTGACCCATTAAACGATAGGACAAAACAAGTTGCAAGCTCTAGGTGCAGATAGGTTTGTCGCAGCCATAAAACTCTCTAGTTATGCCTAAATAGGGTTGCTATTATCACATTTATTGGTTATTCATTATAATTGGTCCCTAGTTTTTAAAAATAGCTTTAATAAGCTAATTAATCAGAAGTTTAAAAAACTATATATACTCATTGACTGTTTTTAGTTTGATGGGATTGTTCACCTAAGCAGGACTAACGACAAAAATGCCTGTATAATCTGTGAATTTATGTGAGAGATAATAATGCAATCGACATTGCCGTCATTATTTATTGTGGGCCCTATGGGAGCAGGGAAGACTACGATTGGGAAGTTGTTAGCAAAGCACTTAGGACGCACTTTTATAGACAGTGATTATTATATTTGCGAACAAACTGGCGCCGACATTCCTTGGATTTTTGAAAAGGAAGGTGAGGCAGGTTTTAGAGAGCGTGAAGCAAAAGCTATTGCTGAGCTGACTGAGTTGCCTAATATAGTATTAGCGACGGGTGGTGGGGTCGTGACTCAGCCACAAAATCGTGAAAACTTAAAGAAGCAAGGCATCACTATTTATCTAAGAGCCAATGTCGATGTGCAATTAAAAAGGACTTCTAAAGATAAGTCGCGCCCGTTATTAAATAATCCTAATCCTCGAGCGGTACTGCAGTCTTTATTTGAAGTCCGTGACCCTTTATATCTTGAGGTTGCAGATGTTGTGGTAGAAACTGGGGAGGGTTATCCCAGATATATGCTCAAAAAAATCATGGAAGCTTTAAAAGAGAAGTATCCTGAGCACTTTTCATAAGAGTCGCACGGGCCACACGTCGTTACCGCAAATGAGAGATCCCCTTTAAGCCTTGTAATCGCCAACAGTGGCCAGTATAGCTAATAGTATATAGGGAAGAGAGATGAAAGCTAATTTAACCGTACATACCCAAAGTCATGATTATCCGATCATTATTACCAGTCAGTGTGATTTGGCAAAAGAGGTAGCCCCTTATATTAAAGGCAAGCAGGTGATGGTAGTTACCAACACCACGGTAGAAAAGCTGTATCTGCAAGCTTTGGTTGAAGGATTAAAAGCCGACTTTGAAGTATTTACTGTGGTATTGCCAGATGGCGAACAATACAAGACTCAGCAATATATCGATCAGATTTATGATGCTTTAATGGACAATCATTGTAGCCGTGATGTTACCTTGATTGCTCTTGGTGGTGGGGTCGTCGGCGATATGACCGGTTTTGCTGCTGCATCCTTTATGCGCGGAGTGAATTTTATTCAAATCCCAACCACCTTATTGTCACAAGTGGACTCTAGTGTGGGCGGCAAAACAGGCATTAACCACCCCAAAGGTAAAAATATGATTGGGGCTTTTTGGCAGCCACAAATGGTCCTAGCTGATATGCACACTTTAACTACCTTGCCACAGCGTGAACTGTCAGCGGGTATGGCAGAAGTTATCAAATATGCGTTGATCATGGATGCCGACTTCTTAACCTGGCTGGAAGACAATATGTCGGCGCTCATGTCTTTGGACAAAGTAGCTTTGGCTGAAGCCGTCGCTAGGTGCTGTCAGTATAAAGCAGACATTGTGGCTCAAGATGAGCGTGAGTCAGGTAAAAGAGCGTTATTAAACTTTGGTCATACCTTCGGTCATGTGATTGAGACTCATGAAGGTTACGGCAAGTGGCTACATGGTGAGGCGGTAGCAGTTGGCATGGTACAAGCGGCGCAACTGTCACAGAAAATGGGCTGGATTAGCGAGACAGACGTTCAGCGTATTAGTAAGGTTCTGCAAGCAGCGCAACTGCCGATTAAGCCACCAGCTATTGATACCCAAGTTGCTTTAGATTTAATGCAGCATGATAAGAAAGTTAAGTCAGGACAAATTCGATTGATTTTGTTAAAATCAGTGGGTGATGCGGTAGTTACAGCTGACTTTGATCAGGCACTGCTTGAGGCGGTCCTTACTGAGACATTATAATAGTTTCGTATTGTGTAGCTTGATTAATTGTTTTAATTTTTAATAATCCTCTTTTTTAATAACTCTCTATTTACTGGATTTGCTCTATGGCAATCACTCAAGGCTCTTCTACTAATCATCTTGATAAGTCGCCAAAGAATAAAGGGCGCTTGGTAGCCAGCGCTTGGCTTATCATGGCTTTATTAACGGGTGCAGCAGCTCTAGCTTTGTGGATGTTTAGTTCAGCACCTATCTTTGAGGAAGAGACAGAAGCTGAAAAAGAGGCACCTGCAGAAGTATTGGCTTCCAATATTGATCAAGTAAAGCATATTGACCAACTCAATGAGTTAAGTGGCGATGTTAAGCCCATATCATTCGATGCCTTGATTAGAGATTTGCGTGATTATCCTGATGAATTTAAAGACTCTAAGTATCTGAAAAAAAACAAGGGTAAATGGACCGTTCAGGTTATGGATGTGTCTGAGCATGAGATTATTGCAGATTATCTAGACTCAAGAGATGACCGAGAGAAATTTGCCTATTTCCGCTATCGTGACTCCAATAATCAGCCCCGCTATCTGTTGATGTATGATGTCATGGGTAATAAGCAGCAAGCGACAAATGCGGCCGATAGTGTTGATTTTGGCTTGCCGGCCAATGTTAAAGTCATTCCTGAAGAGATTTCAGATTATTTAGATATCATTGAGAACTATGAATTAACAGGCCCGGTAAAAGACTTATCTAGAAATAGAACCCGACAAGTCAAATTACAGCCAACTAAGAATGAATTGGCTCCTCGTCGCCGTGATAGTAACTCACAGTCAATTCAATCAAATAACAATAGCCCTGATAATCAAGGCAATGGTAGCTCGTCTCAATCAAACCAGTCACAAGCTGCTAATACTCCAATCAGAGATTCAAGCGATACTAGCGACACGCTATCAGTGCAAGAGGATCGTAAGGTAGTTGCGCCAGGCTCGAACTCTGGAAATGCAGCACCAGCTCAGCCTAAAGAGCCTACCAAACCAAAAACGGAGCCTAGTAAGCCACAGTCATCTGCTGAGCCAACTAAGCCGCAAGAAAAACAAGAGAAAAAATCAGCAGAAGCTAATAAAAGTAATCAAAAACCTGCCAATAGCGCGGAAGGTGATAGCATTAAACAGCTTATTGAACAAAAATCTGAATAATTAATTGACTACGGATTTTTGATATTTAAAAAAAGACATTCCAATGGAGTGTCTTTTTTTTATGACCACTACACGCGCTAAGTAAGTAGCTATTTTAGAAGATCTTTATTGACTTATTATCTTTTCTCGCCCTTTAATAGTAAGGCATGAAAACTTTTTTTGGTCGCAATATGGATAGAAAAATAACACAATCTAAATTGGTGAAATAGTTTTTCTAAATATTGAAAATTCAAAAATCTATTGGTTAATAAGGGTTTGTACAAAAATAAAATGTCACGAAAAAATGAAAACAGTCATTAAATTTCACTGGATTTTACAACCATGTTTCTCTAATATGGTTTATATGACGTTTGGCAATGCTATCGCAGAGGTTTTACTTACTGCTAGCTAATATGGATATTTTTAGCTGTTTTTGCATTGCTGCAGTCATCATTCAATCATTATTTACGACGCTTTATTAGATGATGAATAGTTACCTTGTACGGCCGATAAAGTGTTAAATATTATCCCAGCTTTGTCTGTATTATTAGGTAGGGTATTAATGTTTAAACGATATATTGTTGTTGAACATTGAACTCACAAAGCGTCATAGTCATTAATATACAAAGTAAGATGTCTATTCGAACTCTCTATTTTTTGGCTCACTTCCTAACACAGCTATTCTATCTATCCCTATAGCTGTGCCTATCTCGAACATTCATAGGTGATGAGAATAATTCATCACATGATTAAAGGACATGCCATGACACAGAAATTTATAGCCCATTGTGCCGCCCAAAATAACCCCGATAGCCAGTCCCAGTCCACTCAATTCTCTTCAGAACCTTCCACTCAAGACAACTCCTCCTATTTAGCCTCTCCTGATGACTTCAAAGACAACTGTGGTTTCGGCCTAGTAGCTCACATTGAAGGCAAGCCCAGCCATCATTTAGTAAAAACAGCAATCCATAGCTTAAGTTGTATGACTCACCGCGGTGGCGTTGCTGCTGATGGTAAGACAGGGGATGGCTGTGGTTTATTACTGGCTAAGCCGGTTGATTTTTTTCATACTGTAGCAGCGGAGATTGGGCTTGAGCTCACTGAAAACTTCGCTGTGGGGATGGTATTTTTAAACCTTGATGAAGAGCTTGCAGCGCACAGTCAACAAGTGCTCGATAAAGAAGTAGCGGCTCAAGGCCTGACCGTAGCAGGTTGGCGTGACGTGCCTGTAGATTTATCCATAGTGGGTGAAATCGCGCGTGAGACCCTGCCTCAGTTCAAACAAATTTTCGTCAACGCTCCAAGCGACTTAAGTGCCGAAGATTTCAATCGTAAGTTGTATGTTGCTCGCAAAAAAGCAGAGCTAGCACTGACTGAAGATGAGCTGTTTTATGTGACTTCGCTTAACTGTGAGACGGTCATTTATAAAGGCCTGGTGATGCCATCAGACTTGCCAGCTTTCTATAGTGATTTGCAAGACAGCCGTCTGCATTCACACATTGTGGTGTTCCATCAGCGCTTCTCAACCAACACTTTACCACGCTGGCCACTGGCTCAACCGTTCCGCTATTTGGCGCACAACGGTGAGCTGAATACCATTACCGCCAATCGTAACTGGTCTGTGGCGCGCACCCCAAAACTTGAAACACCGAAATTACCTGAAATTACTCAGCTACATCCTTTAGTAAACCGTACTGGCTCTGACTCTTCGAGCTTAGATAATATGCTTGAAGTGCTTATCTCAGGCGGCATGACTTTATTCCACGCCATGTCAATTCTAGTGCCACCAGCTTGGCAAAACGTAGACAGTATGGATATGGACTTGCGTGCTTTTTATGAGTTTTACTCGCAGCACATGGAGCCTTGGGATGGTCCGGCCGGTTTGGTTATTCAAGATGGTCGTTATGCGGTATGTATGCTAGATCGCAACGGCCTACGTCCGTCACGTTGGGTCACCACCAAAAATGGCTATATTACCGTCGCTTCAGAGATTGGCGTATGGGATTATGATCCTGATGATGTGATTGCCAAAGGCCGTGTAGGACCCGGTCAAATGCTAGTTATTGATACTTTAAACGGTGAGGTGCTAGATGATCAGGTGATTAGTAATCGCTTGAAAAAAGCACATCCTTATCGCAAATGGCTACGTGAAGAAGCCACTCGCATTCGTGAAAATGAGCAAATAGAAGAGAAATTGCTTGAGCAGGGTGTGCGTGGTGAGCCGCTTAAAGCGCTACAAAAGATGTTTAATATCACTAATGAAGAGCGCACTGAGATCATTCGTCCCAATGCCGAAAATGGCCAAGAGCCTGTGGGTTCAATGGGCGATGATACCCCTATGGCAGTGCTGTCGAAGCAAGTACGTAATGTGGCCGACTTTTTCCGTCAGCAGTTTGCTCAGGTAACCAATCCACCGATTGACCCTTTACGAGAGTCCATCGTGATGTCCCTGCAGACCTGCTTAGGGGCCGAGACTAATATCTTTAACCCAACCCCACGTGATGCCCACCGTATTATCTTGTCGTCACCTGTGTTGTCACCTAGCAAGATGCAGCAAATCGAAGCTCTAGATGATCCCGACTTCATCAGCCAGCGCATCGATATTAATTACGATGAATCATTAAGCTTAGATGTGGCTATTAAGCAGATTTGTGAGCAAGTAGAGCAAGCTGTTTTAGATAATAAAACACTTATTATCTTGTCAGATAAAGGGATTGAAAAAGGCAAACTACCAGCCAACGCTATTTTAGTAACTGGGGCTGTGCATCATTATCTAATTGAAAAAGGCCTGCGTACCGATGCCAACTTAATTATTGAGACAGGTATTGCTCGTGACTCACATCAAGTAGCAGTCTTAATTGGCTTTGGTGCGACCTGCGTTTATCCTTATTTGGCTTATGATGTCATTTCAGACTTAGTGTCTTCAGGCGAGCTGTTAGGCGATCCGTTACAAGCCCGAGCCAATTTCCGCAAAGGCTTAGACAAGGGTTTACTAAAAATCTTATCAAAAATGGGCATTTCAACCATTGTCTCTTATCGTGGTGCTCAGCTGTTTGAAGCCGTTGGCTTATCTGATGAGATTGTAGAGTTGTGCTTCAAAGGGGTGCAAAGCCGAATTAAGGGCGCAACCTTTGAGGACTTAGCTTTAGACCAAGCATTACTGGCCAAGAATGCCTTTAGTCGCCGTACGCCACTGGATCAAGGTGGTATGCTCAAGTTTGTGTTTAACAAAGAGTATCATGCGTTTAATCCCGACGTGATTAACACCTTGCATCAGGCAGTTCGTACTGGTGATTATGAAAACTATCGGGAGTATGCTGATCTTGTCAACACACGCCCTGTGGCCACGTTACGTGATTTATTGCAGTTAAAATCGGGTAATAGCATCCCAGTAGATGAGGTAGAAGATATTGAGCATATCCTACCTAGATTTGACTCGGCGGGTATGTCTTTAGGCGCTTTATCTCCTGAGGCTCATGAAGCGATTGCAATGGCGATGAATACCATTGGCGGCCGTTCAAATTCCGGTGAGGGCGGTGAAGACCCAGTGCGTTATGGCACAATGCGTAACTCAAAGATCAAACAGATTGCCTCGGGCCGATTTGGGGTAACGCCTGCCTATCTACGCTCTGCCCAAGTTTTACAGATTAAAGTGGCACAGGGTGCAAAACCGGGTGAGGGAGGACAGCTGCCTGGGGGTAAAGTAAACTCATTGATTGCTCGCTTACGTTACTCGGTACCTGGGGTGACCTTAATTTCACCACCACCGCATCATGACATTTATTCGATTGAAGATTTGGCGCAGCTTATTTTTGATTTAAAGCAAGTGAATCCGGATGCGTTAGTGTCGGTGAAGTTGGTGTCACGTCCTGGCGTGGGCACCATTGCCACTGGGGTTGCCAAAGCGTACGCCGACTTAATTACTATCTCCGGCTATGATGGCGGTACTGCAGCCTCACCACTGTCCTCTATTCACCATGCTGGATCGCCTTGGGAATTAGGCTTAGCAGAAGCACATCAATCATTACGTGTAAATGGCTTGCGTGATAAAGTGCGTATGCAAACCGATGGGGGCCTAAAAACAGGTCTGGATGTGGTAAAAGCGGCCATTTTAGGAGCGGAAAGCTTCGGCTTTGGTACCACGCCTATGATTGCTGTGGGCTGTAAGTACCTGCGTATCTGTCACCTAAACAACTGTCCGACAGGGGTTGCTACGCAGCAAGCGCGTCTACGTGATGAGCACTTCATCGGTGAAGCTGAGATGTTGATCAACTTCTTTAAGTTTGTGGCAACTGAAACCCGTGAATGGCTTGCTTTCTTAGGGGTGCGCTCTATGGAGGAGTTGGTGGGTCGTACTGACTTATTAGAAGTGCTTGAAGGTACTACCCAAAAGCAGCGTAATCTAGATTTATCACCGTTATTGCATAGCCATCCTGCGGCAGAAGGTAAGCCGCAAACTTGCCAGGTAGAGCGTAACGAGCCGTTTGATAAAGGGCTATTGGCTGAAAAAATGATTGAGGACATGATTGTCCCTATTCGCCAAGGTCAGGGTGGCACTTTTAGCTATCAAGTGGGCAACTGTGACCGCTCTATTGGCGCCCGTATCTCAGGCGAGATAGCTCAGGTCTGGGGTAACCTAGGTATGTCAGACAGTCCTATTAAACTACATCTGGCAGGGACAGCAGGTCAAAGCTTGGGCGTATGGAACGCTGGCGGCTTAAATATCGAGCTTGAAGGCGATGCCAACGACTATGTGGGTAAAGGTATGGCTGGTGGGGAGATTGTTATTTATCCGCCAAAAGGGTCAACTTTTGCTTCGCAAAATACCGCCATTATCGGTAACACTTGTCTTTATGGGGCAACTGGCGGCAAGCTATACGCCTCAGGCACTGCAGGCGAGCGTTTTGCGGTTCGTAACTCAGGGGCCCATGCGGTAGTAGAGGGAGTAGGTGACCACTGCTGTGAATATATGACCGGCGGCGTAGTGACGGTACTGGGTAAAACAGGGTTAAACTTCGGTGCGGGTATGACCGGTGGTTTTGCTTTCGTTCTAGACTTGGATAATACCTTCTTTGATCGTTGTAACCACGAGCTTATCGACTTGCATCGCATCTCAAGCGAGCAAACCGAAGAGCATCGCATCTATCTAAAACAGATCATTGAAACCCATGTGGAAAAAACAGGCAGTGCCTGGGGTCGTCAAATCCTAGCCGATTTCGAGCACTATGTGCGCAAAGTCTTCTTGGTGAAACCTAAGGCTGCCAATATGGCGTCATTGCTACATAGTACCACTGCTGACCCACAATAAGTCTACGTCAAGCCAGACGCTGTGGCCTCGATAATTTGAGGCCATGGCCACTTAACCGGTAACTGTTTAACTTTTACCCAGTATATTTTGTCCAAATGAAGGTAATCAACCCTTCGTGCGGCAGGTTTTGCGTTTAGTAGATGATTAAGAGCAGCCTATATTTCGGCCCTAATTGTCCTAAACGTGATACCAACTTAAGGAGACAAAACCCTAATGAAGCGTATTAATAATAATTTTCAGTTTTTAGACGTGCCTCGTCGTGAGCCTGAGAAAAAAGACATCGTTACCCGCTCAACTGAATTTGTGGAGATTTATACCCCTTTTGAATCTCAAGAAGCAGCGCAGCAAGCTCATCGCTGCTTAGAATGTGGTAACCCTTATTGTGAGTGGAAATGCCCAGTACACAATTACATTCCAAACTGGCTAAAAATGGCAACAGAAGGTCAAATCTTCCAAGCTGCAGAGCTGTGTCACCGTACCAATACCTTGCCTGAGGTATGTGGCCGTGTTTGTCCACAAGACAGATTGTGTGAAGGTGCCTGTACTTTGAATGACGGTTTTGGCGCGGTGACCATTGGTAATGTCGAAAAGTACATTAATGACACCGCTTTTGCTTTAGGCTGGCGTCCAGACATGAGTGATGTACAGTGGACCGACAAAAAAGTGGCCATTATTGGTGCCGGTCCTGCGGGTCTTGGCTGTGCTGATATATTAGTGCGTGCAGGCGTGAAGCCAGTTGTGTTTGATAAGCGTCCAGAAATTGGCGGGCTACTGACCTTTGGTATTCCAGAATTTAAGATGGAAAAACAAGTAATGCGCAATCGCCGTACGGTGTTTGAAGGCATGGGTATTGAGTTTCGCTTAAATACTGAAATAGGTACTGATGTCAGCATCGACCAACTGCTAGAAGAATACGACGCGGTATTTATGGGTATGGGTACTTATACTTATATGCGCGGCGGCTACCCAGGTGAAGAGCTACACGGCGTTTACGATGCCTTAGATTACTTAATTGCCAACGTCAATCGCTGCAATGATTGGGAACAAAACCCAGAAGAGTACATTAACTTAAAAGACAAAAAGGTAGTGGTGCTAGGTGGTGGTGATACGGCGATGGATTGTAACCGTACTGCCATTCGTCAAGGAGCAGAGCGTGTTGTGTGTGCTTATCGCCGTGATGAGGCCAATATGCCAGGTTCGCTACGTGAAGTAAAGAATGCCAAAGAAGAGGGCGTTGAATTTTTATTCAACCGTCAGCCGACTCAAATTGTGGGTTTAAATGGTCAAGTCACTGGGGTGAAAGTTGTCACTACTCAGCTTGGTAAGCCAGACAACCGAGGTCGTCAGCGCCCTGAGCCTATCCCAAATTCTGAAGAAATTATTGAGTGTGATGTGGTGATTATGGCTTTTGGTTTCCGTCCAAGCCCAGCAGATTGGTTTAAGACTAGTGAAATTACTACTGATGAATCAGGTCGTGTCCAAGCTGCTGAAGAGCAAAAGTTCAAATTCCAAACCAGTAATCCTAAAGTTTTCGCCGGTGGGGACATGGTTCGTGGTTCTGACTTGGTGGTAACTGCCATTTGGGAAGGCCGTGAAGCGGCTAAAGGTATTTTGGATTATTTAGAAGTCTAATCGTTAAACCCAAAAATTATTTATTGTTAATAAAGCCCTCATCAAGAGGGCTTTATGCTGTCTAAGGATTGGCTTAACTGTAACAAACTAGGTCGCTGCTAAATGCGTCGCTGTATGGGGCAAACAAGATACAGCTATCAATGCCATAATCATATTTTCGGTTAGGTTTGAGCGTCTAGTTACGCCAACTGCCTCGGTTTAATGAAGGAGGTAGGTCAATGTTCAGTGTCTGTAAAGCTGCAGACATTATTGGCTAAGAATAGCTGGACCTATGTTAAAATTAGGGCCCATATTATTTTTAATTGTCATGAGATTGTTATTATGCCATCAAGAAACTCAGGAGATAGACCTAAGACAGGGGAAGAGGCTTTACAGTGGTTAAAAATGGGCAATGCCCGCTACGTAAAAAGCTTAACTGATCCTGAACATCCTGTACCTGCCCGTCATGAATTGATTTCAGAGCAAGACCCTTTCGCTATTATTCTCGGCTGCTCAGATGCACGGGTACCAGTAGAAATTGTATTTGATCAAGGCTTAGGTGATTTATTCGTTATCCGAGTTGCAGGCAATGTGGTAGCCCCTTCTCAGATTGGCTCGATTGAGTTTGCGGTTGAGAAATTTGGTACGCGTCTGGTCGTGGTGTTGGGTCACTCACATTGTGGTGCGGTTACCGCTTGCGTTGAAGCTCTAATTAATCCAGAGCAAAACTACACCACCAACTTACAATCCATTGTTGATCGTATTCGCCCTAGTGTCTATAACTTGCATGAGCTTGCCACTGCCAAAGGCGGTGAAATAGATAAGCAGAAGCTAATTGATAGCTCAATCAGTGCCAATGTTCGGATGTCTGTTAGTCAGTTAAAGCACGCGTCACGCTTACTTGAGGACATGAATCGCAGTGGTGAATTGCTAATTGTAGGAGCAGAGTACAACTTAGATACAGGAGAGGTAGAGTTTCTACCCATGTAGCTGTCAACTATGTAGCTCCTAAGTATCATAGAGTTGAATTGTAATAAATAAGAGCCATACATAAAGGTAGTAACAGGGACAGCATATTCTATTTAGAAGGCGTTCTTATATTCAGAAAGCGTCATTTAGAAAGTGTTCCGATTTACTGCTAGCTCTTATTTAAAATAGCTTTTTTGTTCTTGTGATACTTAATAATCAAAGGAAATAATAATGTCTGTTACTTATACTGATCAACCCAAAAACTCTGCGCAAGTAGAAGGCGTTCAGCCGATTGCCTCAGCCACTACGGGTTATACCTTCAACCATACTATGTTACGAGTGAAAGACCCCAAAGAGTCTTTGGCTTTTTATACCGGTGTGTTGGGCATGACTTTATTGACCATAAAAAAATTCCCTGAAATGGAGTTTGATCTTTATTTCTTGGCCAAGTTAACAGAAGAAGAGCGTGCCAACTTGCCAGCAGATGAAGACCTAGCCATTTATACCTTCCGTCAGCGTGGTATTTTAGAGCTGACTCACAACTATGGCACAGAAGATCAAGAGGGTCGCATTTATCATGATGGTAATGCTGAACCTCAAGGTTTTGGTCATATTTGTTTTAGCGTTCCTGATTTACAAGCGGCGGTAGAGTGGTTTGATAAAAACAACGTAGAGTTCAAAAAGCGCCCTGATGAAGGCAAAATGAAAAATGTGGTATTTATCAAAGATGTTGATGGCTACTGGATTGAAGTAGTACAAGCTGATTTGATGGCCTAATGAAACAGTAAAAGCAGTTAAAACAGTTAAAGCAGTCACTGCTTATTTAAGAGGTGATACTAAAGCTGGCTCTACTAAAAGTAGAGCCAGCTTTTTTCAATGTAAAATTAACCAAAAACCTAAAAAAGAACTAAAAACAGCCTAAAGAATAAAGCTACAATTAGAATATTTTTTAAATAGACAAATAGGAGTACCATGCCACAGCTTAATGTCGATAGTGTCAGTGATAAGATTAATGAATACCAGACCATAGCCTCTGCGGCCAATCAGATGATGAATGATTTTATGGTGCGGTTGCCTTATTTTATGGTTGCTTTATCGGTACTATTGTTGTTTTGGCTGCTGTCTCTTTTATTTAAAAAGCTAGTTACTAAGCTGGTATCCAAAACTCATACCCACCGAAACTTGATACGGGTATTTCAACGTATTGGCGGTGCACTGATTATCTTCGTGGGGTTAATGGTGGCCATGGTAATAGCCATACCTGGATTTACGCCCACTAAATTAGTAGGCGCGCTGGGTATTGGTTCGGTAGCCATAGGCTTTGCGTTTAAAGATATTTTTCAGAACCTATTATCTGGGATTTTATTGTTGCTGTCTGAGCCGTTTCGTATCGGTGATCAGATTATCTCAGGGGAATATGAAGGGACTGTTGAGGACATTAAGGTGCGTGCGACCACTATTCGCACTTATGATGGCCGGCAAGTGGTGATTCCCAACTCGCAACTGTATACCAGTGCATTAACGGTAAATACTGCTTATAAGCGTCGCCGATTAGAGCTAACTGTCGGCATTAGTTATGAGGCTGATATTAATGAAGCCAAAACAGAAATACTCGAGGCACTAAAGCAGTCTGACACTGTTTCTAAACTTGCCGAACCCTCGGTTGTGGCTACTGAATTTGGGGGTTCTAGTATTGATTTAAAAGTGCGTTGGTATATTGATGATGGGACGCAGGCCAATAAGGTCGCCTCGATTCACGAAGTCATTGTACAAATAAAATCACATTTAGATGCTGCAGGTATTAATATTCCCTTCCCAATACGTACTTTGGATTTTAGTGATGCATCCGTCAAAGCTTTAGCCAATCATATCTTTACTTTACAAAGTCAGGATAAGTCGTCTGTGTCTAACTTTGAAAATCAATCTCAGCTTAAGCCTTCAGCTAAGTCAAATCCAATAGAGCCGCATAACTAAGTACCACAGCATAAATAGTAAAGGCAATATAAACTGCTAACAGCAAGAAGCCCTGAAAATATCAGGGCTTCTTTGTTTGGTAGCTGTCATATTTGTTTGGTAGCTATCACAAAATTAATTAGTCATTTGGTTTTTTGAAGTCTTCATGACAAGACTGACAGCTGTCACCAACAGGCTTTAAAGCAGGTAGGATTTCATCTAGAGTAGTGGCGTTTTGGGCAACTGTATTTAATTCAGCAGTAACTTTCTGAAAGTTTTCAGTTTCCGCTTTGAACTCGTCGGGATTTGACCAAATAGCATCAGTAGCACCACCCAATTCATTTTTATCACTAAAATGAGCCCATGGCTTATTAGCAGATTCAGCTAAGAACTGAGCGTTTTCTTGAAACTTAGCCAAATCAAAAGTATCTGGCGCTTCTGCCATTCCCCCCATAACGCCCATGGCATCTTTCCAGTCCTTCATAACGTCTTGGCGAGCACTAACATCTGGGTTTGCGCCTCCTGAACAAGCCGCTAAAGTCAAGGTTAGGGGAAGAGCAGCTGTTAAAAGGAGTGATTTAATTTTCATAGCAGTTTCCTTACTTTTATACTTATCAAAAATTAGTAGGTCAAATTAGTAGGTTAAAAAATTACTAGGTTAAAATGATACAAAGATCAAAATGGTTAAAAAGCGGGTATATATTTTTAGTACCACCTAGGTTATTGGGTCATATTACCAAAAATATTTTAAATGTCACAATAGTAATGTGGCTATCTTGTTATTACTCAGAATGATTATCCTTATTATTAAGGAGTTTCTAGATTAAGCCAGTCGCGTGGTTTTAGATAAAAATCGGTTAACTCATATTCAGGAGTGCCTGGTTCAGGTTCGTAGCGATAATGCCAACCGGTTAATGGAGGCAGGCTGACCAAGATGGACTCGATACGGCCATTACTTTGTAAACCAAACAAAGTACCGCGATCATAAACTAGGTTATATTCTACATAACGGCCACGGCGATACAGTTGGAATTCTCGTTGCTGTTCGGTGTAAGGCAGGTCTTTGCGTTTATTAAAGATAGGTAATACCGCTTGTAGATAGCCCTCACCGACCGCTTGCATGTGTTTAAAGCAGGTCTCAAAGTCCCAGCCACGACTTGAGGTGTTCACATCATCATAAAATAGACCGCCAACCCCACGTTGTTCATCACGGTGGCGTAAATAAAAATAATCGTCACACCATTTTTTGAATTCACGATAAACCTCATCCCCAAACGGAGCGGATAGGTCATGACAAACCTGATGCCAGTGCACACAGTCTTCTAATACCGGATAAAACGGAGTCAAGTCAAAGCCACCGCCAAACCACCAAATTGGATCTTCACCTTCTTTTTCAGCCACAAACAAACGAACGTTGGCATGGCTGGTCGGTACATTGGGGTTACGCGGGTGTACCACCAAAGACACCCCCAAGGCTTGAGCTTTACGACCCGCAATATCAGGGTGACGGGCTGTGGCAGTCGCAGGCAAGTTACTGATGTGAATGTGGCTAAACATTACCCCAGCTTTTTCGATAACTTTACCATCGGCCATAACACATGAGCGGCCGCCGCCCCCTTCAGGACGCTTCCAGTCATCGGGGGTAAAGGTTGCTGTACCGCCCCCTTCAGCTTCTTGCTGCTCTAAGGCTTGGCAAATGTCTGCTTGTAATTGAACCAAAAAGTCACGTACTCGCTGAATGTCATGTGCAGTAGGGGTGCTGCTTTTATCAGAAGTATTATGTGAGAAATCAGGGGTTCCGATAGAAGAAATAGTCATGCAGTACTCCGTTAAACGATTCAGTTCAGTGGGTAAAAATAGGGGAGGGACAAAGTTATTGGTCTGAGGTGGGTTTAAATGCTAAAGAAGCAAGGTCACTGGCCAAGTGATGTCCCATACGCTCACGTTTGGTAGCTAAGTAATCCATGTTATAAGGATTTAGGCCAACAACCAAAGGAACACGCTCTACCACCTTGAAGCCTAAGTCCTCTAGATAACTTAGTTTATCAGGATTATTGGTCAACAGGCGCAGCTTGCTAATCCCCACATGATCTAACATGGGTTTGCACATCTCGTAAGTGCGGGCATCCGCCGGTAGCCCCAAAATTAGGTTGGCATCTAGAGTATCATGCCCTTGGTCTTGTAAGGCGTAAGCACGGATTTTATTGGTCAGACCAATTCCTCGACCTTCTTGGCGCAAATACAAGATGGCGCCACAGCCTTCTTGTTGTATGGCTTGCATCGTTGCATTGAGCTGTGGCCCGCAATCACACTTCAATGAAGAAAAAGCGTCACCGGTTAGGCATTCTGAATGGATGCGGACTAACGGGGCTGTTTGCGCGGCTGTTTTTTGGGCATTAGGATCTAAAGGCAGACCACAAGTCAGCATCACGTGCTCTTGATTTTCCTCGTTTTCAAAGACATGGATGTCAAACTCTCCATGAACTGTGGGAAGTTTTGCCTTACTAACAAACTTATAAGGAGAGTGTGTTTTGGTTTCTGAAAATTGTTGAGACATTACAGACCTAAGGAGTCATATTCGTGAATAAGGGTAGAGTTTAGGTTGGTATATCAATATAAACTATGCGTTGTGGCCAGCTTTTAGCCTGCTATACTTCACAGACCTTAGTGAATTACATAGAAATTTCACATAGCGGGTCCGATGAATAAAGCGTTAAATGAAAAAAAATGGTATTATGCCATACTCTTAATCCCGATACAGTGTTTGCTTGACCTGCGCTTAGGTATCTGACATAGGATATCCTTGCATAAATGGCCTTAGCGTTCACTATAATATAATTCTTTGATTAAGACAGTATGGCGTAACATGGCCATTATAACTTATCATAGGGAAGTAAATGACGGCAGTTCACTAAATATCAAGTGGCAAAAGAAAGTAGCTAGTAGCCTTAGGGCGAACAAATACTCAATTGTCACTAAAGCATATGTATGACTGCTGCAATAAAGAATACTGGAACGGGTTTAATCTGTGCAGAAGATGCATAGGTCTGATATCTTAGCAATGTTCAGCAGTTACTCTGGACAATTGTCAAAAGATGGACACATTATTTTTACCCATATTCACCCATACTGATGCTTCGCTTATGGTTTTGGTAAAGCTTTACCTTAATATGAGCAAATGGTGATATTAAGTCAGTGGTCAGTGCTACTGACTTGATACACAGCGTCTATATACTAAGATTAGTAGGTTTTTTAAGGTCTATGCAGCAATATTCTAATTCAACTAAGCCCAAGCCTGCGCCTTCGCATCAAATGGATTCACCTTCGATAAATAGCAGTGCTGATGCGGCGACTTCTGAGGCTGTGGCTAATAAGCCAACAGCCATGCGTATTTTTAGTGAAATCCCTACCTCACGCCCTACTACTCCGTTATTAGACACGATAGATTCACCTGCAGATTTAAAGCCATTAAGCCAGGAGCAATTGTTGACCCTAGCTGATGAGCTGCGTGAGTACCTGCTTTATTCTGCCGGCCAAAGTGGTGGACATTTTGGGGCCAACTTAGGGGTGGTTGAGCTAACTGTAGCCTTACATTACTTATTAGACACTCCCAAAGACAAGCTGGTTTGGGACGTGGGTCATCAAGCCTATGCCCATAAAGTATTGACCGGTCGTCGTGACCGTTTGTCAAGCATACGCTCTAAACAAGGTCTTACCGCCTTTCCTGAGCGTCAAGAATCAGAATACGACACGTTTGGGGTGGGACACTCTTCAACTTCTATCTCTGCCGGTCTTGGCATGAGCTTAGCTTTACGTCATCTAAAATCAGATGCCAAAGTGGCCTGTGTCATTGGCGATGGTGCTATGACCGGAGGCATGGCCTTTGAAGCCCTAAATGATGCGGTGCAACAAGATGCTGATTTGCTGGTGGTGCTTAACGACAATGACATGTCAATTTCATGCTCAATTGGAGGCTTTTCGCGTCACCTAGCAATGCTGTGGGAATCTGGTTATCAGGTAGATATTACAGCTAAGGGTAAGCCTAAGCTGAAGCATAGACCTGAGATGCCTTTGTCTGAGCGCCGTGCCCGTCATAGTGCTTTACGCGATATTCCAAAAGTAGCAGACAACCTATTTAGAGCCATTGGCTTTAGTTATTTTGGTCCCTTTGATGGCCATGACTTACCAGAGCTACTAAGAGTACTAGAGCGTGCCAAAAACGTCTCTGGGCCAGTACTGGTCCACGTATATACCACCAAAGGTAAAGGCTTTATTCCTGCTGAGGGTGACCCAGTCACCTATCATGCCATTAGTAAGCTGCCTCAACCGTCAAAAGCGCAGCAGAATGAGTCTATTGCTGCTGTCAAGCCTCTTGCCGCCAAGAAAAAATATTCGCAAGTATTTGGTGAGTTTCTTTGTGACAAAGCGGCTGTCGATAATAAGTTAATTGCGATTACCCCTGCGATGGAAGAGGGGTCAGGCATGACAAAGTTTGCCCAGCAGTATCCTGAGCAGTTCTATGATGTGGCGATTGCCGAGCAGCATGCAGTGACACTCGCGGCTGGCATGGCCACACTAGATGTGAAGCCTATTGTTGCCATTTATTCAACCTTCCTACAGCGTGGTTATGACCAGCTGATTCATGACGTTGCTTTACAAAACTTGGATGTAACGTTCGGGATCGATAGGGCAGGTCTGGTTGGTGAAGATGGGGCGACACATGCTGGCGTATTTGACTTAGCTTATATGCGCTGTATACCAAATTTAGTAATTGCCACACCTAAAGATGAAAATGAGTGCTATCACTTATTAAACACTTGTTATGAATATAATGGCCCGACAGCGGTACGCTATCCTCGTGGCACAGGTCCTGGTGCGGAAATCACCAAGCCTGCACAAAGCTATGCGGTAGGTAGAGCTGTGATAGAAGCGGTTTATCAAGCACAAGACGCCGCCTCAAGTAGTAACAGTTATAAATTGGCTCTTCTGGCCTTTGGCCCCATAGTTGCTACTGCAGATGCCGCCGCAAAAGCACTGATGATAGAGCCTAATCTTGAGGGTCCAGTAGAGATTAGTGTGGTCAATATGCGCTGGGTAAAACCACTGGATACCCAGCTTATCGATGAGTTAATTGCGAAGGGTTACACTCATATTGTCACTCTTGAAGAGCATGTGGTGATGGGCGGCGCAGGCAGCGGCGTCAATGAGTATTTATTAAACCATGCCTCAGGTATTAAGCAGAAACTTAATATCAAAAACATTGGTATTGCCGATGAGTTTATTGCTCATGGTAGTCACGATGAGCAGTTAGCAGATTGTGGCTTAGATGTGGCTGGTGTTACCTCACAATTGCGTAGCTTATTTGCAGCACAATAAATCAATATTTTAAGTGATAACACTTATATCGATATATCAATTAACCTTGGCTGAGAATTTCAGCTAAGTTTTCAACCGCTTTAATAGAGCAAATAGGAAAATTATGGAACCAATGGTCGTAATAGCAGCACGTGCTGCTGAAAAAGTAGGTGCGGAATTATTAAAAGCGCATCACAACCGTCACAAAATTGAATTCGATACCGAATCAAAAGGCCTTGAAGGTCTTGTCACTAAGATTGACCGCTTTAGTGAAGAGTTGACCATCGAAACATTGAAGTACAACTATCCAAATCACTCTTTTTTAGGGGAAGAATTTGGCCTGCAAGAAGGGCAGGGCAGTGACTCAGAGTGGTGCTGGATTATTGACCCCTTAGACGGTACACACAACTTTGTGCACGGTGTTCCACACTTTTGTATCTCTATCGCAGTACAGCATAACGGGGTTACTCAGCATGGTGTGATTTATGATCCTGTTCGTGATGAGATGTTCTCTGCCAGCCGTGGTAAAGGTGCTCGTTTAAATCAGCGCCGCTTACAAGTTAGCCAACGTAAAACAATTGAAGGCGGGTTATTTACTACCGGTCATCCTGTTGAGCGTCAAGAAGGCGATAAAGTTGTCTCTTATGCCAAAGAGCACTTTGCTGCGCTCCAAAAAATTGCTGAAGAAGGCGGTCAAGTTCGTCGTTTAGGATCAGCAGCTTTAGACTTAGCTTACGTAGCTGCAGGTCGCTTTGATGGCTATTTTGAAATGAAGCTTAAGCCTTGGGATATCGCCGCTGGTGAGCTAATCGTTAATGAAGCACGCGGTGTGGTTGTGGATCATCATGGGGCGCATAATTCGATGCAAACGGGCTCTATCTTTGCTTGTAACGTCAAGCTACTAAAACCATTAATGCAAATGGTTGTGCCTACTTGGGGCAATGCGGTTCGTTAAGACAACATTTTAAGCTGATTAAAGCCCATAGATCTTTGTGATTTATGGGCTTTTTTTTGAACAATAAATTTAGTCTATAATGATTAAAATAGATATTTAAATACATGAAATATGATAATTGGGGTAAGCCATGAAAAAGATAATGCTCAGCACCCTATCTGCCTGCCTACTTTTAACAGCAGGCTGTAACACAGAGTCAGAACAAGCTGAACCTAAAGCGGCTGTAACTAATACAGAAGATGTGGCGCCTATTGGTCATACCCAGTCCCCTAATCATGGACAGACCGCCAAGCTAATGAAAAAACCAAACTTTGATATCATGGCGGAGGATTACGGTAATAAAGTTAATGAGTTACTAGCCAATACTGAATTTGCCACTATGACTTTGACAAATGTGGTAGAGGGAGACTCTGGTGACGCCTTTATTATAGATTATCCGCATCACATTAGTCTTACTGGCGAAGTTAACGAGTCTGGCGTGCTAGAAACGTTAATTTACACCATGCCCTCAAATGAGCAGTTAGAGAAGTCTGGCGCTAAACTATCGCAATTAGTAACCGCCTCTATGCTAGCGTTAAATCCTGAGCTATCAGCCTCAGACGCTAAGTCCAAAGTGGCCGAGCTACTAGACCAAGCTTTCTCTAATTATATTATGCAAAAGACCCAGCAACGAGCCATAGGAGTCGTTGGTGAAGGAGTTTATGTCTGTGAAATCTCCGAAATGGGCGTAAGGCTATTAATTGAGCCGGCTGAAGGCAGTCGTTTTGTACTTAAGTAATATACGTAATAAAATTAGACGATAAAATAAGCAATAAAAAAGAGGGTGGCGTTATACAACGCTACCCTCTTTTTTAGCTATTCTTTTATTTATATTAGTTAAATACAACGGTCTTATTGCCCGCCACAATAACACGGTTTTGTACATGCCAATTGACGGCGCGTGCCAAGACATTGCGTTCAACATCACGGCCAATAGCGCGTAGCTCAGTCACCCCTTGACGGTGAGTCACACGATGCACATCTTGCTCAATGATAGGGCCTTGGTCTAAGTCAGCAGTCACGTAGTGAGCCGTGGCACCGATTAGTTTAACCCCTTTATCGAAAGCCTGACGGTAGGGGTCAGCACCAACGAATGCAGGCAAGAATGAATGGTGGATGTTAATAATTTTCATTGGCCAACGACTGACAAAGTCTTCTGATAAGATTTGCATATAACGAGCCAATACTAAAAGATCATTGCCGGCCATAATTTGATGGATTTTTTCCTCAGCTTCTGCCTTAGTATCTTTAGTAACAGGAACATGATGAAAAGGGATGCCAAAGTTTTCTACCGCTTGACGAAGATCGTTATGGTTGCTCACGACACAGGTGATATCACAGTCTAATAAGCCACGTTGATGACGCCATAATAAGTCGAGTAAGGCATGATCAAATTTAGAAACCAAAATGCCCACTTTGGTTTTAATCGCATTGTTGTGTAAACGCCAGTCCATTTCATAACGCTTAGCAACAGTATGCTCAAAGCTGGCTTCAAAATTATCAATAATCTCGCTAAAACCCGCCAATGCAAATTCTAAACGCATAAAATACTGACCACCCTCAGGAGCGGTTGAGTATTGGTCTAGAGTAATGATATTCGCACCATAGCGATGAATAAATTCAGAAACGGCTTGAACGATACCGGCTTGATCTCGGCATCTTATAAGCAAGGTAGCGGTATCAATGGCAGGGGTAGTAACAGGGTTTTTGGTATCTTTTGACATGAATAACTCACTAAATAATAAGATGAAAAAAAGCAGGCCAGACAATCATTGACTGCCAGCCTGTCCTAAAAAGTAGTTGCAAAAGTATGGAGCATATTAAAGATATTTGCTATTAGTGACTATTATAGCAGTTACCGACAAAGGTAGAGTTGATAATAAATCAATTGATTAACAGATTTATTCAAACATAGATAAATAAATAACCCACTTCAGTGAGTGGGTTGTTGGTTTATGTATTGAAGGATATCGAGACGAGAAGTCTTTTATTTGAGTGCCTCACAGGCGATACCATCTTTATCTCGATCAAGCCCCTTATATCCTGGTTTTTTTGCATCAAAATAAGCCTGAGCTTCTTTTTGAGACTTAAAATCAGAGCATTTAACTTTAGCCGCGTGTGCCGGTAAGCTAGCTGATATTAAAGATAGACAAAGTGCACTCATTACAACCTTATTCATAACACCCACCCTATAATCGATAGTCAAATTATAAAAAGATAGAATATATATTAATTATATCAAGGCTGTAGATTAAATCTAGAATCAAAATAGTAGTAGCAAGCACAGGGTATTAACCCTAATAAAAATATTGCACTATTCTCTATTTATCTTCTTTTGCAATACCAACATTTATACCAACAAATATACCGTAATTTGAAAAAGTGACTCTTAGTTTTTTAATTAATGCGGAATAGGTAACATACTTAAATTTACTAAAATAAGAGTTAAATCAAAGAGTTATACGCACAAAAAAAGACCTGCCATATTTAATATGACAGGTCTTTTCAATGTTTGGTCGGAACGGCAGGATTTGAACCTGCGACCCCTACACCCCCAGTGTAGTGCGCTACCAGACTGCGCTACGCCCCGATGGACAAACTATTTTACTCATATAAATAATTAATGCAAGTCCTAGACCAATATTTAACCCAAAATCTCTTTCAAGATCTGGTTTACTTGCTGCGGGTTGGCTTTACCACGGCTGGCTTTCATAACTTGGCCAACCAGACCGTTAAAGGCTTTTTCTTTACCGCCTTTGTACTCATCAACCATAGCTTGGTTATTGGCGATAACTTCTTCCACCATGGCTTTAATAGCGCCCGTATCGGTTTCTTGCTTCAGACCTTTGGCCTCGATAATCTTATCTGCAGCGTCTGCATCATCACCACCTTCACCGTCATATAAGGCAGTAAATACTTGCTTTGCTAACTTACCTGACAAGGTGTTGTCATTTAAGCGCTTTAACAAGCCAGCTAACTGCACTTCACTGATAGGGGAGTCGGTGATGGTTTTGTCTTCTTTATTTAAGGCACCAAGTAAGTCACCCATAATCCAGTTGGCGGTCAATTTGGCGTGCTCTTTACCCACTGCTTCAAGTACGGTTTCAAAGTAGTCAGCCAACTCACGGCTACCAGTCAAGACACGGGCATCATATTCTGATAAACCAAGCTCAGTACCGAAACGCTCACGGCGTACCACAGGCAGCTCTGGCATGCTGGCACGAATGGCATCAACAGTTTCTTGCTCTAGGCGCACTGGCAATAGATCTGGGTCTGGGAAGTAGCGGTAATCATCCGCATCTTCTTTGGTACGCATGATACGAGTTTCATCCGCCTCTGGATCATAAAGCATAGTAGCTTGGACCACTTTGCCACCGTCTTCGATGATATCGATTTGACGCTCAATCTCACGGTTGATGGCGTTTTCGATATTACGGAAAGAGTTTAGGTTCTTAAGCTCAGTACGAGTACCAAACTCTTCGCCTGGCTGACGCACAGAGACGTTACAGTCACAGCGGAATGAGCCTTCTGCCATGATGGCATCAGAGATATCTAGCCAAGTGACCAACTGGTGAATGGCTTTGATATAAGCCACCGCTTCTTTTGAGGAGCGCATGTCTGGTTCAGACACAATCTCAATTAGTGGCGTGCCCGCACGGTTTAAATCAATCCCGGTCATGCCAGGCACCGCATCATGCACCGATTTACCAGCGTCTTCCTCTAAGTGACCGCGGGTAATACCAATGCGCTTGCTATATTCATTTTTCTCGCCTTCATTGACGATAATATCAATATAGCCTTTACCAACGATGGGGTTTTCCATCTGGGTAATTTGATAGCCCTTTGGTAGGTCAGGGTAGAAGTAGTTTTTACGATCAAAGGTATTTAGCATACCTAGCTCTGCATTGACCCCGATACCGAACTTTAACGCACGTTCAATCAAGCCTGCGTTTAATACAGGAAGCACTCCAGGTAAGCCTAAGTCAACGATACTGGCTTGAGTATTTGGCTCATTACCAAATTTGGTAGATGAGCTTGAGAAGATTTTACTTTCGGTATTTAACTGGCAGTGAATTTCAATACCAATGACCACTTCATAGCCGTCAATCAATAATTCTTTGCGAACGGGCTGGTGGGTGGTGTTACTTTCAGTGATAGCAGTCATTAGATGCTCTCCTGTGCAGTAGCAGATAGCTTAGTGTGATAGTCAGTGTGTTGCTGGAAGATATGAGCGGTCGATAGTAGCTTGCTGTCATCCCAGTGGTTGCCAATTAATTGTAGACCCACAGGCAGACCTGATTCGGTGAAGCCGGCAGGCATACTGATGGCAGGTAGACCCGCTAGGTTAACCCCGATAGTGTAAACGTCACCTAGATACATAGTGACCGGATCCAAAGCAGTCTCTAGTTTATAGGCGGCGGTGGGGGCAGTGGGACTAGCAATCACATCACACTTCTCAAAAGCTTTTTTGAAGTCTTCTAAGATTAAGCGGCGTACTTTTTGAGCCTTAGTGTAGTAAGCATCGTAGTAGCCGGCAGATAGAGCATAAGTTCCCATCAAGATACGGCGTTGTACTTCATCACCAAATCCTTCCGAACGTGAACGGGTATATAGATCTGCTAAGTCTTTTGGCTCTTCACAGCGATAGCCAAAACGTACCCCGTCAAAGCGAGATAAGTTGGAAGAAGCTTCTGCAGGAGCTAGCATATAATAAGTCGCTAGAGTGATAGCAGGGTCGGTAATGTTGACTTCAACAATAGTGGCACCTAACTCTTCGTATTGCTTAAGCGCATGGCGAACGTTGCTATCTACTTCAGCGTCTAAGCCTGTGCCAAAGTATTCTTTTGCCACACCAATACGTAG
This sequence comes from Psychrobacter phenylpyruvicus DSM 7000 = NBRC 102152, assembly GCF_000685805.1. Lineage (GTDB taxonomy): Bacteria > Pseudomonadota > Gammaproteobacteria > Pseudomonadales > Moraxellaceae > Psychrobacter > Psychrobacter phenylpyruvicus. Next base: position 28,776 of record NZ_JMKP01000005.1, on the reverse strand, counting down.
ACCAGCAAATGGTTTGTTAGCATCGGCATCTTTAACAGCGCTGTGCATATCGGCGATGTAATCAGGTACTTCGCGTTTGATGGAGGTAGCATCACGAGGGTCGTGACCAGTCATAGGCTGTAGCAAGTAAGCGCAGTCTTCTGCTGAGCGACCAAAAGTACCGGCTTGATCTAAACTTGAGGCATAAGCAATCATACCGAAGCGAGATACGCTACCGTAAGTAGGCTTCATTCCCGTTAAGCCGCAGAATGAGGCAGGCTGGCGAATTGAGCCCCCAGTGTCACTACCTGTAGCAAATGGGACAAAACCGGCCGCCACAGCTGCCGCAGATCCGCCAGATGAGCCACCAGGAACACGACTGGTGTCCCATGGGTTGTGTACAGCACCATAGTAAGAGCTTTCGTTGTCTGAGCCCATAGCGAACTCATCCATGTTTAGCTTCCCTAAGCACACAGCGCCGGCTTCACGAATGTTTGAGACGATAGTGGCATCATAGGGTGACACAAAGTTATGTAGCATTTTTGAGCCAGAGGTAGTGAGCAAGCCTTTGGTACAAAACAGGTCTTTATGCGCCATAGGCAGGCCTAGTAGCGCTGAAGTATCGCCTGCACTGCGCTTTTCATCCGCAGCTTTGGCAGCTTGGCGTGCACCTTCTTCATCAACAGTGATAAAGCTGTTGATTTTGTCATCGAGCTTATTGATACGTTTTAGAAAATGATCGGTCAGTTCCACACTGCTAAACTGCTGGTTTTTTAGACCATCAGCAAGCTGAGCAACAGATAGGTGATGTAGGTCAGACATATTGGGTGTCCATTGTTATTAAAGGTAAAGGTTATTTAAAGTAAGGTTGTTAATTGAAAATAAAGCAGAAAATAAAGTCTATTGGCCATTATTATCGTTAGCTGCGGCTTTATAAGCATTATTATAAGTTTTCGCTTTTAGCCAGTATTTGTAATTAGCCATGCCTAGTTTTAAGTTAGCTTGGTCTATTTTAGTTTTAGACAAAGCCAAAGATAATTTTTGCAAAGCCAAAAGCACTGCAACGCAATAGACTAGGATTAGTCAATAACTTGCGGTACCAGATATAAGCCTTGTTCTACTGCTGGAGCCACAGATTGGTTCAACTCACGGTCAATATCGGCATTTGGGATATCCGCACGTAATTCTTGAGCTGCTTCGTGCACATTAGATAGGGGCGCTACATTATCAGTATCTACGCTTGAAAGGGTTTGCATCATGTCTAAGATTTTAGCGATGTCCTCAGCGAAGGTTTGTGCCGCCTCTTCATCTACTGCAAGGCGAGAAAGCTTGGCTACTTCCAAAATATCAGTGGTACAGATTTGATTGTCGCGAATATCGCTGATAGGCGTCTGCGAATTTGGTGTGCTATTGGTAGTCATGAGACAAAGCATCCTTTTTGAAATCGATTAATAAAAAAATGAGTAAATACAGTAAATAAAAAAGTTAGCAAAAAAATCAGTGCAATAAGAAGTTTAGCAAACTGTTTTGTGGTATCGGGCTATTATAATGCAACTGGCACTTATTTTCAGTGGTTACCTTAATATGCGATCGGTTATTAAAATTGTAAATATTGGTCACATTGGTTTCTAAAATAAGTCACAATAACAGCATAAGCCCTATCAATTGGGTGCCATTCTTGGTTAAATAATGACTTTGACATGAGATGTTGCAATTTAATGCGCTATTGTTATATGAAAAATATGATATTTACATGATTTATCTATAATTAACCGCTATAATTTGCACCACCTGAATATTTGAGTGAATTTTCAAGGTTTATTCTTGTCGACATGCTTTACTTTGGTTAAAGTGTGTCATTTCTATTCGACAAAATCTTAAAATATTTTTTAAAATATTAAACTCTTTTTTTTGAGAGCCAGTCTCTGCTTATTAAATGCATGGGATGATGACGCTACTCTTTAACTCGCAATACGCTGGAACACGATACATGAACCCGTTTGGATTTCTATCTAACAATATCGCCATTGACCTTGGTACTGCCAATACATTGATTTATGCGCCTGGAAAGGGTGTGGTTCTCGATGAGCCTACCGTAGTGGCTCTGCGTAGTAATCGTACTCAGAACCCAACTGTGGCTGCTGTCGGCATTGATGCAAAGCAAATGCTGGGTCGTACTCCCGATAACATTACCGCAATTCGTCCTTTAAAAGATGGAGTCATTGCAGATTTTGAGGTCACTCAAAAAATGCTGAAGCACTTCATCAGTAAAGTAAAAGCCAGACGCTTTTTGGCTCAGCCAAACGTTGTGGTTTGTGTGCCATGCAAATCAACCTTAGTTGAGCGTCGTGCTATTCGTGAAGCAGTATCGTCAGCGGGCGCCAATAAGGTTTTCTTATTAGAAGAGCCTATGGCTGCAGCTATTGGTGCAGATTTGCCAGTGCATGAAGCCAGCGGGTCAATGGTGGTGGATATCGGCGGTGGCACTACAGAGATTGCGGTTATTTCATTATCAGGTTGTGTCTATGCGGACTCAATCCGTATCGGCGGTGACATCTTTGATGAAGCGATTATTACCCATGTGCGCCGTAACCATGGCTGCGTGATTGGGGAAACTACAGCTGAGCGTATTAAGCAAAGCGTAGGGTCTGCTATCGATGAAGATGCACAGCTTGAAGTTGAAGTTCGTGGTCGTAGCATGGCAGAAGGGGTACCAAAAACTCTAACTGTGACTTCTGAAGAAATCCAAAAAGCTTTAAGTGATTCGTTAACGGGTATTGTTAGTGCGGTTAAAACGGCTCTTGAGCAAACGCCTCCTGAATTATCATCAGATATCGCCGAGCGTGGTATTGTGTTGACTGGTGGTGGTGCCTTACTACGTAACTTTGATAAATTATTATCAAAAGAGACCGGTCTTCCGGTTACTGTAGCTGAAGATCCGCTAACCTGTGTCAGTCGTGGTGGTGGTGCTGCCTTAGATTTTATTCATAACAAAAGTTTAAATATGATTTTTGTATAATCTATAAGTTTGTAAGATCACTATGCCAACGACCCTTTTTGCTCAGTATAATCTTACCTTAAGAAAAACAGCGGCCGTATTATTGGTCGCTATGGTTTTGATGTTGCTAGACAGCAAAAATCCTGACTGGTTTAACCCCATACGCGATGCTAGCCATTCAGCGATGCAGCCCATTTATCAAATGTCGGTGTTGCCAACTTTTGTTAGTCATTGGGCAGACGGGACCTTAATGAGTAAAGAAGCCTTGCGTCGTGAAAATGTACAGCTGCATGCCCAGTTATTACATGCGCAGGCTAAGCTGCAACAGCAAGACTATGTGTTGGCCCAAAATGCGCGCTTGCAGGGTATCTTATCCAGCACTAAGCCGGATCAATATGAGTTAAATTTGGCGCAGGTAATTGGTACTGATACCAACCCCTTAAAGCAAATTGTAGTACTCAATAAAGGCAGTAAAGACGGAGTACAAGTGGGACAGACCGCCATTGACGAAAACGGTATCCTTGGCCAAATCATTAATGTCTATCCTAATACCAGCCGCTTGTTGTTGATTACTGATGAGCTGCAATCTGTCTCAGTTACGGTCAGAAGAACAGGGCAGCGCGCGATTGTTACCGGTGAAGGAACGCCAAGCACTTTGAAACTGGATTATATTTTCAAAACCTCAGACATTCGGGTAGGGGATGAGCTAATATCCTCAGGTCTAGGGGGCCGCTTTCCAGCCGGCTACCGTGTAGGCCGTGTGGAGTATATTAGTCCTGATCAAAACGAAAACTTCATGAATATTGATGTGACCCCTGCAGCAGATTTTGTGAACAGCTCCTATGTATTAATTATGCAGGACAGTGAGCATGCGCCAAACTTTAGAGATGATAGATTTGCAGGGTCTTTAGAACTCACTCAGATTCCTTATGTGCCACCTAGTCGCTCTATTGAGTCTAAGTGAGTGACACAGTCATGTTGCTGAGTCTGCCATTAAAGTACAATTTACACCGCCGAGCTTTATGGCCTAGATTGTCAGTTAGGCATAACAGGCTTGTCGGTCACTTTACTGCTTCTAGATCTGCCATAGCCCAAATAACCCTAATGACCCTCATGAATAGTCACTGCCTAAGCTTATCTATTGAGGCTTCTTAAAAGGCGCTGCTGCTATTATGATGAAAACTCCTTTAAGCCCTTTCCAGTCTTTAATGGTAGTTATTGCAAGCTTTGTGGTAGCTTCTGTTATCAATATCTATCCAATGAGTTTAGAAGCCTCTTTGCTGCGTCCTATGGCCCTTATTATGGTGCTTATTTTTTGGTTAATGTATAAGCCAAATTATGTAGGAGTAGTGACCGCCTTTGCCATTGGTATCCTCTCAGATTTATTATTGGACACGCGCTTGGGCCAACAAGCCTTCGCAGCCGTAGTGATGGCATTTTCTGTTAGATTTATGGGGCAGTATATTAAGCAGTTGAATTTATCTATTGCTTGGGCAGTGGCTAGCGTTGCCTTGATAGTTTTTCAGTTAACTTTATGGGCGGTACAATACCTCACCCAGAATATATTTTTTACCAGTGCCCTGTTTAGCTTGCTAGTGAGTATTGTTACTTGGCCCTTGGTTTATCTGTCGCTAAATTATTTTATAAAAAAATACTAAATTCAAAAACCACTAAAGCAATCCCAACTATCTTGGTCTATATAGCCGCGCCTGTATTTGAATAAAACCTTATTAACCCCCTGATAATTCTGAGCATATAATGAAAATTATTCTGGCTTCAACCTCTCCACGTCGTCAACAATTATTAGCTTTGGCGGATATTGATTTTGTTACCCAAGCGGTTGAAGTCGATGAAAGTGTGCTACCTGGTGAGACACCGCAGGATTATATTGTACGAATGGTGCAGGCTAAAGCCACTGCTGCTGGGCAGAACCTAACTGGATTATACGAGGCAGGGGAGAGTCATTATTTGGTCATCACTTCTGATACCATTGGGGTGCTTGCAGATGGGCTGTCTATTTTGGTAAAACCAAAAGACAAGGCGGATGCCTTTGCTATGTGGCAAAAGATGTCTAATACACAGCATGCGGTTTGGACGGCTGTACAGTTAACTGTTTTTGATAATCAAGCCAATCGTCTTTGTAGTGAAAATATTTTAGAGAAGACTGAGGTTACTTTTGTTGAATTAGACGAGCCTGCCATGGAAGCTTATTGGGCCAGTGGTGAACCTGCTGATAAAGCGGGTGGCTATGCTATTCAAGGTAGAGGCGCAGCTTGGGTAGAGCGTATAAACGGCAGCTATTCCAATGTAGTGGGTCTTCCTTTGTCACAGACCTTGGCGGCGATTAAAAATATTGAGAAACAAGTAGCTGGCTTACAGTAGACTGGATAACAATTTTTCAGAGTCAATGGTACACTGGAGTTTATAAAAAGATATTTTCGTCATTTATTTTAAAGGCAAAATGACTGTTTAATAAGCAAAGTGACTGTCTAAAAAGCAAAATAACTTTAAACACAAAATTGCTATAAAAGCAAAATATCTCGCTATAATTACTTGTCTTTACTAAAACATATTTAACCAATAATAAGATAAAAGGTCTGCTATGTCAGAAGAGCTACTCATTAATGTTAGCCCAATGGAATCTCGAGTTGCTGTTTTAGATAATGGTGTCGTCAGTGAGGTTTATATTGAGCGGCATAATAAGCTTGGCTTGGTGGGCAACATTTATTTGGGCACTGTGGTACGTGTTCTACCCGGCATGCAAGCGGCATTTGTGGAGATTGGACAGTCTCGTACTGCCTTCCTGCATGTCAATGATATGCGCCGTTTGCCTCGACCAACGGTAGTAGAAGAGAAAACTTCGGCAACCCGTCCCCCTAGTCGACAAGAGCCTACAGTTTTAACCAGTATACCGGTTGACCGCTCTGAGCATATTGCCGAAAACACCTCTGGGACAGAGGCTGAAACCTCTGCACTCGAGACTGGATTGACCAGCTCCTCAAAAGTAGAGATGGAGCCGAGCAGTCTTAGAGAAAAGCAATCTGCCTTGGCTGATGAAACGGAAAATTTACAAAGTGATTTGCATGACAATTCTTTATTAGACGATGATTCGCCGGATAAAGTAGGTAATGCGATTACTCAAGTAGAAACACCCCCTACGGTGGTTAAAGAACGCCAAATCATTGAGCCACCCCGTCATGAATTGATCCAGTACCGTCTGCACGAAGGCCAAAAAATCTTGGTGCAGGTAACGAAGGATCAGTTGGGGACCAAAGGCGCACGCTTAACTACTAACATCTCATTGCCATCTCGCTATTTGGTTTATCTGCCTTCTAGCGAGCATATTGGTATCTCTCAGCGTATTGATAATGAAGAGGAGCGTCACCGCTTAAAGACTGAGCTGGCCCAGTTGATGCAAACGGTGAATTTAACCGGTGGTCTTATTGCCCGTACTGCAGCAGAGCGCGTGCCTGTGGCTAAGCTCGAAGAGGATATTTATTACTTAGTACAGCTGTGGCGAACTATTCAGGCGCGCAAAGAAGCCTCAGCGGGCAGTGGTCAAACAGCAGTGCTGATTTATCAAGAGCTGTCTCTACCGCTGCGCTCGATTCGAGATCTGGTGCACCCAGATACCGAAAAAGTCATCGTTGACCATGAAGGAATGTATAACGAAGTGCGTCAGTTTGCTAAAGAGTTTGTGCCGTTTATTTATCCGCGCATTATACCGTATATGGGAGAGCAGCCTTTATTCGACGTGCATCGGGTAGAGGAGGACTTAAGAGATGCGCTGAAACGCCGAGTAGATTTAAAGTCAGGCGGTTATCTGATTATTGATCAAACCGAAGCGATGACCACTATTGATGTGAATACCGGCTCATTTGTCGGTGGTCGCTCACTTGAGGACACGGTATACAAAACCAACTTGGAGGCCACTCACGCCATTGCTAGACAGCTTAGATTGCGTAATCTAGGCGGGATCATCATTCTTGATTTTATCGATATGCTAGAGCAAGAGCATAAAGATGATGTGTTAGAGAGTTTACAGCAGCAGTTATCCCAAGATTATGCCAAGACTAAGATTACTCAGGTCAGTGAGCTTGGTCTGGTCGAAATGACCCGCAAACGCACCCGTGAATCGCTAGAGCAGCAACTTTGTGAGCCCTGTAAGACTTGTGAGGGTAAAGGCTTTATCAAAACCGCTGAAACTGTCTGCTTTGAGATTTTCCGCGAGATAATGCGCTGTGCTCGTACCTATAACTCGCCGAAGAAATTTACGGTAGTGGCGCATGCTTCTGTGATTGATTTACTGCTGTCGTCTGAAGCAGATACCGTCGCTGACCTAGAGTATTTACTGGGTAGGGTAATTACTTTTGAGGTGGAAAATCTTTATACTCAAGAGCAATACGATATTGTTTTGGATTGATGATTTAGGCAAAGTCGCTAAGGGGGAGTAAGTGTTATTAAAATGTAAAATCGATCGCTTATCTCCTCTTACAGGCCATTAAAAGTTACAAATACCCTTGCAATCGATTATCAACTGTGTATAATACAACCCACTGAATTTATATGAGCGTTTCAAGTTAGTGAGGTCAAATACGGCAGCGTATTGAACTGCAATCACTTGTAAAGCTTGACGTTAATACAGCTGAAGCATCGTTTTCGGCACTAATTTCATTCTTTCTTTGCTACCTTCCTATATGGAAATGGTGGGCAAGGATTAAACTTATTTTGTTTTTTGAATTGTTGGTTGTGATTAACATCCCAATTTAACCAAAAAATGAATCATTTATATAACGGCTATTTATCATTCAAGACCTACCATTAGGGTAGCAACGATGATAAACCCACTTATTAGGAGCTTGCTGGCATGGCTAACCAGAGAATCCGTATCCGACTAAAGTCTTTTGATCATAGATTGATCGATCAGTCGGCACAAGAGATTGTCGATACCGCAAAGCGCACTGGTGCGCAAGTTTGTGGTCCTGTACCGTTGCCTACTCGCATCGAGCGTTTCAACGTCCTAACCTCGCCACACGTCAACAAAGACGCGCGAGATCAGTACGAGATTCGTACTCACAAGCGTATGCTTGACATCGTGCAACCAACTGATAAAACAGTTGACGCATTGATGAAATTGGACTTGGCTGCTGGTGTAGACGTTCAAATCGCATTGGGTTAATCAAAAGCGCGTATATTTAAGCGTAATGATTAATAAAACGCGACTTTTAGATATTACCCCAAACTATTAATTGAAGATATAAAGAGGTTTAACATGGCGATCGGTTTAGTCGGTAAGAAATGCGGCATGACCCGTGTCTTCACTGAAACAGGCGCTTCTATCCCTGTAACGGTTGTTGAGGTCGATGCAAACCGCATTACTCAAATTAAAACCAATGACACTGACGGCTATCAAGCCATCCAAGTAACCACTGGTGAGCGTCGTGACAGCCGCGTAACTGCAGCACAAAAAGGTCACTTTGCTAAAGCTGGCGTTAAAGCTGGCCGTGGTACATGGGAATTCCGTGTTACAGAAGAAGAACTTGAAGGACGTGAAGCGGGTAGCGAAATTGCTGCTGACCTATTTGAAGCAGGGCAACTTGTGGATGTTACAGGTCAAAGTAAAGGTAAAGGCTTCCAAGGTGGCGTAAAACGTCATAACTTTAGTATGCAAGATGCTACTCACGGTAACTCAGTATCGCACCGCGTATTGGGTTCTACAGGTCAGAACCAAAGCCCAGGTAAAGTTTTCAAAGGTAAGAAAATGCCAGGGCAAATGGGTAACAAACGTGTTACCGTTCAAGGACTTGAAATCGTGTCAGTAGACGCTGAAAAAGGTCTTCTAGTCATTAAAGGTGCCATTCCAGGTGCCAATGGTGGCGATGTCATCGTACGTCCGTCAATCAAAGCCTAAGCAAGGGGATTAACGTGAATTTAAAAACTGTTACAGGCGCAGCGGTTGAGCTGTCTGACACGGCATTTGGTCGTGAATTCAACGAAGCCCTCGTTCACCAAGTCGTCACTGCTTATTTAGCAGGCGCACGTCAAGGTACCCGCGCACAAAAGACTCGTGCTGAAGTTTCTGGCGGTGGTAAAAAGCCATGGCGTCAAAAAGGTACTGGACGTGCTCGTGCAGGCTCAATTCGTAGCCCTATCTGGCGCAGTGGTGGTCGAGCATTCGCTGCTAAGCCACAAGACTGGTCACAGAAAGTGAACCGTAAAATGTATCGCGGTGCGATGCAGTGTATCTTAGCCGAACTAGTTCGCCAAGATCGTCTAATTTTAGTTGAAGACATCACTGTTTCAGCTCCAAAGACAAAAGAACTAATTAGCAAATTGGAAGAACTTAATGCACCACGTGCATTAATCGTGACCAATGAAGTTGATGAGAATCTATACTTAGCTGCCCGCAACATTCCACATGTGAATGTACTTGGTACTAACGAAGTGGATCCTGTTAGCTTGATTGCGTTTGATAAAGTCATCATGTCTGTTGACGCAGCGAAACAATTTGAGGAAGCACTAGCATGAATAACGCAAGACTTTATCAGGTCTTAAAAGGGCCTGTGTTCTCAGAGAAATCTCAGCTGTTAGGTGACTCGCTAGGCGTGCAGGTTTTCAAAGTTGATAACAATGCCACTAAGCGTGAAATCAAAAAAGCAGTCGAGTTAATGTTTGAAGGTGTGGAAGTTACTAAGGTAAACACCTTAAATGTTAAAGGTAAGACAAAGCGCTTTGGTCGCACTGTAGGTCGTCGTAATGACTATAAAAAAGCCTATGTGACTTTAAAAGCTGGTCAAGATGTACAAATGGCTGATGCTGGTGAAGAGATTGCAGACAATGCAGCTTCTACTAGCGAAACAGCGAACAACGAATAAGGATACAAATCATGCCTATCGTAAAAGCAAAGCCAACATCACCAGGTCGCCGTTTTGTTGAAAAAGTGGTGCATCCACACCTTTACAAAGGTCGTCCGTATGCCCCACTGGTTGAAGCACAAGGTAGATCAGGTGGTCGTAATAACAATGGTCGTATTACGTCACGTCATATTGGTGGTGGACATAAGCAACACTATCGTATCATCGACTTCAAGCGTACGAAAGACAATATCCCAGCAACGGTAGAGCGTATCGAATACGATCCAAACCGTACTGCTCATATTGCTTTACTTAAGTATGCAGACGGTGAGCGTCGTTATATCATCGCTCCTAAGAAACTTAAAGTTGGCGATACCGTAATGTCAGGTGAGTCATCACCAATTCGTCCAGGTAACTGCTTACCACTAAAAAATATTCCTGTAGGTACTACTATTAGTAGTATTGAACTAAAAATCGGTAAAGGCGCGCAACTAGCCCGCTCAGCTGGTGCTTCAGTTCAGCTACTAGGTAAAGATGGTATTTATGCAATTATCCGTTTACGTTCTGGTGAAACTCGCCGCGTACACGTAAATTGCCGTGCAGTTATTGGTGAAAACTCTAACTCTGAAAATAACCTAAAATCACTTGGTAAAGCAGGTGCAGCACGTTGGCGTGGCGTTCGTCCACAGACACGTGGTACTGCGATGAACCCGATTGATCACCCACACGGTGGTGGTGAAGGTCGCACAATGGGTAAACATCCAACTACGCCATGGGGTCAGAAGACCAAAGGTCTTAAAACGCGTCACAATAAGCGTACTGACAGTATGATCATCCGTCGCCGTCGCGCCAAGAAGAAATAAAGGAAAATTTCATGCCTCGTTCATTGAAAAAAGGTCCATTCATTGATGCGCATCTGTTTGCCAAAGTAGAAAAAGCTGTTGAGTCTAACTCACGCAAGCCAATCAAAACTTGGTCACGTCGCTCGATGATTCTGCCACAAATGGTTGGTCTAACAATTTCTGTTCATAATGGTCGTACACACGTACCGGTTATCATTAGTGAGCAAATGGTTGGCCATAAACTAGGTGAATTTGCCCCGACTCGCACATATCGCGGTCATGGCTTTGACAAGAAAGCAAAAAAATAAGGTGCTCACTATGGAAGTAACTGCAAAATTACGCGGTGCCGCCATTTCGGCACAGAAAGTTCGACTTGTCGCAGATGAAGTTCGTGGTAAGTCTATTGAGCGTGCTTTGGATATCCTTGCGTTCAGCAATAAAAAAGGCGCAGTATTCGTTAAGAAATGTCTTGAGTCTGCTATCGCTAATGCTGAACACAACCACGGTTTAGATATCGATACGCTTAAAGTATCAACTATCTATGTGGATGAAGGCATCACGCTAAAGCGTATCCTACCACGTGCAAAGGGTCGTGCTGATCGTATCAGTAAACGTACCTGTCACATTACTGTTAAGGTAGGAGAATAATTCATGGGACAAAAAGTACATCCAATCGGAATTCGTCTTGGTGTTGTAAAAAAACACAACGCTAACTGGTATGCAGACCCAAAACAATATTCTGAATACCTACTTAACGATTTACAAGTACGTGACTATCTTCGTAAGAAGTTAGACAATGCTATGGTTAGCCATATTATGATTGAGCGTCCTACTGGCGCTGCTAAAATCACAATTTCAACGGCTCGTCCAGGTATCGTTATTGGTAAGAAAGGCGAAGATATTGAGAAGTTACAAAAAGAATTAACCAAAATGATGGGCGTACCAGCTCAGGTTAATATCGAAGAAATTACTTCTCCAGATTTAGATGCTCGTCTAGTTGCTGAAGGTATCGCTAGCCAACTAGAACGCCGTGTTATGTTCCGTCGTGCTATGAAGCGCGCAGTACAAAACAGCATGCGTTCTGGCGCTCAAGGTATTAAAGTTGAACTGTCTGGTCGTTTAGGCGGTGCTGAGATCGCTCGTACTGAGTGGTATCGTGAAGGTCGTGTACCTTTACACACTCTACGTGCAGATATCGATTATGCATCAGTTCGTGCAGAGACTACTTACGGAACCATCGGTGTTAAAGTATGGATTTTCCGTGGTGAAATTCTAGATGGTATGGATAGCGTTTATAATCCTCCTAAAGAAGATAAGACTCGTGCGCCAAAACGCCGCGGCCGTGGAAACCGTCGCAATTCAGACAGAGCAAACACAGATAGAGGTTAAGCTATGTTACAACCAAAACGTACCAAATTTCGTAAAATGCATAAAGGGCGTAACACGGGTTTAGCACATCGTGGTAGCACTGTTGCATTTGGTCAGTTTGGCTTAAAATCAGTTGGCCGTGGTCGTATGACTGCTCGTCAAATTGAAGCCGCACGTCGTACTATTACTCGTAAGGTTAAGCGTGGTGGTAAAATCTGGATTCGTGTATTCCCAGACAAACCAATTACCAACAAACCATTAGAAGTTCGTATGGGTAAAGGTAAAGGTCCTGTAGAGTACTGGGTATGCGAAATCAAACCAGGTAAAATGCTATATGAGATCGAAGGGGTTTCAGAAGAATTAGCTCGCGAAGCGTTCACGCTAGCAGCGGCTAAGCTTCCCTTCAAAACTACCATTGTTAAGCGGACGATAATGTAATGAAGATCAGTGAATTACGAGACAAATCAGTAGAAGAGCTGACTGGATTACTAGATGAGAAGCAACTTGATGCTTTCCGTCTTCGTATGGCGAAAGCCACCGGTCAACTAGGTAGCACACACGAAGTCAAAGCAAATCGCCGTGCGATTGCCCAAATTAAGACTTTGATTAATGAGAAACAAAGAGGCGCCTAATGAGTAACGATATTCAACAAACCGAAGGTGTAGGTATTGTTACTGGTAAGGTTGTCAGTAACAAGATGGATAAGTCAATTACAGTGCTAATCGAGCGTAAAGTTCGTCACCCACTATATGGCAAACAGATCCGTCGTTCTACAAAAATTAAAGCCCACGACGAAAATAATGTCTGTAAAGAAGGTGATGTGGTTCGTATTATTGAAACACGTCCAATCTCTAAGACTAAGTCCTGGAAACTAGTTGACGTTGTGGAAACAGCGGAAAAAATATAAGCAAATTGCAATTGGTAATAATTACTGGTAAAATACGTCCCCTTTATGGCGACATACCAGATTAGTGAATGCTTCATGTGATTCTTGTAATGACATGAAGTCATTCACCAGTATTGTTATTGCCTGTTGTATATTATTGGAGTAACGCGATGATTCAGACTGAAACAATTCTGGAAGTTGCAGATAATAGTGGTGCACGACGTGTACAGTGTATTAAGGTACTAGGCGGTTCACATCGTCGTTATGCCTCTGTAGGCGACATCATTAAAGTATCTGTTAAAGAAGCAATTCCACGTGGTCGTGTTAAGAAAGGCGATGTAATGAATGCTGTGGTTGTACGTACCAAAAAAGGTGTACGTCGTCCAGATGGTTCAGTACTACGTTTTGATGACAACGCTGCAGTATTGCTTAACCAGAACAAAGCCCCGATTGCCACTCGTATCTTTGGGCCGGTAACTCGTGAACTACGTGGTGATCAATTCATGAAGATTGTATCACTAGCACCAGAAGTACTGTAGAGGTAACCCATGGCTAAATTACGTAAAGGCGACAGTGTTATTGTTATTGCTGGGAAAGATAAAGGCAAACAAGGCACTGTGCTAGCGGTAAAAAATGACCGCATTAAAGTAGAAGGCATTAACATAGTCACCAAACACCAAAAGCCAAATGCGGCAACTGGTGCTGAAGGTGGTATCGTTAAGCAAGAAGCATTTTTACATATTTCTAACGTCGCAATTTATAATGCGCAAACCCAAAAAGCTGATCGTATTACTTATCAGTTTGACGAAGACGGCAAAAAACAACGCGTCTATCGTTCAAACGGTGAAGTAGTGGCGACTGCGTAAAACACTAAGGGTGTAATAGCAATGGCTAGATTAAAATCACTATACAATGACCAGTACAAGCAACAGCTCAAAGACGAACTAGGCTTGGAAAACGTCATGCAAGTACCAAAGATCACCAAAATTACTCTTAACATGGGTGTTGGCGGTGCTTCACAAGACAAGAAGCTTTTAGAAGGTGCCGTAGCGGACATGACTGCAATTGCAGGTCAAAAGCCGGTAATCACTAAAGCTCGTAAATCTGTCGCTGGCTTTAAAATTCGTGAAGAATGGCCAATTGGCTGTAAAGTGACACTTCGTGGCGAGCAAATGTATGAGTTTTTAGATCGTCTCATTGCTATTGCTATCCCACGTATCCGTGACTTCCGTGGCTTTTCACCAAAAGCTTTCGATGGTCGTGGTAACTACTCGTTAGGTATTAAAGAGCAAATCGTTTTCCCAGAAGTTGATTATGATAAAATTGATCGCCTTCGTGGGCTTGATATCACTATCACGACATCTGCTCAGGATGACGAGCAGGGTCGCGCACTGCTTAAAGCATTCGGCTTCCCATTCAAATAGGAATAAAGCATTATGGCAAAAAAGAGCATGATTAATCGCGAATTAAAACGCGAGAAAATGGTTGCTAAGTATGCTGAGAAGCGTGCAAAGCTTAAAGCAATCATTAGTGACATAAACGCAAGTGATGAAGAAAGAATGGACGCCATTCTTGAGCTTCAGTCACTTCCACGTAACTCGTCTCCAGTTAGACTACGTAACCGTTGTGGTGTAACTGGCCGTCCTCATGGTTACTTCCGTAAGTTTGGTTTATCACGTAACATTTTACGCGAGCGCGTAATGCAAGGTGATGTTCCAGGCGTTCGTAAAGCTAGTTGGTAAGGGAGTAATACTATGAGTATGCAAGATACAGTTGCTGATATGCTAACCCGTATCCGTAACGCACAAATGGCACGTAAAGTTTCTGTTGCTATGCCAAGCTCAAAACTACGTAAGTCAATTGCTGACCTACTAGTTGATGAAGGTTACATTGCATCTGCTGAAGTAACCGACGAAGGCAATGGCAAAGCAACACTTAACATTGAATTAAAATACTTCGAAGGCAAGCCTGTTATCGAAGTAATTAAACGCTATAGCCGTCCAGGTTTACGTCAGTACCGTGGTAAAGACGCAATCCCATCGGTTCAGCAAGGTTTAGGTGTAGCGATTGTTTCAACCAGCCAAGGTATTATGAGCGATCGTGCTGCTCGTGCCGCTGGCATCGGTGGTGAAATCATCGCATTCGTTGCTTAAATCATATTTTATATTATTTAACTTTTTTAAATTCTATTAATAGGGTATAATGGGCGCCTTTATTTAAGCACCTAGTTACTCATAATAGTTGAAAGCTTAAGTAATATAGAGCTGATTGTTTAAATTAACAGGC
This sequence comes from Psychrobacter phenylpyruvicus DSM 7000 = NBRC 102152, assembly GCF_000685805.1. Classification (GTDB taxonomy): domain Bacteria; phylum Pseudomonadota; class Gammaproteobacteria; order Pseudomonadales; family Moraxellaceae; genus Psychrobacter; species Psychrobacter phenylpyruvicus. The sequence continues at coordinate 13,563 of NZ_JMKP01000005.1, read as the reverse complement.
CTAGTGCCTGTTAATTTTTTCATAATCATTCGTTATTTATCTGTTATTAAGGAATATTCCTATGTCTCGTGTGGCTAAAGCCCCAGTAGCACTGCCTAAGGGCGTAAGTGTTACTTTGAACGGTCAGCAGGTTGAAGTTAAAGGCAGTAAAGGTACTATGTCTTTACACCTGCATGATTTGGTCGAGCTAAAACAAGAAGATGATCAACTGATCTTATCACCTGTTTCTGACTCTAAAGAAGGTTGGATGTACACTGGTACTATGCGTTCATTAGTGAACAACTTGGTGCTAGGTGTTTCTGAAGGTTTTGAAAGAAAACTTCAGTTGATTGGTGTTGGTTACCGTGCTCAAGTAGCAGGTAACAAAGTAACTCTACACGTAGGTTACTCTCACCCAGTCGAATACACCCTTCCAGAAGGTGTTACTGCTGAAACCCCAAGCCAAACTGAAATCGTTTTAAAATCAAACGATAAGCAGGCACTAGGTCAAGCTGCTGCGAAAATCCGCGGTTATCGTCCGCCTGAGCCATATAAAGGTAAAGGTATCCGTTATAGTGACGAGCATGTGGTTCGTAAAGAAGCTAAGAAAAAATAAGGTGAAATGACATGTTTGATAAAAGAGCTGCTCGCTTACGTCGAGCTAAGAAAACACGTGCCCACATCCGTCATTTAGGTGTGCATCGTTTAGTTGTTAACCGTACCCCACGCCATATTTATGCTCAGATCATTTCTCCAACTGGCGGAGAAGTATTGGCTCAAGCGTCTACGCTTGATAGCACTTTACGCTCTGGCGCTACTGGTAACGTTGAAGCAGCTACAGCTGTTGGTAAACTTATCGCTGAACGTGGAAAATCTGCTGGTATCACTAAAGTTGCCTTCGACCGTAGTGGTTTCAAATACCACGGTCGAGTTAAAGCATTAGCTGACGCCGCTCGTGAAAATGGATTGGAGTTTTAATCATGGCTAAAGTAGAGCAAAATGACGGTTTAGTAGAAAAATTAGTTTCTGTTGATCGTGTATCTAAAGTTGTAAAAGGTGGTCGTATTTTCTCATTCACAGCATTAACTGTTGTTGGTGATGGTAACGGCCGTGTAGGTTTTGGACGTGGTAAAGCTCGCGAAGTTCCAGCTGCTATCCAAAAAGCACTTGAAGCTGCTAAACGCAATATGATCACTGTTGATCTAGACGGCGTTACTTTACAGCATCCTATTGTTGCCCGTCATGGTGCAAGTAAAGTATACATGCAGCCAGCTAACGAAGGTACTGGTGTAATTGCCGGTGGTGCAGTTCGTGCCGTACTAGAATCTGCTGGTGTAGAAGACGTATTAACTAAGTGTTACGGTTCAACGAACCCAACAAACGTAGTACGTGCAACATTCAATGGTTTACGTGATATGTCGTCTCCTGAAAAGGCGGCTGCAAAACGTGGTAAATCTGTAGACGAAATCTTGGGCTAACCATTATTTAGATATAAAAGTAGGTGAGTTACGATGAAAAAAATGAAAGTTACTCAAATTAAATCTGGTGCCCATCGCCTCAAGAGCCATAAAGCTTGTCTTATGGGCCTTGGTTTACGCCGTATTGGACATACAGTTGAAGTTGAAGACACGCCTTCAACCCGTGGAATGGTGAATCGCATCAATTACATGGTTAAAGTGGAGGAAGCGTAATGGGACTTAAATTAAACGAATTATCGCCAGCCGTAGGCGCCAAAAAAACTGCACACCGTAAAGGTCGTGGTATCGGTTCTGGCCTAGGCAAAACTGGTGGCCGTGGTGTTAAAGGTCAAAAGTCACGTTCAGGCTCAAGCATCAGTGCTGGTTTCGAAGGCGGTCAAATGCCTTTATACCGCCGTGTTCCTAAGTTTGGTTTTACCAGTCAAATGGGACTAACTACTGCAGAAGTACGTCTTTCTGAACTTAATAAGATTGATGGCGATGTAGTAAGCGTTGAAACTTTAAAAGAAGCAAATATTATCCGTCGTGATATGAAACGTGCGCGTATCATTTTATCTGGCGAGATTACTAAAGCTTATACATTTAAAGGTGTTAAAGTGACCAAAGGTGCTAAAGCTGCTATTGAAGCTGCTGGTGGCACAGTTGAGGAAACTCAGGAGTAATTTAAATGGCGAAGCAATCTGTGCCTACCTCTGCAATTCCGATGAATCCGCTTGTCTTTATTCGTAAGTATGATGAGCTATGGAGTCGCTTGTTGTTTTTGATGGGGGCGCTGGTTGTTTACCGTTTAGGTTCACATATTCCAGTTCCTGGTATTAATCCAGTTAGCCTAGCAGATTTATTCTCTCGCAACGAAAACACCATCTTAAGCATGTTTAACATGTTCTCAGGTGGTGCTTTAGAGAGAATGTCAATTATGGCTTTAGGAATCATGCCATATATCTCAGCTTCTATTATTGTACAAATGATGTCGGCTGTATTGCCGTCATTAGAAGCTTTGAAGAAAGAAGGAGAGTCCGGTCGTCGTAAATTGAATAAATATACGCGGCAGGGGACTCTCTTTTTGGCATCAATTCAAGCCATCTTTATGTGCACTGGATTAATCAGTCAAAACCTGACATTGTCTTCAGGATTAACATTTTATATACCTGCTGTAAGCTCCCTTGTAGCAGGCGCCATGTTCTTGATGTGGCTTGGTGAGCAAATTACAGAACGCGGTGTGGGCAATGGTATTTCAATGCTTATTTTTGCAAGCATTGTGGCCAGTGTACCTAGTATGTTAGGTCAGTCCTTTGAGATGGTAAAAAACGATCCTCAAAGCTTGATTGTACTGTTGGTATTTGCGGTATTAGGTATTGCAGTGACAGCAGGTATTGTGTTTATTGAAAGAGCACAACGCCGTATCCCTGTAAACTATGCCCAAAAGCAACAACTAGGTCGTAAAATTTATGCAAATCAACAATCTCACTTACCGCTGAAAATTAACATGGCCGGGGTTATCCCAGCTATTTTCGCCAGTGCTTTGTTGATGTTCCCTGCAAGTTTAGGACAATGGGTAGGCAACTCTGCCGATCCTAGTGCATGGCAGCAATTTTTACAAACCCTGTCATTGGTTCTGGCACCGGGTCAGCCATTATATTTGGTTTTATTTGGTGCAATGATTATTTTCTTCTGTTACTTCTATACTGCGCTAGTATTTAGTCCAAGAGAAGTGGCAGAGAACTTGAAGCGTAGTGGTGCTTATATCCCAGGTATCAGACCTGGTTTACAGACTCAACGTTATCTAGATCATGTGTTAAACCGTCTAACCTTTATTGGGGCGATATATATGACTGTGATCTGTTTAATGCCGATGCTACTACAGTCTTCATTTGGCATACCATTCCACCTAGGTGGTACATCACTTTTAATTATGGTAGTCGTGGTTATGGATTTCATTTCACAGCTACAGGCTCACTTAATGACACATCAGTATCATGATCAGACCCTAATCAGATAGTTTTAACTTGTATTTAAAGCGTTTGAATAGGTCTGTTCAATAGGAGAAAAATTATGAAAGTTCAAGCATCTGTTAAGAAAATTTGTGGTAGCTGTAAAGTAGTTCGCCGTAAAGGTAAAGTACACGTTATCTGTAAAGCTGAACCACGTCATAAACAGCGTCAAGGTTAATTGTTATTTTTTGTATTTTAGAGTAATTTATCATACAGATAACGAATTAAACTTGAAAATTTAGGGCGGATGAGCTATCATCCGCCACTTGCCGTCGTTTACTTACTTTTATTTGTTATTTTTGGTATTAAACCAAACTATCAAACACAAGATAAAGTAAATGGCAAAATCTGAAACATAAGTCTGCAAATAATTTTTATATTATAAAGACTCATTTTTCATAACTGGAGAGAAATCAATGGCTCGTATTGCCGGCGTCAACATCCCGGATAACAAGCATGCAGTGATTTCATTGACTTATATCTTTGGTATTGGTCGTACTACCGCTCAGAAGATCTTAGAAGCAGTTGGTATCGAACCTACTACAAAAGTAAGTCAATTAGATGACGCACAGCTTGATGCTATCCGTGCAGAAGTTGGTAACTACATGACAGAGGGTGACCTACGTCGTGAAGTTTCAATGAATATCAAGCGTTTGGTCGACTTAGGTTGTTACCGTGGCATCCGCCATCGTCGTAACTTACCTGTAAGAGGTCAAAACACGAAGAATAACGCTCGTACTCGTAAGGGTCCGATTCGTTCAATTAAAAGATAATTAACTTAGGAAGCTAAAAGATGGCAAAAGACACCCGTGGTCGTAAAAAAACGGCACGTCGTTCGGTATCCGAGGGCGTAGCCCACATTCATGCGTCTTTTAATAACACCATTGTAACGATTACTGATCGTCAAGGTAATGCATTGGCTTGGGCCACCTCAGGTGGACAAGGCTTCCGTGGTTCACGTAAATCTACACCATTTGCAGCTCAGGTTGCAGCTGAAGTTGCTGGTAAAGCAGCTCAAGAAAGCTATGGTGTGAAAAATGTCGATGTTCTGGTTAAAGGTCCAGGACCGGGTCGTGAGTCTGCGGTAAGAGCTTTAGGTGCATTAGGTTATAAAATTAACAGCATATCTGATGTAACCCCAATCCCACACAACGGTTGCCGTCCGCCTAAAAAGCGTCGCGTATAAACTATTGTTACCGTATTTTTTGCTTTATTTATAGCAAATTATACGGTGTGTGTATTAAGACGAAATTACCGTTACAAGTTACTATTAAGACGTAACTCAAGGAGACACAAGCATGGCCCGTTATATAGGTCCAAAATTAAAGTTGTCGCGTCGTGAAGGTACTGATTTACAATTAAAATCAGGTGTGAAGCCTTATGACGTTAAAACTAAAAAAGCAGGTCGCGTACCTGGCCAACATGGCAACACCCGTAATAAAGCTTCTGAATACTCGCTACAGTTGCGTGAGAAGCAAAAAGTTAAGCGTATGTATGGCGTTTTAGAGCGTCAGTTCGCTAACTACTATAAAGAATCTGCCCGTGCTCGTGGCGCAACTGGTGAACACCTATTGCAAATGCTAGAGCGTCGTTTAGATAACGTAGTATATCGTATGGGCTTTGGCTCAACTCGTGCAGAAGCACGTCAGTTAGTAAGCCACCGTGCGGTTATGCTTAAGAAAGCTGGTCGTGATGAGTTTGTTCGTGTGAACATTCCATCTATCCAAGTTCAAGATGGCGATGTAATCGCTATTCATGAAAAAGCGAAAGAACAGTTACGTATTAAGAATGCTATTGAACTTGCTACCCAACGCGGTATCCCTGAGTGGTTAGACGTTGATCATAGCAAAATGCAAGGTACATTTAAGCAAGCTCCAGATCGTATTGATCTACCTGCAGAAATCACCGAAAGCTTAATCGTTGAATTGTATTCTAAATAATCGCTAACAATAATTTGATTAACTAATCGAGGTGACAATATGATGCTAAATGCTACTGAGTTTCTGACCCCTAATGCCATTAATGTGGATGCGGTTGATGAAACCAACGCAAAAGTCACGCTCGAGCCGTTAGAACGCGGCTTTGGGCATACCCTAGGTAATGCCCTTCGTCGCATTCTTTTATCTTCGTTACCTGGTGCAGCGGTAATTGAAGCAGAAATTGAAGGGGTGGATCACGAATATTCAACTCTTGAAGGTCTGCAAGAAGACGTTCTAGATTTATTGTTAAATCTAAAAGGTCTTGCGATTACTATGCACGATCAAAATGAAGTGTTTTTGACACTAGACAAAAAAGGTCCTGGCATTATCACTGCGGCAGATATCGAACTGCCACATAACGTTGAAATTGTTAACCCTGATTTGGTTCTAGGTACGCTAGGTGATCGTGGTCATCTAAAAATGCGCTTACGTGTGGTTATGGGTCGTGGTTATGAGCCTGCTAACCTTCGCCGTGAAGATGGTGACACGAAGGCCATTGGTCGCTTGAAATTGGATGCTAGCTTTAGCCCTGTTTCACGTGTGGCTTACCAAGTTGAAAACGCTCGTGTTGAACAGCGTACGGATTTAGACCGTCTAATCATTGAATTAGAAACCAATGGTACGATCGATCCTGAAGAAGCAATTCGCAAAGCAGCAACTATTTTGCAGCAACAAATCTCTATTTTTGTAGATTTAGAAGCAGAAGAAGCGCCAGAGCCTGTGAAAGAAAAAGAAGAGGTTGATCCTGTGCTATTACGCCCAGTAGATGACCTTGAACTAACGGTTCGCTCAGCCAACTGTTTAAAAGCTGAAAACATTTACTATATCGGCGATTTGGTTCAGCGTTCAGAAACTGAACTGCTTAAAACACCAAACCTTGGTAAGAAATCATTAACCGAAATTAAAGACGTATTAGCGTCTAAAGGTCTTGAACTGGATATGCGCCTAGAAAACTGGCCGCCAGCGGATCTACGTGTTGATGACCGTTTTTCTTACCGTAGCCGTTAAACTATTAAGGATATTTGACCATGCGACATCGTAAGAGTGGAGTTAAGCTGGGTCGCACCGGCAGCCATCGTAAGGCAATGTTCCAGAACATGACAAACTCTCTGTTTGAGCATGAACTGATCAAAACAACATTACCTAAAGCTAAAGAGCTTCGCCGTGTAGCTGAGCCTTTAATTACCTTAGCAAAAGAAGATTCAGTTGCTAACCGCCGTTTAGCATTCAGCCGTATGCGCAACAAAGATATGGTTGGTAAGTTATTTGGTACACTAGCACCACGTTATCAAGAGCGCCCAGGTGGATACATCCGTATCATCAAATGTGGCAATCGTGATGGTGATAATGCACCAATGGCCTATGTTGAACTAGTAGACCGTGACTAATTTTCATTAGTTATTTTTTACTGCTGCTGCTATCAGTAGTCAGTAAAAACAAACCTCAGTAGCGGTATAAATTTTGTATTTCATGATTTATACAGTTGCTGAGGTTTTGTTATGTCTAATATAAAAATTTATGGCTACAATAAATGCTTAAATGGCGGATTAATGTGATTAATCCGCCATTTATATTGGGCTATATTTATACCTTTAGCGCTATATAGCTAGATACTAGATAGTGATATTTCACTAGTCAATTAGCTGACTGACATAGCCAGCGCCTTGACGGATCAGCTCTGGTGGGAATACGGTCATATCCACAATGGTGGTTAATTTGGTGGTCAATACCCCAGCATTAATCATGATGTCAATATTATTGCTCAGCTTGTCTTCGATATCAAAAGGGTCATCTAAAGCCAACTGCATATCTGGTAGAATTAAAGAGCTGGTTAGAATCGGCTCACCCATGCCCTCAAGTATCATTTGCGAGATGGGGTTGGAGGGCACTCTAATACCTATGGTTTTTTTCTTAGGATGCGATAGCTTTTTTGGTACATCCTTAGTGGCATCTAGGATAAAGGTGATAGGGGCTGGGGTAACCGCTTTTAACAGTTTAAACTGCTGATTATCTACTGTGGCATAAGTGGCAATCTCGCTTAAGTCGCGGCACAAAAGAGTGAACTGATGCTTGTCATCGAGTTGTCTTATCAGTCTTAGCTTCTCAATGGCATTCTTTGAGCCAATTTTACAGCCGAAGGCATAACTGGTGTCGGTTGGATAAACAATGAGCTGATCATTATTTAGAGCGTCTACAACCTGGTTAATTAGTCTGGGTTGTGGGTTCTCTGGGTGAATATATAAAGTTTGCATAAGATGCCTCCCTGTTGCTATTTTTATCAGTGTTCTATAAATGGTTTTATTATTAGATAGTTTCTATTGTTAGCGGCTATTAACGGTGATTAATTGCTTTTGCGTAGGTTCAAAAGTTATTTGTGGTTAGCAATCAGTTATTGGGTCAAACCGATCCTTTGCCTAGCTAACTGTCTATTGTAATAGTTTGAGCTTTCTATCTGCCTAGCCATCTGCTATAGCTTTAACTGTCTATAGTATCATGACATACAAAAGCTAGAACTGTTAACAGTGTTTGTGCATCAGTGGGTAAGTTTTGTGGGACATCGATATAGAGTTTGGCTTGATTGTAAACGTCTATTTCAAAAGTGCTCTGACTGGTATCGAAGTCAGCATGCAAATTATCTTGAGAGACCCTAAAGCTTCTACCACACATTAGACTAAATAAGCATTCAATAGCCTGAGGCTTAATTTCGACTTGTTCAAAAGCTTTTTGTTGAGCCTCTGTTCGACCATCAGGAGCGTACCAGTAGCCGAAATCTGGCAAGGTGCGGCGATGTTTACCTGCCAAGCTCCAATGGCTTATTTCATGCAAGGCACTTTGAAAAAAGCCATGCGCAAATTCAATACGAGCAGGAGCGGTCTCAGTGGCTGGAAAGTATTCAGGCTCACTTTCTCCGCGCACTAACTTAACGTTCTTGGCCGAAAACACTGTATTAAATAACTGTATCAACCAATCCACTTGAAGTTTCTCTACTGATTCAGCAGAAGGAGATATTGATTCATTGGTGGCCAGCTGTTGCAAGCGTTGCCACTGCTGTCTAAACGCCTTTTTATCAAGATGGGCAGTGTTACCGGCGGTAGTACTAGCGGTAGAGGACAGTGATAGCGATGAAGGCGCTACAGCTTGCTGGGTTAGATAATCAGCTAGCTTGTGGATGGGCAGCTTAGAGAAATGAATAACAGACATAGAATATGAAATATTCCTAGGTAAATATCAGAGAAAAGGGCATTGGGGTGGTAATCGTCTCCTCAAGCCCTCAGATAATAGATTAAGTGGTATGCCATTCTATCAATTAATTTGCTACTGACAACCTTATAACATTTATCGTCAGTTATTGTCATAAATAAAGAACCAATCCACAATAAGCCAAGTAGAGCAGGTTTGGTATGGCAAATGGCGGTTGGGAGTCGTTGATATCTTTATGGCTTATCTACCACACTGATATCAGTTTTAAATGAGAGAGAAGTATGACAAAATACAACCAGGATAATATCTCCACTAACCTGACGGATTCTAAATTGAGTAACCCTACAACCAATATTAATACAGAAAAAAGCGCCCAACAGTTACCCAACCATGTTAACTTAGAGAAGTGGGAAGATGCCGGTTATGTTTGGTCGGGTACTATCACGCCGCGCATGCTGAGCAGATTGCTTGATACCGTTCCTGAGAAGTATCAAGATAATCCTATCGAATTAAGATGTGAACTTACAAAGCAAGGTCAGCTATTGACCTTATTAATGCAGTTTACTGGCGATATCTGGGTAACCTGTCAACGTTGCTTGACTCCTATGAGTATCGATGTCACTCATGATGCTGAGCTGATATTGCTACAATATGAGGATCAGCTAGGTTTGGTTGATGAGTCGGATGACTATCTTTTATTAGAAGAGTTGTTGGCCGATCAGCCAGAGAACAAAAAAGGCGATAGACTGCTACCCTTAAAGAAGCTAGTGGAAGACGAGCTTTTACTGGATATCCCGCTTTCTGCTAAACATGATGACTGTGAAATGGCGGTTGAACAAGTAGGTGAGATTATCGAGCAAGAGCCTGAAAATCCATTCGCCGCTTTAGAAGCTTTAAAAGGAAAGTTATAACTGAGCCTTTAATCTGGCTTTTATAACGATTTATTAGGCGAATTAAACATGGTAAAGTATTACCCCTTTATTTTATTGTCTAAAGCGGGTATAATCCCTCGTTTATTATTCCCAGATTTTAAACCTATTTGATTTTTAATAAGAGTTGCTCTTATTGAGGTCAATAGAGAACTCATTTTGCTAAGTGAGCATATTGTATTTTATAACCAAGTTTATATAAAATACAGGCCCCTCACCAATACAGCATATTTTAGAATAGGAGCAAGACCCATGGCTGTTCAAAAAAGTCGTAAAAGCCGCTCACGCCGTGATATGCGTCGTTCACACCACCATATGGAAGTTGCTGAGCTAAGCATTGACGCTACTACTGGTGAAAAACATCGCCGTCATCATATGACTAAAGATGGTTTCTACCGTGGCCGTCAGTTGTTTAAAGCGAGCCAAGAAGACTAAGTTACAATCATTTATAATGATTGTGGTTTAATACAAGAGCTAAGCCTTACTAATGACCTCTATATCATTAGTGGCGCTTGGCTCTTTTTTTATGAGTATGTTTAGGCACAAGAAGGCTGAAAATGTCATTTAAATCGTCGCAAGCAGTTAGAAAACAAGGTCAACCAGATATGCCACTTCGTATCGCGGTTGTATTTCCTGGCCAAGGTTCACAAACTGTAGGTATGCTAAATGAGCTGAGCGAAGAATATCCTATCGTGAAGCAAACTTTTAGTGAAGCCAGTGAAGCGTTAGGATTTGATTTATGGGCAGTATGTCAGGATGAAGAGGAGCTGGCAAAAACTGAAAATACTCAGCCTGCCTTGTTAGCTGCCAGTATGGCTATCTGGCGTATTCTGAAAGAAAATGTAGAATTCGAGCCTTTATATTTTGCAGGCCACTCATTAGGTGAGTACAGTGCTCTTTGTGCTGCTGGTTGTATCAAGTTTGCAGATGCTATTAAGTTGGTTCATGATCGTGGTCACTATATGCAGCAAGCTGTGATAGGGGTGGATACTAAAATGGCGGCAGTACTTGGTCTAGAAAATAGCCAAGTTATTAGTGTTTGTGAGCAAGTGGAAAGCAACAATGATGGGGCGATTGTTAGTGCAGCCAATTTCAATAGCCCAGGTCAAGTAGTGGTAGCAGGTAACACAGAAGGCGTTGACATTTTTAGTCAACACATTCAATGTATGGGCAAGAAAATGGTGCCCTTGAAGGTAAGCGTGCCTTCACATTGCGCCTTAATGCAACCTGCTACTGATGCTTTGGCTGAGAAGCTGGCACAGTGTGAGTTTCAATTGCCTGAAGTTCCTGTAATCCAAAATAGGCATGCTACTGAAGAAAAAACAATCGCTGCCATTAAAAAAGCATTGACTGAACAGCTAAGTAATCCTGTATTATGGACTCATACTATGCAGAAGTTTGCTGACAAGCATATCAATATGATTATTGAGTGTGGCGCAGGAACGGTATTGAGTAACTTGGCAAAAAGGCAAGAGACCCCAATAATCACCTATCCTACTGATAAGCCGGAGCGTCTCGCGAAACTTTTTGAGAAGTTGAATGAGGAATAGCCATGAGTCGTACAATTACTTTAGTGACAGGGGCCAGTCGTGGTATTGGTAAAGCCATTGCCAAACGCTTTGCTAAACAAGGTCATTTCGTCATTGGAACCGCAACCACAGCTCAAGGCGCGCAGTCAATCGATGAGTATCTGCATGATGCAGGGGGTATTGGTCGTGTTTTGGATGTGACCAACCAAGAGCATATTGAAAAGCTGTTCGAAGAGATTGAAAGCGTTTATGGTAGCGTTCAAGTACTGGTAAATAATGCCGGCATCTCTCAAGACGGCTTATTGATTCGCATGAAAGATGAAGATTGGGATAAGGTGGTAGATACCAACTTAACCGCCATTTATCGCATGAGTAAACGCGCTATGAGAGGCATGATGAAGGCTCGTAAAGGGCGCATCATTAATATTACCTCTGTAGTGGCTGAAATGGGTAATGCCGGTCAGGCTAACTATGCTGCTACCAAAGCGGGGGTAGAGGGCTTTAGCCGTACTTTGGCCCGTGAAATTGGCTCAAGACAAGTGACGGTTAATTGCGTGGCCCCTGGTCTTATTGAGACAGACATGACTGATGAGCTGGATGAGCGCTTGCTTAACTCTATGCTTGATGCAGTGCCTGTGGGCCGTTTAGGGCAGCCAGAAGATGTGGCCGCTGCCGTCTCATACCTAGCCAGTGATGAGGCCAGCTATGTGACTGGTGCGGTAATCCCTGTGAATGGTGGTATGTACATGTAAGAGGCTAATTTAATAGAATTAGGCCATGGCTTTTGCTATTATACACAGCAGATACAGAAAACAGATGTACACACAACTTAAGTTCAATTAAGGTAATGGATAGATTGTTGAGCCTATCCAATGAATACAGAAAACTGGTCAACGCTTGTGTCAGTGTAGAAATTATATTGAGACTGATGTAACCATGTTTTAGGCTTTAATTTTAGATTTTAATACTACTTTAGATTTTAATACTACAAAGTTGTTTTAAACTAAATAAACCGTTTTTAAACTAAAAATAAGGATGGAGATTCCTATGAGCGAAGAAATTGAATTAAAAGTAAAATCGGCAGTTGCTGAGCAACTAGACGTTGATATTGATGATATTAACAATGATTCTTCATTCATCAATGACTTAGGTGCTGACTCTTTAGACGTTGTAGAGCTAGTAATGACTTTCGAAAATGATTTTGATATTACAATTCCTGATGATGACTCAAATGAGTTAACGACAGTACAAAAAGCGGTAGATTACATCAAGTCAAAACTTGAGTCTTAAGATTTAATTTGTGTTAAATTTGCTTATTTTAAAGAAGACCATAAATTAATTTATGGTCTTTTTTTATTTAAAGCATTAGCGGTTAGTGAGAGTTTTTACTAATTTACCAAAGCAATAAAACTTAACAATTATCTACATTTGCCTAGTAACAAATAACTTGGGTAATCAGTATACTAAAAAGGTGAAAGACACAATTATAAGTCACGCTTTGGGCTACTTATTAAGTCTATTACCAAAGTAAACCATAAGACTTGGTAAGAGCTACTTTTAATAATAATAGTTGGTCTTAAAATGTTATGTGACTTATATATCAACAATAATATAAAGGAGAAATTCATGGGAATTTTTAGTTTTGCAAAGGATATCGGCGACAAGATCTTTCATCGCGATGATGCAAAAAAAGAAACAGAATCACAGGCAGATGCTAATAAAGCACCAGCAGCAGGCGAGCCATCGGCACAGTCAGTAGCTAACCTTTTATTAAAGCGTATTCAACAGCAGAACCTTAACATTTCTAATCTAAAAGTTAAGTATAATGCGACCACAGATACAGCAGAAATTAGTGGTAATGCTGAAACTCAAGCCGACCGTGAAAAAGCAATTATCGCTGTTGGTAATGTCCAACATGTGGCGAAAGTTATCGATAATATCGATATTAAACAAGATGCCCCTGAGTCAACGATGTACACTGTAAAATCTGGCGATTCTTTATCTAAGATTGCTCAGGAAGTTTATGGCTCAGCCAATGAGTACAACAAGATTTTTGAAGCGAACAAGCCAATGCTGACTAGCCCAGATAAAATCTATCCAGGTCAAGTACTTCGTATTCCTAAGCCATAGTTCTTTTTTAAACAAGCTAGTAAGTTTTTCTAGCAAGTACTTTTAGGGCGTGTCCCTAATTTGAAAAATACAGTAAAGCCTTATTTTAATCCTATATATCAACAAAATATAGGGAAACTCAAGCCATGGCGAGAACAGTAATAACTGACAACATATGGGAACAACTACAAACAACAATGAAGGCTCACGGTTGCCATCAATGGAAGAATGACCGCACCGTAATGGAAGCCATACTTTGGAAACTAAGAACAGGTGCTCCATGGCGAGACATACCTACCGAACTAGGTTCATGGAAAACCGCTTATAACCGCTTTAATCGATGGTCTAAAAAAGGGCTATGGCAGAAT
>NZ_JMKP01000004.1:70501-145720 GCF_000685805.1 Psychrobacter phenylpyruvicus DSM 7000 = NBRC 102152 | reverse complement strand
AGGTTTGGAAACCAAGACAGCCAGTGGTTTTTAAAATATTGCCAGATTTGTTTGTCTTGATCCATGCCCATAAACTCACCAACTAGCTCCATACATATAATTTCAGTATCGCTAAGTTTAGGCGCAAATCCGCCTCTTCTTAACGGTTTTTGAACGACTAAGTTGTAATATTGCTCTACCATCAGATAGATATTAATGATAAATTCGTCAAGTGGCATCTCATTGTCCTTGGTCTTCTTGGTCGAAAACTTTAAGGATAGTGAGGTGTCATTTTTTTTCAACCCCTAAAAGTGTTGAGAGTGGGGTCCCAGTTAATAATTAATACTTATAGTTATACACTAAATCCTTAGAATCTTTAAGGGTTTTTACAAAAATTTTATCACATTACTAGTCGTCTTAAAATAAAGACCCTGAAACTGTTAAGTGATATACTCAAAGAAGCTTACTTTACAACGATAAATAAGCATAAGTTAGCCTACTTCACTTTACCCCAACTTTATTTAATTCATCACTTATTAAGCTTTATTTATTATTTTTATTGGCTTATTACAGGTTAGTTCATGTCGCATGCCCCTCATATCCCAGTGCCTTATTTCCAGTTTATCACTGAGGTAGCAAATTTTGATTTAACCCAGACAGTATTTACTCCTGTTCCCAATAAGAAAATACACCGCCACTGTCCATTTATTATTATTGATGCAGAGTACATTAACGCCCCTTTAATGGATGTGGCTGTGGCCACTTGTGACGACGAGGAGCCTGAGGCGACCTCAATATCAGGAGCTGACAAGCCAGACGATAATAATAAGGCAAGCGAGCAGGCCCTAAAAAAGGAACAATTAGACTATTTAGCCAAGCTACCAGCCGATCCTATTCATGCCAAAGCTTATGAGAGCCAAGCAGCTGACTCAGATGCTACTGACTTGCCATTAAATAACCAAAATCAACTAAAAGCTGAGCAACACTGCGAAGTAACAGACGACACTACAAAAAAAGAATCGCCAAGAGCGGATAGCACAGAAACCCAAAACACAAAAACTGACCGCACAGCGCCTGTACCTGCTGAGCAAAAACAAACTGTGCCAGAGGAGCAGAGCTTAAAGCCAAAGCAAGACTCTTTGGCAAATCAGAAACCCGTCGACTCTGAGCAGCATCACCATCAAGAAGCTAAGCCTCATCCTACTTCGTATAAAAAAAATAGTAAAAAAAATAGCGAAGAATATAGTGCAGAGGAGGAGGAAGAGCTTAGCGAAGATGAAAAACAAAAAATTAAAAAAGAATCACAATTAGAATCTTATAAGCAATTTTTGGCAGAGCAAAAAAGCAAAGTAAAAATTGATTATCCTGGTGTCCGGGTAGATATTGAAGCCAACGCCCTACCCAGTCGCATGTATTTTATTATGAATGCGTTATCAGCGATCATTGCCAGTTATGGCTTGGTCGTCAACTCGGCTGCTGTGGTAATCGGGGCTATGTTGGTGGCAATGATGCTTGGGCCTATCAGTGGTGCAGCACTGGCTATTATTGACTATCGCATTCCTTTTTTACGCAAGTCATTATTTACAGTATTGGCTGGAGCAGCAATGGTGGTGGGCATTGGCTTTCTCGTCGGCTGGATACACCAAGACTCTCCACTCACCAATGAAATCTTATCTCGCACCCAGCCCACTTCTATGGACTTGATGATTGCATTGGCAGGCGGTACTGCTGGTGCCTACGCCATGATTTCCCCGCAACTGTCTGTTGCCGTGGTTGGGGTTGCGGTCGCCACAGCTTTGGTTCCGCCTTTAGCTGCCAGTGGGATTCTATTCGCCCATGGTGAAAGCTCATTGGGCCTTGGCGCCTTATTATTAGCCTTAACCAATATTATCGCCATTCAGTTTACCAATGCGTTAGTTCTATGGTCGGCAGGCTTTCGACGTTTGGTTGAAGATGACTACAAAAGCAGCCCTTTTGTCGCTTTTTTCCGTCGTAATGCTGTCCCATTGATGTTACTGGTAGTCATAGGTGCTTATTTAACCTATAACTTTAATACCATTACTAAGAAGCAAAAATTTGAAAACGAAGTGAAGGAAAGCCTTAATGACTATTTCATTGATAAGGGCAATGCGTTAACCACCACCCAGTTTGTGCCAAGAGAAGACTATCAAACGGTTAGAGCGGTTATACGTGGCGAAACCCGACCTTCTTCGCAAGAGGCCAGATATCTAGAACAACACATTAACAACATCATTGAGCAGGACTATCCAAAATATCAGCCGGTGCGCCTGCAACTAAGATATATTCCAGTCGTTGTTATTGAATCAAGCCCGTATCATAAAGATGAGATTGACACGACAGATGCCGCCATCTTAGCCAATGAATAATTAGCTGATTAATAATTAGCTGATTAATAACCTATCAATAAAAGTAGTCGATTGCGTCAAAGTTAAAACCAATATTTACAGCCAATAGCCACACTATGTGAAGTGAATAGTCATGTTTTGGCTATAAATATGCTAAACTTTGACGCTATTATTTATAGCTGCACGCTTAGAGCCACTCTGTAGGGCGTTTTTTGGCTATATAATCCATTTTTATTGTAACCTACTTTATTTTTATCACAAATAAACCTTTAGCTTATCAGCCATTCTTTAAGGAGTTCATGTGACTCAGTCTGTGCCCACATCATCAAATTCAGTATCCCCTGCTTCAAGCAAATTCTTAACCACAGCCGAGCTGCGTAAATCTTTTATTGATTTCTTCGTTAGTAAGCAGCACACGCACGTACCCTCATCAAGCTTAGTGCCTTACAACGATCCAACCCTACTGTTCACTAACGCTGGTATGAACCAGTTCAAAGACTGCTTCTTAGGTATCGATAAGCGAGATTATAGTCGCGCCGTTACCTCACAGAAGTGTGTGCGTGCTGGTGGTAAACACAATGACTTAGATAACGTAGGATATACCGCCCGTCACCATACTTTCTTTGAAATGTTAGGTAACTTCTCCTTTGGCGATTATTTCAAAAAATCTGCTATTGCTTATGCATGGGAATTTTTAACCTCAGCACAATGGTTGGCTTTAGACGCTAATCGACTGTATGTCACCATCTATGAGACAGATGATGAAGCCTTTGATATCTGGCACAAAGATATTGGCCTGCCCGCAGAACGCATTATCCGTATTGGCGATAACAAGGGTGCTCCTTACGCTTCTGATAACTTCTGGGCTATGGGTGATACTGGCCCTTGTGGTCCTTGTACAGAAGTGTTCTTCGACCACGGCGCACACGTTGAGGGTGGCTTACCTGGTACACCAGAAGAAGATGGCGACCGCTACATTGAAGTGTGGAACTGTGTTTTCATGCAGTTCAACCGTCAGCCCGATGGCACTATGGAGCCTCTACCTGCACCAAGCGTAGATACCGGTATGGGTCTTGAGCGTATCAGTGCTATCTTGCAAGGCGTTCACAGCAACTATGAGATAGACCTATTCGTTAACCTAATCAATAGTGCTGCTGACTTACTAGGCATCAAAAATGAAAACCAAGCTTCCTTAAAAGTTATCGCTGATCACATCCGTGCAGTGAGCTTCTTAATCGCTGATGGTGTATTGCCAAGTAATGAGGGCCGCGGCTATGTACTGCGCCGTATCATTCGCCGCGCGGTAAGACATGGTAATAAATTAGGGGCTGAAGACAGCTTCTTCTACAAGATGGTAGCCCCTTTGGTAGCAGAGATGGGCGAAGCTTATCCTCAATTAGTTGAAAAGCAAGCTTTTATTGAATCAGCTATCGAAAAAGAAGAAGTTCAATTTGCCAAAACGCTGGCTCAAGGTCTACGTTTATTAGACAGTGAATTAAGTAACTTAAAATCTGGTGATGTTTTATCTGGCGAGGCCGCTTTCAAACTTTATGACACTTATGGTTTCCCAGTGGATTTAACCGCTGACATTACCCGTGAGCGTGGCATCAGTATTGATGAAGCAGGTTTTGATGAACAGATGAATATCCAGCGTCAACGTGCCCGTGATGCGGGTAAATTTGATGTGGACTACTCTGCTGCCATTAAGGTTGAAACCCCAACTGAATTCGTAGGCTATGAGAAGCTGGATGAGACCCAAGTTAATATCATCGGCCTATATCAAGATGGCAAAGAAGTTGACGAGCTAAATGAAGGTGATGAGGGCGTTATCGTTCTTGATCGCACTCCATTTTATGCCGAAGGCGGTGGTCAAGTAGGTGAAATGGGTGAAATCCGTACCAGCTCAGGTGTGTTCAATGTAGAAGACACTAAGAAGTCAGGACAAGCCATTATTCATCATGGTGTGGTCAACATGGGCAGTCTAAAAGCCAAACAGACTGCTGATACCCAAGTCATTTCCGCCATTCGCGCAGCCAGTGCCAAAAACCACTCTGCCACCCACTTATTACATGCCGCTTTACGCAAAGTACTGGGCGATAAAGTCTCACAAAAAGGCTCATTGGTCAGCAGCGAAGTCCTGCGTTTTGACTTCTCTTACGACAATGCTGTGTCTCAAAAAGACTTAGCTACTATTGAGCGCTTGGTAAATGAGCAAATTCAAGCCAACGTTGAGACCCAAATTGAGCACATGAACATCGATGAAGCCATGGCCAAAGGCGCAGCTGCCTTATTTGGTGAAAAATACGGCGAAACCGTTCGCGTCTTAACCATGGGTGCCAGAGACATCGAAGATGGTGTTGAGAAGCCCTTCTCTATCGAGCTGTGTGGCGGGCTACATGTGAAGCGTACTGGTGATATTGGTCTATTTAAAATTACCTCAGAGTCAGGTATTGCTGCTGGGGTTCGCCGCATTGAGGCTTTAACGGGTATGGGGGCATTACGCTATGTACAGCAAGCTGACAGCCAGTTAACTGCCCTAGCCAATCAGCTAAAAGCAAAACGTCCAGAGGTAGCTGACCGTGTCCAATCTATGGCGGACAAACAACGTGAGCTAGAAAAAGAGATTGAGCGCCTGAATCAAAAAATCGCTAGTGCTCAAGCCGCTACTTTAGTAGATCAGGTACAAACCATCGCCGATAAAAAAGTACTCATCGCCCAAGTAGCCGGTATTGACGGCAAAGCCATGCGCGGACTGATCGATGATATGAAGTCCAAACTTCAAGACACCATCATTGTTTTGGTGGGCGAAAAAGGCGATCAGCTGGCCTTAGCTGCTTCAGTGAGCAAATCTTTAACCGCTGACATAAAAGCCGGTGATATCATTCGTCACTTGGCCACTGAGCTTGGTGGAAAAGGCGGCGGTAAGCCTGATTATGCTCAAGGCGGTGCTCCTAATAGTGATAAGCTGGCCTCTGTTATGGCGCAGCTACCCACTTGGTTACAAAGTCAGCTAAGCTAATAACTTAACGCTGTACAGCTATTATTAATATTTTTATTACCTTATTGGGTTAGCTAATATAGTTGGCCCAATTAATACTTTTAGTAGAAATCAATACTTTAAGCAGGATAAATACTGAACATTGCAATAAGTTTAGTAGCTTATAACTATTTACCATCATTAATTTTCCTGCTTTCTTTGATGGTAACGCTCTGTTGTGATATAAAGTACGTTTGTCTGAATAGTTTTTTGTTGATTGAAGTAGATTATTAGTTGCCTCACTCAGGATTATTAACCCCACTAAACTTACAGACAAAGTTAATTAAACCAAGGGATTACCGTTTTTTATTATTATTTTTCTTACTACTTATGTCGTGGTGACTGTATATCAACAGCGTTGCTCATCTAAGGCATAAGTTTGGGCGATAGTAGTAGAGATAATGGTGAAAACCAAACTTTCAATTCAAAGGGTTTCACATGGCATTGATTGTACAAAAATATGGTGGTACGTCGATGGGCAGTATCGACCGTATCAAAAATGTTGCAAAGCGAATTAAGCGCTGGCATGACCATGGACATCAAGTAATCGTTGTCGTATCAGCCATGAGCGGTGAGACTAACCGATTAATCGACCTTGCCAATCAAATCAGCAGCACACCAGATCCTCGTGAATACGACCAAATGGTCTCTACGGGTGAGCAGGTTTCTATCTCATTGTTATCTATGGCTATTCAAGAGCTTGGTATTGGTGCTCGCTCTTTTACCGGTGGCCAAGTCGCCATTCGTACTGACAATAAGCACACTAAAGCCCGTATCGAATCCATCGATTCTGAAAATATTCAAGCACAGCTTAATGCTGGTAATGTGGTGGTGGTTGCAGGCTTCCAGGGTGTCGATGCCGAAGGCAATATCACCACTTTAGGTCGTGGTGGCTCAGATACTACAGGTGTGGCGCTTGCTGCAGCTTTGGACGCAGATGAGTGTCAAATCTACACAGATGTTGACGGTGTATACACCACAGATCCACGCGTTACGGCTAAAGCGCGTAAGCTTGATAAAATCACTTTTGAAGAAATGCTAGAAATGGCCAGCTTAGGCTCCAAAGTATTGCAAATTCGTGCCGTAGAGTTTGCTGGAAAATACCAAGTACCTTTAAGAGTTCTGTCTAGTTTTGACGAAGGTCAAGATGGCAGCTTTGATGAAGAATTCCGCCAAAATGTTGGCACACTGATTACAGTTGACGAAGGAGACGACATGGAACAGCCGGTCATTTCAGGTATCGCATTTAACAGAGACGAAGCAAAGATTGTGGTACGTGGTGTGCCTGATCATCCTGGCGTAGCCTCTTCAATTTTGACGCCTATTAGCGATGCTAATATCGAAATCGATATGATTTTACAAAACCTATCAGAGCAAGGTCTAACTGATTTCAGCTTTACAGTAAATCGTCCTGACTTTGATAAAGCGGTGAAAATCTTAGAAGGTATCAAACAAGAAATCGATGCCAAAGAAATTCATGGCAATACAGATGTGGTTAAAGTATCTTTAGTGGGTGTAGGCATGCGCTCACATGCTGGTGTGGCGAGCAAAATGTTCCAAGTATTGGCTGAGAACCATATCAACATCCAAATGATTTCAACCAGTGAAATCAAAATTTCTGTATTGATCAAAGAACAACACTTAGAAAAAGCCGTTAAATCTTTGCACACTGCATTTGGTCTAGATCGTGCAGATGGTGAAAGTAAAGTTGCTGGTCTATAACCTTTTATTACTTAGCTAAATAGTAAGACAAGTTACCAGGTTTATAGGTAATTTAACTTCACATTAAATAGCTAGTATTTAATAAGTAAACCTTGCTAAATTAAAAGAGTCTTCGGGCTCTTTTAATTTATATAAGGTTCTAAGTTTATGTAACCTTATAAATAATATATAAGGATAAATAATATATAAGGCTTTAAAAGCGGTTATATGTTAAAAATAGTGAATATTAATGACACTGCCACTATAAAGCCTTATAATGTTCTGTTCGAATATGGTCTATGCTGATGTAGTTAAGAGTCAAATGAACTCTTAGGGCAAATACATCATCAATAGCAATGCTATTTTGAACACTTTTATCCCCTTGAAAAGTTAGATGTTGTTTAGCTACATTTTAGGCATTCAGTTATTTGGTTAAATAACCTAATTGAATAAGCTTAAGTTTAGCAAATGACTTCAAAATAGCGTTGGACAATCAAAGTCGCCTTTTTTAAGGGCAAACTTAATGGGCAGCGTTATGAATATTTTATCATTTGGCATTTGCCAGATTTTTCAATTGCGACATAAGGAGTGTGACGCATGTTAATTTTAACTCGCCGTGTTGGTGAAACTTTAATGGTTGGTGACGAAGTAAGTGTCACTGTTTTGGGTGTAAAAGGCAATCAAGTTCGCATTGGCGTTAATGCACCAAAAGATATTGCAGTGCATCGTGAAGAGATTTATCAACGCATTCAGCACGAACGAGCTATGCAGTCTCAAATGCAACACTTAGAGCAAAGCAACTTCCCTACCTCATTTGACGATGATGACTTTTTTAATAGATAACTAAGTATTTTTTAGGTATTGTCTTTATCAAAGCACGACTATCATCATAGTTATGCCGAGAGACAATATAAATGAATATTAGTATTCAATAATTAGTTCTGATTTGATAATGAGGCCATTATGAGTATCCGACATTCTGACGTGTCTGCACTACTAAACGGACTAGATAAAAAAGCCATTGGCTTCAAGGACGTCATTAACTTTATCGACGACTTTTATCGCTATACCCCTGTTAAATTTAGCAATGGGGACTGCGTGAATGCTCCTGGTATCAATGAAGGCAGTGCTAAGATTTTTGGTTTTGCCAAACATCATGGCCTAAGCCAACTTGATACCCTAAAATTATTTGGTGAGCATTACCAATCGGTACTAGCCACTCCAAATGGTACGGATCATGCTAATATCCGTAACTTTTTACATTGGGGTTGGAGTGCTTTTTTAATGGAAAAAAACCCATTAACACCGCGTCCAGAGGTTGATGTAAAAAACATCTAGTCGCCTTATTATAGGGCAATAAAAAAAGACTAACTTAGGTTAGTCTTTTTTTTGCTTCAAATTTCTGCCTTATGTTTTCAAAATAATCAAGAAAACTTAGCGGAACTTAACTGGCTGAATGTCACCCTTGGGGTTTGGCATGTTGGGATAGTGATGCTCATGCTCTACATCACACTCCTCACCTACTACGGTGCCATCTTTTTTTACAGGCTTATGAATGTAGCCCACACGCTCTTGAGGCGGCAGATTTTCGTGTTCCCAAATCATCACCGCTTGCATACAAGTCTCACGTTGTTCTGTGGTTAGCTTATTGCCATCAGGCCACTTACCTATCTCAATTGCTGTACGAAAAGAAGCCACTAATTCAGGGGTCATTGCTGCCAATACATCTTCTTTTTTCATAACATACCTCATATTTAATACTATACTATCATAGCCAAAATACTATCAAAGCTAAAATTTATACTATGTAATGACTAAAATTTAGCGACTAGATATCCTCTTCACCATCTAAAGAAAACTCTTCAGCATGTACGTTCCAATTTAGTTTAGTGCGACAGGCTTCATAAAAATCAAAACCTGGCGGATGTAATAAGGTTAACTTGTCAGGATGCTTACGGATAAATAATCTATGATGCTGTTCTAAGGCAATACTAGGCTTCCCATCGGCACTTACCATAGGCTGAGTACGATTATCCTTATGAATACGAATCATGATTTCGCTTTTATCGTTCACCACGATAGGACGGCTGGATAAAGTATGCGGATGCATCGGCACCAAGCAAATTGCATCCAAACTAGGATGAATAATAGGGCCACCGCCGGATAAGGCATAAGCCGTTGATCCTGTCGGTGTGGCCACAATAAGACCATCACTGTGTTGACGATACACATCTAGACCATCAATCTTTAGTTGGAAGTCTATCATGTGTACCGACTTACCAGCATGCAATACCACATCGTTTAGTGCCATATCCTGATGGATAATCTTACGGTCCTCTTGAATTTCCATCATCAATAAGAACCTTTGATCTAATTGATAATCGCCCATCAACACTTGTTGTAGCTTTACCCCAACCTCATCAGGGTTAACATCTGTTAAGAACCCTAATCGGCCTCGGTTGACTCCCAATACTGGCACCCGGTAGCGCGCTAGGGCTTGTGCTGCATGTAGAATAGACCCATCACCACCCACTACTATTACCAAATCACAGATCTCACCTAGCAAACTACGTTTTACAATCTGTAATTGATTTAGCTTTTCCAGCTCAAGGTCAGGCAAAGTGGCTGTTTCTGAATCGACATAGAGACTCAGCCCCATCTCATTAATGCGCTGACCAATCTCATGGATAGTAGTGATTACTCCTCTTTTACGAGCACGACCCATCAAGCCTATGCGCCTAAAAGCGGGGTTTTTTATAGAGTGAAAATGAGGAGAGTCTGATAAGTGTGGGAGCTTATCGGACTGCGCGGAGCTTTCCATAGGCTTAAGCTTCATCAAATAGGTCATTTAAGTTATTCAAAGTTTAACAGGCTTACTGGGGGTTTTTCTTGCTTCAAATATTGTGGTTAGCGTACCACATTATCAGATTCACTGCATTAACCGATTGTTCAATATCAACCCAAATCCCCGATGAAAAGTGACTTAACCACGGTTATACCCAGTATAGATGTAAGCACAGTTATAACAGACCCATATTAAAAGACGATTGAAAAGCGATTGAAAAGTCGCTTTGTCGTAACCATTAACTTATTAACTGCGTTCACATTTTTACCTGATTTGATCCAATCCTACCCTCAAGTAAGATAACTTTACCTTAGTTGCAGAAGTACGTTATCATAGCCGATAACTAACCGTAATAAATTAAAGCTAAAATTAAGTTTTAGAAAAATCTAGGTAACTTGTGAATAGCTAATATATTCATAACTAAATACTAAAGGAATAAATCAATATGGCAAACCCTATTGTCAGTCGCACAGAGCTTGTCGTTGGTGGTAAATCAATGACCGTTAAGGGCGTTGTGCATAAAACCAGCTTCTTGTTAGGTCTAAGCGCGGTTGCAGCCTTGGGCTTTTTCTTCTTCATTATCAGTGGTGGTATCAGCGGTGGTATGGCGCAGATGATCACCTTCGGCAGTATGTTTGCCGCTTTCGGTTTGGCACTGTTTATTACTTTTAAACCGCAAAAAGCCAAATCTTTAGCAGCTCCCTATGCCATCTTAGAAGGTCTATTTTTAGGCGGCGTGTCGATTATGTTTATGGGGATTGACCCTAGCATTCCAGCTAACGCCCTAGCTGCTACCTTCGTCACCGCTGCAGTAATGTTAGGACTTTATCGTTCAGGCATGATTAAAGTAAACGAAAAGTTTCGCTCAATCATGATGTCCGCTATTTTTGCCATCCTGCTAATTTATATTGTGCAGTGGGGCTTCGTTCTATTTGGCTCAACTTTGCCTTTCTTATTCCAAACTGGTGGCTTAGTAGCCATTGGCTTTAGCTTATTTGTGGTGATTATCGCCTCATTTAGCTTACTGCTTGATTTTGATAACGTTGAGCGTGCTGTAGCTGCCGGCGTATCAGAAGACTATGAATGGGTATTCGGTATCGGTATCTTAGCTACTCTGGTTTGGATGTACTTCGAATTCATGCGTTTATTAAGCCACTTCCAAGACTAATTAGTTTGGACTCAAAGTTAATTATCTTATCAATTAATTAGAAAAAGGGGGTTCCAATTGGAACCCCCTTTTTATGTCTCTATTTAACTTTCTTCATCAGCTCTCATCAGTGTTGTCTTATTCTACTTAAGCTCTTTTTAGGCGTAAGGCATTTAATACCACAACCAGTGAGCTTAGTGACATGCCAATGGCCGCTAACCATGGCGGCACATAGCCAAAAGCTGCAGGTAGTAGCACTACTGAGTTATAGGTTAATGCCCAGCGTAAGTTTTGTTTAATAATATGTTGCGCCTTATCCGCCACACGCTTCGCATCATACACTGCAGGCACTTTGCCATTTAAGATAACACTATCACTTGAGACCTGAGCTAAGTCAGCAGCACCCGCGATGGCAGTCGAGATATTTGCTGCTGCCAATACTGGGGCATCATTAATACCGTCACCGACCATCATCACCACATGACCTTGCTGTTGTAGCTCTTTGATATGGTCGACTTTATCACTTGGTGATAAGCCAAAGTAGACTTTATCAACACCTAGCTCTTTGGCCACAGTTTGGGCATGCTCACTCGGATCTCCAGTCAAGATTACTGTTTCAATATTTTGAGCTTGCAAGGCAGCAATCATCTCTGCCACCCCTTCTCGAACACTGTCATTAAAATAGTACAGTGCCATAGGCTCCCAAACCTCACCCGCCGTCTCACCTTCTGAAGCCATACGATATCGGGTCAACATAACTGCTGTACTGGCATTATGCTTTTGTAGCTGTAGCGATATTTGTGGCTTGTCTTCAGCAGTCGCTGAGTCTGAATCCGTATTATTTAAGGCGAAGTCAACATGACCCAAGCGATATCTATAGCCACCTCCGATATCATTGACTACAGCCTCAACACCGCCGGCAGTATGATGGACCAGATCGGTCACAGCCGGCAAATGAAGCTGGTAAGCAGCATCAAGTAATGCACTGGCGATTGGGTGACGACTGCCCACCTCTAAAGCGGCAGCAATTGCCAATAACTGTTCTTGATCCATACGCTGGGCTGAGTCTTGCTCTGCAGTCTCTGATTCAACAAGTGACTGCAGTGGCTCAATGTATAACAGATTGGGCTTACCATAAGTCAAGGTACCCGTTTTATCAAAAGCCACATGGGTAACTTCAGCCAAAGTTTGAATGGTATGACCACGCGTGGTTAAAAAGCCATAACTTGCCAGCCTATTGGTTGAGACCGTTAAGGCAATCGGCGTGGCAAGCGATAAAGCACAAGGACAAGTGGCCACTAAGACCGCAACAGTGGCCCAAAGCGCCTGAGAGGGATCAACGAAATACCAAGCAATAAAGACAAACACTGCCAGCACTAGAATTCTGGCCACAAACCAACGGGCCCATTTATCCGCTTGCTCTGCCACTTTCGGCTTCTCACTAAGAGCTCGGTTCATTAGACGGTCAATCAGGGCAATTTGGCTGTTCTCAGGTAGTTCAGTTACGATCATCACAAAAGGCTGACTGTCGTTTTGAGACCCGCCAATAACTCTATCGCCTCTATGCTTGACTATCAGTAGACTCTCACCGGTCAACAGACTTTGCGATACTGTTGCGGTTTCACTGCATAATATGCCGTCGGCGACTACTTCACTCCCCGCCTCAATCATAATAACATCGCCGATATTTAGGGTATGAGCAGTTACTGTTTCATATTTTTGTGGTTGCGAGTTTAAGTCTGCATCGCCAGTTGCGACATTGTGCTTTTGAGTAGCTTGGAGCGCCTCTTGCTGTTCAGACTGCTTGCTACGCTTTGCAGCATGGATCAGCTCGCCTAACTGTGCCAGCTTCTGGTACTCAGCTTCAGTTAGAACCAAAGCATGTTCCGCAGTTTCAATCTTTTGCTCTACCGACTGATTGGGAGCAATATTGGCCTGATCAATCTGTTGTATTAATTGCGATTCATTCCCTAGACGCTGTACCAATGTGGGCTCAACCACCACCAAATCATTGGCCATATTAGCCGCTTTAAGCCGCGCATTATGCTCGATATAACGCCCAGCCAACAAGAAGAACACAAACATACTGACCGAGTCGTAATAGGTCTCACCTGTTCCGGATATGGTGGCATATAAACTGGCAAAGAAAGTCACAATTAAAGCAATACTGACCGGCACATCCATATTAACCTGACGGATTTTTATTGCCGACCAAGCCGAAGTAAAAAATGGCACCGCACAGTAAAAGAAGACAGGAACACTAACAAACAGCGATACCCAGCGTAGAAAATCCCTTTGTTCGACTAACATTCCACTGTAGCTAGTATAGTTACCAAAATACATGCCAACCGCGAACATCATCGCTTGCATTGCCCCTAGGGCAGCAATACCGAGGCGAATCATCATTTTTTTATTGTTACGCTCTAGCATCGCTTCATGGGTATCTTGACGATAAGGCTTGGCGTCATAGCCTATTTGGTTAATGGTGGCCAAAATATCACTAATGGGCAGCTTATCTTCATCCCAAATCACTCGCATCCGCTGATTGGTTAAGTTCACCTGACATTTATCGACCCCAGGCATTTCATACAACCGGGTTTCAATTAGCCAAGTACAAGCAGCACAGCGTAAGTTATTTACTGAAAGCTCAGCCACCGACTTCCCATCAGCGGCGTAGACAAATTGAGCTTGAATGTCTTCATGGTCATAAGCTCTTAAACGCTCTAACTCAGTTGGCATACTTGCGGTACGGTTAATTTCAGAGCGATCAAGGTAATACTGCTCAAGCCCCGCCTCAACGATACTCTCAGCAGCCAATTGACAGCCCATACAGCACATCAATCGATCCTCACCTAGAATATGAGCGGTAAATGGAGGGTCAGGTACAGGTTCGGCACAATGGAAACAACACCCTTCAGGTGGCAATATCAAATTATCGATGTCCTCGCTCAAATAATTCAATGACATCTGCTTGCTCGCCCCTGCTTCTGGTCCACTGTCAGAATAGGCTGAATTAGAATTACTACTGGTATTAGAGTTGGTAGGTTGGATAGAACTATTTTTAGGATGGGTCATAACATTATTCACAACAAATTGTCGCAGTAAAGATACTGTCTATTGTATCAGGTCTTAGAAACTAAGCACTGTTATCTGCATAGAAGCTATCGATATCTAGTCTATGGTTGGGCTTAGTTATGAAAAACCAGTGAAAACCTAGTTTTAATCCACAATAGCCGAGTATTAAATAGCATTTACATTGAAAAAAAGGCTGTTTTCGGTCATTATAATCAGGTCTTTTTTATGTTGGTAAAACTATCGTGCATCATAAACCTTCTTTAGCAAAATCTCGTGTTTCCAAATCATCAACCTCCTCTTTAAACACCCTTACAGGCAAAACCCCAAATCCTGAACAACAAAGAGGCTCAGTGCTTGGTTTTTTATTACTGATTATCATCATTGTCGGTATGGTAGTCCTTGCTATGTATTTAATTAAGCAGGATAGAGTCATTACCGCTAAATTTGAAGGTAAGCGCTGGAATATCCCTGCCAAAGTCTACTCGCAACCTCTTGAGCTATACCAAGGCGCCACCCTAACCTCTAGGAACCTAGATTCGTGGTTAGAGATGCTAAATTATAAATCTAGCTCAAACTATGATCGTTCCGGTACTTATACTAAATCCTCTGGTCAGTATGTGATTCATACTCGAGGCTTCCAGTACAGTGCCAGTGATGTTGATCCTGAGCAGGTTATCAAGATCAAAATTCAAGACTCAAAGATCACCAATATTCAAAGCACCCAACCTAGTGATACCGGAATTGTGCGCATTGAGCCGGTAACTATTGGCGGTATTTATCCAGATAACAATGAAGATCGTATCGTACTACCGATATCAGAGATTCCACAGCCACTTATTGATGCCTTGATCTCTACAGAAGACAGAGGCTTTTATCAGCACAAAGGGGTATCATTAAAAGGAATTGGCCGTGCCCTTTATAATAACTTGCAAGGCGGTTCTATGCAGGGCGGCTCGACCATTACTCAGCAATTGGTAAAAAACTTTTATCTCAGCTCAGACCGCACTCTCAAACGTAAGGCCAATGAAGCGGTTATGGCCTTATTACTAGAGATGCATTACAGCAAAGATGAGATTTTGCAAACCTATTTGAATGAAATTAATTTAGGTCAAAATGGCAACCGCTCCATTAATGGCTTTGGGTTAGCGGCGCAGTTTTATTTCAATCAACCGCTAAAAGAGTTACGAGTTGATCAACAAGCCCTACTGGTTGGCTTGGCAAAAGGTACCAGTTACTACAACCCTCGCCGCAATCCTGAACGGGCATTAGACAGACGTAATACAGTGTTGGCTAATATGTTAGCTACTGGAAAATTAGACCAACAAACTTATGAAGAGGCCATCGCCCAGCCCCTTGATGTGGTCGAAAAACCCAGTGTGGGAAAAAGCCGTTTTCCAGACTTTTTGGATATAGTAAAACGCGAGCTACAGTCAAACTATCATCCAGAAGATCTAAAAAACGAAGGCCTACGGGTTTTTAGCACTTTAGATCCTATTGCTCAGTTCGCGGCTGATAATGCGGTAGAAAAGCAGCTGTCAGCCCTACGCAAAAAAAGCAGTAAAACTAAGCCAATACAAGCAGCTTTACTAAGTGCTAACCCCGCTTCAGGAGAACTGGTTGCAGCCGTTGGTAGTGGCAGTGAGTTTACTGGATTTAACCGTGCGGTAGATGCTAAGCGTCAGGTTGGCTCCCTGTTAAAGCCTTTTATTTATATGACCGCTCTTGAAAGTGGTAAGTACAATCTTGCCAGCCCTGTCAATGACAGCCCAGTGACCTTAACTTTGACCGATGGTAGCAGCTGGACACCCAAGAACTATGATGGGGTAGATCATGGCTATGTGCCTTTGACCACGGCGTTAGCTAAGTCTTACAACCAAGCCGCCGTCAATACTGGGATAGAATTTGGGGTGGGTACCCTTGTCAATCAGATGCATCGTTTGGGTATTAATGAAAGAATCCCTACCTACCCCTCCTTATTCTTAGGTTCTGTTGAGCTGAGTCCTATGGATATGTTAGGCATGTATCAAGTAGTGGCCGCAGGTGGGTTTCGCACTCCCATTATTAGTATCCGTACTGTGGTAGATGATAGAGGTAGTATTTTACAGCGCTCAGGACTTGACACTAAGCGCAGTGTGCCGCCTGATGTCAACTATCTAACCAACTATGCACTACAAGAAGTGGTTAGAAACGGCACAGCAAGCTCATTAAAGTCTTTAGGCAGCGATCTTAATTTAGCAGGTAAGACAGGGACCACCAATGATTATCGAGATGCTTGGTTTGCAGGCTACAGCGGTAATTACGTCAGTGTGGTCTGGGTGGGCCGAGATGACAACAAACCGATTGGTCTAAGCGGTGGTAGTGGCGCCCTACCATTATGGAAAGACTTTATGGGCCGCTTACGTCTAACGCCAGTCGAGTTAGTACAGCCCGATAGTGTTGAGTGGCTGTGGTTAGAAAACGGCACCGGCAAGCTGTCTCATGAAAGCTGTCAAGGCGCCAGATACTTACCTGTGCTGACTAGATATTTACCACAAGATGCCAGTGACTGTGCCTTGGAACTATATCAACAAGAGCAATCACGTAGACAATTACGCTGGCTTAACGATCAGCGTAAAGCACTGCTAAATCAAAGTCGTGAGTTAGATAGTGTTCAAGAAGGCATGCCCTCTGGTGGCATAAACGGTGATAATAATGAGGCCAGTACCCCTGCCCAAAATGAACAGGGAGAAGCTTCAAACAATAATAACAGTGTGAATTCAGGCGACACTTGGTATGATAAAGCTTTAGAATGGTTTTAACGCCCAATCTAACTAAGCTTGCTTGTTTACCGTGGTATTTTTTAACATCGACTTTAGGAGAGTAACAAAGCTGGCTCATCACTGAGTCGGCTTTGCTTATTCTCTGCCCCAACTTACTAATTTGGATTGAAATTATGTCTATGCAATCCCAAGTATCTGTTACAACAGCGGCTAAAACCTCTGTCAAAGTTAGTCCCTTAAAGTCCTTACTAATGAGCTCAGCCCTTAGCGTACTCATGGTGGGTGTGCTAACGGGATGCCAAAGCACAGGTGGCTTATCGACCCCCTCCGCAGTGACTGTGACTCAGCCCACCACTCAAACCAGCCCCAATACAGCTACTCCTGCAGACTCTTCTTCTACCGCTTATCAGGATTTAGAAGAGGATTATCCTATTTCACAGGCAGCAAACGATATAGAGACTGGGGTACAAGATTTGAGAGTTGAACACCAAACTTCCTATCCGCTACAGCAGTCTCGTACCGAAAGTAGTCAAGAGCCTATCCCTTCTGATGACAGCACGACTAGTGTCAACCCTAAGGCTGTGGGTCAAACCATACCTACCTCTCCTATCCCTAATGCCACCAATGAGGCTCCGGTAGTTAAGCCTCCTGTAACAGATGCCAAAACAGTACATCAAAGCTTACTGGAGCAGGCGCGTCAAAATTCAAAAAAACCGACTAATAAGCCAGCCCCTATCCAAGATGGTAGCAATCTTCCTGCTTTTCAAAAGCTAATGGACACTGGCGTTGAGCAACTGCGTCAAGGACAAGTCTCTGCCGCTCAGGCCACTTTCACCCGAGCACAGCGTTTGGCCCCTCAGTCCTCAGCAGTCTACTTCTATTTGGGTCAAGTGGCTTTAAAACAAAACCAACCACTGAAGGCAGAAGCTATGGCCCGTCGTGGATTGGTGGTTGCTCAGACCGAAGCCAGAAAAAGAGCCTTGTGGCAAATTATTTTGATAGCTGGACAGGCACAGGGCAACACTCGAGTTATTAAGGAAGCAAAAGCTGCTCTATCAAGATAAAGGCTATCAACCTAAGTAGTATCACGTTAAAATATACGGTTTTATAAAGTTTATTTATCCTAAGGATCATTATGGATTGGCAGCAATTACACCTGCAGTGTGCAAAGCAAGATGTGGACTTAGCGGAAAGCCTGTTATTAGAAGAAGGCGCGCTTTCAATTAGCTTAGAAGATGCTGGAGATCAGCCATTATTTGAGCCATTGCCTGGTCAGTCTCCTTTATGGGACGAAGTTATCCTAACCGGTCTGTTTACCGCAGATAATGCGCAAGATATTGAAGCGGCAGCACAGACCATCGCTGTGCAAGTTAATGCCCGACGCGTCTGGACCACTGCCCTTGCTGATACCGATTGGGAGCGCGAGTGGATGTCACATTACGCCCCTATTGAATGTACCAACAATTTATGGATTGTTCCTAAGTGGATGACCCCTCCTAATCCAGAGGCGATTAACATCATGATGGATCCAGGCTTAGCCTTTGGTACTGGCTATCATGCCACTACCCGTCTATGCCTAGACTGGTTAACTGACCAAGACTTATCAGACAAAATCGTTATTGATTATGGTTGTGGCTCAGGCATCTTAGGCATTGCGGCTTTGCTACTAGGCGCGAAACAAGTCTACAGTGTTGATATTGATCCTCAGGCCGTTTTAGCCACCAAGCAAAATGCTGAGCGTAATGATGTGGATCAGCAATTACAGGCGTTTTTACCTAAAGACTTCGCCAAAGCTTTTGAAGCCGGGGATATTCCTAAAGCAGATATTATTGCTGCGAACATCTTAGCCAAGCCTTTAATGGAGCTGGCTCCTTATCTGGCTACTTTGATCAAGCCTGAAGGTGGCATTGTGCTGGCAGGTCTCATCTCCGAGCAGCTAGAAGACGTTATTAGTGCTTATCAGCCTTGGTTTAACCTAGATACCCGTCATTCTTATGAAAAAAATGACAATCATGACGATTCCCATTGGCATCGCTTATCGGGTACTTTTAAGGGTTAATCGCATTGGCCTGATTTGATGAGAAATATCATTAAGGTTTAAATTAAAGTTTAAACCCACCTTTTATTCACTATTAGATTTATTATAAAGCTATGGACAACCAAATCTCTTCTTCAAGTCACGTAAGCCTTTTAGCTAACGATAGCGAAGGTCGTATGCCGCTTCGTTTTCATGTACAACAAGCGGTTGAGCAGTATTTTATTGAGCTTGAAGGAGAAACAGCGACCAATCTATACCAGACCATACTGCAAGAAGTTGAAAAACCGCTATTGGAAGTCGTTCTTGAGCAAACCCAGGGCAATCAATCAAAGACTGCTCTAATATTGGGATTAAATCGAGGCACTTTGCGTAAGAAGATGCAGCAGTATGGTTTGATGTGATCTTTTTATTTTATTTTTATATTTTTTTAAAATTAACTTTTTATATTAGCGACAAAACAGATAATTCGACAACAAGCTTTGCTCCTAGTGGATTAAAGTTTTGTCATATTTTCTATTTTGCTCTAATATACTCGGGTCTTAGCCTAACACGGTTAAGACAATTACTAAAAACCCACGATGATTTCAGAATCTAATCACCCTTTTTATCGTATACACTATGGGAAAAACTATGTCTGATAAGCCGTACGCTCTTATTTCTGTTTCTGATAAAGCTCAAATCGAAAGCTTTGCCAAAGGTCTAATCGAAGCAGGATATGATTTATTGTCAACAGGTGGTACTTATCGTCTACTGTCTGAAAATGGCATCGCAGTAACTGAAGTAGCAGACTACACTGGCTTCGCTGAGATGATGGATGGCCGTGTAAAAACCCTACATCCAAAAATTCATGGCGGTATTTTAGGCCGTCGTGGTCAAGATGACGCCGTCATGAGCGAGCACGGTATTCGCCCTATCGACTTGGTTGTGGTCAACCTATATCCTTTTGCCCAAACGGTTGCAAAACCAGATGTAACCAAAGCAGATGCTATTGAAAACATCGATATTGGTGGTCCTACCATGGTTCGCTCTGCTGCTAAAAACCATGAGCACGTAGCTATCGTTACCAATCCTGCAGACTACGATTCTATTTTGAATGAGCTAAAAGAAGCGGGTAGCCTATCGCAAAAGACCCGTTTTGATTTGGCAGTTAAAGCCTTTGAACACACCGCTCATTACGACGGCATGATTGCTAATTTCTTGGGCAGCCGCTTACAGTCGTTTGAAGAGCCAGATAACTTCGCTCGTACTTTCAACCTACAATTGAAAAAAGCTCAAGATTTACGCTATGGTGAAAACCCGCATCAGCAGGCCGCTTTCTATGTGGAAGAGAACGGCTCAGGCGAAGGCAGCATCTCTACCGCTAAGCAGCATCAGGGTAAAGAGCTGTCTTACAATAACATCGCTGATACCGATGCTGCTTTAGAGTGTGTAAAATCATTCTCTGAATCTGCTTGTGTGATTGTTAAGCATGCTAACCCTTGCGGTGTGGCAATCAATGCTGATCAAACCGAAGCTTACAAGACAGCCTTTAGCACCGATCCTGAGTCATCGTTTGGTGGTATTATTGCCTTCAATCGTCCATTAACTAAGCAAACCGCTCAAGCTATCGTTGACACACAGTTTGCTGAAGTTATTATTGCCCCAAGCCTAGAGCAAGGCGTGCTTGACATTACCGCTGCGAAGAAAAACGTTCGTGTTTTAACTTGTGGTGAGTTGCCTGACCCCAAAAACCGTGCTGCCCAATTTGATTATAAGCGTGTGACGGGCGGTTTATTGATTCAGAACCAAGACTTAGGCTTAATCACTGCAGATGATTTACAGGTAGTAACCGACTTACAGCCAACTGCTGAGCAGTTAGAGGACTTACTATTTACTTGGACTGTGGCCAAATATGTTAAGTCTAACGCCATTGTATACGGTAAAGATAAGCGTACAATCGGTATTGGCGCTGGTCAGATGAGCCGTGTTAACTCAGCTCGTATTGCGGCTATTAAAGCAGAGCATGCTAAGCTTAAGACTGAAGGGGCTGTTATGGCATCTGATGCCTTCTTCCCATTCAGAGATGGTATTGATAACGCTGCTGAAGTTGGCATTAAAGCCATTATTCAGCCAGGTGGCTCAATCCGTGATGATGAAACCATTGCAGCTGCTAATGAGCACGGTATCGCTATGGTATTCACCGGTATGCGCCATTTCCGTCACTAATTGAACCCGTTCTATAAGTGAATAACTTGCTGTATTACTTAAATAGAAACAAAAATACCGCCTCAAATTGAGGCGGTATTTTTTTGGTTCAATTAAATGGAGTAAATAACCTCGGCTAAGCTGAGTCTTACACTCCCCCTACCTCATTAATCACTTTTTCGTTCTTTTCAATTTTTGTAGCGCCTTTTAAGTACTCTACATAATCGCTGAAATACTCTTGGCCACGGATACTTCTCATATCAAACATCGCTTGCGAAAGCTCAGCTGCGGGTACATCCTGCATAGAGCCCTTAGTGATAGGACCCAATACTAGAACTGTTGCCCCTTCATTTGTTTTCTCAGAAACAGCCACTTGCTTGCCACCAGTACTGTCTTTACTAAATGCAATGGCCTGTTCCTTAGCTGTCAGCAATGGGCTTTGACGGTTGACATTACCTAACGACTGGAATTTAGCTTGGACTGCTTGCATCCCTTTATTATTTACCGTTTTACTGATATTTTGAGCCGCTGCCAAAGCTTGAGCACTGGCTTTTTGCTGTACTAAAATGTTTTTGATTTTTGCAGTAGCTTGTTGCAACGTCAAAGGCTTAACTGGACGATAGTTAGTAGGCTGAACCCACAGTGTTCCGTTATTCACTTTAATGCTGGCACTCACTGACTCATCTTGAATAGCATAGTCATCAAAGGCAGCTTCAATAACCGCTGGCTGAGCCAGAACTGTTTTATTGCCTTTTTTAGTGTAATCTTTAATTTTCTGTACACTCAGCTCTTCTTGTTGGGCAATATCTTCAATACTTACCCCATCAATGGCCATCTCATTAATGCGAGTAATCTTATCAGCAATCAGCTCCTCACGCTTTTGACGTTTGGCCTGTGCCACCAGCTCCTCGCGCATACTGTCTAAACTTGGTACACCCGCACCAGACATTTCAGTAACTTTAAATAACTGATAACCAAAGCTGGTTTTGACAGGGGCTGAAACTTGCCCTTTATTCAACCCTTCAATGGCTTGAGCAACTTTTGAACCATCTGCCCCAAACACATCAGGATTAAAGGTTCCGATATCACCACCTTTGGCCGCACTGACTGGATCTTCAGAGAATTCTTTGGCCAATGCTTCAAAGCTTTCACCTTTTTTCAGGCGGTTTTCAATTTGCTGTATGGTTTTTTGGGCGTTGTCACCTGTCACCAAAATTTGACTAAGCTTTTGGCTGTAATTACCCGCATAGTTGGCTTTGAACGCATCATACTGAGCCTGAACTTCCTCTTTGCTCACTTCCTCAACGGTTATCTTGCTTGGATCAAGTTGAATATACGCCAAATCAACCATAGCTACGCTATTTAGCTCATTTTTATGCTCATTATAGTAGTCTTCAATCTCTTTGTTAGATACAGACACTTTGTCTTTGTACTGCTCCCAAGGCAAGCGATAGACCCAAACATCTCTAGTTTCGAGTTGTAGTGCCAGTAGGTCATTAATCTCAGCTTCTGGGTAAAGCGCTGTTTGTGCCACGCTGGCATAAAGCTGCATTAGGTTTAGCTGTTGACGATACTGCGCAAATAACTGGTCTTTGGTGATGCCCTGCTGCTGTAATGCAAAGGCAAAGCGATCGTTTGAGAACTGACCATTTTCGTCTAAAAACTGAGGATCTTGTAACAGCAAGTCGTTGATAACCTGATCTGATACGTGCATGCCCAGCTGCTCCGATTGGTTTCTAAGTACAGCTCGGTTGATTAGGCTTTCTAGAACTTCACGATTTAGGGCATTGGTATTAATGGCACTGGCCTCTACACCATTTTGCAGTAACTCATTTCTGCGATTATTAATAGCATCTTGGTATTCAGCACGGCTAATCGTTTGATCACCTACTTTAGCCACATCATTTGCATTTGCTGACCCGGTAAAATAGCTTTCAAGGCCTAAGATTACCAAAGGGGATAAACAAAGCATTAAGAAAATTCTGCCAGGCCAACTTTTAAGAAAATTACGTATCGATTCCATAGTACATATCAGTCATAAGTTAATAAGAGGTTAACGCAATATCATACGTGAAAATAAGGTCCGACACAAAAAAAACGCACCCTAAGGTGCGTTATTGTCTGCAATCAGACATGGTGCTCGCTGAACTTAGCGCATAATCGGCTTAGTTTAAGCGATCTTTAAGGCCTTTACCTGCTTTAAAGTGTGGTACACGGCTTGCTGGAATCTGAAGCTCATCACCAGTCTTAGGGTTACGGCCAGTACGCGCTTTACGATCTTTAACGCTAAATGTACCGAAACCTACTAATGAAATAGTGTCGTTGTTTTCTAGAGCTTCACCAACACTTTCCATCATAGCATTAAGAGCGTCAGCAGCTTGAGTTTTGTTCAGACCACTTTTCTCAGCGATGCTATCTACTAATTCTGATTTGTTCATAGAGACTTCCTTTAAAAAGATTTAAATTCGGAGGTAAATTCTATCGCTTAAAAACTAAATAAGCAATAACCAAGCCCTTAAATACTATACATCAGTGCAAAAAAAATGCACTATTTTATATTTTAGTATTTTCTGAACGTGGGGTTTCTCCTGCTGTTATAGCAAGGGGTTTAGAAATGTGCAAGCAAATTTACATTTTACTTTCCATTTGCTTACTGAAATCAGCTTGAGACACCACTTACATTGACTTTATACCTCTAAAACCACGTTGTTTCAAGTGATATCGTATATTTTATAACTTTTTATTACTTCTGCCTTATTTAGCAATTAATTTTATTAATCCGTATCATACTTATAGCGAGTACGTTACTTTATGCTATTATTTATCAAATTTTTCATAAATGACAGTTATAATTTCTAGATGACTGAAAGCTTGTCATCTTAATCAGCACTAGTCAGCAAAATTCGCTAACGTTAATAAATATGATGAGCCATCTCTTCGTATAACAAAATTCAAATAGGTTTAGTATGAGTCAAAATTCAATTTCAAACTCTCTACTCAATATTGTACTGGTATTTGCAGAGTCTGCTATTACCCTTGTTTTAAGATTCGATGCAAACCTACGTAAAGCAGTCTATCCATTGGCTCAAAAAAATACTGTGGTCTGTGTCCGCAGCTACCTGCCTCACACTCAGTTTTATGCTACTTTCACCAATAAGGGTATCTTATTAGACAGCGAGCTG
This sequence comes from Psychrobacter phenylpyruvicus DSM 7000 = NBRC 102152, assembly GCF_000685805.1. Lineage (GTDB taxonomy): Bacteria > Pseudomonadota > Gammaproteobacteria > Pseudomonadales > Moraxellaceae > Psychrobacter > Psychrobacter phenylpyruvicus. The sequence continues at coordinate 121,407 of NZ_JMKP01000004.1, read as the reverse complement.
CCTCCTTCTACCACTGAGCCTGATGTGGTCATTAATGCTTATAGTCATCAGTTAATTAATTCTCTGATTAGTAATGATGTGACTCAGATCAATAAAATCACCATGCGTGGCGGTACCGAAACAGTCAGCGAGGTTCGTAACTTTTTATCGCAGCTAGGTGTCGCTAGTCTATTCCAGGGGATTATCAAGACAGTTAAAGGTAAAGGCAAAGAAAAAGCTGAAGAGGCAAAAGAGCAAAACAAACCTGACTATAAAGCTCGTATTGAAGAGCAGCAGCAACAACTTAATGCCTTGAGTATGCGTAACCGTGAGCTGGAGATTAGCTTAAAGGAAGCTCATAGTAAGCAAAAAACCACTATGATTGCCCTTATCGTGGCTTCATTGATTGCTATCATCTCGGTGATTGGCTGGTTGAGCTAACAAATTGCCTGTTTAATCTTTTTAACCTTAACCAATACACTTTACAAAACTGCACCATACCCCTTAGTTAGTTAACTTAGCAGACTATTACCTTATTAAACCTCTAAGGTATTAGTCCTCAGATCAAAGTTATTAGCCTTAGAAGCATTAACCCTAGAGAGTAAGTAATTTTTAAATGCCTTAATGGACATAACCGTCTATTAAGGCTTTTTTAGCTTCCAATCATTAAATATTGTAATTAATTTCAAAGAATGACTAAATTAGCATTGAAAATTGAAGACTACGGTCTCAAATTAGCTATTACCTCCCTTTGATAAAGCTTAAACAGTCGATAATTTAGCCCCTTAGTTTGCTATAATATCGACGCCTAAAATCCACAACTTTAGTACTGATTAATGGTTAAGCTCCTGTTAATTACTATCCAGTTAACTTAGTGATTACTAATAAGTTAACTTGGCTTTCTTTGGGTATTTGGACAAAAATTTCTCTATTACAATTAAGCCACTAATTAATCTTGACTGTATTACTCGGAATTAACTATAATAGGACTTAATTAATCAAGTATGAACTCGTGGAGACATTAAATGCGCTTAACAACTAGAGGTAGATACGCGGTTACCGCGTTGCTTGACCTGGCTATCCAAGATGGTGATTCAAAAAATGCTGTCTCCCTATCTGATATTGCCAAGCGCCAATCCATTTCTATTTCTTATTTAGAACAATTATTTTCTAAATTACGTAAAGCGGGATTGGTGACCAGTACCCGTGGTGCCTCAGGTGGTTACCATTTAGCCAAACCTTTGGCTGATATAGATGTAATGACCATTATCACTGCCGTCGATGAGTCAGTGAATGCCATGCAGTGCGGCGGTCAAGGCAACTGTCAAGGTGGCGCTATGTGCCTTACCCATGACTTATGGTGTGCTTTATCTACTCACATCGAACAATACTTAAAAAATATTTCTTTAGCTCAGTTATTGCAAATGGAAAATGTTAAAGACGTCTCCTATCGTCAACAACTGCTTCATGAAGCAGCAACTGAGAAAACTGAAAAAAGTACAACTACAAATTCAAATATAATATTCCCTGCCAATGAGGTTAATCCAGCATGAGTAATTTAAACCGTCCTATCTATCTTGACTATGCAGCCACTACCCCTGTTGATGCTAAAGTAGCGAAGAAGATGGCTGAATACATGACTTTTGAAGGAGTTTTCGGTAACCCAGCTTCTCGTTCACATGGTTATGGATGGCAAGCTGAAGAAGCTGTAGAGAATGCTCGTCAACAAATTGCTGATCTAGTAAATGCCGATCCTCGTGAAATCGTATTTACCTCTGGTGCTACTGAGTCTGATAACTTAGCCATTAAAGGCGCGGCTCACTTCTATGAAGGTCGTGGTAAACACATTATCACCAGTCGCATTGAGCACAAAGCTGTTCTAGATACTTGTCGTCAACTTGAGCAAGAAGGTTTTGAAATTACTTATATCGACCCTCAGCCAAGCACAGGACTTATCTTACCAGAGCAGGTTAAAGAAGCCTTACGTGACGACACCATTTTAGTTTCATTAATGATGGTAAATAACGAATTAGGCACCATAACCGATGTTAAAGCAATCGGTGAAATTACCCGTGAAGCAGGCGTAATCTTCCACGTTGATGCCGCCCAAGCTGCTGGTAAAGTAGAAATTGACCTTGAAGATCTAAAAGTGGATCTAATGAGCTTCTCAGGTCATAAGATTTATGGTCCTAAAGGTATTGGCGCTTTATACGTACGCCGTAAACCACGTGTGCGCATCCGTGCTGAACAGCATGGTGGTGGTCATGAGCGTGGCATGCGTTCAGGTACTCTACCAACTCATCAAATCGTTGGTATGGGTGAAGCATTCGCTATTGCTGCTGAGCGTTTAGAACAAGACCGTGCCCACGTCCAAAAACTGCATGACAAATTATGGCAAGGCGTTCAAGATATTGAAGAGATTTATCTAAATGGCGATGCTGAAAACAGCGTGCCAAATATTATTAACATTAGCTTCAACTTCGTTGAAGGTGAGTCACTAATGATGTCGTTGAAAGACATGGCTGTCTCTTCAGGTTCAGCTTGTACATCAGCTACTCTTGAGCCTTCATATGTGCTACGTGCTATTGGTCGCCCAGACGAACTAGCGCACAGCTCTATTCGCTTCAGCTTTGGTCGTTATACTACTGAAGAGGACATTGATGTAATCTTAACTCAGATTCATGAAGCGGTTGATAAATTAAGAGACTTATCTCCACTATGGGATATGTATAAAGATGGCGTGGACCTTGACTCGGTAGAGTGGGCGGAACACTAAAACAAAAACAGCGGCTTAATTGACGCTAATTATTATTAACAAATTAGACAATAAATTTTTTATTGTCCCCATTTATCTAGGTTAAACCCCAGGAGAAACACCATGGCTTATAGTAATCAAGTAATTGACCATTATGAAAATCCACGTAACGTTGGTAATTTAGACAAAGATGCCAAGAACGTTGGTACCGGTATGGTTGGTGCTCCAGCTTGTGGTGACGTTATGCGTCTACAAATCCAAGTTGGCGATGACGGTATTATTGAAGATGCTCGCTTTAAGACTTATGGCTGTGGCTCAGCTATTGCTTCAAGCTCTTTAGTAACTGAGTGGCTAAAAGGCAAGACATTAGACCAAGCGTCTGAGATCAAAAACAAGCACATTGCTGAAGAATTAGCGCTACCACCAGTGAAAGTTCACTGTTCAGTATTGGCTGAAGATGCTATTAAAGCAGCTATTAATGATTACCGCACTAAGGCTGGTACAGCAACTGACGCTTAATTAATAATTTTCTTAATAAGCGATTAGTATATTATTTAATGCTAATGGGCTTAGTAAGTTTGCCTTATTAAGCCCAAATGATATAAATTTAATTTTTAACATTAGGATAGTCTTAATGATAGAACTGACCGAACGTGCTGCAAAACACGTTACAGATTATTTAAATAACCGAGGTCATGGCGAGGGCATTCGTGTCGGTATCCGTACCGCTGGATGTTCGGGACTGGCCTACGTGTTAGAATTCGTCGATGAACCAGATTCAGTAGATGAAAAATTTGAAAGCCACGGAGTAAATATCTTCGTTGACCCTAAGAGTATGGTTTATTTAGACGGCTTATTGATGGATTATGTGACCGAAGGTCTTAACGAAGGCTTTAAATTCACTAACCCTAACCAAAAAGGGGAATGTGGCTGCGGTGAGTCCTTTACTGTTTAACTGTTCAATCAGTTCATTTCAGTACTGCTTATCCCCTACCCGGCCCTTATATTAAATAATAAGCCACTCTAGTTTATAGCCGTGCTTATTAACTAAAAATATAATTACATAGCTTACCATAGCGATAATTTTAGATTTTATAAGGAGCTGACGACCTAGTGCGTCAGCTTTAAGTTTTAGCTTCCACCAAACCACCATCAACCAATAGCACTCAAAGCCTATGTCAGATAACGCACCTACTTTTGCCAATTTCTTCGCTCTATTCGAGCTGCCTATTACTTTTGAGATTGAACCCACAAAGCTTAGTGAACGGTTGCGTCAACTTCAAAGTCAGTATCACCCTGATAAATTAAGTGGTAATGAGAATGCTTCATTACAGCAAAACTCTGCTGTCATTAACCATGCCTATGACATCTTAATTAATCCTGATAGTCGTGCCAATTATTTGTTAGAGCTATCAGGCCAAGAGTTAAATACTGACCACTCTATTGCCGATCTTGACTTCTTAGATGATGCTATGGAAATGCGCATGGATCTGGATGATGCTGAATCAGCAAGCGATTTGGAGACAATTGCCAAACTTAAAACTGACGTTGATCAGCGCATAGACAATCAGTCACAGCGTTTTGTTAAGGCTTATGCTGAGCAAGATTGGTCGGTGGCAAAAGATGCTACTCAGAAGCTTAAGTTTTTGGTTAAACTAAAAAAAGATATGGACATAGCCATCGATAACAGCCAACAACAAGCTGATGACGATGATTTATATCTTTGATATGACTGATATCTTTATATAAACTGATATCTTTATATAAATAGTTAAGCCTTTATTTTACTTTTATCTTTAATTCTCTGCCTTAGATTGAGTGTTTTATGTCTTTATTACAAATTGCTGAACCAAACCAAAGTGCAAATCCTCATGAGCATAAATATGCTTTAGGTATCGATTTGGGCACCACTCGCTCTATGGTAGCGGTTGTTCGCTCGGGTAAGGCCGCTTTGCTTGAAACTTCTTTAAGTAATGAAACCGCTGAAACTAGCAAAGATACCTTGCTACCCTCTGTAGTCTATTATGGCAATAAAGATGGAATAACAGCGCCTGTTGTTGGCTCTGAAGCACTAGCTTACTTTGAAACAGATCCTGCTAATACCATCATCTCAGCTAAGCGCTTTATGGGTCGTAGTGTACAAGACATTAAGTTTTCACACCCTTATCAGCTAAAATCTAGCGAGGGTAATGTTGAAGCTATGCCCTCCTTTGTAACAGCTCAAGGTGAGATCTCTCCAGTCGCTGTCTCTGCACAAATCTTAAAAACTTTAGAACAGCGGGCTAAATCTGCCCTTCCTAATGCCAGTATTGCTGGGGCAGTCATTACCGTACCCGCTTATTTTGATGAAGCTCAACGCCAAGCAACTAAAGATGCTGCTAAACTTGCAGGGCTTAATGTACTTAGGCTATTGAATGAGCCTACAGCTGCAGCGGTAGCCTATGGCCTAGACCGTGACAAAGATGACTCCGAAAAACAAGAGCATATCTACCTAATCTATGATTTAGGGGGCGGTACCTTTGATGTGTCGCTATTAAAGATGACTGAAGGTGTCTTTGAAGTATTGGCTACAGGTGGTAATAGTGCTTTAGGCGGCGATGATATGGACCGCCAGATTATGGGCTGGCTACTGAAGCAAGCGGGACTAGACCCCAAACAATTAACAGCTCAGCAGCGCACTCATATTGCTCGTCAAGCAGAAGCTTATAAGCAAGCACTGACCCACAAGGATAGTGTTTCTGTTACCTTAGATGTGGCCGGCACTCAGTGGCAAGGGGTGTTAACCGCAGAAGACTTAGTACAAATTGTAGATCCAATCACTCGCCGTACGCTTTCAACGTGTGAGCAAGTTATGCGTGATGCTAATATTGATGTCTCGCAGCTTGATGAGGTGATCATGGTGGGCGGCTCTACCCGTATGCCGGTAGTGCAGGATGCTGTCGAACAGTTCTTTAATAAAAAACCACTGTCTCATCTGAACCCTGATGAGGTGGTGGCGTTAGGTGCCGCACAGGTTGCTGAACAGCTCATCAAGAAGGACAAGTCTAATAATGTGTTACTGCTTGATGTTACTCCGCTATCATTAGGCTTAGAAACCATGGGCGGCTTGGTAGAGGTGGTTATTCCTCGTAATACACCCATCCCAGTGGCCAAAAAACAAACCTTTACCACTTATCAAGATGGCCAAACTGGCATGATTATTCATGTGGTACAAGGTGAGCGAGATACCGTTGAGAACTGCCGTTCATTAGGTCGTTTTGAGCTATATGGCATTCCTCCTATGAAAGCAGGCTTAGCACGCATCGAAGTTACTTTTGACATTGATGCCAATGGTCAGCTATCTGTCAGCGCCTTTGAAGCCACCTCTGGGGTTAAGAGTGATATCAAGATTACCCCGTCGTATGGCCTGAGTGATGAACAACAAGAGCAACTATTACGTGCAGGCTTTGAAAATGCTGCACAGGATAAACTTGCTCGTAGCTTAATTGAAGCTAAAGTCGAAGCTGAGCGCGAAGTATTAGCTTTACAGTCGGCTTTACAAGAATTCAACTCGTTATTAAGCGAAGAAGAAATTGATAATCTGCAACAAGCCATGCAAAAGTTAACTGAAGCGCTTCAGCAAGATATCACTTCTGAAGACCCAGCAGTGCTACAAGCCATAAAAGCAGAGGTAGAAAGCAAACAAGCCCAGTTAAAGCCATTAAGTGATTCGTTTGCAGCGCGTATTATGGACCAAAGTGTGCAGCAATCTCTCGCTGGTACCAGCACTGACACTTGGTCTGAATAAGGCACTGGCTTAAATAGCTAATAATATATTGATCTACCCTCTAATCCAGATATTGCAGACAGATTTTACTAATAACTAAAAGTTGGAATTTTTTATGCCTAAGATTACATTATTACCTCATCATGAAATATGCCCAGAAGGTGCTGAGGTTGAACTTGAAAGCGGCCAAAACTTGTGTAAAGGTCTATTAGAAAAAGGCTTCAAAATTGAGCATGCTTGTGAGATGTCTAAAGCCTGTACTACCTGTCACGTAATTGTCCGTAAGGGCTTTAACAGTCTTGATGAGATGGATGATATTGAAGCTGACTTATTAGATAGAGCTTGGGGACTAGAGCCTGATTCGCGCCTGTCTTGTCAAGTTCAGATTGAAGACACAGATCTAGTGGTTGAGATTCCAAAATATACCCTGAATCATGCCAGTGAAAACCACTAAGACCCGTCCTGTCTTTACAATGATGTGATAAAAAAAAGACACCCAGTGGGTGTCTTTTTTTATGGCGAATAGATTATTGCATCTGCCAGTCAAAAGGCATTTGATTATGGCCACGTAATGCCATCATAAGTGTCTGCTGCATAGCCAAATAAACCTCTTGAGTATAAGGCACTGCCGGCGTTCCCCATACTGGATTTGGCCAAGCTAAATCATTTTGATAGCGAACGATATGATGGAAATGTAGCTGCGGTACCTGATTGCCTAAAGCGGCCACATTCATCTTGTCAGCATTAAAGGTCTTAGCCATTTGACTCGATAGCCAGCTTGACTCACGTAAAAACTGAGCCTGATCCGCTGGTGATAATTCATAAATTTCTTGCACACCCGCCACTCTAGGTACCAAAATCAACCAAGGAAACTGGCAGTCATTAATTAGACGACAAGTAGATAGCGGAAAGTCTCCAACTAAAAACGAATCTTTAGCTAGTGTTGGATGAAGTTGAAACATATTGGCTCTCTTAATTATTTTAATGATTCTGCAAGCCGATATTTTATCAGGTATTGGCTTGATATTATAGATACTAACACAGGTTTAATCTTTTACAGAAAATATGCGAGCTGTTAATAAACTTATAAACATAAAAAAGCAGCCTTGAGAACTCAAGACTGCCTTACCATCAATGGCTAGCGACCTAGTGATAGCCATTGAACGGCTCTGTTAAAAGCCACAACCTACTTGCACTTTCAGCATTTTTTCTTATTTTTTCCCAGTGTTATTATTATCATCCCTAATTTTTATACTTTTATCCATCACCCGTTATGTTCCAGATTTCAGCTTTACTGGTTTACATCTCTACCGCATCTTCTGCTTCATCCTCAAACCACTCTGGGACTTGCAAATCCTCCAAATCGATAGCGTTATTAATCATCATATCTTGTCTCTCCTTATTCACTTGTTTCTTTATTATTTATGTCCTGCTTTTGTTTTATGACTATAAGATACTAATAGTTGATGACAGTTAGATTAAAGCGCTATGACGATTAGATTAAAGCACCATGAAGACTTAATGACTTTGTAGATAGATTGACTATATTCCTACTTATAATTAACTCTATCCCTGCTTGTCATTGTTATTATTATCCACATGCTCTTCGGTCACATGTTTTGAGAAGTGATTTAACAACTCACGTACCACCTCTACACGCTGCTGCGGGGTCTGTAGCTTATCAGGATTGGTGTAACGAATACCTGAAGCCCCATGCATACGGTAGCGATTACCATCTGACTGAATTAACTGAATAATAGCCAAAGCATCAACTGGGGTATCTGGTGCAAACTCTAATACTACACTGCTGCTGGTGGCATCTATCTTATAGATAGCCAAAGGCTCAGCCTGAACCCGTAACTGATGAATGGCAAATAGCTGCCTAGTTTGATCTGGCAGTGCCCCAAATCTATCAATCATTTCAGTTCTAATATCGGTTAAAGTGTCTTTATCTTCAGCATTACTGATGCGTTTATAGAATAACAAACGCTGCGGCACATCATTGACATAGTCTTCTGGAATAAGCGCTGAGCAGTGCAAATTAATATCACTGGTCAGGGATAATGGCGTATTTAAGTCCGGCTCTTTGCCCGCCTTAATGGCTTTGGTAGCCCGCTCCAGCATATCCATGTATAAGCTAAAACCAATGGCTTGCATATTGCCACTTTGCTGCTTGCCTAAGATTTCCCCTGCACCGCGTATTTCTAGATCCTCACTGGCCAGCATAAAGCCTGCCCCTAAGGTATTGGCCCTTTCGACGGCACGTAGACGCTTTTTGGCATCGCCTTTTAACCCCTTAATAGAAGGAACTAACAGATAACAATAGGCTTGATGGTGGCTACGTCCCACTCGGCCACGTAACTGGTGCAACTGTGCTAGACCAAACTTATCAGCACGCTCGATGATAATAGTATTGGCATTAGGCACATCAATACCAGTCTCAATAATAGTGGTACATACCAGCACGTTAAATTTTTTGTGATAAAACTGCTGCATCACCTGCTCTAGCCCACGCTCATTCATCTGACCGTGTGCCACCCCTACTCGGGCTTCAGGTACCAACTCACGAATATTCTCAGCCATACGCTCAATACTGGCCACATCGTTGTGTAATAGATAGACCTGACCACCGCGCAGTAATTCACGCAAAATAGCCTCTTTCATAAGCTGGTCAGTCTTTTGCATTACAAAGGTTTTAATGGCTAAGCGTCTTGCCGGCGGTGTAGCAATAATCGACATATCACGCATGCCAGACAAGGCCATATTTAAGGTTCTAGGAATCGGTGTGGCAGTCATCGACAAGCTGTCAACATCACTTTGGATCGCTTTGATACGCTCTTTATGACGTACCCCAAAGCGGTGCTCTTCATCGACAATCATTAGCCCTAAGTTGGCAAACTTGACGTCTTTTTGCAGCAGCTTATGAGTCCCAATAACGATATCTACTTTGCCAGCAGCCAAGTCCTCTAAAACTTGATCTTGATATTTTTTACCACCAAAGCGAGATAAAGTTTCGATACGGATCGGCCAATCAGCAAAGCGGTCTTTGAAGTTATCCTCGTGCTGTCCTGCCAGCAAGGTCGTCGGAACCAATACCGCCACTTGATAGCCACTATTAACCGCGATAAAAGCGGCTCGCATCGCCACTTCGGTTTTACCAAAGCCCACATCGCCGCAGATAAGCCGGTCCATAGGCTTGTTTTGCTTCATATCATGTATGACTGCATCAATGGCATTCGCCTGATCCGGTGTCTCTTCAAAAGCAAACTGACTAGCAAACAGCTCATACTGCGCCGTATCAACTTTAAAATGAATGCCCTCTTTAGCTTGACGGCGGGCTTGCATATTCAGCAGCTCTGCAGCCACATCATGAATTTGCTCTAAAGCTTTTTGTTTTGCTTTGTCCCATTTGCCACTGCCAATCTTATGTAAGGGCGCTAAGGCAGGATCGCCGCCACTATAACGGCTAATTAACTGCAAGTTAGCTACTGGCACATAAATACTGGCATCGTCAGCGTACTTTAAATGAATAAACTCTTGCTCACCTTCGCCAGCATCTAAGGTAACTAAGCCATGGTAACGGCCAATACCCTGATTAATATGAACCACTGGACTGCCCTCGGTCAGCTCAGTCACACTTTTGATTAAGAACTCTTCTGAGACATCGCTTTGACGGCGGCGACGGGTTTGTAGTACTTGCCTGCCAAATAGCTGGGTTTCACTAATAATAGATAAATGGTTGGCTATTACTGCCCCTCGCTCTATCGGGGCAATGGTTAAGCCTACTGTGGGCTTGTCACCCTCGGCTAGTTCATTGTTTTGATACAGCTCACTGTGTAAGAACTGCTGTAAACCCTCAAAGGTTTTAACATTAATTTTTCCACGGAACAGCTCTAGTAGAATCTCACGGCGACCGGCAGTTTCTGCCACTACCAATATAGGGCGAGGCAGTGGCTTGCTTATATCTTGATCTTGCTCTGCCTCATGATCACCCCACTGACCCTCTGCATAATTCAATAGCTCTAGTAAAGGCTCAGCTTTTTGATGACTGACTGGCAACTCAGGTGGCATAACGGCAGGCAAGCGTACCTTACCCGTTTGGCTGCTATCTGCTTCCTGTAAATCATTTTGGCTTAAAATAATGCGCGAATAAGCTTTTAACTTTTCATTGGTTTCATTGCTGGGCAAATAAAGCAGTTTTGGCTCTAAGATAGGTTTATCAATATCATGACGGCGCTCTTCATAACGGCGCTGAATTTGTGCCCAATAATCTGCCTGAGACTCAGCTATACCTTCATCGATAATAAACAGCGCATCTTTGGGGAAATACGTAAATAGATGCCCCGTCTGATTCCAGTCCTCTAAATCAAAGAATAGTGGCTGGTAGTATTCAAGGCCACTACTGGCTATGCCTGCCATGACATCTTTATGCAGCTCAAATCGGCGACTGCTGACATTGGGGAACATGGCCGCGAAGTTATTACGGAACACCTCCTTGCCTTCATCCAAAGGAAACTCTTTGGCAGGCAGAATCTGAAACTCAGTAATGGGCTTGGAGACGTCTGGTAATTTATGTAGTAAAGACAAGGACTCGACCGTTAAATCATGCTTAGTAGCACTATCTGAGTCTGATCGAGATGACACTATCTCAACTAAGGTTTCAGTAGATAAAGTGCGCTGGGTTTGTGGATTAAAGAACTTTATGGTTTCAATTTCATTATCGAACAAATCCAAGCGTAATGGGAACGGCTGACCCATGGCAAAGATATCAATAACGCTACCTCGTACCGCAAATTCACCAGGCTCAAACACATTATCCACAGCACGGTAACCTGCTGCAGCTAACATTTCTCGCTGATCATTTATGTCAAAGATATCGCCCACACTTAGATCAAAATGCTGGCCAATTAGCCAACTTGGTGGGGCTACTCGCTGCATTAAAGTTTGGATACTGATTAACAAAATACCAGTTTTGGGCATATCAGTTAGCAGGTTGATTCGCTCACTAATAATATCTTGATGAGGCGAAAGCTCATCATAAGTCAGTATTTCCCAATCTGGGAACACATAAGCATCCACTCCACAAAACGCTAGCTCCGTTTCGATTTGATTGAGCTGATTTTGATCCTTAGTAACCACTACTTTAAGACGATTGTCCACATTGGCCACAGGGCAGTCTGTTAGACTCGCCAACCAAAGGCTGCCGGCAGCAGCATGAGCTGGATACAACCAGCGCCTTTGTGAGTTATCTATAGGAAATAGGGCTTCATTGGTAGAGGTAAAGATATCAGTAAGAGGATGCTTAGAGAGTTTAGGCATAATGTTGTGGTAAATTTCCTTAACGAAGACCAATGGGCTGAGAGAAATCACAGCTACTTGTCAATAAAAAACTCTATTATACGAGCTAAAAAGAGGACTACAAATAATTATTAAAGCACGGACAATTCATTATATTTCAGGATTTAACAGCAGATTTTTAGTAAAAAAAGCCAACAAAGCAGTGCATTGCTGTGTTGGCCTTTTAAGGTTTTAACCCTATAAGCTATAAGATGTAAATTATGAGCAGCCAGCTATTAATTAAAAAGCGACTGATTTTGCAAAATAAAATGCTACCCCTAAATCAGTGGTTTGTCGCTTGCAATAATGCCATTGTTATCGGCATAGACATACATACCTGAATTTAAGGTCATATCGCCAAAGCTAATTTCAATATCAGTTTGACCTTCGCCACGACGGGTTGATTTGCGAGGGATACAGCCTAATGCCATTACTCCGATATCCATTTGCGCCATGTCATCGACATCACGCACACAGCCATACACCACCACCCCTGCCCAACCATTATCGATAGCAGATTGAGCAATCATATCGCCCAACAAAGCACAGCGCATAGAGCCACCGCCATCAACCACTAAGATTTTGCCTTCACCATTACTATCACGGCCATCAGAGTTAAGCAGCTCTTTTACCCGGCTATTGTCTTCAAAGCATTTTACAGTAACGATCTCACCGCAGAACTTGTCCTTACCACCGAAGCTATAAAAAGACTTACCCTCAATATTTGGCAGGCAGACTTGGCTTTCTGGATTGGCATCTAACAAATCACAAGTTACAAAGTTGGTTTTTGTCATCTCAGTCATGGCGTTATTTCCTTATTTATTATTGGCTAATAAAACACTAAAAACGTCTAATTAGCTTAAGACTTTAGCTGAGTCATCGCAAGCATTTGTTTATTATCAATGACGGTCACTTTATTTCTAATATCCTCTATCCCCGATACCTTATGACGCTCGTATATATTTTGTGCCATCATCGCCATCACTGCAGCCACACGCTCAGCTTCGATAGGCCGTGTACGCATAGTCTTGGGTACTAAAGGTGAGATGAGCTTAAAGGCACTCTGCGCAGTGTTTTCTAACACCCGGCCTTTGTGCTTACCTAACAATAATGAGGGCTGGAAGATAACCAATTCATTAAAACCAATCTCTGCCAAAGCCTTCTCAAGCTCGCCCTTAACTCGGTTATAAAAGAAGCGGCTTTTAGTGTCTGCCCCTAGAGCTGATAAAATAAAGAATCTTTGCACCCCTTTATCATGGCAAAATTTGGCGAAGTTTAAATTATAATCATAGTCAACTTGTTTAAAGGCTTCATCGCTTCCTGCTTGTTTTTTTGTGGTGCCCAAACAACTAAAAGCATCTGTATCTGGGCCAATAGATATATTGGCCAAAGTTTCTTCTAGGTTATTGAAATCTCCTAGTTGATAAAATTGCATTTGAGCCGACATGTGCTTTGGCGGTTTTCTAGCGACAATAATCAGACTGTCATACATTATGTTTAGCTGGCTAACTAATTTTTTGCCCACTAGCCCTGTTGCGCCTATTACAATGGCTTTACGTTTCATAACCTATTTACCTGTTTGATAACACTTTTTTATCGTATACAGCATCAGCTGAGGGTCACCTTAATACAAAAAAATAAAAGGCAGATTAAAGTTATTAATCATGAAAGCAATATCTTCCACTTCAATATTGTCTACTTTTAGTATTTTCTACTTCTTCTATTTTTTGATATTTAGGATTTTTATCGGAATACTAACGAAATATTCCAGATTAAATATTAAAGATGTTGTCAGCAGGTTACTGTAAACATTTTTTGGGAGAGTCTCAATCAGATATTGAGAATTGAAATCATTTGATACAAAGCTTGTTAAACAAAGCATTAACTGTTATAATCCGGCGCTTTATAGCATTAGTAAATTTATTGTTAGCTTATAAACAGTAACAGCTATTTATTTCAATGTAGATACAACTTAATAGTTACTTATTATTAGTTATCTAGTATCTGCTATAAATCTCCTTGCTGTTGACATGGGGTCAATGGCTACTAATCCGTAAGGAGTCCTAAATGAGACATTACGAAGTGGTGCTTATCGTACACCCTGACCAAAGCGACCAAGTAGTCGGAATGGTTGAGCGATATATCAAATTAGTTCAAGACAACAATGGCATGGTTCATCGTCTTGAAGACTGGGGCCGTCGTCAATTGGCTTACCCAATTAACAAAATCCATAAAGCACACTATGTTTTATTCAACATTGAGTGTAATGGTGAAACTCTAGCAGAGCTTGAAGAGCTATTCCGTTATAACGACGCTATCATCCGTAGTCTAGTTGTTCGTCGTGACGACGCTATTACTGAGCCTTCACAATTAGCGAAAAGCGCTGATGAGAAGCGTGCACGTAAAGCTCCACGTAGCGAAAACACTGACAACGATCAGGATGAAGAGTCTAACGACGATTCTGACGAATAATTTAAGCTCATTTAAGGAGAGTATCCATGGCACGTTTTTATCGCCGTCGCAAATTTTGCCGTTTTACCGCTGAAGGTATCACTCACATCGACTATAAAGATGTAGAGCTACTAAAACAATACATCAGTGACAATGGTAAAATTGTTCCTAGCCGTATCACTGGTACGTCTAACAAATATCAGCGTCAATTAGCAACTGCTATCAAACAAGCTCGTTACTTAGCATTGCTTCCATACACTGACAACCATCAGTAAGCCAACTTAGGAGTGACTCATGCAAGTTATTTTATTACAGCGTATCGTCAACCTTGGTAAACTTGGCGAAACTGTCGATGTAAAATCAGGTTACGGTCGTAACTACTTAATCCCTCAAGGTAAAGCTTTACCAGCTACTCCAGCTAACGTTGAGAAATTTGAAGCTCGTCGTGCTGAACTTGAAGCTATCGAAGCTGAAGAGTTAGCCGCTGCACAGAAACGTGCTGATGCGTTAACTGATGTTAACGTTATCATGCGTGCTAAATCTGGTGAAGACGGTAAGCTATTCGGTTCTATCGGTACTCGCGATATTGCTGATGCTTTAACTAAGTCTGGCCTTGAAGTTGATCGTTCTGAAGTTAAGCTACCTGAAGGTACTTTACGTCAGGTTGGTGAATACAGTGTTGATATCCAGCTTCACCATGACATCTTTGCTAATATCTTAGTAACTATCTTATCTGAAGATGGTGACATTCAAGCACAGGCAGCTCAAGCTGAAACTCAACAAGAAGCAGAAGAAGAGTAATCAGTCTGTGACTAATTGAATAGTTTAGCAATAAAAAAGTCAGCTTCGGCTGGCTTTTTTTATGAAAGAATATAATTCGTTTAGTTGAATTTATTAATATGTTACCTTATGTAAGATTTGCCAAGGTAATCTTGTGCTAACTTGAATTTAGCTATATAATGTCTCGTTCCATTGGGGATGTTCTGGCTTCGACGCTGGTGATGAAACTCAATGATGCATGTCGAGAGTATATGTCCTCTCGTAAATCAAACATATATTGTTATAGTCGCAAACGACGAAACTTACGCTCTAGCAGCTTAAACCCTGCTTACTCCGCTGCCCTTTACCCATAGTGGGTTAGCCGAGTTGAAGCGCACGCATATGGGTTCGCTCAAATAGCTGCCTTAGCTATTTGGGTTCAAACTTAAAGGATCGCCCTATCCAACCTGACTGTCGGTTCGGTGCGGGCTAAAACCAAAGACAGACCCTAAACATGTAGATTCATGAGCGTAGTGCTGGCGGACGCGGGTTCAACTCCCGCCATCTCCACCAAATATTAGTAATAAAATCAAGCCCCTCACCAGAGGGGCTTTTTTTATGACAAGATTTTGACGTGATTTTACTTAAAAGCATGTCATCCTAATTATCTTTAGCAGCATATCTTAGATTGCCGACAATGCGCCTCGCCCACCCCTTGCCAAAAACTGACCAGGTTCTTAACTGTGTATAAAACATCAATCGCTCTGCGTTAAATAGTAAAACCACGTCATTAACATCCATCGATTTTACTGCTGCCAGTGTGCGTGGCCCGATAATGCCGTCGTCAACCGCCCCTACAGCACGCTGTAAAAACTTGATAGCATTCCTATTGCCGTGGTTGTATGCAGCATCGACAACCTGCCAAGCTACAGCTGGAGGCAAATCATCACCTTTAACAGCTAACCAGTATGACGTGGTTGCTATTTCTCTAGCCTTGCTCTTTGGCAGTTGGCGCATAGGCCCATAATACCCATGCGCCTGTGCAACTCGCTTAGTTACACCCCACATTGTCTCACCGCCCGGATCATTAGGATGGTTCACATAACCGCCTTCATGCCGCATTAATCTATCAAAAAACTCATTAAATTTGCTCATTTTTAAATCCTTTATACGTAAAAAAGCCCGCATATAGCGGGCCGGTTACTTTTTAATTACTACTTGCTGATTATTGTGAGAGCTGCGTCTTTAATCTCTTTGATTACTGCTGATAAGGGCTTACCCTGCATCAATGCTACAGACTGATAAACAATGCCGATAGCTAACATGCCAAATACAGCCCATAACAACATAACAAACCCGTGTGTCATCACGCTGTATGTTTGTAGCTTATAGTACTCAATAGACGCTTCGCCTCCGAACAGACTGATTGTCACTGCTATCGTAAACTTAACGATAACCGATATATTTACTCGTATCTTCCCGTCCTTGCCGATATCGCCACTTAGCATTAATCCCAATATCGCACCGATGACCGCTGCAAAAACTTTGGGTAAAAACACTAATAGCTTTAGTAGGATTACGTCCCAATAAGGGGTGTTGTTTGGCATTGGATCTCCTAAATTTTGATAATAAAAAACCCTCTATTGAGGGTTTCTAGGTTGATTGTAGGGAATTTAAAAATCTTTTTGAGCATATCCCCCCTTTTTTTAGATATAAAAACCAGTTAGTTTGTCGCATATAAAAAAAGCCAGACTTAGTGTCTGGCTAATTTCTCTAATGCTTTTAAGATTGGCATTGTGATCCCTATTTTTTAGCGAAATCTATAACTGAACTCTACACCCACAAGAAACCCTTGCTGCACGTCGTTGGTATTTAGTTTTCTAACCGAGCTGTTATTTTGATCAATAGCTTCGATAGTAATTCTGTTAGTTGCCTTAGCTCTAGTTGTTGCGTTAAGTAGATTTGTATTAGTGATTTTCCTTACTTGAGCAACTCTAGCAAAACCAGACTGATAACTACTCATACCCTCCTGATAGCCTATAGGTTTTGGTAACTCGTCAGGAAGTTTAATTGATATGCTTTTACCTTGATAATTAACTGGCAGGGGTATGTCTTTAGAAAGACACACCGCATAACCCTTAACAAATATACCATCTATGTAGTAATAGCCGCTAGAGCCTGCGTCTATATCTGATGCGTTAACACCAACATCATCATCATTCCCGCTATAGAAGTTAAAACGCGGGCTAAATGATATAATAGCATCGTCAAACTTAAAATTAGCTATATTGCCGCTATTGACTAATTGAGATTGGTCTTGTACTAACGTATCTACTACCCTGTAAGTGCCCGAAATTTTGCTGCTTTGTAACGTATTATTGCTAACTACTAAGTTGTTAACACTAGAGCGGCACCAGACCAGCTTGGGATGGTCTGTATAATATTTAGAAGTGTTAAACTCGCTAAAGTTATTACTCGTTACAGTAACACCGCAGTGTTCTGCATTAATTTTAGGTGCGTCAATTAAACAATAGCTTATGGCTCTAATATTATTACCGACTATTGATATATTTTTTATATCGCCATGCGCCCTAATCATGCCTTTTGTCACTTGTCCCCATTTTAGCTGAGATACATCTAGTTCGTGGTTGGCTAACTTTGTAAAGTTATTAGATAAAATGCTCAGATTATCTATATTGTTTACATCTTGGATTAAATACTGATGAAAGCACCCGATTCCGTTATTGCCAGTAATACTACAATACTTAATAGATGCAGGTGCTAGTTCATCTGAGCGTATTAAATAACCAACATTATTCATGTCGTTATTGTCTATTAATATGTTGTTGATGTTATCTAAAAACTTACCTGCCTCACCTGTAATTTTTATTAAAATTTCAGGTCCATCCATACGACACCCTCGAATTACATAGTGACGCATAGATGTTTGCTGAGAGTGTATAGTATGCTCAGGTGTGCTATGTGGTGGCAGTGTAAAGTCAGACTTAGCGACAATATGCATGACTTCTAGCAAATGCCCAAAACCACAATTATTGAACGTACACCCCCTACCATGTATTTCAGCAAACACATTCCACCCAGCTATAGAGCAGTTGGTAAAAACAACATCAATATCGGCTCTGTTATCTGGCAGTCTCGCTAAAAATCCGACTTGGCTTCGGTTCACTATATCGAAGTTTAAGTGTATATCGCCGAGGAGATTCAATTGTCTAAACTCAACACCTTCAATTTCACAGTTAATAGCAGGTGTGTCAGCTTTACTATCAAAGCATAGCGTAGAGTTATCGCCAATAAAAATTACTCCGAAATACATGCTCAATGGAATATGAATACTACTTAGTTTATAAGTTCCTGCTGGTATATATAACGCCCTTCTACCCGCTTTCCGTAGGTGTTGTGTTGCAACCATAAACTCGATGGCAGCAGCAAAAGCAGCAGTGTCATCTGTACCGGTTTGAGCTTCTATATTCCAATTGCCCTTTGCTCCAAAATCTTTAACGTTAAGGTTATCAGCGCTACTCCTCACCCAGCCATTAATCACATAGCCATAATCATTTATACTTATTTTTGAGCTGTCGTAAGTAAAATACCCACCCCCTTTCCCAAGTCCCGCATGATAAGACTTAACATAAACACGTAGCCCGTCTTTTGGATTTTTAATAGTCGATAAGTCGGCGATTGATTCAACAACTAGCGTTTTTTCTTTAACACTATTAACTTCAGATGTTAAAGCATCAATACGTTCATTCGCAGCATTTAAACCGCCTTTGTTTTTAAACACCTCAGCTACGGTTGCTAACTGGTCGACATTATCCTGTTCCTCAACAAACTTACCTTTTCTATCAAAAACACGTACCCGGTAAGTGCCTTTTAAGAATATGTTTGCGCTGCCGGTATCATCAAGCTTAACTGGATTAGTGTTTGGTACAGTCAGCTCAGGGTCGCTAAACGTATCTTGCGGTAAGCTTGTGCCAGCGTAATAAGTGTGTACGCTACCGCCAATTAATGGACGGCCTTGATCATCTGTAAACTTGGTTTTAATACCCAGCATTTGTACTGCCATTTTGCTATCTCCAAAGCAAAAGCCCTACCGGTTAAGGCAGGGCTTGAGGTTAATTTTTTTGTGTTACTGACCTAACATGGCCGCACCGGTTGCCGCAGGCAGTGTTGTTGATACATTTTGCACAAGCCCCAGCATTTCAAGCATTTCAGGTGTTAAGCCGAGACTAGAGTTTTTGGTCACTGGCACTTGGCCATTAACCATTTTTGCAGCTGTACCCAGTGTTGAGATATCCTTTGCTTTATTAGCGGCGCCTAACATCAAGCCTGATGCCATGCCGCCAACTCTTGGTATCGAGCCAACCACGTTCACAATGCCCAGCAACTGTTTAATAGGCACACTACCAGTGTTTGAATGGTTAACATGTGCTCCAAGCGGCTGCTGCACTAAAATATCAGCTACTTGCTTGATATCATTTAAGCGTGCAATTTGCTCGGGAGTAAACAAAGCTCTCAATCTCTGATCGCCAAACGAGTTGATCGCTCTATTCAAACTAGCTGGGCTAAATGCGCCATTATTAGCGCCAGTTGCTTTGCCTAAAAAATGCTCAATCACAGCGCCTTGCATATCAGCAACCGCTTGGTCACCGCCTGGTGTGCTTCTTAACACGTCAACGGTGCGAACGATGTCTGCAGCATTGCCGTTCAAAATATACTTGTTAAGCACTTTGTCCGGCTCCATGCCGTCAGTAGCAGCTTTAAGCATAGGTGTCTTTTCCAGCGTCTCAAATCGCTGTCTTGCTGCATTTCTAGCTTCACTCCAAGCATCTTTTGCAGCGATTAAGCCACCGTCGCTTGGGCCATTACCGATTAAGCCTGTCATCTCATCGATTGACCTATCCACTTCTTTAGATAGATTATCTTTAATGATGCCCAGCGCCTGGCGCTCACTGCCGTCGGTGGTGGCACGCAAACGAGCGTTGATAATTTTTATTAACTCTTCGGATTTGCCATGAGTCAGCACAAAATCGGGGTCATCAAACATACCCTTTAAAGCTTTCATCGTGTCGCCTTTGACAAACGACCCAAGCATATTGTCTTCAAGGTCTTTTGTGGCGTTATTAATAAAGCGTAAGTGATTTAGCTGAGCGTCATTACCCGATAAATTTTTAGCAGCATCATACAACTCACCAACTTTGGCTTGAGCTGCTTCGTCAGCTTCCTTTAGGGTGTTAAACGTGCTACCCATTCTCTGAGTGTTGTTAACTGGCTGTGCGCCAGTGTCTCTAACTAATCCCTGCATTAACTCATCAAGCTGTTGATGGTTCTCGATGTGAGTATTGTTTAAAGGATTGTTTGCCCCCCGCTTTGCAAGCTCATGTTCATCTGTCCAGACAGCGGGATCACGGGTGATTTGCCCTTGTGTACCTTTGATACCATGGCGGTCAAGTAAGTTTTTACGCACTAAAGCAGGTGCGTCAACTTGCTTACCTTTTTTAAGCAGGTCATCAGCCTCTTTAACCATGTTGCGTCTAGCTACAGGTGTGACATCAATACCAGTCTCTTTAATTGCATCATCTACCAACTTTTCAGATGCTCTAGTTGTCGCACCTGTTCTGTTAGCTGTCCTACGTGCAATCTTTGAGCCTACTTTGCGTGTAACTGGTGCGACTACCTTTTCACCGACCACGCCGCCAACTGCGCCGCCAATGCCCTCAAGTGCCATATTTTGCAGTCGTTGTTTTCTGTTATCAGCTTCACGCACCATACCAGTAGCAACGCCGCGCACCCCTTGGTTGCCAGCAAAAGATGCAACTCCCTTTATACCAGGTCCTATTGGGCCACTGCCTACCATAGCAGGAAGGGTTCCTACAACTTCACCGACCAGGGCGCCTAGGTCCACACCCTTTAGCCTCGCTTCAGCTCGATGCTCCTGACGTACAATGTCATCAGCCTTGCGCTGAATGTTGTAGTGTTCTAGCTGATTGGTCGGCAAAACCTCTTTACCTGCGATAGTATTTACAAATTGCCCCGCCTTGTCGGCTACCCATAAATCAGCCTGACGTATTCCACCCACGCTCTTATGTAAACCATAGCCAACAGAGTTAAGTGTGCTGCCCATCTTGTTAAAAAAGCCACCGCCTTTTTTTGACGGCTTATCTGTTACAGGATTTAAGCCAAAGATACTAGCAAAGCCCTTGATAGGGTCTCTCCCTCTCTTCTTAGCATCAACCATAAAACCAGTAACACTTTTGCCTAAAGCTCCCTTATCCTTGATTAGCCCTGCGATAATATCGGGGTCTGATACTCCCTGTTTTCGCTTATTTGCAATGTGTTGCTCGATGGCTCGTTTTGAGACTGCCATATATCATTTACTCCAAAATAGTTGGCCATTTGCTCGGTGTTCATGCCATCATTAAAAGCACCTCTTATTGATGTGCCGACGTCATCATCACGCTGGGCAAGTGTATAAAGCGCTTGGTAAGGGTTTAAACCCTGCTCTTTTAACTTTGGTAGCTCGGCAGTGATTGCTTGTAGCTTACCGCTTGGTTGTGGCTCAGGTTGTGCGGGTTCTGGCTCACTGCTGCTTGCAATAACAGAGCTTTGTTGCGGTTGTCTCAACTTATCAACTGGTATTGCTTCGGGTCGTGCGAGTCTTTGTTCTAGGTCGCTCACACTGATAGTGTTAGGACGTTGCATTGCTCTTAATTGGTCTACGCTAACCGTACCAGGTCGCTGGGGCTCGCTTTCATATCCGCCACCTGTCATATTTAACAGGCTCTGCAGGTGGTTTCTGCGTCTATTATCGTGTTTTTTCCAGTCAAACGCTGTACGACCACCGCCCTCAGCCCTAATGGTGTCTTGCCCATAAGCCCAAACTACATAATGCTTGCCAAGCTCGCTGGAAAAGGCCTCAGGGTTTGCGTTTGGATTATTCCAGAATGTTTTTAGCTTAGAGGCATATTTAGGACTTTTCATTTCAGCCACGCTAAACCTTGCTTGTGCGTTTAGTGCAGCTTGTGAGCGTTGTATGCCGTTATTACCTAACAGGCCATTTTTACTAAGGAATGAAGCCAAAGCATTGCCCCGCCCTTGGTTCCACGACAACATTCCCACGTTTTTAATTGCACCGCCTTTAGTGTTGGCGGCAGGGTCAGTGTGAGTACCGAATAAATACTTGCTTTGGAATCCGTTTTCACGCCCTACTTCTGCAGTAATAGCTAATGCCTGGCTGTGTGATAGTCCTGCATTGCGATATGCTTTATACACCGCCACGTTTAACGGTGTACCGTCTTGCAGCTTCTCCACAGCAGACCCCCTTAGTTAAACCACTTGTTAGCAATAGCCTCTATTTCAGCGTCTTTATTGCTTGTCTTATTACCGCCTGTGTTTCCTTTTCTTCCATGGCCTTTATTAGTCTTATAAGACCCTCCACCGGTTGCGCTTGAGCCTTGGGCTGCGGTGGTTGCGTACTCACCAGTACGAATACGCTGAGCAGTCTTGTTATTACTAGCAATGCGAGCTTCAGCCATTTTAATGGCATTATTCAAGATAGCCTTCTTCTGAGCAGGGGTCTTGTTAGACGATGCCTGAATCTCCAATAGAATCTTACGCTCGCCCTCCGTAGGGTTACCGCCAAATACTGAGCGTAATTGCTCAAGAGCTTGACCAGTAGCTAAGCTGTCATATAAAACCGTATTGTCTGCCTGTTTCCCACCTATACCTAAATTGCTCGCAACAGCAGCTCGCTGACTTGCAGCGAACCCGCTATAAGTCTCATCATCGCCTGCTAATGCCTGCATTTTTTTAAGAGAGGCGATAGCCTGTTTCGTGCTATTGTTATTCTCCTCAATTTCAATTAGCTTTTTACGCTCATCTGACTCTAAGCCTTTACCAGTAGCTCCGCCTGCGGTTGATTTTTTAGCGGATATTGGTTTGCCATTTTCATCTACAGCCCTGCGAGCTGTGCCATTGCTGTAAACAACATACACTTCATCGCCAAAAGTCTCATATTTTGCTTGATTTGATTTTATTTCTTCTTGCTGACGCTCCCACTCCATTTGAGCGTACTTTGTCTCGGCGGTGCTATCTGCTGAGTATACAGTCCCTTTTAAGCTATTATCAGACGCGTATCTAGTAGCTTCAGTAGTGCGGATGTTGTTACGCTCACTAACACCGCCTTGATGCACAACATCAGGGCTAGTGCCTTTGGTGATAGTAAGCGATGGGCCATCAGCCTCGCCGGTGAACTTAT
Organism: Psychrobacter phenylpyruvicus DSM 7000 = NBRC 102152; assembly: GCF_000685805.1. Taxonomy (GTDB): domain Bacteria; phylum Pseudomonadota; class Gammaproteobacteria; order Pseudomonadales; family Moraxellaceae; genus Psychrobacter; species Psychrobacter phenylpyruvicus. The sequence continues at coordinate 98,085 of NZ_JMKP01000004.1, read as the reverse complement.
TAACGCTATAACCATAAATCTTATCGCCGCCATCAGCAGTTTTAAACTCCGGCATAAACGTCTTGGCAATCTCTCGATCACCCATAGCCATGGCCTGCATAACCTTGGCAGCATTTGCAGGGTCGGCTACTATCATTTTTAGTAAGCTTTGGGTTTGCGATTCAGTGATAAGGCCACGCTTATAAAGTTCGCCAATGTGCAAGCCAAAAACTTTGGGGTCTTGGGTGACTGCTGCTGCAGAAATGTAGTCTTTGATGCCCTGCGCGTTCTTTAACTGAATTTCCTCTGCCTCACCAGATATTTTGCCTGTCTCTGCGTTTAGCTTGCCCGTCTCACCAAACGTCTTACGAATATCGGCACTGGTTTTCAGGTTGTCTAGTGCTGCTTTTTGACGTGCTTCTTCGTATTGCTGAACCGCAGGTACCAAAGCCCCTGCATACTTATGCTGCCTTGCTGCCGCTAGTTGCTGAGCAAATGTGTCAGTCTCATCCTCGCCACTAATGCGCATTATGTCATTCAGTGCTTTTTGCTGCTGTCTTGACTCATATTCTTGGCGTAGCTTTTGCCCGTCTCTAAAGCTTGATGATAGATTGCTAATATCTGTTGGCTGTGTAAGCAGTGCTGCGTTGTTGATTGCCATTACCATAATAATTACTCCCTAAATAATGCCACCAGCCATCATGCCTAAATTAAGCAAATTACCCCAACCAGATGCCTTGGCGTTCGCACCACCCACAAGGCCGTTAGCCCGAGCATTAGCAGCGTTAATTTGCGCATCACCAACAGTTGCTGCGTTCTGAGCACCGAATGACCCCAAGTTAGTGGCCGTCTGCTGACCCACACCCGCTAAGTTTGCTAATTGGTTGTAAAGTCGGGCATCCTCAGTATTAAACATCGAATAATCTTGCGAGCGAGCACCGCCAAGCACGCCAAACAGGTTTTGCTTCTCTGCTTGGTCGCGACTCCATGCGTTATTGTATTCTTGGCTTGCTAAGTTGCTGTTGTATTCGTTAAGCGACTTTAAAGCTGCCCCTGATAGAAGACTGCCTTGAGCGGCTGCGCTTGATTGCAATTGATCCATGCCTTGCTGCTTACGCCACAAATAACTTGGGTCAGTTGCAAAATTATTAGGGTCTAAGCCACCGGTTAAATTGCCCTGTAAGTAATTATCCTCAATGCGCTGACCCCACACGTCGTTATAGTCTGGGCTGTTGCTCACGTACCCTTGCAGCTTACCTAATGCGTCACGTCCAGCATTAAGCCAAGGCATCTGGTCTTGACGTGTTTGTTCGTACTGTTTTTGGCTAATATCGGCTGCGTACTTACTGGCATCAGCTTGAATATTACCTGCCTTTTCAGCAGCTTTAGCACTACTTTTGCCGGTTATGCCATTCCAAGCGTCTTTTACAAATCCCATGCTGCACCTCTTTATAATTGGCAAAAATAAAGCCGCTCAAGCGGCTCAAAGTTGTTCTTAGTTAAAAATCTGTCTATCGGATGACTATCGCGGCTTGATATGTACCAGTAATCAACACCCATCTGCTTTAGTTGCTCTTTAATACCGTCAATAAATGCCTGGCTATTACCGCGATACTCAGGCTTAACCCACATCACATCGGTACTAGCATCAACAATACCCTGATTACGCAATGAGGGGCTTACAAACAGTAGAGCCACGCCTTTAGCTACATCGCCATCAAACCACATAAACGGCTTTAATACGCCCATCTCGTCAAGCTCTATGTAGCGCTGTGTTGGTATATCGACCGGCTGCGGCTCAAGGTGCAACATATCAAGCATCATTGCTGTGATATCGCCTTGATACTCTGCAAAGCTGACCTGTCTAATATCTTGCTTCATAATAATGTTCTAACAAGAGGAGTTATGAATAAAGCAAACAGCCCTAAAGCTACTGCTAGTATTGATACTCCAATGCAAAATCTAAGAAATGGAGTTATTAAACCTTCCATACTAAGGCCCTCCCTCGGGTGCAATTTAAACTTATCTCTGCTATACTTTTTCAAGATTTGCTCCTAAGTGCTGTTAGGTGTAAATACAAAAACCCCCACGTCCGGCAAGACTGGGGGTTTTGTTTTGGGTACAAAAAAAGCCCAACTCATGGAGTCAGGCTTTGTTTTTTGGTTAAATTTTGGGCATAAAAAAAGCCCATTCCTGTTATGGACGGGCTTTATATACACTTCTCGATTCTGGTTAATTTATACCACTTCCTGTCCGGACAGTCAATAGGTTATTTAAGTAAACGTCACACCACTGACAATAATTGTCGCACCCTCACCGCTTGCTTGAATACTCATGCCAGTTGTCAGCGTGTGATTGACCAGCTCAGGGCACGGATAACTTTCACCTTCTTGCAATGTGCGCTTCATTACCTGGTTTGTCGCACCTGCTACCGACTCTTGGGGCGTGTAGTTGATAATAACGGTAATGGCTGCATCTGTAGGATTGTGGATAGTTAACCCCATTACTTGAGCGCTCAAACCGTTTGGCACTGTGTAAATTGGGTTAATCTCTGCAGACAGAACTTGAGTTGGCACTAATGGCTTACGTTTAATCATACGGTTAGGCTCCAAATTTGCTGATCATATAATTGTTGTTCGATGGCTGACATTTGAGCATAGGAATTGTCGCTACTGCTTTCTTCGTGCGTTATTTGCAGTGGCACATTATCAACGCTCTGCGTGTCTGTATTGGCGTATATCGGTGTTTGTGGTACTACGTCATCACTCGGGGTAATTAACGCCACCTGAGCCACTTCTTGGTTGTTTGAGGCTGTCATAGCAAGGCTAACAAATGACTGCTCGATACTGGCAAACTCGGCATCATTACCCTTTTCAATCGTATCTGAGCTGATGATTAAGTTACCAAGGCGTATCAGCTCATTTAAAAACACCAGCCATTCGCCTGCTACCATGTTATTGGGTGTGACAAACTGAGACTGCGGTATTTTAAGCTGTTGCATTAATTCACCTCTAATTCAGCACCGGTTATCACAAGTGTTGCCGCGTCAGTGACTCTAATTCTGTAAGCTCTATTGCGACTAGCTCCAAGTCTTGCCCAAAACGTACGCTTTTTATGCTCACCACGTTTGCCAAGACTTCTCCAGCGTGTATCAGACCAACTTACCCCGTCATCATCCGACCATGACAGCATTACCTGTGGGTCTGTTGTGCTATCCATGCCAGTGGCTTGCTGAGCAATCAAGGTTAAGCGGTTGTGGCGTATCATGCCCTTTGTACGGCTGACTGCGTGAGTGGTGCGCTCTCTGACTTGCGGTAATACTTCATCGCCCAAGATATCAAAGCAACCTATGCAGTTGCCCATCAATAACAGTCTGTCAACATGTGCAAAAATATGCTCGCCTTTATACATAGCGTGATACTCTGCTGGATGACGCTTAAAACTGCCGTCCTTGAATATCGCTCTTTCGTGCCACAGACCTGTTGCACCATCAAACACCCAAGTCTTCTGTGCTTTTGGTATGTTGATTGCGTAAAAGCTATGACCGTTTTCTTGGTAAACATAGGCACTAGCATCGGTGAGATCATAACTGCTTAGCTCTTTTTCCAGTGCATGATTACTGATGCGCTGGACTTGATACCCCTCGGTAATGACTACTTGAGCCTTACCGTTTGCTGTATTACTCAGCCAAGCAAGCGACCCACCAAACTCTTGGATTGTTTTGGTCTGCAAACAACCTGCATTAATTGATGTGCCTTGCATTGGGGCAAACGGCAAATCTTTATCACCGGTTGAATACCAAATCTCGGTAGACTCTTCACCAAAAATCCAAAGCTGCTTGTTGTGTGATTTTAGTGCTGTGACGTTATCAGGGTTGGCTTCAGCAGTAGCAAAGCTTAGAGCGTCAATATTGGTGGATAGTGTATCTGTCCAAAAAATCTGGCCAGTATCTCTGCGATTAAAAATAAAACGCTGTGCCAGTGTAACAACATCGTCAGCAGGGTATAGCAAAGCGGCTCCATACTGCTCCCATTTGTTGTTAAGCATGTCTAAGGTATAAACGGTGCTGTCACTAATAAAACACGCATAGCGGCTATTCTCGGCGACAATAACGGGGTTATCGCCGTCAATATCAACATCGGGCATTTGGTGAAATCCGGCGCTGTCCAACTTATACAGCTTAGTGCCATAAACAGCGTATAGATTACCGTCTGATAGCGTGGTCATGGCTCGGCATTTGGCAGGCTCACCGCTACCATACAAAGTGCGCATAGCAGGGGTTGGCAGTAAAGCGCTTACTGTCTTTTCGCTACCTTGAGTCACTTCAGGGTAAAGATTAATGCACGATTGGCAGCCAATAACTGTATTGGGGTCTTTGTAAGCACCACCAACAATGGGCAGATTAATAACAGCCATAACGGTTATGTTCCCATGCTGATTTTGTGAATATTGGCTTGGCGTTTGACTGCTTGAGTACTGTAATAGCCGCATTGCGTCTATTAACTAGCGTAGCTGACGGCTCAACGCCATAATCAGGCGCTAAATCCATCGCTAGGGTTAAAACTATCAAGCGCTCTAAGTTGTCAGGCAGTACCGGCTCATCATTAATATCTAGCGGTAAAATGAGAGTATCAGGTACGCCAAGCAGGGGTTGCAGCTTAAACTCTGACAATATGCCGTTTAGAACATCAAGCGCCGCCAATGCATCATCAGCAGGTACCTCTTCGCCAGTTGCATAGACGCCCAAGCGTGTTAATGCCGCTCTGATAATCTTAGTTACTTTCATTTGATTACTCGCTATCTTGAGCTAATTTAACAAGAGTGTCTTTGTTGTCACGTGTCTTAAATTCAACGCCACGCTGTCTAAGCAGTGCTTGTAGTTCGCTGCTCTTCATTTCGTCATAGCTAACCACGCCGTCTTGATTGGTGTCTTTTGCTGACTCATAGACTGCTAGTTTTTGTCGTAGCAGTTCAACTTCATCTTCAAGCTTTTCAATTTCACCATAAGCTGCGGTTAATAAATCATCATTATCAGCATTCACCGGCTCAGGTTCTGTTTTAACTTTATCGTGAGTCGTGTAGCCTTGCTCGACTAATTTATCGTACTCATCTTGATTATGAGCAACGGCAAAGTTGGTCAAGTAGTCAAGGTATAGCATTACGGGATATTGTCTAGGCATTGTATTTATCCTTATTTAACTAAAATCCAATCTTCAGCAAGAACATCTGATTGACTCGCTAACCATGGCACAACATTATCTTGTGCGGTTTTCATAGCGATATAAGCGCAATACGGCACCATATCGTTAGGAAACACACCTAGCATCGTTCCTTTTTCGTTACGTTGTGCGGGATAAGATGCAGCGGGCACATAGTATAAAAACATCCCTTTACCGTTCCAGCCTTTACGCGCTACTTTTTCGCCTAATTTCAAAGCTTCGATTGCTTGACCAAAAGTCATACTTTCACCAACTTCCTGCACTTCTTCGCCTAATTTTTGTTTTAAGGCAAAGCCGTACGGCATCCACATTTTTTCAAATGCGTTGTCATAAGCAATCTTTTCACCAATCATTTGGTCGTAATTATTTGGATCAACACACGCCGATTCACCAGTAAATGTAAATCCATTTTTAACAGTAATCGTGCAATGCGTGATGGTGCCAGATAAGCGCTGATATTCAACGTTAGTAATTTCTGACTCTAAAAAATCTTTAGTAATGCGGTTCTGCTGTGTCATTGGTTTGCCTCAATTGTTAGTAGTAAAATCGGAAACGGGCAGCGATTGCCACCCGTCTCGTAACTCTAAATAACTAGACTATGCGTTAGGCGCTAAGATACGAGCCGCATGGTTAGCACGAATTGGTGCAAAGCCGTACAGAACGTCAATACGAGTACCCTCGCTGTCGTTCTTGAAGTCGCCACCAGTTTGCACACGTAACGCCATGGTTGATGCGTTAAACGTGTAGCCTTCACAGCCTGCTAACACCTTAAGAGGTGCGAATGCGGCAGCAAACGCGTCTTTCTGGAAGCACAGCGCTTGTTCAATTAGTGAATCGCTATCCATCACAAACGTAATTGCAGCAGATGCGGCGGGAGACTCTTTAACCGTAGCATTAGACTTAAGCTGTGACTCAATGGTTGAAGGCACAATCTCAGGATAGATTTTAAGCGTAGCAGTGGTACCACCAGCAGTTACATCTTCAAGCACTACGAACTGTAATGGCACGTCATAGCTTTGATGCGTGATTGGGTGGATCTGATTAACACCAGCAATGGTAAACACTTCACCACGTTTGATGGTCTGACCACTTGTTAAGCCGCCCACTTCTAAAGTACCGCCCGTTTGACCAGTACCCTCTACAGTCATGCCTGTCTTGCCATGCGAACCGGTTTGCTGACGATAAATGTGCTCCGACTCTACAAACTCAAAACCGCGGCTACGACCGATGTAACCCTCTTTCCACTGCTTGGCAATCTCAGGTGTTGGGTTAAACAAGGTTCCCGCTGGATCAACAATGCGATTAGTCACACCAGATGACAGCAGTGACATACGGTCAGACTGTGGCGCTAACGCACGGTTTAACATCTGACGAGCTCGGCCCCAAGCGGCAGTTGGGTGTGCTTCTTGTGCTTGCATCAGCGTCATGTTGTTAACAGACACAATTGCACGCTGCAATAAGTCAGCGTCAATAGTAGTTGCTAAAGAGTTGATAGCAGGTTTCAAGAAACGATTTTTAAAGTCAGTTAACTTTAGGGTCATTTCAGCTGCGCCAAACTCAAGACCAACATGTTTTTGAGTGTCAATCTTTAACAATACAGACTTCTCTTGAGCGTTTTCGTTCGCATCAGTAGAGTTAAAGACGTGGCCATCAGTTACGATAGGCGTTGGCGGAATGCGTACACGTACACTTTCACCGACTTTGTAGCCGTCTTTATCTTTGTTAAATTCTTTCTCGCGATTGCGGTTAATCGCTTTAATAAACTGCGACTCTTCGACCAGCATTGCTGCTGCTTCTTTTGCAATTACGTCATGAGTTAATAATTTGTTGCTGGTGTTTTCGCTGTAATTAGCCATGTTCTACTTTCCTTTTTATAGACCCCGCGCAGCTAGAAAATCATCATCTGATTTGTCATAGTCGCTGCGTGCAATGGGTGCGTTACTTTTAGTGTGGTTTGGCGGACGTGGTGCCCGTGATTGTCGAATGTTTTTATTGCCAGGCGATTTGCGTGCTTTAATGCTCGCCTGAATTTCACCAAACTTGGCGTATTGAGCCTGTTCAGGTAGTGATGCGATTTCGTAGTACAAATCAGGACTTGCTGCTACTTCTTCCAGCAAATCCATCAGCTCTTCGCCTTGGTATAACTGCGAAGGGTCAGCATTGATTGGCTTGTCTTGCATCAGTGTCGTTAGCTGCTCAAAATCTTGTCTAAACTTAGGATTGGCATCAAACCGCTGTTTAAACTGATTTGTGATCTCTTGCTCACGCTGCTGTTGCAGTTTCGCCGCTTCACGCTGTTGTAGCTTTTGGTCAAACTTCCAGTCTTCTAGCTTCTCTTCATACTCCGACTGAGCCTTAAAATACTGGTCGAGACCTTCCTCGGTGTCTAAGTCAAAGCTTTCTACTGCGGGAGGTTGTGGCGCGCCGTCTGGGCTTACCGACTGTTTCGGCTCGCTCTTTTCTTGACGCAATCGCTCAAGCTCAGCTTCTGCCGCCTTTTTCTCAGCAACAAGCTGTTGAATTCGAGCTGCCGCACCCTTTTTTGGCTTGGAGTCTGGCTCATCTTGAGCTTCATCTTCCACCTCGTCAGCTTCTGCTTGCTCAGGCTCTTGTGTTTCCACTTCTTCCTGCTCAGGCTCCTCTGACGTTGCTTCCACCTCTTCGGCTTCTTCATACGGCTCAACCGTCAAATCGTCATCAACTACTGTGGTATCAAATGCCATTGTTCATCTCTCCATTTCCATTTAACGCTTGGTCAGCGAGGTCTACGTCACTAAACGCATCATCCCCACCCGTGACGTCGGTGGGTTGCGGACTAAACTCTTGTTCCATGCCCTGCATATCTTCCATGCCTTGCATCTGCTCTGGGGTTGGCTGCATTTGCATATCCTGAGGCATCGGCTGTTCTTCAGGCATTAAAAAACCCTGCTCAGTGGCAGGGTCTTGTGTGTAATCGTCGGTTTCTTGCCATTCAATAGGCGTGTATTGCATTTCAGCCATGGCTTGCTGTAGGTCAGCCGTTCTATCAAGAATTGTCTGCAATACGCTACCAAACTGCTTAATCTCTTCTTGGTCTGTACGCCCTGATTCACGAATCTTAGCAACCTCAATATCAGACTCAGCTTTAAGCTGTGCTTTAAGCATCTCAAGCTGTCTATCTTTGTCTTTGTCCGCCAGCTCAGCCTGCGCTTGTTGCAGGGCTTGTTGCATTTGTTGCATTTGCTGTTGAATCTGAGCCATTTGTTGCTGCACTTCTGGCGGCAGCTCTTGACCTTCATCACCTTCTTGCAACTGTGGTGGCAATAGCAGTTTCAAGCGGTCAGCTAGTTTATCAGCATCAGGGAAGTCAAACGCTCGCATGATTAAATCACCAGCAACTTGCATTAACTGCGGATAAGCACGCCCAAGCTCAATCAGCACTTCACGCGCTTCTTCTCGCTGCGTGTTGTAGTCTGCACCGGCTGCAATGCGAATATCGTACTTACCGACCGTCACATCGTTATAAAGGCCATTGATACCAATTTGCGCATCCTCTAACTCTTTTTGGTACTTTTGAACCGCTGGAGAATCAGCAGGCATATTGATGACAAGCGTCTTATACACGGTGTCATCTTGCGTTATACGAAGCACACGAGGTGTATCATAGTAATACGGTATCATTGACAAAATAACGCGTCCTGCGTGCTCGTATGAGCGTTTAAAGTTGTCCAAGAAGTGAAAGTTCGCTTGGTCACCTTGACGCTGACGAGCCATAATTGCACGGCCACTGGTTTCATTGCCTTGGTTACCTAATGACGCATCAAAAATACCTGTGGTGGCTTTAATTTCCTCACTGGCCGTCATAGCTTCACGCATCAAATCAGGCGAACCCTGATAAGGTGCTGGCATAAAAGGCGGTGCTAACTGATGCCCCATCTCGTTAACTGAGTTGTACGGCAAATAATGCGTATTAGGATTGTTAGATTGCGCCCAATACTCTTCATAGCCCTCAATAGATTGGCCATCTGCTACCCAAGGTCTGTTACCCGCTTTTTGTAGCTGCTCAAGCTGGGCTGTGCGTGCATAGTTATAAAATATCTGCGGGTCTTTAGCCTCATTGATTAACGACATCCAATAACGCTTGTTCTCAACCCACTGCTCATCGCCAATGACTAGGATAATTGGGATGTAATCCGCCTTAATCTCAGTTTGCTCAAGTACAGCATCACGCGAGCATTTGTACCACATGATGCGCTTTTTCTGAGTCGGTCTTTTATCAACGATAGTAACCGGCTCATTAAACTGCATTGACGCGGCAAACGTGATCAAGTCCGCTTTCTCAAGTCCCTCAAGTTCAGCCGCTGCATCGGGTGCCAGCTCAACTGATTTTAGGTCAGACTCTAAAGCGGTTTCGCCGTTGTCGAATAAGTAAAGCGTGTCTTTATCATACTCAACACGATAATACTCAGCAACAAATACAGTGTCTGACGTCTCCCAATCTGTCGAATTATCTTCATCAGCACTTACCGCTTCAAAGCCTGGGAATTGACGCTCAAACTCTGATTTGCTCATCCATTCGCCAGTCAAAGCTTCGGTAGCATCTGAGCCAACTGGGCATTTAATCTCTGGTGATAGGTAAGTCGATTGAGGGTTTTCGATGCGCTTAATACGTATCTCTTGGTCAAAGCTGACTTCTGACGCGTATTCAGTAGTGATACGCCAAAAGCCAAAGCCACCCATTACTGCACGTTCATAAGCCCAGTCAGTCGCTGTATCTGAGCGCGATGCTTTTAAGATGTACTCAAGCATGGCATCTTGTATCTCAGCCTTGCCAACATCATCATTGCCGACTGGAATAGCATTAAGCGTCATCTTGTTAGCACGTAAAGCGTTAACTTGCTGCTTAACAAATAGCTTAATCTTGTTGATAGAGATGCAAGGACGGCCTTCTTCTTCACGCTGTCTGCGCGCTCTTTCATCCCATTGGGCTTCTTTGTTGACGCAAAACTCAATGTCTTCTAGTGCTTTTTGGTACGTCTCGTACCAGTAGCCCTCAGCACGCTCTTTAAAATCTCGCATTGACTGCAAAATTTTATCGTCTTTTTTATTAGTCATTGCTTAATCTCTTATGATTGCCATCCGCCACGTCGTTTTGGTGGTGGTGGTGGTAAATTTGGTTTTCTGTCTGCGTCGTTTGTTAGCTTGTCTGCCACAATTGCTATATAGCGATAGTTGTCTGCTCCGTGACTATATTCATCATGCACTGGACGGCTTGGCTCACCTGTGGCCTTGCTTACGTGCCTACGGTATCGCTTTAAACACTCAACAAGGCGCATAACGCCAGGCGACTCTTTGTTGAAGTAAACTCTGGGGAATACTTCGCGCCCACGCCTAATCCCTGACTCTATATCCATGTTAGGAATAGCAATCACCTTGCGACCTAAAGCAAGCATGACTTCAGCATCAGACTTGCCCGACTGGTGGCGCTTAGCAAAACCATCATGCGGTAGCCAATCACTGCCCCAGTTGTAGTTAAGTGGTTTAATATCGCTCTCTACATAATCAACCAGGGTGCGTTGGTTATCTTCAATTGCATGAATAATGCGTATCTCAGATGCCACGCGCTGCACAAAGGTTATAAACATTGAGTCATTGAAGCCTAAATCCCAAATAGTGTGAACCTTTAGCATTGGGTCATACTGCAAGCGAGTCACGCGCCCTTTGGCTTCAGCATCTGCAATCTCGTTAAAGTAAATCGCACCTTCGACGGCTGGCATACACTTACCTTCCCAAATATGCTCGTATTCAGCAGTTGGCAGGGTTGCCTTAGCGTGTAGTCTTTCATCGTTTAAGACAGCAGGGAACCAAGGGTTGTCATACCAGTTAACATCAATCGTGATTGTGTCGTCACGCTCAGCGTTAGCCATTTGATGAATAGGGTCGCTGTCTAGCTGCGGGTTATAAGTTACCCAAATCTCTGACCCCTCAGCCCTGATTGTCGGCGTTAAAATCTTTAGGGATTTATCAGTAATTGCCTGACCTTCTTCAATCCAGCAAATATCCACACCTTCAAACGACTTGATGCTATCGGCCGTCATATCACTCAGACCGCTAAAGTAAATGCGCGTGCCGTTTAACCCTCGTATCTCCGTCTCAAGTACCTGATAAAAGCTATCCAAGCCCATGCCATTGATTTGGTCTTTAAGTAATTGGTGAACTGACTGCTTAATTGACTTCTGTACTTCACGCGTACATAAAATGCGTGTTGGCTTTTGAGTGCCAATGAGCAATAGCTTTTTGGCTACTGACCATGACTTACCACTGCCACGGCCACCACGGGCAAATTTATAACGGCATGGCTTATCAAAGGCTTTAAACTTCTTCGGGAATGTAACAACAACATCACTCATAGCTTACTTTGATATTCAATGATAGATCTTCGCCATCTTTCCCAGTATGTTCAACCTTGTCTTTAAACATCCCCAAATGCTTACCCAACTGACTCCAAGCTTGCACACGTGCGCTATGGCTTGAGCCTTCACCCATCCATTCAGCTTCAGTTAATAACCCTCTAATCACGTCATCTTGGGTGACTTGGCAGCGCTCTGATAAGCTTGCTAGGCCCGCTTCGATAGCTGCAGCAATGGCAGGATGCTTTTTAAGCTCATTACCCTTTGGCTTTGCCGTCTTTGCGCTATAACCGGCTCTAATCGCTGCTTGGGTAGCGTTTGTATCAATCAGGTATTCTTCAACAAATCTTGCTTGCTTATCAGTGAGCTTTTTAGAGTTTGACATGCTCACCTCCATGTTAGAAAAATGGTATATTTAAGTTTCACTTTAACTAAGGATTAATTATGGATATTGATAAGTTATTCAAAGAAGTTATGTCTGGTCATTCTCACTATGACCTAAATCGTTTAAAAAAACTGCAAGAAAGTACAGACAAAATAGCTGGAATAACCTATCGTAAAAACAATCCCGTAGTGGCAATTCGCGAGTCAATAGAAAGGCATGTACGTCAATTCGAATCAGCTTCAAATCATGACCAAGAAGTAATGATTATGGCCGCTTCATTTGGTAGCCAAGTAGTTTTCTATGTCGATTCGATTGAGTTTAATAATCCGGATCTAATCATATTTCACGGAACAACCGACTCTGGAAAGCCGATGCAGTTAATCCAGCATCACAACCAATTAAACTTTCTACTTCAAGCTGGCGAAAAACATAATCCTGATAAGGAGCGTCGTCAAATTGGCTTTATCAACAGCTAGTCTTTGACCCACTTGCAGGCTCGGGCAGTGTTTAATATTCAGTAGGCATAAAAAACCCACGCTGTTTAGGCGTGGGCAAGGACAAACATTCAGGCACAAAAAAAGCGACTGATAATTAAATCAATCGCTATCTCATAACTTCGTGCCAATCTAGCACATTTATACTACTTACTGTCACAACTGTCAAGTCACTTTTAAAGCCTGCTCCTTACATATTTCTCCGCCTCTTCCAATAATCTTGCTGTCACTTGCGGATGCACTCTCTTCTTGTTTTTATCATGCCAGGATAGCGATGCCTGAGCTGGATATTCCAATGGAGTGAGATAGTAGCGAGATATTTGTCTTAGGCTCATATTGTTGATATAACGCCTCTTCAACACCTCAGCCAAAACCTTGTTGTGCCTTGCCAAATCACACACGATAGCAGACACTCTCATGGCTTCATCATCCGTGATATCTGGTGCGTAAGCGTCGCCAGTTCTAAAATCGGGATTATGGGCTCTCATGAGGTGATAAAGCGGCGATGAGTAGCTACCCCAATCATGCCTAGACCACTTTCCCCATTCTTCTAAAATATCAATCATAAACCCTCGAAAGTCAATTAAAGTCTATCTTCGCAACATCAAATCAAGCGCTTTGATTCAACACTATAATCTTTACCCGAAGCCATGTCCCATTGAATGTTAGCCGCCCTTTCAGCCTCCGCCTTTTTCTTTGCCAGCCTCCTGATCAGCTTATTGCGCTCAGCTGTCGGTACCCCAATTGAATTCATTTGCACCGTGTACTCATTGCCATTCACATCCACTACTGCCACGATTTGACCGCGTATGTCGCTTAAGATTCTGATTGGATAGTCCATCGTTAAATCTCCCTAACCTCAATCCCGTGTATTGCTAGCATCATGTGCCGCTTCATCTTGTAAACCGTGCTCTCTTTTGTCGCTACTGACTTCACATCTTCAACCACTCGCTCACCCGTTTCCATGTCTGTATAAGCAAAGTCCGCAAAGTAACGTAAGTCCGGCTTGGCTCTTTTGTCGCCGGCAAACTTCACCCCTTTGACCAAGCTAAACTTTGGCTGAACTTCTAGGTCTTTAATTTTCCCTGCCCTCTCAAGCAGCTTTAATTCTTGGTATCGCTTGGCTTCTTTTTGGCTGTCAAACTTGATGCCGTTTAGCACCTTTGGTTTATTTCTGTACTTCTTCACCAAATCCCCCTTATTTACGTTCTAACGTGCTTTTAAATCCCTTTGGCTACCCTTACTCATATTTTGAGTTTCTGATTAAATTTGAGCTACTCACGCTCTTTTAATTGCCTATTTGATTAGTTGTCCTGCCTAACTTCTCTAATAACCTGCTCATAAGCCTGGCGCGTTAACTCTTCGCTTGATAAGTCTGAGTAAGTGACTTTCACCTTGTTAGCCCCTAGCCATTCGGATTTCTTGACTACCTTGCCGGTACCGATGTGTTTTTTCATGCCGTTTCTCTCCGCTTCCCCAACATTCTTGCTTTTAGTTTTTCCCAGTCTTGAGCTACTGGACTATCGTCATCGAGCTTGGTTTTCTTTGGCGCCTCAATGCGTCTAGCTTCTGGTATGGTAAATTCAGCACCACTCTGGTGTTCTGCGATAACTCCTGAATAAACCTGCTCAAAATACTTGATGAATCCGTTTGTAGCTTGAGCTAACACTCCCCACCCGATGCGATTTGCAGTTTCTAGTACAGTTGGGTGTCTCCAGTCTCTTTCGACGTCTCCGCGCATTCCTGAGCATCTACAGGCTGTTTCAAATGCGGTTTGTGTGTCTAGGTATTCGCTTCGCTTGCCAGCTCTCGCTAACTCTAAAAAATCAGCTGGGGCTGTTGGTGGCCATGAAAGACTTAACGATTTACGCTTAGCTTGGTTAAACTCGTCTTGTGTCATGCCTAGGTCGGTTAATGCGATATACCAAACGGTCAGTGTGTCCACGCCCCAGTCCTCATCTTTAATTTTTGATCTAAACAACTTTTTCCACCCTGCAAACAAACTGGCTATCTGCTGCTTAGAAAGGCACGTTTGCGAATTCGTCTGGGTACTGCTGTGCAAGGTCTCTGGCAAGGTTTTCTGCGTAGATGTCTGCGCTTGATTTCTTTGGCTGTTCGTTAGCTGGGTTGTTAGCTGGTTGATTGTTTGCATGATTAAGTCCTGTGTTCTGATTTCCTGTGTTTTGCTTAGCTGCGGTCTGCTTGTTATTTCGATTCCAGTTGCGACAAGTTGCTTGCCAGTTTTTCATCGATGATCTACCAACCTTCCAGCCGTTCGATTCGTAGTAATCAAAAAACCTTTCAGCAATTGCTTGTGAATCACTACGACCTAGTTCAGAAAAATAATTTTTAATCTGATTAACACTAGGCTTAACAAACTGATTTGTTTTTTTGGATTTGTCAGGCTCGACTGGCTTTTCTTTTTTATTATTTTTTTCTTTATACTTTTCTTTAATTACTTTTCTTTCTTTTTCTTTATTACTTCCCAAATTTTGGGAGCTATCTTGGTCAAATTTTGGGAATCTAATGGTCAAATTTTGGGATGCTAAATTTTGGGATGCTAAATTTTGACCTAGTTTTTTGGGGTCGAAATTGGCGATATTTTCATAATTTAGACTGTAAATTGTTGTCTTTCTTTGCTGTCTTTTGGCAGTTAAAAAGCCAAAATCAACCAGCTCATTTACTACTTTTGAAACCGTATTTTTGCTGATATTGCAGGTTTCTTGTAAAAAGCTATTCGATAGAGATTTATCGGTATTTCCATAACCGTCTATCATTCTCACCATGCGTAGAAGAACCCCAAATGCAGCGGGCGACAAGAATGGCTGTGCGTCAAAAATCTTGTTATCAATCTGCGTATAGCCTGTTTCTCTCATTGGTGATTGCCTATAAACCGTATTCATGATTAAATATCCTTGTTAGTTACTTTTTGATGGTTAATTAACACGCCTCTAACAATTCCCAGTTGTTAGAGGTTTTTTATTTTGTAGGTTATTTCATAAAACCCTACTTTCGGCAGCCAGACTCGCTCGCTTTTAATAAGCATCCCAGTGCGTCTTAGGTAGGAAATAGTGGTGATAAGCCGCTTCCTTTCTCTTAAATTCAAACCCGCTGTTGTAACTTGACCGCATTCAACAAAACGATTCATTACATCTTGCTTTAAGTATTTTCTTGGCTCGACACTCTCTTCGACTAGCTCATTTTTATTATCTGGGAGCTTGTACGAGTATCTAGCTGCATGACCGCTCATCAACTTAAACCCCCTCTGCTCTAGTCGTCTGCGCACGTATTCTTTGTTCCGAATATGCTCAAAACTTGCCAGCGATATCTGCACGCCTTCCGCCAATTCTGTGCCTAGCTCATCTTCGATAATCTGATCAACCTTAGCTTGTAGCGGATGAGTGATTTTCATAGCCATTACTTCTTATCTCCACCGCTAAAAATAATGTCGATAAAATCAGGGCTATTTACACTCGTGCGTAGCATTGTTGCCATTGCCTGGGCCATGTCTCGGTCACAGTAAACGGCATCTCTATCTGTCAGCTTTATACCGAGCACGGCAGCAATTGAAGCAAATAGTTCAAGGTCACCCTTGCCGTCTGTCGTGTCCTTCAAACGACTCATCTTGCTTTCAGTAACACCAACAATTTCAGCAACTGTTTTTTGACCAACATCTGCAAGTCGCTGCAATAAAATGCGATGGTTCTCTCGTGCGGTTTCACGCAATTCATCTGATAATGCATATATCGGGGTGTGGCACATAGTTAAGCCTCCTCTGTTTGTGGTTTAAGGTTTGGCGGATTCTTAGTTAGAAACAGCTCGGGGTAATCAATCTTTATCTGAGAAGGAATGCCACGATGAGTCCAGTTAAAGACTCTCTGGTAATCCATATTCAGATAGTTAGAGAGAACTAACACTCCACCTAATGCGTTGATTAACTCTTTATCGGTCATAACCACCTCTTCATCATTTTGTTTAGATAATAATAAACAATTTGTTTATTTAAGTCAATTTTATGTTTAACAAATAGCTATGGTTATTTGATTAAATATAGAAACTTAAACAAGGCGTTTAACATGAGTGATAAAAATATGCACGATTCAATGAAAAGAGTGTTGGAGCAGACTAAAATGGCGCCTTCTGAGCTTGCGGCGGCCATCAATGCATCTCCTCAAAATGTTACAAATTGGTCCAAACGAGGATTATCAAAAAAAGGCGCAATGGACATCTCTAAGAGATTTGGACTTAGTATGGACTGGCTTCTTACTGGCGCAGGAAGCCCTCACTTGGAAGCAGCTATAAACGAAGGACTGAGTAATGTCTTACAAAAAGGTTCAGTCTCAATCTCGCATAGTAATGATGGAAGTATTCGCGTACCTGTGTACGAAATTTATTTTTGCTGTGGTGATGGCAATGATACTCACTTTGAATTTGAAGAAGTTAAAGACTATCACTCATTACCTGAAGACTTTTTTACCAAACGCAATATTAAGCCAGAGAACTTCAAAATGGTTTGTGCGGTGAATGACAGTATGTCGCCTTATATTAATCATGGCGATGAGGTGGGTATTGTTATCAACGATAGGGAGATTAGGGACGGTCAGATTTATGCCATCTTGCTAGATGGGGATCGTATGTTTAAACAGATTTTCAGGGAAGCTGGCGGAGCCCTCAGGCTACGCAGTTTCAATCCTGCTTATCCAGATAAAATCGTAACAGCTGAGAATCATCAAAGCTTAATTATAGTAGGCCGACAAGAATATAGAGCAGGATAAAAATCATGAATAAATTAATGGCTGTTTTAGGATGTTGCTTCATCTCTTTTGGCGCCTTAGCTTCAGACTTAGAAGACTTGGCTAAGGATGGTTATGCAGTTATAGATGAAACCACCGTAAAGGGCTACGACTTTGAAGGCTGTGAATACGATCGAGTAATTGCATTTAATAATGGTTTGAAGTTTCAGTGCTCAGAGTATAGCTATCACTACAGCTATAACCCTGAAGTCTATATTTTAAAGCATGCCCAATATGATAGTTACAAAGTGATCATCGACGATGAAGAATTTGAAGGTAGGTTAGGAAGATAACTAAAGCCTATAAAAGGAAGTTGGTAAAAAAATGACTACATTCCATTTAAAACTAGAAGAAGCGGAGATTGAGAGGCTTGCTGTAATCGGCGGCGATGCTGATAACCCTCAATCGGGAAGAATACTTATTTCTGGCTATATAAAGGACTTACTTGGCTATGACTTTATAACAGATGACGTATCTTCAGAAAAACGTCCTGCAAATTATTTGGAGATATCAATTCATGCTACTGAAGATGAAAGTCGATTAGCACAGCGTGAATTATTGTTGATACATGACAGTGAGTTACATGTCATTACTTATGTAAACTCTAGTTATTTTAACTATATATTAAGTCTCATAAGCGACGACTCCCTAAGAGTGTCAATAAGAATGGATGTTCTTTTAACTGAAGAGGAGGCGGAGAAAACGTTTTGGGGGCTCTCAAAAACAAGAGAGTTAGGATTTGAGCATGTAAAAATAGACGAATCTTGCAAAGATTTTGAAATTATAAAATCTGGAATTGAGATTGACAGTAAGTGCGAGAGAGTTATGCCCACATTGGTAATGAAGTCATCAAAAAACATTACGGAAGAGTCTGTAAGGCATAAACCAGTTGTTGTTAATCAACCACCCCTGAATGATACGCTTCCATCTAAGGATCAAGCTGCCAACAAAAATATACTTATAGTTATCGCGCTACTACTTTTTTTCATACTCCTAAAAGTGTAATTACTGCATCAAACTGAATAAGGATAAGGACGGCGTACCATGCTAATCAATTTGTCCAGGTGGTTAATTAGCGCCGTTGTACTGTTCTCCGTAACTGCCTGTACTCCTTCCCAAGATAGAAGTTACGCTAGTAAGTTTGTTTCCGGCCATACTGTGGTGCACGAGGTATTTTGGGGTGCTGATCATGATACGCCATACCCGTTTACGACATCAGGCGAGATATCTTGTGTTTATTACCCTACCGGTATTGAGGTGTACTTTGAGCCTGCGGGCTACAGTAAAGACTCATCTATCGGTACACCGCTTAATAAAGCCGCTGCCGATGCTCTGAAGCGTGATGGTATGAAGCCGAATGTGCCTTATAGTATTAAGAAAGGTGCTGACTTGAGTGAGGCTGTAGAGGTTGGGTTGAGGGCATGTTGTGAATAGAAGGGGATTGTTAATAGCAGATAACAACTCTTTAATATAAAAAATTAACGTCATTAGTTGACGTGTTGAAACCTTTAATACTATATAACAGCCCTTTTATTTGAGATAATGGAGACCTGAAAATGGCAGTAGATATTAAGTTTAATTATTATAATCTTAGAATTGACAAGAAAAGAGCAAGAGCATCAGAGCAGGGGCAGCAATTCTTTGGAAATATTACAGTTGATGACTTTTGCCAATGGCTAGAAAAATATCAACAGTCCAATACTAATGAATTTAAAGACCATGGCAAACACATCCTGCAATACAAAGAAGGTAAAAAGTGGATAAGATGGGTCAAAATTGATCATGATAAGAAAAACAATATCTATAAAATGCTATGTACTTTCAATGATACGGAAGTTGATCCTAGGTTGTTAGCAAACATATCTGATAGTGTGTTGACTCAAGAGATACCAAACGAGTATGGGCAGAGAACATTGCTTCATCTTGTGTTTAAGCCTGATCAAATCGATCCATCTCAAGCTAACGTTTCCATACAGGTTATTAATGGGTTTACTAAAAACTATATTATTAGACTCATCACTCAACTTATAAAGTTAATTAAAAGCGATGAAGGGTTTTGGAAAGATAAGGACCCAATGACACAGAAAGAGATAGCTACGACACCATATGTTGAAGTAAGTCATGTTACTGATGATAATATTATTTCAGCTATCAATAATGGTTATTTAAGAGGCTTGGTTTTTAGGGAACGTACTGCTGATCAGGATAAGTTCGATGTGGCAAATCATTTAACTGAAGAAGACTTAAGATTAACTATTAAGGTTTCTAAAAACGATAGCTTTTTTCAAAGAGCCAAAAAAGATGATATTTTTGCTTGGATCAAACGAGTAGGTAAAGAAAAAGCTAATAATTTTGAGAATCCAGCGACCTATCTTCTTATTAAAGACCCACAGTCATCTTCAGAGGTACAGCACGAATTTTATAACGATATTATTACAGGTTTTTCAAAAAAGGCTTACCTGAATTGGGTGGATAGAGAGCCTGATACTCATGAGAAAATAAAGAAAGAACACCCTACACCTATTGCTCAATTTTACGCTAAAATGATTGAGAACTTTTAACTTGCTTGCTGAATACAGGAGGTCATATGCTTAATCAGGCCTTAAAAGTATTTGACTTTCTAAAAATCAAATACCCAAAGAACGCACAACATAAAGCATTGTATTATATGCCTCTAGTTATAGGGTCCTTTGCAGGAATTTTCTGTACCCTATTAGCAACCAATAGTTATGGCGATAACTTCTTATTCAGTGATAAGTTTAATGATCTCTTTACTTTATTAGCTATACTACCTGGATTTTTCATTGCTTCTCTTTCTGCGGTTTCAGCTATTAACCGAGACGCTATAGATAATTACATTAATCATGAAAATCCTCCTTTTATTTGGAAGAAAGAGAGAAATAGAAGTGAGCCTTATAAGCAGTTACTTACTCGTAGAGTATTTCTAACCATGCTTTTCGCTTATTTGGCTGCATTTACCCTGTTGCTCACACTTCTACTGACTATCATTAGGTTTGTATTCTCAGCAGATTACATATATTTTTATTTCGACATTACTAGTGATAGTATCGCCCCTACAATAATATTATTACTTTTTAATACCTTTGTTTTCTCTGCTATTGTTCAGATAGTAACTCTAACTTTGGTAGGCATTAACTATCTTGGTTATAAAGCTCTAGTTGACGAATAACTGTAAAGTTACACCCTTAAAACCCGCCTCCCAGCGGGTTTTTTACTGCCTACCCTATACCTGACCCGCTTTGTGCGGGTTTTTTTGTGTTTAAAATTCAATATGTTTAAAAAATATCAACATTTTGTTTAAATATCGCTTGCACTAATTAAACGTTTTGTTTATTATAAACACATGGCAACAAACACAAGCAATCAGACGATGATGCTAGTGACTATTTAAAAACATGATTAAAGGCTAACAAATTACAGCCGATTCAAGTAGTCGGCTGTTGTGTGTTAACCAAAGGAGATAGGCATGAGCAAAACGTATCAGAAAGGCAATTATGTTGTTAATCATCGTGGCGAGGTTTGGTGTCTTGAGCAAAACGAAATGATTTACTCAGATACTTTTGCAAACTGTGTTGAGTTTGTTAACAACATCATTGGATAGCTAGACATTCAACGATCTAGTTAGACATTTTTTAGACATTAAAAAGCCCCTCTCGACTGGAAATCAAAGGGGCTTACTCAAAGGAGTAAAAATATTATGACAGCAATTTTAGAAAAACTCAAGTTAGACACGGGCTATGACTACGAAATTAACGAAGGTTATCGCAAGAAGACTGGTTTCTTCTTCTTTGAGCAAGGCTTGGACCTCATCAAGGTGGCCTTTGTCTCAGACGAACACGGCAATGTAAAAGGCCTAGAAGTTATCGAAGCGTTAAAAGACGGTGAAGAGCCAATGCAGTTCGAAATCACTGACGAGATTTTCAACATCATGCGTGACCAAATCGAGCCAATGCTATGGGGTGAAGAGCCTTATGAAGAGCGTGACAGTATGAGCTCACTTGGTTTCACAAATTCTGATTTTTTATACGGTTAAGGGGATGGTAGTGGAAAAGCTATATCGAGTCAGCTACATCGACGAAGGGACGTACATTACTGAATACGTCTATGGTGAAACGGTCATGCAAGCACGCGGTCACATCATTCATAGCTTAAAGCGCTGGGTAGATTTTCAGGAAGTCGTTGAAGTTAGCGAGGTGGGCGCATGATGAAGGCATTAGCTGCAGCCCTATTAGCAGCCATTGTAGGTGGCTGCTCAACCCATGTAGCGCTGCTTGCGCTAGACAAAGAACAAAGTAATCAGCAGCAGTACATTGATAACTACGATTATGAAATGTCCTTAATGGAGGCAAGAGATTATGAGTAATTTAGCAATCTTAGAAAGCTTTAAAAAGTACGCATCAAACCTTGCGCTTAGCACCAAAAACATGAGCCGTGAAGAATGGTTAACGGCTCGTCAAACCGGTATTGGTGGCAGTGATATCAGCGCAATTATGGGTGTTAACCCCTACGCTACCGCTTACGATGTTTATATCAGTAAAACGCAGCCAGTTGAAGATACCGCCGGCGAACCTGCTTACTGGGGCACCACCTTAGAACCAGTAGTCGCTACTGAGTTTGCCAAGCGCAACGACCTTAAAACCCAAAACGTTAACTTCATGATGCGTCATCCTGTCCATAAATTTGCAGTGGCCAACATTGACCGCGCTGTTATCAATCCAGAGATTAGCGGCAACGTTAGATTTAAAGATGGCAAGCTTACTACCGATACTATCTTAGAGATTAAGACTGCATCTGAGTACGTCGCTAAAGACTGGGGTGATGAAGAGTCGGATCAAGTCCCTGACCAATACATGTGCCAGGCTCAGTGGTATATGGGCGTGACTGATACCCAAGTTTGCTACATGGCTGTGTTAATCGGTGGTAACAAGTACCGTCAGTATCGCATCGAGCGCAATCAAGAATTAATCGATGTGTTGTTTGAAGTGGCCGAAGACTTTTGGGTTAACAATGTTTTGGCTGGGGTGGCACCTGAAGCGACTACTCTACAGAACGCCAAAGACAAATATCCAAAGCATACGCCAGATGCGGTACTTGATGTATCAATAGAGGACGAAGCGGTCGAAGTCTTTAACGAATACGTTGAGCTTAAAGAAGCTGAAAAGCTACTTAAAAAGCAGATTGAAGCTGCTCAAACCAAGCTTATTTGCACGATTGGTGACAATGAAGCACTGGCAATCGATGGTGATATTGCAGTGACCTATAAGGCTCAGGTCAGCAACCGATTTGATAGCAATAGCTTTAAAAAAGATATGCCTGAACTTGCTGCCAAGTACGTCAAACAGTCAGCCAGCCGTGTGATGCGAATCAAATAATCATTAAATAAGGAATAAAACAATGAATAACTTACCTCAACAAACTCAATCATCTGGTTTTATCAATCCTCAAAACTATCAAGAAGCCTGGCAGTTTAGCGAAATGCTAGCAGCATCTGAAATGGTGCCCAAGAACTTCAAAGGTAAACCGGCTGATATTTTAATCGCCATGCAAATGGGTAGCGAGATTGGCTTAAAGCCCCTGCAATCACTGCAAAATATCGCTGTAGTTAATGGCCGTCCTACCATCTGGGGTGACGCAGTTGTAGCTATCTGCCAAAGCTCAGGGATGCTTGAAGATATCACTGAAGAAGTTACAGATGAATATGCAACGGTCACTGTTAAGCGTATTGGTCAAGAGCCACACAGCGTAACTTTTAGTATGCAAGACGCTAAAAAAGCAGGGTTGGCTGGTAAACAGGGTCCCTGGACTCAATACCCCAAGCGCATGATGAAAAACCGCGCACGTGCTTACGCTCTACGTGATAAGTTCGCTGACGTGCTAAGTGGCTTTGGCATCACTGAAGAAGAGAAAGACCGTGCGATTGACGTTACTCCAGCCAAGCCGGTTAAGACCAAAAACGCCGGTGCCTCTGCCCTACTCGAGCGTGTCAAAGCAAAGGCGGCAACAGTTGAAGCGCCGGCTATTGAGTATTTTGATACCACTCAATTAATTAACTTCATTGCCCAAGCTGAAAACTTAGAGCAAATTAATGGTATCGGCAAAGAAATTAAAGCCATGTCTGAAAATGCAGATATCAACATCAAAAATGATGACTTGGCAGCTCTACGTAAAACTTGGAAAGATAAAAAGCTGGAGCTTGAGTACGCCAATCTTATGAATAACATCAAATCATGCCAGTCATTAGACGATATTGAGCGTATGCGCGGTGTGATCTTGGACAAGTCTGGTGACTTGGCACAGCCTGATTTACATCTACTTAGCGACACGCTAGACATGATCGCTGAAGAAATTGGTGCTGAGGGTTAAAAGACTAACGATAGCATTGGCTTTGCTGATGCTACCTATCATCTAGGGTTGGAGAAAATAATGCTAATACAAACAAATTTATCAGCTGTTAAAGCCAATCAAGGTACACCAGTGGATGTGGTCGAAGAATGGCTAAAAGAGAATGGGAGAGTCGAATCGCTCCCTGATAATTTAGTGAAAGATGATTCTTATTTTAATAATGTAAACACCAAGGAAATTCAAAAGAGGCAAATTAAAAACAAAAAACGGGCACGTGATGTGCATGAGGCAATCGTTAAGGAGGCTGGTAATCTTCCAAAGAAAAAGGCTCGTGATATTGATTTTTCAGACGAGCATTACACTAACTTGATTAGCCAGGTTAAAAGTAGATTTTTTAATGGGGAATTAGTTAAAGCAACTGATTATAAAGGCGTTTATGCCACATCAACAATGAGTTGCATCCTATCGCGAATAGCCGCAGATTTAAGATCAAAAGGCTTTGAGATCGTTACTCTAAGAACTGAAACCAAGCGAAACCTTGGTTGGATTGCTGAGAGTGCGCTAAATGAAAGGCTTTTGACCAAAAAGAATGCTGAAGCTGTTCGCAAACGCCTAGAACCAACCAATAACTTATCTAGCCATCAAATATATCACCAAACGATTGCAGAGATTGCACAGAGAATATCAGAGGGCCAGCTTGTGCGAGTTGATGAATACACTGCTAGGCACTCAAGAGTTGTTACCTTAAGAATGGTTGCACTGGCTCTCAAGAAATCACACATAGTAAATGAGGTGGTATCTGTTAACTATGAGCGCGGAAGAAAAGCTGGTTGGGTGCTCGAATCTGAAGTGTATAAAAAGCTCACCAAGGTAAATGATTGCCCTCAAACTGAGGAGGTATAAATGGACCTATTAACCAACCGCCGATTCGCTAATGCATCTGAATTTGAATTGATAGCACTCGCATTAGATGAAGGTTATGACTCACTAGCATATGCCCTTGCCTGCCGCTTAGAGCGAAACTTAAATCCTGAAGAGTCCGGACAACTCAGAAAATTACAAGATGAAAATCATGATCTATCTTATGAGATAGATGAGCTAGAGTTTAGGGTTTGTGCGCTCGAACAAGAGCTTGCGAGTATGGCCGGCAACGAAGAGCGTCTAAAGGAGCTAGTCAGTCGAGCCAGCCGAGCTGTTAACAGTAGCTTAGCTTTGTTTAAGGAAGATTGATATGAAAAACAAAATTAAAGCAGGCGACTTAATCGAATGTGAGGCCGCAATGTTTAGTGATTTTGAAGTTGGGCAAAAAGTCGAAGTGCATGCAGATGAAAAGGGATTATATGTATTAGGCGGCCCTTACGGAAAAGCGAAACTGGCTCTGTATGAACTTGGCATTAGCAAATACACAGATGAGGCGTTTGCGATGTGTGTAGGATTTAGTTTTGTGAAAAAAGGATAGATGTGCAAGTGAATAAATACAAATGCGAATCAGAAAAAAGCCATTATTCAAATATTGGCCAGCAATGGGAAAAGGCTGTTTGGTTTAAACGCACTATTAGCAAGTATGAACATGAAAAGGTGATGCTATTTCTTGGCAGTCGTTTTGCTTTTATGAGTGTATATAAAAATGGCATTGCTTTAGAGAGCGTGTTACATCTAAGTAGCAAACAAATAGCTGAAATCATGGATAGCAGTACAACGGTTGCTGACGTGTTTGAGTATTGCAGAGAGAATTTCTGCAGGGATTTAGCGCCAGCTAAGCGAAGCGCTAAACCTGCAAAGGCAGATGATCAATTAGATATGTTTGGAGTATTAGCATGAATTTAGTTAGAGAGTCGATGATTCAAACAGCTGGTGTGCTCAGTAGACGCCAGCGAGATCAACTGCCAGTCAGGCCTCTACAATGGCATTATCAGAATGCACATCCTTTTGATGATACTCGCATTGTTGCTAAAGGCCCTACTCACTTATATGTGATATTGGATGACGTTAATGGTAAGTATTTAGTTAAAAAAACCCGCCTATCAGATAACCATACTGACCATTGCGGTGGATTTACTTGTATTGATAGCGCCAAAGAATTTGTTAACGAACACTATGAGGACAACATGGCACCGTGGGTTTACTCAATTGATGAAATAAACGGAGGGTTTAAAGATGTCAGATGATCATGTCGCTGTAGTCGAGATTGACTGGGTGAGCGCCCCAAAGTTCGAAGAGCTGACCGGCATACCCAGAAGTCGGTTTTATGATTTACGAAAAGATAGTTGGAAGCAAGGTGAAGTCTGGGTTAAAGTTGACAATCGAATCTATTACTCAGTAACTGGATTTAACAAATGGCTAAATCAACAAGCAAAAAACTGCCTACAGGAGTGCGAATCCGCACCGGCAGCATCCAAATCTACTTTGAGCGACGCAAACAGCGGTACAACATCACGCTCCCACACCCGCCGACTGCGGAAGGTATCGCTGCAGCCTCTAAAATTAGAGCTGAATTAGCAACAAAAGCCGAATGGGGCATCTTAACCGATGCCGACATCAATGCCGCCAAGGGTTATCAAGCTGAATCGATAGTTACTAGCGGCGTTCTTTTTCAAGAAGTCGCACAAAAGTATCTTAAGCACTGCGAAGCCAATACTGACTCTAAGAAAGATTACTTATCAGCTCTCAATAAGCACTGGATGCCCTACTTTGCCTTATCTCGTATTGATGAAATCACCAGTGACCAGATTAAAGATGCTATTGCCGACAGGGGTTTTAAAACTGATAAGACCTTAAATAATTGCTTGGTACCACTTCGCGGAGTTTTTGATAAAGCGGTTGAAATGAAGTTGATTGACCAAAGCTATAACCCTATGTCTGATATCAATAACAAGAAAGTGCAGACGGGGTTGCCGGATCCATTCAACAGAGATGAGATGAATGCGCTACTGACCTGGCTTGATAAGAATCTTGATGGTGATGAGCATTTTTATTATTGGTATTTTGAGGTGGCGTTTTGGACGGGGTGCCGACCCAGTGAATTGCTTGCTCTGAGATGGTCAGATATAGACTGGTTTAATGGGTCTATTATCATCAATAAAACGAGGGTGCGCGGTGTTGAGAAAAGCGTCACTAAAACTCATACAGTACGCGAAGTATATCTGAATGACAGAAGCAAGGTAGCGTTTGAAGCACTACAAGCACTAAAGCTTGATAATGATTATGTGATGATATGCCCTGAGACTAGCCAGCCATTTTTTAATGAAAAACCGCCACGACTAAGAATCACTAGAGCTATGGAAGCGTGTCGCATTAGAAAGCGTCCAGCATATAACGCCAGGCACACCTATGCTACTATGCTGTTGATGGACGGAGTGAATCCAGTATTTGTTGCTAATCAACTAGGCCACAGTATTCAGATGCTTATGAAAAGATACGGCCGCTGGATTCATGGTGATAAGAATAAAATTGAGATGAGTAAGCTTAGGACGGATTAATATGCTAACCGATCATGAACGACATATAAATAACCTGCGTCGAGCGTTACTTTATATTGACACTAATATTTATCGAATAGACAAAATAATAGTTTCTCCATTTTTCTTAAAAGCGTTCGATGAATACAAGTCAAATGCAAATTTGCATCATGCGACGCTCAGTAATAATGCGCATCAAGCAAATATCTTTGGTCACCCTATTGAAATCGATTTTACAGCAAACGAACCTTATCAAATTAAGACATCAAAACTTAAGGTAGATAATTCTTTGACGTGATTTTTGACGTGCTATCACGTCAAACAGTCCGATGTAATCTGACAACCAAAAATCAAAAGCCTTATGTTTCAAGGCTTCTTGTCGGATTGCGTCAGACTGTATAAGCTCGTAGCGGGTTCAACTCCCGCCATCTCCACCAAATATTAGTAATAAAATCAAGCCCCTCACCAGAGGGGCTTTTTTTATGACAAGATTTTGACGTGATT